>DASZFU010000138.1:0-9184 GCA_035939495.1 Candidatus Angelobacter sp. | reverse complement strand
CATTCTCGGGGTCCTTCACTCCGCGCTGATCATAAACATAGTTTGTAAGTTTTTTCACGCGCTACGTTCAGGATGACAGGGGAATAAGGGCATCGCAAAAACGGACTATTTTCTAAAAGTAAGTGACATTGGGCTTTAGCCGGCTATAAAGCCAGTTATTTTTATTTTCATGCGGCACGACTTCATGATGGACAATTCTTCTTTTGGTCCGCATTTTCTTGCAAGAGTTTTCTGATTCCGAAAAATACTTTACCGGCCCTGCTCCTTTATAGTCCGCCGGTTACTTCCAGGACTTGGCCGGAGACATAGTCTGAAAGCGGTGAGGCGAAGAACAGGACTGCTCCGGCTGCTTCCTGGGGAGTTCCGGCTCGGCCCATGGGAATGAGTTTTGGCATGTTGTCGCGTCTGGAAGCAGGAATGCCTAATTGGATTTCCATGTTTTCGCGCTCAATCTTCACGTCTTTTTCTTTGGGTCGAGTCAGGCGAGTGTCGATCCAGCCGAAGGCCACGGCATTGGACTGGATGTTGAACTGGCCCCACTCGCGGGCCAGCGTCTTGGTTAGGCCGATGATGCCGGCCTTGCCGGCGGAATAATTCGCTTGTCCGGGGTTGCCGCGCGTGCCGCTGGTCGAACTGATGTTGACGATCTTGCGGGCCTTGGGCGTCCTTCCAGCAGCCTGCTCATCCTTGGCGTTCTCGCGCCAATACTCTGAGGCGGCCCGGATGATACGAAATGGAGCGGTCAAATGGCAATCAAGAATCGCCTGCCATTGCTGGTCGGTCATCTTGTGAATCACTGCATCCCAAGTGTAGCCGGCGTTGTTGACCAGGATGTCCAGGGCGCCGAATTTTTCGAGCGCAGTCTTGACCAGTTTCTCCGGGAATGCGGGATCGGTCACATCGCCGGCAACGGGCAGGACGTTTCCTCCCATCTTACGAATTGCTTCGGCGGCTACGTTCAAAGGTTGAGCATCAATGTCAGACATAACGACACGTGCTCCATGCTGGGCGAACAGTTCTGCGGCCGCCTGGCCAATGCCTCGGGCGGTGCCGGTGATGATGGCTACTTTTTGGTGGAGAAGGTTAGTCATGTTTTTTAGCTCTTAGCTTCTGGCTACTAGCTCCTAGCTCAAAACGTTTTAGTCAGGGAACAGCCAGTAGCTAGCAGCCAGGAGCTAGAAGCTGTTCTACCATGCTGTCTGGCCGCCATCCACAACTAGCACGTGGCCGGTTACATAGGCTGAGGCGTCGGACGCGAGGAACACTGCTGCTCCTTTCAGGTCGTGATCTGAGCCGAAGCGGTGCTGGGGAATTGATTTCAGCAGGGTTTCCGTTTTGTGTTCGATCACCCAGCCAGACATGTGGGTGGGGAACCATCCTGGAGCTATGGCGTTTACCTGGATATTATGGACGGCCCACTGGCACGCCAGATCCTTGGTAAAGGAGATAAGACCACCTTTACTGGCGTGGTAGGCGATGGCTTGCACGGTATCCGCAGATGATCCGCCCAATCCAGCCACCGAAGCAATGTTAATGATCTTGCCACGCTTATTGGCAATCATGTGCTTTCCTACGGCTTGAGAGCACAGAAAGGAGCCGGTCAGATTGGTTTCTATTACTTTGTTCCAGTCGGCCAGGCTCATCGTTTCTGTGGGCGCGCCCCAAGAGATGCCGGCATTGTTGATGAGGATGTCGATTCGTCCGAACTGAGCCAGCGCCGCTTCCACCGCTTGCTGCACGCTGTTGGGGTCTTTGACATCGCAGGACAAGGCCAGGGTCTTTACACCAAGTTGCGTGAGTTCCGCGGCGGCTTGCTGGCACCGCTCTTTTTTGCGGGCACAGAGCACAATGTTAGCGCCCATTTCGGCCAGGCCCTCGGCCATCTGGCGGCCTAAGCCGATGGATCCGCCAGTGATGAAAGCCACCCGCCCGCTCAGGTCAAAAAGTTGCTTGACATGGACAGCCTGTGTCGCCAGTTGTGGCATCAGCGCTGCTCCTTCGTGGGCATCAGATTCGTAGGACGGATGATCGCCCCGGCTTCCCAGGGAGCCTTCAGCACCGTCTTCCACTCCAGCAGAGATGGACCGGGAGATTCGAGCCATCGCGAGATTTTTTGCTCCAGACTTACGAAGTCGGTCGCACGGTCTGCTGGAATGCCATAAGCTTCTGCCAGCCGGCAAAAGTCGGGATTTTTCAAATCCACTTCATGAGCATGGCCGAACATGGAGCGCTGCAGGAAGCCAATGATTCCATAAGCGTTGTCGTTGACCAAAAGAATCTTTACCGGCAACTGATAGTGAGCCAGGGTGGCCAGTTCGTGCGAGGTGTACTGGAACCCTCCATCTCCGGCGATACACAGGACCCGGCGTTTAGGCTCTGCAGAGGCTGCGCCGATGGCTGCGGGCAGAGCATAGCCGAGCGTCCCGGAACCTGTGGGGTAAAGAAAAGTCCGTGGCTCCAAGACCGCGAAGAAGGCCGAGGCCCAATAATTCAGGATCGATTGATCGTTGACCAATACATCGTCGGGCTTCATGGCGCTTCGCAGAAGCATCAGGGCAGCGTAGCTTTCCTGCTGGAGGCCCTCGATCCTCATTCTTTCCTGCTCTCGAGTGGCAGCCACATCAAACCACCTGGTGCGGGGCTTTGCGGCTGCGGCCAGCCTCATTGCGAGTGAAGCAATGTCTCCGACTAGCTTGATGGTTGCAGGATAGAGCGAACTCGTTTGCTGATGATCGATCCGGATGTGGCGTTCAGGAAGCTTCAGGGTAAACCTTCCTGTATCGAATTCGGTCAGCTTCGCTCCGACCGTGATCAACACATCGCTTTCGAGAAGCAGTTGTTGCACAACGCCCAGACGGGAGATGCAGCCCATAGAAAGCGGATGATCATCGGCGATCGCTCCTTTACCGCTGGTCGTCGTCAGTACCGGTGCATTGAGCGACTCCGCCAGACTCTGCAATGACCGAGGACCATCACCATAGAGCGCACCCGATCCTGCAATAATCACCGGCTTTCTGAATCGCTCGATTTCGGCAGAAGCGTCTGCTATCTCCTCAGCAGTTGCCGTAGAAATACGTTCAAACGATTTCGCAGCAGCGGCGGTTCCATTGGTGACAGGCGCATAAAGCAGATCGGTGGGAACTTCTACAAATGCCGGGCCTCCGGCGTTGGCGGCCTGGGCAATCAATTCCGCAATGGAATCAGCCGAGGGGGCCCGTTTCGCAAATTTGGTGAGAGGCGCAATGATCTCCAGTTGCCGGGGAGTCTCATGCAAAGCGCCACAGGATTTATCAAGCACATGCGTCGCGACGTTGGTGCCGATCAGGACAACCGGTGTATTCGTCTGCAAACTTTCCAAAAGCGGCACCACGGTAAACAGATTTCCGGGACCGGTGGAGGCAAAAATGACGGCAGGCTTTCCAGTGCGGCGATAAAACGCATCAGCGGCAAAACCGGCGGCCTGCTCGTGGCGCACAATCCAGTGCCGGAAGGCCGGCTCCTGGCGCAACGCGTCGTAGATGCCAATGTTATGAATGCTGGGAATGCCAAAGCCGGTAGTAATGCCGCACTTCAACAGGGCTTCGACGACCGCTTGGCCGCCGGTTTGTTGCGCAGTTTTGGGGACAGTCGATGTGGTGGTAGACATTTGGAAGTGTTCGTCTTTTCGGAACAGTTAACAGCACAACTCAAGGTCCCTCCAGTCTACCCGCGCTGGGCGCGCGGGTAGGCTCTCGGGATGACAATCAGTTTTTTTACAACATTCCTTAAGTTCAGCTTCATGGAAGCTGAACCCATCGCGAACTAAATCAGAACGTCAAACGTGCTCCAAACTGAAGCTGGCGGCGAGGCAACGCGGAGGTGAAGCCCAGGGGCTGGCTTGGTCCGATGTTGCTTCCACTCACGTTAAACGTAGTGAATCCGCCTCCTCCGGCGCTCTGCGGAAGGGCGAAGTTGGGGCCAACCACGTTGTTGACGGAGCCGAAGTTTGTACGGTTGAAGAGGTTGAATCCTTCGACCATGAATTGAATGCTGGATTTTTCATTCACGCGGATTGCCTTGGTCAAGCGCATATCTACGTCGAAGAAATCCGGCCCCTGGCCGGTATTGCGAGCGGCGCCAATGGGACGATCATTGGTGGAGTGCCGATCGTTATTGACATTGGTTCCGGCGAGGAGGTTGAAAGGATGGCCGCTGTTGTAGCGGATAATGGGCGCCAACTGGATGCCACTGAAGATCTTGTGACCTACGTCGGCATCCTTGCCACCTTTCCAGGGGCTGTCCAGAATGGCGGCGACTACGACCTTGTGGCGCTGATCGAAGGTGGAAAGCGCACGTTCAGCCGCCAGATTAGTCTGGTCGGCCGGGCCAAAGTCACTGTTGAAATCGGTGGCTGTGTCAAAAGCCTTGCTCCAGGTGTAGTTGCCCATGATAGAGACGTGATCGCTGAAGCGTTTCTTGATCTCCAGGATAGCGCCCTCATAGATAGAGGAACCCTGCGACGAATAGACGTCGTTCTGCAGCAACAACGGATTGGCAAAGCACGACAATGGATTAGCGCCGCATTGCGGTGCGCCCCAGTTCCGGAAGGAAACGACCGATCCATTTGCCAGGGTCGCGTTTTGGAAGGGAGCTCCTGGCAGATTGTTCGTATCGATGGCAACCGGGAGTCTCAGGGTGTGAACGTAGATTCCGCTCACAGCAACCGAGAAACCAGGAGTGATCTCGCGTTCAATTCCAAACTCAGCCTGCTGCGAATAGGGGTTCTGATAATCCGGCTGCCCGCTGAACAAAACCGTCAACGGCGGAATTGGGCCGGTGTGGGTAATATTGATGCCGAACTGAGTAAGGTCCGCAGGCGTGATGCAGGCAGCGTTTCCGGGAGCAGGAGTGGTGCACGCGATTTTACCTTGGGCAAAGAGTGTCTGGAAGATAGCCGCAGAAGTCAGAGCCGGATTGCCAGGAGCGCCCGTCAAAGGCACGAACACCTGGGCAATGGGACGGAAGCCGTTCACGATTCCCAACGTCTGAACAACATCGGCGATCTGGCCGTAAATCGGCGAGTAGAAGATTCCATAGCCCGCGCGAATTACAGTCTTATGGTCCTTGAAAGGATCCCAGGCAAACGAAGCCCGAGGGGCAAAGTTGTCTTTATCAGAGTTCAGTTTTCCGTACTGTGTGTCGAGTTCATAGCGCAAGCCGAAGTTCAGAGTGAAATTTGGAGCGATGGCCCATGAGTCCTGCGCATACATAGCAGTCCAAGGCCGAGGGTAGTTGTAAATGGGATTGTCGAAGCCCTGCTGATAGAACTGCGGGAGCCCCAACGAAGTCGATTGAATCGAGTTGAGTGTCTGGGGGAAAGCGGTTAGCAGAGAAGAGCCGCCAGAGGTGGCGCAAGCTGCCGGCACCTGCAAGCATGGGCTGAGAATTCCGCCCGGAAGATTGCCAAAGACAAACCTTCCCGGGAAGAAGGTGTGCGATTCAGTATGGTTGCCGCGGTAAAGTTCGAAACCACCGAACTTCAAGGTATGCTTCCCGCGAATCATGGTGAAATTATCGGCGAACTCATACCGGCGCATGATGGTGAAGCTGGGCAGGAAGATGTTCGTTCCGAGATTTGCGAAGCCAGGGATATCCAAACCTGGCTCTGCCGGCTCGTTGGGGACCACATTGAAATTGCTGTAATTCCACTGTGCCCTGGCTTCATTTTGAGTGCGGGCGCTGAACTGATGGAACCAGGCTACCTGGGCGGTATTGTCATAGGCATGAACGGAACTGCCGCGTGAAAAGCCCGTCAGCGACTGGACATCGGGATTGGAATCCAGGTCATGGGCAAAGCTGTAGCGCAAATAGGCCTGGTTCTTATCGTTGAATGTATGATCCAGCCGCGCGGAGAGTTGGTATTGGCGGGTTTGATAGGCAAATACCCCGCCGTTGTTCTCGAACTGTTGCACGAGAAACGCATTCCGAGGGCTGCTGGCGGGATTGATCGTCAAGATGTTGTTAAGAATGCCGGCACAAGTCGCGGAAGGCAGAGCAGGCTGGCCGGTCAAGCAGGGCACAGGGCTATTAGGCTGATTTAAGAGACCAGCGAAAATGTTCCGTTGCCCGCCGTTTGGCCGGAACACGTTGGTATTGGTCAGCAAGGGCACGGCATTTTGAGCATTCTGACGCAAGGCTTCAAACGAGGCGAAGACGAAGGTCTTATCCTTCGCGATAGGGAACCCTACGGTTGCGCCGAATTGCTGCCGGGCCAACTCGTCTTTGGTGGGTGTGCCCACCGAATCGGGATTCGCCGGATTGAAGAGTTGATTGGGTTGCAAGGCCTGAGTAACAGCGAAGGGATTGCGGGCATCGAAGACATCGTTACGGAAGAAACCATAGACGCTTCCATGCAGGTCGTTGGTGCCGGACTTGGAAACGATGTTAATGGCTGCACCGCTGGCGCCACCCAACTCAGCGCTGTAATTACTGCGGTTGATCTGAAATTCCTGCACGGCATCCTGGCTCATGGTTAGACGCACGCCGCCGGAATCATCGTTGGCTTCGCCGCCATCGACTGTGACGCTGTTGCCGCGGCCATTGCTGCCGTAGAAGGAAAGTCCGCTTTGCGGCGTTTGCTTCACACGAAAATCCTGGTCTCCAGCGAGACGCGTGGAGTCAGTGACGCCAGGCGCCAGCAAGGTAAATGTCAGATAGTCGCGACGGTTGATAGGAAGATCCTGGATCAATTGCGAATTGATGGTGTTGGATTGATGGCTTCTATCCACTTCCACAATCGGCGGCTCGGTTGTGACCTCGACTGACTCGGCTACCGAGGACACTTTCAAATGGAAGTCAAGAACGGTGGTCTGACCTACGTTGACGACAACATTCTTCATTATTTCGGTTGTAAATCCGGAGTGAGAGACACTGAGCGTGTAGACGGCCGGTAAAAGGCCGGTCACCTGATAATTACCACTGCTGTCGGTTGGAGCGCTTCGCTTTGTACCTTTAGCGACGTCAACGGTTTCCACGGTGGCATTGGTTACAACCGCGCCTTGAGGATCGGTGACCGTTCCTTTGATATCACCAGAGGCGCCGACACCTTGTGCATGGGCAATATTCGCGACCACCAACAGGCATATCGCAAGACTTGCCAGTAACTTCAACGATTTCATAGATCCTCCTTAATTCAAGTGGTGAGGACGATCTCCTCTTTTCGGGCGCCTCACGTTCAGTCCGGCATTTCACATTTCGAAACCTGAATGAACACTCATTCATCGAAACATTAAACAGCAGCATTACCTTACCTTCGCTGGCCGCCCTTCGTCATTCAAAAAATGGCGCCCTGCTTCAGGGGTGGATCGTGAGCTTGTATGTCTTAGAGAATGGCAACACTGCATCAACTTCTTTTGTAACTTGCCCTCGCAGATCCGGAAGTGCGATTTCTGAAGCGTCCGATGGCTTCATCATTGGCAATCTGCAACTGGGGTTTTTTCGAAAACGCCACGCCACTGGCGCTTCGACGGGGTTGAATTATCCTTCGGAATCAAGGTGTTTGTCAAAAAAACAAAGCTATTTTGGCGAGTGGCGAGGATTCCAAAAATAGAAGGTTTGCGCTTAGTTTTTCTTATGCGGGGATTCGAGGAATTTATGGGAGTCAAGGCTTGATCTAAGAAGAGGAGAAACAGCTTTAGTGGATCGTTTTATTGATTCGTCGCCAAGGCAGCATGGCAAGGACTAACGCCTTGGGAGATGCTATTAAAAAACATAGCTTGGCTGGCAGCGATGGCATCATTCAAGTTAACAGCAACTGCGATCAACTTGCTGCTCAGATTTTTACGAGCTGTTTGCCGAAGTTTTCTCCTTTGAATAGTCCGATGAATGCCTTGGGGGCATTTTCGAGGCCCTCGGTTATGGTCTCGCGGTATTTGAGTTTTCCTTCGCGTACCCATTGCGCGAGTTGCATCAGGGCTTCAGGCCAGATTGGAGTGTGGTCGGAGATGATGAAGCCTTGCAGCTTGAGGCGGTTTCCTACGGCCGCAATCAGGTTCTTCACGCCATAACGCTCGGTGGAGTTGTAATCGGCAATCATTCCGCAAATGGGAAGACGGGCAAAGGGATTACACCGTGCCAGTACCAGATCGAGAAGAGGACCGCCTACGTTTTCAAAATAGACGTCGATGCCCTTGGGCGTGGCGTCGGCCAGGGCTTCTGCCAGATTTCCTGAGCGATGGTCGATACAGGCATCGAAGCCCAATTCCTTCACGGCATAATCGCACTTTTCACGGCCGCCCGCGACCCCGACTGCACGGCAGCCGAAGATTTTGGCGATCTGGCCGACAACACTGCCAACAGCTCCTGCGGCTGCGGACACTACGACAGTCTCGCCAGGCTTAGGATCTCCAATCTTCAAGAGGCCGTACCAGGCGGTGACACCGGGCATGCCGACCGTGCCCAGGTAGGCGGAAACCGGCACGATCTTTGGATCGACGACGCGCATGCCGTTGCCATCGGAGATGGCGTATTGCTGCCATCCGGTATATGCCGTTACCGTGTCGCCAGGATTGAATTTGCTGTTTTTCGATTCGATCACTTCGCCGACGACCTGTCCTGTCATCACGCCACCGATTTCGACGGTCGCAGCATAAGATTTTTCGTTCATGCGGCCGCGCATGTAGGGATCGAGCGAAAGATAGGTGGCTTTCAGCAGGACCTCGCCATCGCCAGGCTTCGGAACGGGGACTTCAGCAATTCGAAAATGACTCTCTTCAACCCAGCCGGTAGGACGGCTGGCCAGCAACACTTGTTTGTTTGTGGTCATAGCCCGGTCATTGTAAGCGAAAGTTGCGATAGGAGACACGCGGTCAGGGTTATCAGCAATGAATCGTCATCCGTCGACCAGAACATCAACGCAGGTCTGGAGTCTCTACTTTTGTTTTCTCTATGGGTGTAATTAAAAGTGGGAGTCAATCGTCAGGCTACGAGAAACCAGCCCCGGAGGGGGCGACCGAAAGTCACACTTGTCCAAATTAGGTTTTAAAACAAGCAGGCGAAAAACTGCTAAGGTGAGGTTGAGTTTTCCAAAATCAATCTCCCTAGGAGGCTTTTCGCCATGAATAAAGTATGCAGCATTTTCTCGCAAATCTTGAAGCTATTTACGCGCGAAGAATTCGACCATGCGGTGGCCCAGCATAAGGCGGAG
>DASZFU010000137.1:0-38462 GCA_035939495.1 Candidatus Angelobacter sp. | reverse complement strand
CGTCTGTCCTTTAAGCGCATATTCCGGGAGTATGGAATACCCAAAGCCGCTTTCCACCATGCGCTTAATCACCTCGGTATCGGAAGCCTCCATAACCACGCGCGGCGTAACTCCGATCTCCTGGAAGAACCGGTCGATAATGGAGCGCATATTGCTTTGCTTGGGATACAAAAGAAAAGGCGCATCCTCGAGCTCAGAAGGTTGGATGGACCCTATCTTCCGGCTGCGGATATAAGAGGCTGAGGGGCGAAGAAGGAGCAATTCTTCCTCAAACAACGGTACGATTTTCAGCTTGGAATTTGCAACCGGCAAGGAAATCAATGCAAGGTCAAACTGACGGTCGAGAAGCCCAGTTACCATCTCCTCAGTGGCGGCCACGGTCACATGGAAATCGATTTGCCGATACTGTTTACGTAACCGTCGGAGGGGGCTCCCAAGCCGGTAGATCAGCGTGGTGGCTCCCGTGGCGAAGTGGAAGGGACGCGTGTCCGTTCCGGGATCGTTCTTAAACTCTTCATGGATATCTCGCACTTGATTGATAACGGTCCTGGCATGTTCGGCGAGCCGCAAGGCGGCTGGCGTAGGGATCAGCCTCTTGCCGGAGCGGACGAATAGCTCTAGCCCCAGTTCCCTTGCGAGTTTGTGAAGTTGCAGGCTTACCGCGGCAGGCGATAGATGAACCTTTTCGGCGGCGCGCGTCATCGACGACGAATTCACGACTGCCAGGAGCAACTCAAGCTGCCATAGATCCATGAGTATTCCTCCAGAGCTAGCTGATTCAAGAGCTGTCAGCAGCAGTCCGGTCTGCCCGTAAAGGGGAATCAAGCGATGAAGAACCTTATCCGCTGTTCGGGAAACTCATCATACGCCTCATGTCGGAAATCGAGAGTTCAAAAGCCTTCCAGTTTCGAAGGCACTTATGTGCTTCAACTCCACTTTGTCGATAAATCCAACTGCACCTTCGACAAAGCTTTAATCGTTTTGAAAAACTTAACGGATCATTAAAATCTTTAAAATTGACTTAAGCTCCCGTGAGGCTTATTTTGCCGGGGGTCAACGATTTCCAGGAGTTGGCACACGTACGCGTGCGGGCCAAGTCACAAGCCAGAGTACAAGCGCCTAAAGATTGTCCCCGTTTTGATAATCCAGCCCTTTGGCGAGCCCGCTGGGAGGAGAAGTCATGAGCAATCGCGGGTTCCGTGGGATTCTCATTGTGTCTATATATCTCGGCTTCATGGCCGTGAGCACAGCAGGGCAGGCAGTCAACTATGCGCAAATGCATGGGAACGTTACCGACTCCAGTGATGCCGCCATTGTCGGCGCTGAGGTCAAAGCTACCCACCTTTCGTCTGGACTGATCCGGACCACGGTTACCAACTCCGAAGGCCACTTTGCGTTGCCTAACCTGCCGGTCGGGCCCTATCAGCTAGAAGTGATGGCTCAAGGGTTCCAAAACTATCTCCAGACGGGGATCACGTTGCAGGTGAGCCAAGATCCCAGAATCGACGTGCAACTCCGGGTGGGAACAGTGACAACGGTGCAGGAAGTGACTGCAGATGCCGTCATGGTCCAGACGACGGAGACTTCCGTGTCTCAGGTGATAGATCAGCAGCGAGTGGTTGATCTCCCTTTGGATGGCCGCCAAGCCACAGACCTGATCCTGCTTTCCGGCGGTGCAGCCAATCCGTCGATTCCCGGGAATGATCTGTTAAGCAGCAAGAACTATGGAAACGGCAACGTGACCAGTTCAGTAACCGCCACTATTTCTGTCGCCGGGGGGCAACAGAATGCCAACAACTACCTGTTGGACGGCGGCGACCATGTCGATAAGTTCTCCAACCTGAATATGCCCTTCCCGTTCCCCGACGCCATTCAGGAATTCAGTGTGCAGACCAGCACGCTTACGGCGCGCTATGGTGCGCATCCTGGTTCGGTCGTCAATGTGATCACGAAATCAGGCAGCAACAGCTTCCACGGAAACGTTTTTGAATTTCTCCGCAACGACGCTGTGAATGCTCATCACTGGATCTCTCCCTTTGTGAACAGTACTTCCGGCGCAAACCCCAATGACAATGTGCTCCGGCGCAATCAGTTCGGCGGGACCCTGGGCGGACCCATTGTCCGCGACAAGCTGCAATTCTTCGCTGGCTACCAGGCTACGCGTAATTTTCAGGCGCAGGCGCCAACGACCGTTGCCGTGCCCACAGCCGCAGCCCTTGTCGGAGACTTCAGTGTTTTGGAATCCAAGACTTGTCTGAGCAAGGCACGCACGTTGAAGGATCCTGCCAATTCGGCCAAGACGTTTGCCGGCAACAAGATTCCTACTGGCCGCTTCAACCAGCAGGCTTTGAACCTGCTGAAGCTTGTCCCAGTTTCCACTGACCCATGCGGACGAACAAGCCTCACCCTCTTCAACACTGGCGATGAGGATCAGGGCGTAACCCGCCTGGATTGGAGCCAGAGTTCAAAAAACACCGTATTCGGCCGTTATTTCATTACGGATTTCCGGGATCCCCCGATATTTGATGGCGTCAATCTCTTGACGACCGGCAAGGCCGGCCAGTTCGCCCGTAACCAGTCAGCGGTGATTGGCGATACCTACACGCTCAATAATTCGATGATCAATTCGATTCACCTCACTGCCAATCGCATGGCGATCTTCCGCGGCCCTGTCAGCAACGTTCCGAATCCGTCGGCGCTGGGCGTCAACGTTCCAAGTCCCGTACCTGGCGCGCTCGTGGTGAGCATCAGCAATTACTTCAATGTGGAAAGCGGAACTGCCACTCCGGGTCACTTCAACAACAATTCGTTCCAGGTGTCGGATGATTTCGATTGGGTGCGGGGAAAACATCAGATTGCTTTCGGGGTCAATTGGGTCCACAGCCAGCTCAACGAATTATCTACCTTCCAGAGCAACGGGCAATTTGCCTTTAGCGGACAGTCGACGGCCGGTTCCAGCGGAGACTCTCTGGCTGATTTCATGCTGGGCGCAGTCCAGACTTTTAGCCAGGGCAACAATGAGCAAGAGAACTGGAGGCAAAGCTATTACGGCCTCTATGCGCAGGACAACTACAGGGTCTTGTCGAACCTAACCTTGAATTTCGGATTGCGTTGGGAGCCTTATTACCCGGCGCAGGACCGCTACAAGCGCGGCAGTCATTTCGATCCTGCGGCTTTTGCCGCCGGAGTCAGGAGCACGGTGTTTCCCAACGCGCCTCCAGGGCTGTTCTTCTGTGGAGATTCGCAGACGCCATGCTCTTACGTCAACGGTCATGCGTCAAACTTCTCCCCACGCGGCGGCTTCAACTGGGATCCGCGGGGCAAGGGCAAGGAGACAATTCGCGCGGGATATGGCCTGTTTTATGACAACCCGGAAGAATTCTACTTTGACCGCTTCGCCGACAATAGCCCATTCGGCAGTGGTATATCGATCTCACGCCCGGCTGGTGGATTCACCAATCCCTATCAAGGATTGACGGTTCCGCCATTTCCGTTGCCCTTCCCAACCGCTGGCGGAAGCAATGCATTCTTCCCGGCCAGCGGCGTCTATGTGAATCTGCCACTTAATCTGCGGCCCACCTATGTGCAGCAGTGGAACCTTTCTATTGATAAGCAGTTTGGGCCGAACTGGCTGGTCTCAGCCAGCTATCTGGGAAACCGGACGAACCATCTCTGGCTTGGGTATGATGCCAATACTCCGGTTTTCATTCCCGGCAATGATTGTGCCAGTTCCAGCACTGTTACACCGGTTCATGGCGCTGGTACCTCTCCGTGTTCGACCTCTGCGAACGAGCAAGTCCGGCGAGTATTGGCATTGCAGAATCCAACCAATGGCGCATTTTATTCAAGCATCTCCACGGCGACCGATGAAGGCAACGCCTCCTACAATGGACTTCTCCTCACGGTAAACCATCGTTTCAGCCAGCATTTTACTTTGCTTGCAAACTACACATGGTCGCATTGCATCGGTACGGGCGAATTTGCAGGCGAACTCTCCAGCAGCCGGTTGATTAGCAACCCAAACAATTTTGCAGGTGATCACGGCAACTGTTCCTTCGATATACGCCACATCTTCAATTCTTCCTTCGTCGCCAGCATGCCCAAGTTCAGCAATGGAGTTACCAGCGCTCTCTTAGGGAATTGGCAGCTTTCTACGATCATCGGCTATCACACCGGCAACCATTTTTCAGCCCTGGGCGGCTCCGATGCCTCCCTCACCGGCATCAAGCAGGACCGTGCAGACATTGTGGGAGATCCAAATACGGGAAGCTGTCCGAATGGCGCACCTGTGGGCTCACCAACCTGCTGGTTCAACACCAACGCGTTCGTGACCAATGCCACGGGAACATTTGGCACAGCGGGCCGCAATACATTGGAGGGCCCTGGCTTTCTTACCTTCAACACTGGTGTTTCCCGCCAATTCAAGGTTCGTGAGGGCCAAAACCTGATGCTGCGGTTCGAGGCATTCAACCTTTTGAACCATCCGAATTTCGCCAATCCGGTCAACAGTAATCCGAGCAGCAGCCAGTTTGGCCAGATCACGACCACGGTCGGAACTCCGCGCGTTCTGCAACTTGCGGCAAAATATGTCTTCTAAAAAAGTTATGAGAAATCGCCGCGACTTTCTCAAGATGTCCATGGTTGCCGGAAGCGCCTTGCTTGTCCGGCCGCCCGGCCTGTTGGGTAAGACCTTAATCAAAGATCAGGCTGATCCCTGGGACAGCGTTCCGCAGATTCTCAGCCGCATCAAGCCTCCGGTTTTCCCAAATCGGGATTTCGAGGTTACAAAGTTTGGAGCGGTCGGCGACGGCAAATTTGATTGCAGTCAAGCGATCCAAAAGGCCATTGCCGCCTGCCAGGCAGCCGGTGGCGGACGCGTGATTGTTCCTCCGGGCGAGTTCGCCACCGGGGCAATTCATCTTAAGAGCCACGTGAACCTTCATATTTCGTCCGACGCGACCGTGCGCTTCCTCCGCGACACCCGGAAGTATCCTCTGGTGTTTACCCGTTGGGAAGGCATTGAGTTGATGAACTATTCGCCTTTTATCTATGCCTTCGAACAGGAAAATATCGCAATCAGCGGCGGCGGCACCATTAATGGCGATGCCGACTGCGAGTACTGGTGGCCATGGAAAGGACGCCAGAAGTGCGGCTGGAAAAAAGGCGATCCAAGCCAGGAGAGAGACCGGAATGCGTTGTTTGATATGGCGGAAAGGGGTGTTCCTGTAAGCGAAAGGGCTTTCGGAGAAGGACACTACCTGCGGCCGCAATTTATTCAGCCTTATCGCTGCAAAAATGTCCTCATCGAGGGTGTGACTTTGAAGAATTCTCCCATGTGGCAGGTCCATCCGGTGCTGTGCACCAATGTTACGGTGCGAAAGATGACCATTACAGGAGCCGGACCGAATCACGATGCAGCCCCGAATACCGATGGCTGTGATCCAGAGTCATGCACCGATGTGTTGATCCAGGACTGCAATTTCAATACCGGTGATGACTGCATAGCCATCAAGGCCGGAAGAAATGCGGATGGCCGTCGCGTGCATATGCCGTCTCAGAATATCGTAATCCAGGGCTGCCATATGAAAGACGGCCACGGCGGCGTAACCATCGGAAGCGAAATTTCCGGCGGCGTGCGCAATGTGTTTGCCGAAAACTGCCGCATGGACAGCCCTCATCTGGATAGCGCCGTGCGAATCAAAAACAACGCCATGCGCGGCGGGCTGCTGGAAGGCATCCATGTACGAAATATAGAGGTGGGAGAGGTTGCGATGGCGGGCCTCACGATCGACGACTTTTACGAAGAAGGAGAGGCTGGCAAGTTTGTTCCGGTCGTGCGTAATGTCGATCTTCGCAATCTGACAATGAAGAAAGCACAATATGCACTCTATCTGCGCGGATTCAAAAACGCTCCCATCGAAAATGTTCGCCTGAGCGATTGCGATCTTGCGGGCGTAGCCAAGCCCAACATAATCGAGAATGTGATAGGCCTGGAGATGAAAAACGTCCGTATCAACGGTAAGCTGGAGGAATGACAAACCCAGCTCTTCCATTCATCGAATGCGAACAAACGCACACCGGGTTTGCGGTAAGCGATATCAATGCCGCGATCGAGTTCTACATCAATAAACTTGGCTTTAAGCTGGCCTTTACCTGGGGCGACCCGCCGACGTTTGCGGGCGTGAATCTGGGACGAATGCAGATGTTCCTGCAAAAAGGCACGCCCGATCCTAAGGGCTGCTCGGTGTATTTTCTGGTTGGCAGTGCAGACCAGTTATATGAATTCCATCGCTCCAACGGCGTCGAGGTGGCGCAAGAGATCGGAGACCGTGAGTACGGAATCCGCGACTACGTGGTGCGCGACCTGCATGGATACAATCTGTCGTTTGGGCATCACCTGTTCAACGTCGGGCCGCCGATCAAGATTGAACGTGTAGATGTGCCGGTGCGGCTCGAAAAACGCTTGGCAGCCTTGCTTCAAGATCTGGCGAAACATAAGCGCATGAGCGTGGATAGCTGCCTGGAGGAGATGCTGCTGCACACCAATGAAGGCGTCGGCCCCCACACGAAAACCACCCTCAACTACATTCAGGAACTTAAGAAGAAGTACGGTATTGATTACGATAGCCATGCGAGTTACCGATTTTCCGAGACAGGACCGTCACAGTGAAAGTTGCGGCCTATCAAGCTCCTCTGCAAGCCACGAATTCAATGGCAGTGGTGGACCTGATTCGGGAACAGGTCGAAATCTGCGAATCGCAGGGTGTTGAAATCTTATGCTGCCCGGAGGGCGTGCTGGGTGGACTCGCTGACTACGTAGGCCGGCGAGCGAGATCGCAATCAATGTAAACAATGTATACGTGGTTCGCGCCGATGTCGCAGGTCGCGTCAAGAATTCGGTCTCCTATGGGTCAACGGGGATTGTCGATCCAGATGGCAAGGTTCTTGTAGAAGCCAAGCAACTTGAGCCATGCCTGATCGTGGCAGATATTTCTCTCGGACCGCAGCAGCGCGCTCCAGTGCATCCTGGAGAGCAGCGAGGCTACGCTTCTCCCTGATTCAAGTGGATAAATATGAATTGGCGTGATGCTTTGAATCGGCTTGCATTTTCGGCCTTTTCCGAAGGATCATAGGTAAGGAATAGCCTGCAAAGGAAAGAAGTTTGTGACCCGAAATACAGACACCTCTGAGAAACGGCATCTTGAAATTCACGCCGGCAGAGTGCGCAGGATTCTTATCGAAGTTCTCCGAAACCCTCCAGGATGGTAGGTATGAATAGCAATTCTCCAAACAAGAATCCGAGTAAGGCCGTAGATGACTTTCTCGTCCCCTTTGCTCCAGAAGTGCGCGATCTGGCCATGGCGGCTCGCTCGTTTGTTCTTAAGATGATTCCCAACATCGAAGAAGGAGTTGACATTAAAGGCCGGATTATAGGTTACAGCTATGGTCCTAAATACATCGACATGGTCTGCATGATCATGCCGACCAAAATCGGGGTGAATTTGGGCATTGCCTATGCCATGCAGTTGCCTGATCCTGGGAAGCTTCTTGAAGGCACGGGCAAGGTGCATCGCCACGTCAAGCTTAGAAGCCAATCGGACCTGAAAAGCGCTGCATTGAAGTCCCTTCTCAAGGCGTCGAGCGATGCGGCGATCAAGCGGCGGGAGGCAGCAGCCAAGAAATCGAAAAAATAAACCATTTAAATAATCTAAACAGACCCTTTAGTTTCGCTCGGCTTTACACCCGTAAAAAGCACATGCTATAGTCCGCGACCATCGAGAGGTACGCCCCGTGAAAAGACATCTCCTGCTTTTCTTGCTGGTCGGTTTTGGTCTGCTTGTTCTTCCCAAAGGTGCCCTGGCACAAGGCTTAGCGAGTATCAGCGGCACGGTCACCGACCCTTCGGGGGCAGCGCTGGCGAGTGCGGAAGTGACCGCGACGGAGAGCGCGACTGGCGCTTCACGGACCACGACTACGAATGGACAAGGGTATTACGTTTTTTCCTCGCTTCGTCCCGCTGAATATTCGCTGAGCGTCGTGGCCATAGGCTTTCAGAAGGTCACCCAAACCAAGGCTACGTTGCTTGCCGACCAGGCGCTCACCCTGAATTTCAGCCTCAAGGTTGGAAGCGCCAGCGAGGTAGTGGAGGTGGTGAGCAATGCCATCCAGGTCGATACCTCGACTTCCACGGTCAAGCAGGTCATTGAGCAGCAGCGCATTTCGGAGCTTCCGTTAAATGGCCGTAACGCCGCGGAACTCACGTTGCTGGTTCCGGGCGCAGTGCTGATGCCCAATGTTGTGAACCCCACCGGCACCACCGGCGGAGGCGTGAACCAGGGAGTGACCAAGACCTTTCCCGGCGCGGTCGTCATTTCCACCAACGGATCACGGCAGAACCAGATCAGCTACCAACTCGACGGCGGCAACAACGTTGATGAATACACCAACGTCAACCAGCCCTTCCCCTTTCCGGACGCTCTGCGGGAATTCAGCGTCCAGACCAGCAATTACAGCGCGGAATACGGCCAGAATGCCGGAGGCGTGGTGAACATCATCACCCAATCGGGCACCAACACTTTTCACGGCGATGGATTCGAGTTCCTGCGCAATTCGGTTTTCAATGCCAAGAACTTTTTTGCCAGCCCAACGCTTTCGAACGGCGCTCCCGCAAAGGATGACGGCCGAGACCAGCTCAAGCGCAATCAATTTGGCGGGACCATTGGCGGACCGATCATCCACGACCGCACATTCTTCTTTGCCGGATATCAAGGTACGATCTTTCGCAGCGATGGAACACCCGATTCGCGGACATTGCCCACCGCGGCTGAGAGGGCCACGGTTACCGATTCAGCAGCTCTCAAATTGCTCTCCTTCGTGCCCGTAGGACAAGTGACATTCAGTCGGCCCGACCGTCGAGATACGCACGAGATCATCAGTAAAATCGATCATTCATTGAGCAGCAACGATCGTCTGGAATTTCGCCACTACTGGGCCCACTTTCATCGTGATCCGGTATTCGATCCCACAAACATTCTTACTTACTCTGATGGCTCGACTATCACCTCGCAGAATTATCTGCTCCATGAAACGCATATCTTCAACGCCCACATGCTCAACGATGCCCGCTTCAGCTTCTCTCGCGAAGTGGCCAATCGTGGGCCAGCGGCCACTGTGCCCCAGGTATCTGATTTTGGCGTGAACATCTTCCAGCCTAACAACGGTAAGGCGATTCAAAGCGTGAATGTCCAGGGAACCCACGGTTTCAGCTTCGGAGATAATCCCAACGCAGCCTTTGTCCGCAACAACTTTACGTGGAGCGACGACTTTACCTGGGTGAGAGGCAAGCACGATCTGCATTTTGGCGGCGTGATCGAGCGTAGCCGGGTCGATCTCAATAATCCCGGCTTCTTTGGTTATGGCACCTTTACCTTTACCAGCTTCGCCAATTTCGCCAAAGGACGCCTGAGCAGTTTCCAACAGGGCGCGGGAGAATTCAAAAACAATCGTGGCTTGTTTGCCGGCGTTTACATCCAGGACAATTTCAAAGTTCACCGCCGGCTCACGATCAATCTTGGGCTGCGCTACGAACCAGGGCTTCCCTGGCGCGAAGATAAGAACCGCGTCGAGCAGTTCCTGCTTGCCCAGGCCGTTCCCGGCGGGCAGACATCGACGTTGTTTGTGAACGCGCCTCCCGGGTTGTTCTTTGCCGGTGATCCCGGTGTGCCCCAGAATGGCGTCAGGGCCAGCTTGAACAATTTCTCCCCACGCGGAGGCTTCGCCTGGGATGTCTTCGGAGATGGCAAGACCAGCCTGCGCAGCGGAGCAGGGATCTTTTACGACACGCGAATCACAGGGATCATCAACAATCGCATGGTCGATCTTTCGCCGTTCAGCCCGCAAGTCGGGCCGCTTGCTCCTCCCGGGCCATTCAGTGATCCCTATTGCCTGAATGGAGTCAATTGCACCGGACCGGGAATTCCCAATCCTTTCCCGATCTCTTTCCCTGTGGCAAGTAATTTCGCATTCCCATTGCCGTTGCAGGCAATTTCGTTCGATCCTTCGTCGAAATATATGGTCCCTACGCTCTACAACTGGAACCTGACCTTGGAACATCAATTCCCGGCAGGTTTCCTGACGCGTGCAGCCTATGTGGGCTCGCACGGCACCCATCTCAAAGAGACAGTGCAATTGGATCCGGCTAATCCGGGAAGTGGCGCCACCAACATTGATACGCGGCGTCGGTTGAATCTTCCTTTTGCCGGCCCGAGTTGCCGCACCACACCAACCACAAAGACTACAGGCTGCCCGTATAACAACGTCTTCCTGGACCTGCAGGACATCGATTCCTCTTACAATTCGCTGCAATTATCCGTGGAGAAAAGGATGTCGCATGGCCTGACCATCCTCGCCAATTACACCTGGTCGAAGAGCATCGACACCCTGCCCGTGGGCGGAGGAGTAAGCGAGATCGGCGCGGACTCGGTCTCGGCTCTTCCGTGGGACAATCCGCTACGGCACGCCTTTGATCGTGGGCCATCCGACTTCGATCACACTCATCGGTTTGTTACTTCTTATGTGTGGCAGCTTCCTTCGCTATCCAAGGAGAACGGCGTTTTGCGCGGGTTCTTTGGCGATTGGCAGCTCAGCGGAGTTGCCACTGCACAAACAGGGCGTCCATTTACAGCCCTTTCGGGGCTAAGCGCGCCTAACGATAGATCACAAACCGGAATCGGGCAGGATCGGGCCGTGATTGCAGGATCGGCTTATGGATCGGGCGCATGTTCAGGCGTAACCACGAAGTGTGTCGATTTTCTCAACCCCGCATCTTTTGCCCAACCCGCGATCGGAGCCTTCGGTAATGTGGGCAAAGGCAGTCTACGCTGGCCCGGTCTCTTCAATTGGGACATGGGGCTTTCCAAGACGTTCCGGGCTACAGAACGTTTGAAATTCCAATTCCGGGCCGAGTACTTTAATGTGTTTAACCACGTGAACTACAGCAGCGATGACAGCACGGTCAGCGGCGTCGGGAATTTCAACGCCAGTGGCTTCGGCAGGATTACCTCCGCCGACGATCCAAGGATTGGCCAATTGGGGCTGAAGATTCTGTTCTAAAATTGCAGTAAGACTCCGGGGGGCCGGGCTATGTCATTTCTTCAGGCCGATTTTCTGCTGCAAAGCAGGGCGGCACAACGTCTTTATCACGATCACGCAGAAGACCAGCCGATTCTCGATTTTCATACGCATCTTTCCGCCGAAGATATTGCAGAAGACCGTCGCTTTGCCAACCTGGTCGAAATCTGGCTCGAAGGAGACCACTACAAATGGAGAGCGATGCGCACGAACGGAGTGGCGGAACGATTCTGCTCCGGCAACGCTTCTGCCTATGAAAAATTCATGGCCTGGGCTTCGACTGTGCCCCACACCCTGCGCAATCCGCTTTTCCATTGGACTCAACTCGAACTCAAGCGCTATTTCGGCATTGACGACATACTCGATCCAAGCACCGCGCCAGGAATCTGGAAACGCGCCAATACTCTGCTGGCTGAAGACGGCAAACTGACCGCACAGGGCATCTTGCGGCGGTTTGATGTCCGTGCGGTTTGCACCACCGATGATCCCACGGATAGCCTCGCCGCTCATCGCCGGCTGGCGGCTTCCGATTTTGAAATCAGGGTCTTGCCCACGTTCCGGCCGGACCGTGCCTTGAACGTGCGTGATGCCGAGAGCTTTAACCGCTGGGTCGACCGCCTGAGCGCAGCAGCCAACGTGGAAATCAGTAACTTCAACAATTTCCTCGATGCCCTGCAGCAGCGTCACGAAGCCTTTCATCAGGCTGGTTGCCGTCTATCTGACCACGGCATGGATCACTGCTATGCAGATTTGTGCTCGCAGTCTGTGGCCCATGATATTTTCAGTCGCGCCCGCGCGGGACAATCCGCCAATGATGAGCAGCATTCCAAGTTTGCCGCCTTCATGATGCTGTTTTTCGGCAGCCTGGATCAGGCCAAGGATTGGACAAAGCAGCTTCACCTGGGCGCTCAACGCAATGTAAACCAGCGTTCGTTGCAAGAGCTGGGACCTGATACAGGCTTCGATTCCATGGGCGACTGGCCTCAGTCAGCTACACTGGGTGCTTATCTTGGGCGTCTCCACCAGGAAAATGCCCTGCCCCGAATGATCCTCTATAACGTGAATCCCAAGGATAACTACGCCTTTGCCACCATGACCGGCAACTTTCACCACAGCGGACAACCGGCGACGATCCAGCTCGGCAGCGCCTGGTGGTTTCTCGACCAGAAAGAAGGCATCGAACAGCAACTCAACGCCCTCTCGAATACCGGTTTGCTCTCGCGGTTCATTGGCATGATCACGGACTCACGGTCTTTCATGTCGTATCCACGCCATGAATATTTCCGCCGGGTGCTGTGCAACCTGGTCGGGCAAGACGTTGAAGATGGCCTCATTCCCGATCGCGAGCCCCTAACCGGTCCCATGATCGAGAACATCTGCTTTCACAATGCCCGGACGTTCTTGCGCCTGGATTTGCCGGAACCATCAGCTTCTCTGAAGACATCTGCTGAGACCGGTAGTCGCCTTCTATTGCACTAGAGTAAAGGACTGGCGGCGTTTTGGGCCGAAGCGAAATATAGCAAAGTGCTCGTCCAGGGAGGCGACCCGCTCAATACCCAGTCGCCGCATGACCGCGAAGCTGGTGCGATCGACGATAGAAAAGTCCTGGTCGCGCCAGGAAAGACCAATATCCCAGGCAGCCTCCAAATCCGCCAAACCAACCGGCTCAATGATGGCTATCCTGCTCCGCAGGCCATCCCAAAATTGCTCTGCGGCTTCGCGATGAAGTCTGTGATGAAGCAACGTCCACGTCTCGACCAAGACGTGATCGGAGGTAACCAACGCTTCACCAGACTTGAGAATGGCTTTGGCGCGCACGTTGCTGCGATCGGAAGAGTCCGCTGCTGCATACCAAATCGATGTATCAACAAAGAGGCTCATTTAACGGAGGATCTGCGTTGAGCTTTTCTGCGAGAGGAATGAAAAGCTTCAGCAATCATCGAATCCTTGTCCTTTGCAATGTTTGAACCGCCGGAGTCGCCGAGATCGAAAACGCGATCTACGTTGGCAGCGGCTTCCGGGCGGGCAAGATCACGTGCAACAAGACGGCGGACATATTCTGCGAGAGATACGCCGAGATCACTAGCGCGCCGGCGGGCACGCCGCTGCATCTCATTTTCAAGCGTAATCTGAGTTCGTGCCATCATGATGGCTACATCATACCATAGCGAGATAAGCTGCTACATTGAGTTTATTTCGGCGGTATTGTGGATTCCCTATAGGTCCCCAATTCAGCCAGCAGAAAATTCGCAACGGCTTCGGTCAATCGCCGGGGATATTGGCTGCGCGCCATGGCAAGGGCCTGGCTTCTCATCAAACGGTGCTTGCGTATTCTCAAGGTATGGTAGAACCTCTGCCGCCCCCGCAGCGCGTGCTCGGGAAGAATGGAGTAACCAAATCCGGCCTCTACCAATCGCTTGATGGCCTCGGTATCATCCGCCTCCATCACTACTCTTGGGGTAAGCCCAATCTCGCGGAAGAACTGATCGATGATGGCCCGCATATTGCTCTGTTTGGGGTACAGCAAAAAAGGCACCCCGCTGAGGTCAGAGGTTGAAATGGAGCCGACATGGCCGCCCCGCACGACTGTAGTTGAAGGCCGCAGCACCAGCAGTTCTTCTTCAAAGAGCGGCATGATGGAGAGTTGCTCTTCAGAAACCGGCAGAGAAATCAACCCCAGGTCATACTTCCCTTCCAACAATCCTGTGACGATCTGCTCCGTGACCGCTACCGTGACTTGAATTTCAGCCTGGGGAAACTGCTTGCGTACCTTTCGTAACGTTGGGCCCAGCCGGTAAATGAGCGTGGTGACGCCCGTAGCAAAGTGGAAGGGTCTCCTGTCTCTGACCGGATCATTTTCAAAATGCTGGCGGATCTGCGCGACCTGCCGGACCAGCGCGTTTGAAAGCTCTGCCAGTCGAACCGCTGAAGGCGTGGGCAGCAGCCGTTTTCCGCTCCGCCGAAACAACTCTGTATGCAGCTCATCGGCCAACGCGTGAAGTTGGATGCTGATTGCACCGGGCGAGAGCCGCATTCGGGCGGCAGCCTTAGTCACGCTGGCGGAATCCATGACGGCGAGAAAGAGTTCAAGCTGGTGAATGTCCATGACCGTAGGTTGGAGCGCCCAAGTGGGAATTCTACTTGGCTTTCGGACCGTTTTCGGCCTTTGCTCGCTGCGCCAGGGTGTATTCAACGACCCGCTGCATTTCCTGGACCGGAGCGGGTTTGCCGGTCCAGGTTTCAAATTGGCGAGCGCCTTGTTGCACAAACATCTCGGAGCCAAGAATGACATGCAGTCCCCGAGCACGCGCAATTTTCACCATTTTGGTTTCTGCCGGCGTGTATACCATCTCAAAAAAGTATTTAGCTTTGAATTCCGGTTCGGAGATCGGCAACGGATCCCTGTTGCCCACCATGCCCACGGGAGTGGCATTGATAATGACATCGTACTCCAGCTTCTTCAGCAGGCTGCGGTTGACCACTTTGGCCTTAACCTGCTTGGCCAGCTTCTGGGCCGGGCCTGAAGTACGGTTCAGAATCGAAATGTCAGCACCACGTTCCTTCAAACCAAATGCGGCTGCGCGCGCCGCCCCTCCGGCGCCCAAGATCAATATCTTGGCCCCCTGAAGATGGATGCGTTGTTCCAGCGGGCGAACCACGCCGGCTACATCGGTGTTGAAGCCATACAATTTGCCATCCTGGGAGCGTACTACGGTGTTACAGGCGCCGATCTTAGCGGTAAGCACGTCGGTCTTGTCCAGGTGCTTGATGATGTCTTCCTTATAGGGCATGGTCACGCTCAGGCCATGAATCGGTATGTCCCGCACGCAGGCCAAAAGATCGTCCAAAGACTTGGCATGGAGCGCCAGATACACGGCATTCACGTTTTCCCGCCGAAAAGCTGCGTTGAGCATGGCCGGGGAGAGCGAATGCGCAATCGGGTCGCCAGCCACGCCATAGACACGGGTGGCGGCATCGACCTGCTCGATGCGGTAGGTCTCCCGCAAGGTGCGCGCCGCGACCTGGCCGGGAGCAGTTTCTTCGCCTGGGTTAGCAGCGGCAAAGGTAAATTGGCTGCCGGCGCGGACTGCAAGCACGCGGCTGATAATACCCTGCTCACCCATACAGAGGCCGATGAGGGAGTCTGAATGGCTATGCTGCTCCAGAAACTTCATCATGACCACGTTGTCATAGAGCGAACTTGCCGTGCTCACAATCTTGATGAAATCGGCAGGATATTGCTTCATCCTGGCAAAAACCTCTTCCAGCTTCCTGGTGGAGCGGAAGTCATGGTAGGAAAGGATCAGGTTAGCGGAGCGCCGCAGCCGGGTGAAGTCTCCGGGCTTGAGCCGTGCCGCCGTTTCAAGTTCCACGTCGACAAGGTGACAGCCCTGGTTGGCAGCTTTTATCAGAATATCGATTTCGGTAGCGATCGAACCCCTGAACTTACCCCCATTGGCAGCCCGCCGGCAGGTAGCCACGATCAGAGCTTCGGGGTGATATTCAACAAATGCCTTAATTTTGGGCAGCGCCAGGGCGGGCTTCGAAAGGTAGTCTAACCTGAACTCAATAAAGGGGTTATCACGCACTATCGCATCGGCTTTTTCCACCATATCAAGGGGATTGGCGGCCGCGATTGCCACGCAAACGCGGGGCAACCTGGCCGGCAAGAACCGGGGTGTATAAGATGCCGAAATCCCGCTCATGTTGACAAAACCGTGATCATACGAGACCGAACTTCACAGATGCAAGCTCAGAATGCAAGGGTGAAATGCACTTCTGTACCCAGGCGTATCTCCTAAGTAAATAAGAGTTTAGTTGACCCGTCTTCCGGGCCTCTGCTACGTTCCAACCAGGAACTTGTGCGTTCAAGGGCGCATTTGTGTCCCCCATGCAGGAGGGAAGGAAATGAAAAGAGTCCCGTTGGCTTTGCTGGCATTTTTGAGTCTGGGTGTGGTGCTTGGCGTTGGACAAGGTACGCAGCCAACCCCTCCTCAGGGAGGGGTGCAGGTGGCCAAAGCCAACCGAAGCCAGCCTGCCAATGTGCCTACCCTATCGGACATTTATTGTGCCGGGTACGTCACCAACGAGAAAGTGCCCGAGAACCATTTCGTGGTCGGCGGATGGATGACCCCGGACCAGACCAAGTATGCCAGTACCAAAGACTCGGTGTATATCTACGGCGCGGGCTTGAAAGAGGGTGACAGGCTGCAAATCATCCGTCATGTAAAAGACCCCAACCATTACGAAGGCTACAAGGGCCAAAAGACCACGGTGAAGGCATACGGCGAGGCTTATTTTGAGCGGGGCTACGCCCGAGTCATCAATGTGCAACGTAACGTAGGCATCGCCCAAATGGAACTGGCCTGTGGAGAAACGATCCCCGGGGACATTGCCGTTCCTTTTGTGGAGAGAGAAAGGCCTGTGCTTCGCAATATTGCGCTGGATCGCTTTGCTGTCCCCAATGGTAAACCCACCGGGCGTATCATCCTGGCCAACGAATTCGACATCTTCGTCGGTTCAAAATACAAGGTTTACCTGAATATCGGCGCTGACAAAGGCCTGAAGGTGGGCGACTATCTGCGGGCTACCCGCACATATGACTACACCTATCACGACTTTGAAGCCGGTCTGTCAGCCAAAGCCTCGTTTAGTGAAGACACGATGCATAAGAACTCGCCCAAAGTGAGCAAAGAAATCATCAAGCAACTTCCCCGGCGCACTCTGGGAGATATGGTCGTGCTGCAAGTACACCCGCGGACGGCGACTGCCATGATCGTAACCGCCCTCGAAGACATCCATGTAGGCGATGGCGTGGAACTCATGGATGAAACCGAAGCTCCGCCCGCAGCAGCAGCGACCGAAGCTCCCGCTGAAGCTGCTCCGGCAGCCGCGCCCAATGCTCCGGTCATAAGCTGTTCCGCCTCGCCCAACAGCGTTCGCGTAGGAGAGAGCACAACCATTTCCTGCAATGCCAGCAGTCCTGATAACCGGCCCATCACCATCAGGTTCAACTCCAATGGAGGACGTTTAACTCCCGGCAACAATCGGGCTACTCTTGATACCACCGATGCCAATGCTGGACCAATCGCAGTTCGAGCTACCGCGACCGATGATCGCGACATGAGTTCTTTCGCAGTGGCCACTGTGAATGTCGAGCCTGCTCCTGCTCCTCTCCCCACAGCGCAAAGACTCAGCCAACTCGAATTCAAGCCTAACAGCGCTTACGTCGACAATCGGGCCAAAGCCGTTTTAGATGATGTCGCCTTGAAGGCTCAACAGGAGCCACGCAGCGTTGTGTTGCTCTCCGGTTCTGCCGATGAGAAAGAAACACCCCGCCTGGCCAATCAGCGCGCTCAAAACGCGATGAACTATCTCACCAAGTCAAAGGGCATCGACAGCACCAGAATCCAAGTAAAGACTGGGCCGCCACACGGACGAATCGTGGATGTGTGGTCAATCCCGCCGGGCGCTAATATGCCCCAATAGATATTTATGGACTTGATACGCGGTTTCTTGTTCTACGTACCTGCCAGAGATCGGTAAGAGTCTTCGACAGGAATTTTAAGACCAACTCCTTGTGCGAATGCACAAAGAAATGACCTCCGGGAAACATGGTCAAAGAGTAAACCGACGAAGTATGCATCCGCCATCCTTCGAGGTATTCACGCTTCACATCCGTGTCGTCCACGCCTCCCATTACGACGAACGGGACTTCCAGCGGTGTTGAAGGCAGGTATTGGTAGGTCTGAACAGCCTCAAAGTCGGCTCTCAACACCGGTTCCATCAATTCCATCAGCTCCGCAGATTCGAGTACTTCTTTGGGCGTGCCATTCAGGCGCTTCAAATCTTCAACGAACTCGTCCCTCGGCAGGTTGTAGGTTGGGGGGTCGTCATCCGGTAAATGAGGCGCGCGCCGGCCGGAGATCAGAAGGAATTCCGGCTGTATTGCACTGCGCTTCGCCAATCTTCTAGCGACTTCGAAACCGAGAGTTGCACCCATGCTGTGGCCATAAAATGCGAATGGCTTCTCTTCAAAAACAGGAAGCAAGTCTTGAGTAATGGCATCAGCAAGCTGATCAATCTTCCGCCAAGGTTTTTCAGAGATGCGATTGCCTCGGCCTGGAAGTTGGATGGAAACGACCTGCACAAAACTCGGTAAGCTCCGCCACCAGGACGAAAAAATGGCGGTTGAGCCGCCCGCATAAGGAAAACAAAACAACCGGAGTTCAGCACCGGGGTTCCGAGATATAGAGTCGAGCCATTTATTTGTTTTTTCGCGCGCTTGCATAGATCAACCTAATCATGCATTTTGATAACAAGAAACCAGTCCAAGAATTGGATAAAAGTTAGTCTAAGTTAGTTAAAAGTTAGTATAGGGGTGAGGGGTAGATATCCTGAAAGACTCTGTACCCTCTCATGCGATGCTCCAACCTGGATTGGCACAATTGGGGAGGCTCTCAGCAGTGAAAACTACCCGCCACAGCCGCCACGCCGCCACTAATATATCAAGATTTTGAGCCGAAGTAATTGAATTTGAAGGGTTTCCATCCGCAATTCCATCCATTCCCTGGTAGCAGCCTGTAGCAGGTGCAGCGTCTGAGAATTAGACAAATGTTGGTTTAAAGTTGGTTAAAGTTAAACAAGGGGTGGGGGGGCCACTTCGGTGGCCTCAGTGCAGGTTTTTTATCGGGTCGGAGAGAGTGGCTGTGCTGGTTATACGAGACAGAAATAGGCATGAAGTTGGGGTGATCTGTTTGCTGGTAGATTTTGGGTAAAGCTACGCCATCCTGAAGAAATGAGCCACGGAAGTTAACGTCCCCGCGAATGACGACGTGTTAGGAAACCTACAAAGCGAATAATATACGAATAATCTTAGTTTGTCAAATTAAACAACAACTATTGAGTGAACGGTATGTCGGGATTAAATCGGGGATTGCGGGATTCGAACTTTGATTTGTTCAGTATCGATCTTCGCGGCTAACCACCGAAACCATCCCCCAGCTCGAATTTGACTCGCACTTTTATCACACCCACAGCAAACCACCCCGTGTACCGTGTTGATCCACCGTCAGGCTACGTCGTTTTTGCGAACGCTACTACCCCGAGTAGTAATTACGGCAAGCAGATACAATCAAACGTTTTCAAGCGCTCCGCCAACTTATCGAATGAGGCCATCTGTGTTCCAACGTTTTGCAGGCATACTTATTCTGATTTTCCTGTCGTGCATTTTTTCTTATAGCCAAAGCCCCGAAGGCTCATTAGTTGGCACAGTCGTCGATACGTCCGGCGCGCGGGTTCCTGGCGCTACGGTTATAGCGTCAGCCAAGGGTTTCAATTTGGTTCGCACGATTCAAACCGGCAGCCAGGGAGAGTTCAGGCTTGAATCTTTATCTCCTGGAACCTATGAGATCAGAGTTGAAGCGCCCGGCTTTGCACCGCAGACGGGCCTTGTGGAGGTGGCTGTAGCTTCAACCGCAACACTGAAGATGAAACTCCAGATCGCGCCGGCCAAGGAGACAGTCGCCGTCGAAGGCGCAAGCGATTCACTTACGGCACAGCCCATTGAAACCACCAATAGCGTCATCAAGACGACCATTGGAGCGCGTGACCTCGAGGAGATTCCGCTAGCGGCGAGGACCTTCGCCAACATTGCTTACCTGGCTCCAATGACGCAGCCCGTTGAGCCTTCCGATCCTACGAAGGCCCGCATTACGGCTGTATCGTTTGGCGGAAGCTCAGGATTGAATGTTGACCTCTCCGTCGACGGCGGCGATAACAACGATGATTACATCGGCGGCTTCCTGCAAAACTACTCGCCCGACGCGATGCAGGAATTTACCGTCCGGACGGCACAGTTTGATGCCGATACCTCGCGTACCAACGGCGGTTCCGTGATCATCAGCACCCGCCGGGGTACAGATCAATGGCATGGCAGTGCCGCCGTTTATTACCGCGACAAGAACTTGAACGCCCGCAACCCACTTGATAATCCGGAGCCCGATCCGCAGCAGCCATTCTCGCGCGGAAATTATGCCGGCACAGTGGGTGGCCCTATCGTCAAAAATAAACTGTGGTTTTTTTCCTCTTTGGAATATATCCATGAAAATGCCAGTATTGCCTACAACCACCTGAGCCTGGGCGAGTTCCATGCGCTCAGCCAATTGGCATCCGCAGGGCAAATTCCGGGGGTGAGCGCCATTGCTGTGCCCTCCTCTGTGAATAGACCGTTTCGCAATACCTTGTTCACAACCCGCCTGGATTTCGCGCAATCCGACCGTTCGCACTGGTTTTTGCGGGGAGCGTTTGATCTCAACAGAACTGAGAATGACCTGTTGCAGCAGGGCGCTTTGCCTTCCGCGGGAGCTACGACCACCTCGCACTATTACAGCCTGCTGCTCAACCACGAATTTGAATTCACGCCCACATGGATCGGCAACTTCGTTTTTCAGTTCAATAGCTTTAATCACGTGAAAGAGCTCAATTCGCACCTCGGCTTTGCACTGGCTTTCCCGTTCAGCTCCAATTTTCGCACTACCTCCGGCTTTGAAACATTTGGCGACAACCAGCTTGTCACGCCCATCACTGCATTTCCCATCAACCGTGATCAGGAGAAATATCAGTTTCGCTACGATGTCGCGCACTCATCGGGAAGACATGCATCCAAGTTCGGTGTCAATTTCATCCATGAACCGGTATTGAGTGGCAGACTTGCAGACAAGGCCGAGCGGCTGATTCAATTTGCGTCGTTGAACCCAGGTGATCTGGTGAGCAGCGGCCAGAGTCTGGCTCCTTTCTTCACTTGTGATCCAGCGCTCACGCCTCCTGATAGGAACGCCTGCCCGGTGGATGGAGCAGGCAATCCGTTGGCTACGATTACCGATCGACCTGCGGGAGGCGGAAGATTCTCCCAGAACGTACAGCGGCTGGGTTTCTATGCGCAGGATTCGTGGAGCATCCGGCCAAACTTTACCGTGAATTATGGCCTGCGCTACGACACGACGTTCGGCCTTTTTGATTCCAACGGCGGCAACCAGAGACAGAATCCGGCAGTCCTGACCATTGCCGCGCAGGGCTTGCCGCTGCCCATGGGCGTTCCCCATGACTATCGCGGCGCGATCTCTCCGCGCCTGGGATTTGCATATTCACCAGGGAGTGACGGAGATACCGTGATCCGTGCAGGCGCCGGTCTCTATTTCAACGACCTTGCCCAAAATGGCTGGGTCGATGCCCTCCGCGCTGTGGAGCCAGGGCCTGCAGGACTATTGGCCGCGGGGGATCAGGGGGCTATCATCGATCCCCACTACCACTCGCCCTATGACCTGCAAGCCAGCGCCGGTATTGAGCACGCTTTGAGCAAAACCTGGCGCTTGAATTTCAATTACGAGCATCACCAGGGCGTGCATCAATACCGGCGGTATGAATATGTGGCCAACGATCCGGCGCTTGCCCTCAACGGCACCTTGCCGAGCACCGCTCCTAACATTTCAGTTTTCAGGACCGACAATCGCTCGCGCTACGACGGCGCGTCATTCGGCGTGACCCACCGGCTCTCCAGCCGTTTTGAACTCACGGCCCACTACACTTGGGCCCATGCTACAACCTGGGGAGCGGTGGTCGGCGAGCTTTTCGATTATGTCAATGGCGTCTCCAACGTGAACAATCCCTTTGGTCCGGGCGACCACGGACCCTCAGGAGAAGACGTGCGCCACCGTTTCGTTCTGGCCGGGACGGTTCAACTGCCATGGAAATTTGAATTGAATACACTCTCACAATTCGAGAGCGCGCGGCCGTTCACACTCACTACTGGGGTGGATATCAATGGTGATGGCGTCAAAAACGACCGTGCCGTAGTCAATGGACAGCAAACCGGACTGGACGTCTTTCGCGGCGTTCCCTTCGCCCAGGTCGATCTGCGCGTCAGTCGGGCTTTCAAACTCAACGAGCGTATGACACTCAAACCCTTCGTGGAGTTCTTCAATTTGCTCAACCGGCAAAATCCCGGTAACAACTTTGTTGGCGATATAGGAGCCCTTAACGTGCCGCAAAGTGAAGTAGCAGCCGGCAACGTTACCGACATCTGTCTCAACACGGATTGCAGCGCCACGCGCCCCATCCGCAGCCTCAAAGACCTGCGCTTGCCCGGAGGCGCTTTGGGAGACTTCTTTGGCCCCGGCACAACCGTAGGGATTCCATTCTCGGCGCAATTGGGGATCAGGTTTAGCTTTTGAAGTATTCAGCACTCAGCAATCAGCATTCAGCCCGCTCGGCTTTTTGGGCTGAAGGGAAGCAGCTTCGTGGGCACGGTTAGAGTTGGAACCCATTCAGCCACGAATACACGCGAATAAGCACGAATCTTCACTACGCTCGAGGGCAGGCTACGACGCGGAGAAGGTCAAGCTACTCAACCGCAGAGTACGCAGAAACCGCAGAAAGGGATTTGGGCAGTTGAGTGCGATCTAGAATTTGCGAGAAAAACGTGATTTCGAAGCACCTCGTCGTACGAAGAATGGGGCATCCCACGTTAACAGCCGTCTGGCAGGATGACTTATTTCCCATAGCCGTCGCTCATTTACACTGATGGCCGCCATGACGTGCCATCAGTGGGTCATCCTTTGCGTTTTATCGATAATGTCTTGCCTCCCATACGCCAACGCGCAAGCCGGCAAGCCGGAGTGGTGCCGGAAGCTTCCGCGGCCGGAGTACTCCAAATTGCAAATCGTCAATCAGCCAGATAAATGGTTCGAAGTGTATCGAGTCCGTCCGGGGGTGTTTGCCATCTACGAACCGCATCAGTCTGAGGAGGTGATCTCTTATCTGTTGCTTGGATCAAACAAAGGACTGCTGTTCGATACCGGAATGGGCATCAGCAATATCAAGAATGTTGTAGACCGATTGACCAAACTGCCGGTCAGCGTGATCAATTCTCATACTCACAACGATCATGTCGGTGACAACTGGCGGTTCAGCGATATCTACGGAATGGATACCGAGTTCACCCGCGCCAATGCCAAGGGATCGAAAACAGATGCGCAGGCGGAAATTGCTCCGGGGGAACTGTGCGGCGGCCTTCCAGCGGGTTTTGATGCCAGTTCTTACTCAACCAAGCCATTCCACATCACGCACTGGCTGCATGATGGCGACAAGATTGATCTGGGCGGACGTACACTCGACGTGATTGCTACCCCCGGACATACACCTGATTCCATCGCTCTGCTGGACGCGAAGAATGGCCTTCTACTGACTGGAGATTCTTTTTACAACGGCCCGATTTATCTTTACCGGCCTGAAACCGATCTCGATGCTTATGAAGCTTCGATGGAAAGGCTGGCCAGGCTGGCTCCGCGCCTTCATCTTCTCTTGCCCTCTCACAACGTTCCTGTCGCTGATCCACATTATTTGGCAAAAGTCCTGACCGCGATGCGGGAAGTACGTAGCGGCAAGATCGGCTCATCGCCCAAAAATGGAAAGCGGGAGTACATGTTCGACGGATTCTCGTTTCTCATGCGCCAATAAGTATTGAGGGTGGTACTCTGATCTGGGAAACCATAAAAAATTAAGATGAGCCCGGAAGGGCGACATGTGTTTGCTTCCATACAGCAAATCAATTTGACCCAATACTGCTACAGAGAGTTGGATCATGAAGGAATTGTTTTTCCAGATTCACAAGGCGCGAGCTATTCCAGGTGTCACGGTCACGCTAATAGTCATTTGGGCTATCGTGGCCGGCTGTGGCGGCAGCCATTCTGTGATGAACAACATGCAGTCGTCATCATCGCCACCCTCCCCGCCTTCCACACCCAGCGAAGACGTCCTTACCTTTCACAACGACAATGCGCGTACCGGGCAGAACCTCAATGAGTCCATCCTCACGCCTGCCAACGTGAATATGAACACCTTTGGCAAGCTTCTTACCATCGCCGTGGACGGCAAGGTGGATGCAGAACCTCTTTACGCAACCAATGTGAGCATTCCAGGAGGCGCGGCCCACAACCTGCTCATCGTTGCCACTGAGCACGGCAGCGTGTATGCCTTTGACGCTGATAATGGCTCCCCGATCTGGCATGTCTCGATGCTCCAGCCAGGCGAAACAACCTCAGACAATCACGGTTGTGGGCAGGTAACACCCGAAATCGGCGTCACCGCTACGCCCGTGATCGACCGCGGCGCCGGCGCAAATGGGACGATCTACGTTGTAGCGATGAGCAAATCAGGCGGAGGACAATACTTCCAGCGGCTCCATGCATTGAATCTGGCAACTGGAGCAGAGATGTTTGGCGGTCCCAGCGACATTCAAGCTTCATTCCCGGGTACCGGCGACAACAGCAGTGGCGGCATAGTCATCTTTGATCCAGGACAATACAAGGAGCGCCCCGGACTCCTGCTGATGAATGGTATGGTCTACACCTCATGGTCTTCGCACTGCGATATCCGTCCCTATACCGGATGGATCATGGGTTATGACCAGAATAGCCTGTCGCAGGTGAGCGTTTTGAATCTGACTCCCAACGGCAATGATGGGGCCTTCTGGAACAGCGGCACAGCACCGGCGGCCGATGCTAATGGAAACATCTTTGCTCTTCAAGGCAATGGAACTTTTGACACCACGATGAATGCCGGCGGCTTCCCGAGTCAGGGCAACTTCGGCAATTCTTTCCTGAAGATCTCGACAAATAGTCACTCGCTGGCTGTTGCCGACTACTTTGCGCCGTTCAATGTAGTTGCCGAGAATTCGGTCGATCAGGACCTGGGGTCTGGAGGCGCGTTGGTGTTGCCCGACCAGATGGACGCCAGCGGCAAAACGGTCCACCTGGCAGTGGGAGCAGGCAAGGATGCAATCATTTATGTGGTCAACCGCGACAGCATGGGCAAATTTAACCCCGCGAACAACAGCGCTGCGTATCAGGCAGTTTCGGGCGTTTTGGGCGGCGCAGTGTTTTCAATGCCCGCGTATTTTAATGGCGCCATCTATTTCGGCGCAGTAGGCAATCCGATCAGGGCTTTTCGCCTGTCGAGTGCTCTGGTGCCATCGACTCCCTCTTCCAGTACACCTTCCAGCTTTCCTTACCCTGGATCAACGCCCAGCATTTCGGCGAACGGCTCCAGCAACGGTATCTTGTGGGCTGTGGAGAATGGAGCACCTGCCGTCCTCCACGCTTATGACGCTGCCAATCTTGCCAATGAACTCTACAACAGCAACCAGGCCGCTGGAGGGCGGGATCAATTTGGTCCAGGCAACAAGTTCATTACGCCGATGGTAGCCCGCGGCAAAGTCTATGTGGGCACGACCAATAGCGTTGTGGTGTTTGGATTGTTGTAGATTGGAAAAATTCGTGGACGTGGTGGACTTAATGGACCTTGGCAGACTCCACAGGGAACCAATCACAATCATTAAAGCTTTTAGTAGAGCCACATTTTTACCTACAGATAAATTCATTAATTTTTCTTTTTCAGCTTAGCCGCAAAATGATACTTTTGAGGCAGCTCTTAAAACTATTTAAGAATTGCCGATAAGGCATGTAGTCTCTCTCGCCTACGATGGCCTCCTCCAGGGAGAGGTATGAAAGGCCATTTGTAATCATGGGTTCCACAGACATCAATGAAAGGACATCAGCGAACCTGGGTTCTTACGTTGACTCGACCCTTCGTTGGTGGCATCCGCAGGACCTCATCCGTACAGCAGGTGCCAGGGGCACGCTCAAGATATTGATACTTTGGGCAGGCCTATGTGCGATTTCGGTTCTGGCAGGCCTGGCGACGACGACCTGGAACGGGATTCCCGTGAGGCTTGGTCCCTTGACGACAGATGTCAGCTTTTATCCGCCGCTGACCCTCTGTGTGTTGTTGACTTTTTGGCTCGGACCTTTTTGGGGCATTGTTCCTGCGTATATCACCAGCTTCATTCTCGCCTTGCGTATCATGCCGCTGCCGGTGGCCGCCATTTTCAGCCTTTCGACGCCCATCACCCTGACCGTGCTTTGGATTTCTGCCGCCATGCTCGAAATATCACCGGGGTTGCGGAAGTGGCGGGATGCAGTGCGCTTCGCGGTGCTTACCTTCATTGCAACTTCAACATCGTCAGTAGGCGCTATGCTGTGGAGCTATAGCCGCGGAGAACCATTCTCCAAGGCCCAGGCGGTTTGGCAGGGATGGGTGATTGGCGACTCCCTGCAAATTGTCTTCGTGGTGGGTCCTCTGCTGTTCCTGGCTCATGTTCCGGTGCAGCGATGGCTGGCGTCGCAAATTCCGGTAGCTTCCCGCCAATCGGTGAACGTTAAGTTTTACCTTGCGGTCTTCATCCTGGTTTTTCTGGCCATGATCGCCTCCGGGGTAACCGCTGGTCATATTTTCATGTCGTCATTGACGACGCCTCGGGGTGCAACGATTCCGCTGAACGAATTAAACAGGACTTTGACTCAGGCGACGTTTTTTGTAGGGGTCTATGCCGCCATTTTTCTGGCCGCTGTGGTTGTCTTCTCGTTTACCTTGGGCACCAATTTTGAACGCATCCTGGCCGACGTGCGGACCCGCAAACAGGCTGAGGAAGAACTCAACCGGGCTAAAGAGGCTGCCGAATCAGCTAACCGCGCCAAGAGTGATTTTCTGGCCAACATGAGCCACGAAATTCGCACTCCAATGAACGGCGTGATCGGCATGACAGAACTGCTGCTCGAAACCCAGTTGACTTCTGAGCAGCGCGAATACGCCGAAACGGTCTGCAAATCCGGCCAAGCCCTGCTCACGGTAATCAACGATATTCTGGATTTCTCGAAGATCGAAGCCGGCAAACTGACCATTGAGTCCTATCCTTTTGACCTGCGGGTTGGGATCGAAGAGATTGCCAGCATGTTGACGCCTTGGGCCGAAGAGAAGGGGCTGAAGGTTATCATTCAATATCCGCTAGAGCTGCCTCGCGAGTTTGTCTCCGATGCGAACCGCATACGGCAGGTGATCACGAATCTGGTTGGCAATGCCATCAAGTTCACGCAAAAAGGACATGTTCTGATTGTGGTCGAGTGTGAACAACGGGACCAGAATGCCGCGCGCATGAAGATTTCTGTCATTGATACCGGGATCGGCATCGCCCAAGAAAAGATTGGACTTCTTTTCCGGAAATTTACCCAGGCAGATGCTTCCACCACACGCAGGTATGGTGGCACAGGGCTGGGACTGGCTATTTCCAAACGGCTGGTCGAGCTTATGGATGGATCAATCGGCGTGAGCAGCCAGGCAGGGCAAGGCTCAACATTCTGGTTGTCTTTGCCGCTACAACTTGTTGCCAACGTTGAAGTGCCTGTAGTGTCGCAAACACGATAGCACTCAGCCGTCAGCGCTCAGCATTCAGCCCACAAACCGTTTCGGCTAAAGGAATACATAATCGTGAGCATGGTTAGTGTTGGAACCTTTTTTCAGCCACGAATACACGCGAATGAACACGAATCAGGAAGGCAGTCAGGCCGTTTCGAGCTCTGTCGACAGTCAATTGATATTTTGCTCACGTTTCTCAGCATTCAGCCCACAACCATGCCGGCGATGCTGTATTCCCTCTAGCCCAGGATGTTCGCGGGCTGAATGCTGAATGCTAATTGCTGAGTGCTCAGGATTGCAGCGGCTCTTCCGGAGCAGGACGTCCCTTGCGCTTCTGCACTGCCTGTCGCAGGAGGTATTCGATCTGGCCGTTGATGCTGCGCAGTTCGTCCTGCGCCCAGGCCTCCAGGTCAGCCCAGAGCGCAGGATCGATGCGCAACAGAAAAGATTTTCGTTCTGCCATGAATCGTCCGTTAGGTGTAGAGAGTGCCCGTATTGACGACAGGGTGGACTTCCGATTCACCGCAGAGCACGACCATCAGATTGCTCACCATTGAGGCCCGGCGCTCGTCGTCAAGCTGCACGACCTGTTTTGCCGCCAGCTCTTTGAGCGCCATGTCCACCATGCTGACCGCGCCAAAAACGATCTTCTTGCGTGCCGCGATCACTGCTTCGGCCTGTTGGCGCCGCAGCATCGCCTGGGCAATTTCCGGCGCATATGCCAGGTGAGTGAGCCGGGCCTCATCGACCCTGACACCGGCCTTGGCCAGCCGCTCTTGCAGTTCGGCGCGCAAGGCTTGCGACACTTCTTCAACGTTGCTGCGCAAGGTGATTTCGTTGTCCTCCCCGCTGTCTTCACCGTGATCGTAAGCATACCGGCTGGCAAGATGACGTAGCGCGGACTCGCTTTGAACGCGCACGTAATTTTCATAGTTGTCAACATCGAACATGGCTTGCGCGGAGTCCTCAATGCGCCACACCACTACGGCTGCGATTTCGACGGGATTGCCGCGCTTATCGTTGACCTTGAGCTTCTCTCCATTGAAGTTGCGAGCGCGCAGCGAGATTTTGTTCCTTCCCAGCGTCTTTTGCATAGGCGCAGGCGCCGTGGCTGCGGCTTTGGCAGCCGCTACGCGTTCCTGCAGCGTACGGAACTGCACCGGACCGTTGCTGTAAAACGGATTCCCCCAATGGAAACCGCTGCTGCGTACCGTACCCTTATACGCGCCGAACAGGACCAGGACCCTGGCTTCATTGGGTTGCAGCGTAAAGAATCCGGTCATCAGGATGATGCACAGTGGCAGCAGGAGAGCAGACAGGATCAGCAGCTCAATATGAGGCGCGCCTGTCGACTTTACTCCGTCCACAATGGAAAAAATTAAAAGCCAGATATCGCCCAAGACAAATCCGATCAGAAAGACCAACATCACCCAGCCATTCTGAACACGGATATCCCGCTCCGTAGAGGTTGTAGTTTTTTTGCCTTCCATAGTTTTAGTTTCCTTCACAGTCTTAGACTGTTATCGAAATGATATCACAATGATATAAAACAAGTCAAGAAAATTGCATTTGACAATAAGTAATAACTTATATAAGTTATTACTTATGGAAATTGGCCTGAATCTTGATGCTGCCTTCTCAGCCTTGTCAGACCCAACGCGCCGGGCAATTCTGGCCCGTCTCGCCGAGGGAGAGGCTACGGTGATGGAACTGGCAGCACCGTTCGAGATGACGCAACCGGCTATCTCGCAACACCTAAAAGTGCTTGAAGACGCCGGCCTGGTGGTTCGCCGCATCGAGGGCACGAAGCGTCCTCGCAGGTTGGCAAAGGCGGGCGTTGAAGCAATGGACCAATGGCTCGCCATGCTGAGAAAAGCGCTCGAGAAGAACTATGACCGGCTCGACCAGGTTCTGGCCAGCATGGAACAACAGAAAAAAGGAGAACAACAATGAGCAAGTTGACGTTGAAGACCGAAGGAGATACGCATGTGATTGTGACGAGGCGCTTTGCCGCGTCTCCGGAGGCTGTGTACCGGGCCCACCTTGACCCGAAGATAGTACAACAATGGATGCTCGGCCCCGAAGGCTGGTCAATGCCGGTCTGTATTAATGAGGCCAAGCCTGGCGGCAAGATGCGTTACGAGTGGACCAATAGCAAGGGTGGTGGATTCCACCTAACCGGCGAATTTCTGGAACTTGAGCCGTACAGCAGGATCGTCCATGTCGAGCGGATGCACCTGCCGGATCCCACGCCCGACAACCATGTCGAAACAAGGTTCGATGCCGACGGCACAGGCACGTTGATGACAGTGCGCATGACGCTACCCGATGCCAAGACGCGGGCCGAAATGCTTGCAACAGGAATGGAACGCGGCATGGAGGCGAGCTACGTCCGGCTGGAAGGAATGCTCTGATCGGGGGAGACAGAAGACAGGAGACAGAAGACAGGAGACAGAAGTCAGGAGACAGAAGAACTCACGTTTCGATGGGCAGAATATATGGCTTCCAATTTCTGGCGGGCTTCTGGCTCCTGCCTTCTGCCTTCTAACTCCTGCCTTCACTTTTGTATTCGAATATTCACCAGGTATGGACTCCCGAACTCGGTCATCTCGCCCGCATGTTTTCCGGCCACTGGCAGCAGTCGCGCCGAAAGAGGTTTGTGCCACTTTACTGCCAGGCTGGCCATGTCGGCGATGATGTTTTCGAGTTCTCTTTGGGAGATGTCACCGGGCAAAGGGATCGCGTCCAGTCCGGTACTGCACACCGATGAATAGGACATCAATGTGTCTCTGCTGATGACCCCCGACTCCCAACGTTGCGCCAACACCGAATCCTCGAGCACTGGAAGCATCAGGCCGCTATACCCCGCTTGCTTCACTGGAACTTTGCGGACCGCGGAGGTAATTGAAAACGCAGCCGACAAACTGCCCGGCGACCCGATTGGTCCCTGGACGAGCGATTCCATGGCCGCTCCGATGGAGATCTCCTTCAAGGGAACGGGAGTCAGGTCAATGCCCTGATATTTCCAACTCGTCTGTGTCTCCAGGCGGCGGGCGGTCTCTTCTACCTTGCGGGCTTCAGTTGCCAAGGCTGCGGTGAGTTGCTCGCCCGCTTGCGTGAAATCCTTATTGGAGGCGGAAAACACCTGCTGGGCGATATTGGCTGATTCCATGCCAATGGCAAAATCATGTCCGCTGCCGGTGGTATACGAGACCGGATAGAACGGAGCAATTGCCGGAGGAAACGCGCCCGACGCAAAGCGGAAATTACCTTCGCTGTGCGTGGTGTGCTCCTCCAGATACCTGTTGATCCTTGCGGCTGCCTGAATTGCTTTCCAATGAATGCCGGCATCGTCAGCGACAAGTATGAAGCCGTTGATGGACTGGGTTGTCGCGATGATCTGGGCCAGCAGATCGGCTTGCGCCGGGTCATCGTTGTCCTTCATCATCGCCGGGCCAATGTCTGGGGTGAATCCCTCTTTTTGCGCCAGAGCATCGTAGTCGTGGAAAAAAGCAAGCGCCTGCTCCGGCGTGAGTCCCTTGGTGTACTCGGGAAAAGGCTGCGAGGTGATCCGAATCGTCTCCACTTCATATCCTGCTTTAGTGAGTTCGGCTTTAGCCACTCGTAGAAAGACAAGGGCCTTTTCCACTTGAGTGCGGTACGAGGCACGATCCAAACGGATGAACGCCGTAACTGTCCTGATTTTTGGCAGGGAAGCGGAGTTAGTCGGCTGTGCGCAACAGAACTCCAGCAGGAAAGTAAAGATAAGGCACACACCAGCAATAAAGCGCAGTTTCATGGATAAATCTCCAGACTGGCATTGTATTTTGGATAGCACTCAGCAGTCAGCACTCATTCAGCCCGCTCGGCTTTTCGGGCTAACGAATGCGGCATCGTGGGCAAAGTTGGTGATTGAAGCCCATTTTAGCCACGAATTCACGCGAATAAACACGAATCGAAGGTCGGGCAAAGCGAACTCGATTTTGAAAGTGCAACCCTGCCCACGCTAATGTTTTCTTAGTCCAAAATGTTTGCGGGCTGAGTGCAGAATGCTGACGGCTGAGTGCCTTCCATAATAGAATTTCAATTCAGTCCAGAATCTCCATGAATTTTGTTCGCGCCATCTATCCGGGTTCATTTGACCCGCCGACCAACGGCCATCTCGATTTGATCGAGCGGGGCAGCAAGATTTTTGAAGAGCTGATAGTGGCCATCCTGCGCAACTCTGAGAAGGATCCACTGTTTACACTGCCGGAGCGGCTGGTGATGCTTCAGGAGATGGTCAAAGATTTTCCTAACGTCCGTGTAGACAGCTTCGACGGCCTGCTCGTTGACTATGCAATGAAACAAAATGCCAAGGCCGTGCTGCGCGGCATCCGGGCTATCAGCGATTATGAATATGAGCTGCAGATGGCCCTGATGAACCGTAAGCTGCAGCCGCAATTGGAAACCGTTTTTATGGCTTCCGGAGAGACGTATTCTTATCTCAGCTCGCGCCTGGTCAAAGAGATTTTCAAGCTGGGTGGCTCCGTCCGCGGACTGGTGCCGGACCTTGTGGAAAAGAAAATGCGCGAAAAACTTCATGGCAATGCCAGTACAATTTAGAGGTGGAGGGACTCCTTAATGGCAACCGTACCCGCAATCAAGCAGTTCAGTGATCGAGTCAACCGTATTGAAATCTCGGCAACTATGGCCGTGGTGGCCGAAGCCGCCAAGCTGAAGGCTACAGGAGCCGATCTGGTTGAGTTCGGAGCCGGTGAGCCCCACTATCCGACGCCGCAGTACATCAAAGATGCGGCCATTGCGGCCATCCAGCAGAATTTCACCAAATACACTCCGGTATCCGGTATTCCGGAGTTGCGGGCAGGTATTGCCAAGCGCCATGCCGAAGATTTCGGCTCGAACTACAGTGCCAACGAGGTGATCGCCTCAACCGGCGGCAAACTGGCCCTGTTCAACGCCATTCAGGTAATTGTCGATCATGGGGACGAGGTCATTGTCCCGGTGCCTTATTGGGTGTCGTTTAAGGACATCATCGAGTATGCCGGAGGCAAGTGCGTCTACGTCAATACCGATGAAGAGACTGGATTTCAGCTCACAGCGGAGATGATCGAACGGAGCATCACACCCCGAACTCGCGCCATTATCCTGAACAGTCCCAACAATCCCAGCGGCGCAGTTTATGACCTTGAGGACTTTACCGCTATCGTGAAGCTCGCCCATAAACGCGGAATCTACGTGATTGCCGACGAGTGTTACGTCTACCTCAACTATACCGGCAACAGCTTCTCCGCTGGGGCGGTGACTGAAGCCAGAGAACACCTGGTGATTATAGGTTCGTTTTCCAAGACCTACGCGATGACCGGCTGGCGTCTTGGATATGCCCTGGCTCCAGCTCCGGTCGTGAATGCCATGACCAAGCTGCAAAGCCAGAACACCTCCAGCAGCGCTCACATGGTGCAGAAAGCCGCGGCGGCGGCTGTAACTGGTCCGCAGGATTGCATTGCGACAATGAAGTCCGGGTACATCCAGCTCCGTGACCAGATCCTGAATGCGTTGAGCAAGATTCCGGGAATTACCTGCGTGCGTCCGGATGGCGCGTTTTATGTTTATCCGAATGTGTCGTCGTATTTTGGCCGGAATGGGATCAATTCGGCTGCCGAGGTCGCCAAGCGCTTGCTACACGAAGCTCACGTAGTCACAGTGCCGGGCGAGGCCTTTGGAACCCGGGAACACATCCGGCTCTCTTATGCGACTTCACCCGTGGAAATTGATAAAGGCATAGCCCGCATGAAGGAGTGGTTCGCGAAGCTGGGTTGATTAAAGATTAACTGCAAAGGACACAGCGTAGCGGAGCCACAACCAAAAGCAAAAACCCAACACGGAGACACGGAGAAAATCAAAAGCCAGTCAACCGCAGAGTACGCAGAAACCGCAGAGAGGGATTTGGATAGTTGAGTCCGATCAAAAATTTGCGAGAAAAAACACGATTTCAAAGCGCCTCGTGGTGCAGAGGACGCAAAGAGAAGTTAAGACCATCCGTGGGCTCGCGGATGGTCTTCTTCGCGGGGACAAAATCATGCGTTTTATTCACTTAAGCTCGGTATTACGTTCGGAGCCGAGAAACTGGCCTACTTGGCTTGCTTTGACCTAATTGAAAATATTTAAGTTATTGATACAGCTAGGCTTATGGTTTCCTGTGAGACAACTGACCGGCCTCTTACTGACTCTAACTAATATCCGGTTGTGAGGTAGAGACTTAATAAGGCGTTCGATATCAACTCTCCTTTCATGTCTGATCTTTATCCATTTCTCCTACATCCAGAGTTTCAGGAAAGAGTTTGGGGAGCGCGCAGCCTCGCTCCTATTTACACCCACGAAATTACCGGCAATCCGGTAGGTGAGGCATGGCTTACTGGAGAAAAATGCAAACTTGCCAATGGTCCTCTCGCAGGTCGTACGCTGGAGCAGCTTTGTAACGAATTTGGCGAGCAATTGCTGGGTAACAACAGCGTGGCTCCAACTCGTTTTCCACTGCTGATCAAGTTTCTCTTTCCTCATGACCGGCTTTCTGTCCAGGTCCATCCCGATGACGATGGAGCCATGCGTAAGGGCGAACCTTGTGGCAAAACCGAGTGCTGGTATGTGCTCCACGCCGAGCCGGGGGCGACGGTCGGTTTAGGACTCAAGCCAGGTACCACCAAGGCAGAGGTCGAAGGGGCGATAAGCCAGGTCAGGATGGAGCAATTGCTGAACTGGATCGATGTTCGCCAGGGCGACATGATTTATGTAGACGCCGGAACGGTCCATGCCATCCGGCCAGGCGTAATTATTGTCGAGACCCAACAGAACTCTGACACTACTTATCGGTTATATGATTATGGCCGTCCGCGCGAACTCCATGTGCAGGATGGGTTGGAAGCCATGAAGGAGCAGACCCACGCCGGCAAGGTGCTGGCGGGCAATCCACAATGGGACAACGGAAAGCTGCAGGTTAATTTGATCACTTCTCCATGCTTTATCGTGGATAAGTTCAAATTATCGAAACCCTGGGAATTTCGCCGGCCCAGGCACGCACCTCGCGGCGTTTGGTGTCTGGTAGCGGTCGGTGGTTGCGGAGTGATTCGAACTGAAGGCGCCGCTCCCTTGACTTTCAGTTGCGGAGAAGCAGTTGTGATACCCGCATCGGTTGACAAGTTTGTTATGACGCCCCAGTGGGAGTTGGAATTCCTGTGCGCTTCGTTGCCTGCCGGGAAGATGTCGCATCCCCAGACGGTGCTGCCGGTGATCGCCGCCGCAGTTGTTTGATTTAAGGAGTTTCGCTTTTGAAAAAGCTTAGGTTCTATCCGGTAGTCCTGGCGGGAGGGAGCGGCACGCGCTTCTGGCCGCGTAGCCGCCGCAGGTCTGCCAAACAGGTGCTGGCTCTCGATGGAAAGCAGACGATGATTCAAAAAACGGTCGAGCGGCTGATGCCAGTTGCCGCCGAGGACGATTTTTGGGTCATCACCAACGAATTTGTGGCTTCTGAAATACGCCGCCAGTTGCCCAGTATCCCAGCTAAACAGGTTATAGTGGAATCTGAATCTCGCAATACCGCACCCGCCATTGGACTTGCGGCCTTCCTGTTGGAAAGATTCGATCCCAACTCCATCATCGGCATGTTTCCCGCCGACCACGTTATCGCTAGTGAAACCAAGTTTCACATACTGCTTCGCCGGGCCATCCAGATTGCCGCCGAGGGAGAGAACATCGTGGCTATGGGAATCCAGCCCAGCCGGCCGGAAACCGGCTACGGGTACATCGAAACCGGCGACCGGATGGAAAGCAGATTGTTTCGGGTCAAGCGTTTTACCGAAAAACCTAACCTGCAACGAGCCGAAGAGTTTGTGAGCGAGGGCAACTATTACTGGAACAGCGGTATTTTTGTGTGGAGCGCCCGCACCCTTACCAATGCCCTGCGTGAACATCTTTCTGAGACCGCTCCCTACCTGGAGGAGATTGCCGCCGCCTGGGGTACCAAAGATTTCGAGAAGAAATTTGAGAAACTCTATCCCAAATGCGAAAACATCAGCATCGACTATGCGGTGCTGGAACCACGTTCGGCTAAAGGAGAACACTCGTCCAACCTGTTTTGCCTGCGCGCCGATTTTGGATGGAACGATCTAGGCTCCTGGGCGGCCCTTTATGAACACCATGTCGCATCCCTGGCCAATCCTAATGGACGCAACGTAGTGGAGAGCGGTGACTCCTACCTTCGGAATGCCACCGGTAACTATATCTATGCACCCAAGAAGTTCGTCGCCGCCGTGGGCGTAAATAATCTCGTGGTGGTGGAAACTGAAGATGCCATCCTGGTAACTACGCGCGAAAACTCGCAGGACGTGGGTAAGATTGTGAAATATTTGAATGACAAGAAGAGGACGGATTTGGTCTGAGCGCTTGTACTATTTCCTAGTTGAGAGGCCTGAGGCAACAGTCTCGGAAGCGATCACCTGAGCCGCACAGGCATAACGAATCAGACTTCACGCCAATAGCTTTGGCCTCAATACGTAGCAGTTCTTTGGAACGCTCGCGCCAAAGCCGCAGGCTCCGGTCATCAGTGTTGCTATTAGCCCATAAAGCAGTAGCGGAAGCGTTACGATTGGCGGTCGTCATCAGCGTTGAGAACTTGTCCCGCGCAGCTTGTATTATTGCAGCCGGAATTCCTCTCTTAAGGCTACCCTCGATTGCCGCAGAGAACTCCGTTCCCTCATTTGTTTCGAGACGATCTGATACTTCCCGTCTCAAAGCTTCTCCTTCTGTAGATTCCCGAAATTTGAGGATGCTGAGAAGAGAATGCGGATTTCTCTCGATATAGGTGCTTAGATTAGATCCGTAGGTCCCCGCAAGAACAAAGCTCGCATATTCATAGACACTTTGTTCCGCAGGCTTGACACTAAAGGCAGCACTTAACAATGAAACGCCGCCAAACGGCACTCGAGAGGCCCGAATCTGCAGTTGGTCACAGATTAACGCGGTTTGCACAAGGTGGGCTAGCCTCAGAGTTGGATACGCTAGCCATCTGGGGATAGTATTCGGGCCTATGTAATCTGAATACCCCAGAAGCTGCGATACGCGAGGAAGGAGAAGGGCATCTCTCACCATTGAAGGCAACCCGAGTCTTTCAGAGTCAGAAAACGACACAACGTGTGTTCCCAAAGTCTCGATTCTTCTTTCACCTTCCTCTTCCATCCCTGGAGCTGGTTTTAGGATTTTCCTAATCACGCTCATAGCAGAGCGTGTTTCGGTCTCCTGGGCAAGCTGGTCTCGAAAAATGCCAATGTCACCCATCAGGTTATCAGGCTCAGACACAAAAAACGGGGCATGAATTATGTCAACGAACTTGATTGCCTGACTGTCGATCACTTGCCAGAACACTCCAGGGATAGCTTGATGCAGCACACCAATCAACTGTAGTGGTAAGAACACACGATCAAAGCATACTAGCCCGACTGCAAAGTCGTGGAATGCAACAGTCTCGCTGTTTGGCAACTCAGTTTGAGAAAAACCAAGACCGAGAAGTGCCCTTATTTTCATTCCGTTATTTTCCATTTTTTGGAGATCGACCGTCTGTCCTGAAATGTGAGTGCCTGATGGTCGGAAGTCGCTTATATAGAAGCCCGACTCTTTGTAGGTGCCTTCTATATTTTTCTGAGAGGCTGGCACACTCTCAACTAGGGGTGTAGCTCTCGTTTGGCTTATAACGTCCAGCACCGTTAGCGCCGCACGGTGATCCGCATGCTGAATGATCCGGTAAGATATTCTGTGCACTCCGTTTTCGGATGGAGCAGGTGAGCTCGTAACAAGAAAATGAGGGCCGCTACCGTATAGCTCATGCTCTGTTTCGTTCTTGGCGATCAACTTCAATACGTATTCGTCCTGGAGACCATAGCCGAGAAAGATCACCGAGGCCACGGAGAAAATCGATTTGACCGCAGCCAAATACTCACTATTTTGGCTAAGGTCTTTGTAATCCGCTGAGGTAAAAACCAATGATTGAATTGCGGAAATAGATCCATGTAACTTGCCGATAAATGCAACTCCTGCCTGAATGCATTCTTCACAGCGTTCCAGGTCAGTTTTTTCGATAACATCAATTACACCGAGGTGTTGTTCTAAGCAGAGGTCAACATTTGTAGTTATGATCTGGATCGGAGAAATTCCCTTAAGTCGGCGAACAAATTGCTCATACAGAGGTTCAATCGCTGGCGAGCTGAACTGCTGCAATAAGGTGCGGTTGTACAAACTGCTGTCCGTATCTCTGCACATTTGGAAAAATTCGGGATAATTCCTCGAAGAGATGAGCGCCTTGGCGAAGTCTTCTGGGAATGCTGGAGTAGTCTTAGCAAAAGCTCTGCACATTCGCCTAGCCGAGTCGTGCCACGAGGGTAGCCCAGCCCACCGACTTGCCCCGGCCCCAATCCATAAGACCAACGGGCGCCGTCGGCGGATTACTTCTTTTAACCGGTGAAGCGACGCGGGAGTATACAGATCGTCCGCATTCAGCATACTAAAGATGATCATAACGCAGTTCCGGGGAGTAGTCTGTAACCGGAAACCATCCAGAAATGCGCTTGTGGAAACGAAAAACGTGGTTTCAGGGGAAATCGTCGACACCCAACGCTTTTAACAGTCGCAGCGCACCTCCATCATGACTTAATCATCTAAGTTCCCTGCGCAGGTTTTGCGGGCCTTTCGGTTGGTTAAGCTAAAATTGGTTAGTGGCTGAATTTCCAGGAGTAGCTATGCCAGTTGCATCAGTGCTGTCGAATGTATCTGAACTGCTTGCTCAGAAATACGGCGATTTAGGCGCTGCGGCCGCTGAACGCCTCAGCTCCTGGCTCTCCGGCTCCCTGCCTTTTACCTACCCGGAAATATTAGAGAAGCACCTGGATGAGCGCCATGTCGCTCTTCTGTTTGACTGCTTCTGGCAAATTCTTCCCTTTGGTACAGGTGGACGCCGCGGACGCGTCGGTTACGGCTCC
>DASZFU010000136.1:0-156888 GCA_035939495.1 Candidatus Angelobacter sp. | reverse complement strand
CCTACCCGCGTCAATCAAGGGGTTTAGTGCTGGGTTTTGCAACAGCCTCTAGTTAGACATCTTCCCCCACCCCGCCACAATCTCATTGAAAGCACTCATTTTTCCTTGCAAGGAGGCCCATGCCAAATTTCGTAAGAGATGTTGAAGATCTACGCCGCCGCGCCCTCGAGAGAATTGAAGAGGGCGCTGTGACCCAAAGCTACAAAGGCGACGTCAACAAGACCATCGAAATTCTCAATGAGGCGCTGGCGACCGAGATTGTCTGCGTGCTGCGCTATATGCATCATTACTTCATGGCTACCGGCGTCCATGGAAGAGCCGCGGCCGATGAGTTCAAGGAACACGCCGATGAAGAGCGCCAACATGCCGACATGGTGGCTGAGAGAATCCAGCAACTGGGCGGCAAGCCGGATTTCAATCCCAAAAACCTCGTGGAACGCTCCGTCTCTCATTACGTGGAAGGCGAGACCCTGGCCGACATGATCCGCGAAGACCTGGTGGCCGAGCGCATGGTGATCGAGCTTTACCAGGAGATGATCCGTTATTTCGGCAACAACGATCCGACCACGCGGCTCATGCTCGAGCAACTCTTGAAGGACGAAGAAGAGCACGCCAGCGATCTGGTTGATCTGCTTTACATCACCAACCCTGAGACCGGCAAGACGGAAGGCCAAGACCCAGGAACCGACGCCTTGCACGCGCATCCTGGGAAAGAGCAGCAAGCACAGGAGTCGCGCCAGACCAGAGATAAGCAAAAACAACCTGCCGCATAACAAAAAAGCAGGCGAGCCTGGGAAAACCAAACTCGCCTGCGCCCACTCTGCGTCTACAGGTGGCGAGAAGCTTATTTTTTCATTGCAGTCTGCCCTGCCGTAACCGGATTTTCAGCAGTTTGCGGAGCGTTTTGTTCCGCGAGTCCCACAGGACGCAAAATGACCAGCTTCGACCGGCCCTCTCTTCCACCTGGGAAGAAGAGCATCTTGTGGTTGGGATCGTAGGCGATACTGAACCCTTTCACTTCGGTCGGCAGCTCGTGGTCGATTACATTGCGGGCCAAGTCGATGGCCAGCACTGAGCCATCGCCGCCCGCGGCATAGAGCAGCGTGTTTTGTGAATCCAGAATCAGCGCGTCCGTTCCACCGGGGGCCGCAATGCGCGCCAACTCGGAACCGTCATCTGCATTCAGAACCAGGACGGCAAAACGAACGGCTACATAGAGGCGTCGGCGGGCCGTATCCAAAGCCAACCCTGTAGGCTGGGAACCCGCCACCTTGAATCTCTCTACGATTTTGTTGCTGGAATCCAGGGCCACAACCTGATTCTGGTCTTCCAGGCTGACGAGGAGCTTGTGCCGGGAGGAATCAAAGATCATGTCCTGGGGGAGGGCATTCATCTCGATGGTTGCGTTTTCCACTCCTCCCTGAGGATCGACTACCGTCAAAACTTGATCGCGGAGGCTGCTCACATACAAGACCCTGTTCTCAGGCGCCCACAACAATTTTTCCGGCGGATGTTGTACCGGTATGAGCTTCTCGACCTGCCAATCGCTGGTTTTCACCGATGCAATGCGATTGCTGGTGGCCATCGCAATGTAGATTCGGCCGCCGGAGTCGTCCACGGCAATGCCGCGAGGGTTTTCGATCTGGGAGATCCGGGCCACGACGCGCCGCTTGACTGGATTGAAAATCTCGACCGTATTGGTCTCGGGACGGGTAATCACAACCTGGCCATTGGCCAGCGCAACCTGGCTGAACCCCGGATCGCCGGGCAAATCAATCATTGCCACCTGCTTCAGCTTGGCATCGGACACAGCTAGCGTGGAAAAGCTGAGGGAGAGTACAACGACGAAAAGCAATACACGAGGATTTCGCATGAAGAACCCGGCCAGTCAGAGTTGTAGGATGCGAATCGGGGGTATTCTGATGTATGGAAAGCAATACTTAGCTCTTAGCCTTTAGCCCTTTAGCTTTGGGTTATCCAGGAAATAGAGATTAAGAGTCAGAGGTAAGAAAACTTGTCTAGCTTCCCAAATTATGGCAATCATGGCAATTCTGGCAATTATGGCAATTCAAATTACCCACTCATCCAATTACAAAATTACCAAATTCCCCTTGAGTCTCCCCTTACGTCATACCTCAGGATGATCTGGAGGGCGCTATCGTGTACCGAGTCAGAGAATTTGCGGAAAAAGCAGGGGTGACGGTTCGCACCCTGCATCACTACGACCGGTTGGGATTGCTCAAGCCCAGCGGGCGTACCGATGCGGGTTACCGGTTGTATGGCGAACGCGACCTTGTTCGGCTCCAGCAGATTGTGACTCTCAAGTTCATTGGTATGCCTCTCAGAGAAATCAAGGACCTTCTAGATCAGGCCGACCTCGACCTTGCTGCCACTCTTCGCCTGCAGCGCCAACTCTTGCAGGAGAAGCGCAGGCAGATGGCGACAGCCATTCAGGCGATTGATCAGGCGGAACGCTCAATGCAGTCCACGGGCCGGCCCGATTGGGTGTCCTTGAAAAAAATCATCGAGGTGCTGGAAATGCAAAACAACATGGAGTGGAGCAAGAAATATTACAGCGAGGAAGCCCAGGCTAAAATCGAAGAGAGGGGGACGAACTGGACACCCGAACTACAGGCCCAGGTCACTCAAGACTGGAAAGAACTGCTGAAGGAAGTAGAGGCAGCATTGAGCCGAGGCGAAGACCCGTCAGGCCCGAAAGGCCGGGAACTGGCGCAACGCTGGTCTAAGCTGGTCGGCGGATTTACCGCAGGAGACCCCGAAATCCAACGCGGCCTAAACCGTATGTACGCCGACCAGGCCAACTGGCCTGCACATACGCAAACGTTCTTTAGCGATTTTCCGCAGCTTCTCAATGCTGAAGTCCAGAGTTTCATCAAGAAAGCGATGGAAGCGAGGAAGGCATGGGGTGATCGGTAGATCGGGCCGAGTTAATCGGGTGATCGGTACATCGGTAGATCACTCCGGCTCGCTCCGCTCACCTCAGTGCAAGCTGAGTGATCGGAAAAAGCCTAACCTGAGGCTGAATGATCTCCGGTGCTTTTGGAGAGTCAGCCCACAAAGCAAAAAGCCGTGAGGAGCACCATTCCTCACGGCTTTCTAATTTCGATTTTTGATCCGCGAACATCGGCGCAAATCCGCAGTTGTTCTTGCGCTTACGCCAAATTCAAAGCACGCTTGAACGATCCGCGCTCTTTCTGGATTTTTTCCTGAAGCAGCGTGATGGCGTAAATGAGTTGCTCGGGGCGAGGAGGACATCCGGGCACGTAAATATCGACCGGAATAACCTGGTTCACGCCTTGCACCAATGCATAGTTGTTGAATACACCGCCTGAGGTGGCGCAGGCGCCCATGGAGATGACCCATTTGGGCTCCGGCATCTGCTCCCAGAGTTGGCGGATCACCGGGGCCATTTTTTGCGAAACGCGGCCGGCGATGATCATCAGATCGGACTGGCGCGGCGAAGGACGAAAGACTTCAGCGCCGAAACGGGCGATGTCAAATCGGGATGCGCCCATGGCCATCATCTCAATGGCACAGCATGCCAAACCAAACGTCATGGGCCAGATGGAACTCTTGCGCATCCAGTTGACAACGCCGTCAAGGCTCGTCATGACCACGCCCTGCGGCTGCTCGCTGCCGTACAGAATCTCTTTCATGCGAGCTGCGTCGACCGGATTGCCACCGGTGTTCTGGAACCGTTTAACGACGGCTCCGCGCTCAACATACGGGTTTACCAGATGATCGCTCATGGGACTATTTTATCTCTTTAACACTTTGGATTGCCAGCGACCATTTCGGGACGTTATCGGGACGTTGTAATCTTTGGCAAGTCGCAAGCAGGGCGGTAAGTGACGGATGACAGCCGGACTGGCGGCCCAGTCCGGCCTTAACCTTTTTTACTTCCTTTGATTCTCAACTAACATCGTTGCCTACTTCATAGCAATCGGAGGACGAACGGGCCCGTCTGAGCCATTCGCGATGAAGCGGTTGTTTCCAAAGGTATTGATTCTGCCAGCCAACTCATTGAACCCCGTCGAGTTGAACGCGATTTCGGAATTTGAAACGTATGCGAACGCCTCAATTCCCGAGACGTTTGTAGTCTCCACGCCGCTGCCATTCAGGTCAATCACGCTCCCATTGATCACGATGATGGCATCGCCATCGGCCTCTATCCCGATTGATGCCGCGTTCTGGACGAAGGAGTCGTTAACAGTGACCCGGCTATGAAAGGCCGCATCAATGCCTTTATTCGACCATTCGACGCGTACTTTGTCGATGCCTAACGTAACGATTCCTGCGGTTGTGGTGGCCATGATTCCTACACTGCCAATCATTCCAATGTTGGTGTTGGTCACCCAGGATTGGGCGCTGGATCCTTGTGAAATGTCCACGCCGTTCAGGGTAAAGCCGAAGATCTCACATTTATCTATGGTTAACTGACCTCCAGAAAGGAAGCGGATGCCGTTAAGCCCGGTGTTGCTCCCACTGATTCGAACGTTTCTCAGAATGACCTTGTCATTGGCGCCGGCCGAGACTACGATTCCGTTCACGCCATCCGCCTGGATTGAGGCAACTTGGCCTCCGCCGTCAATGGTGATCGCTTTAGTAATGGTAACGGGGCCGTATTCAGCGGTGTCCAACGCATCAATCTCGCCCCCCGCGCTGGTTTTGGCCATGGCCGCTGCGAAGGTTCTGCACGGCGCAATGTTGGTACATGGATTGCTGTCATCCGCGTTGATTCCGGAGACAAAGGTTCGGGCGACTTGTCCATACATCGCTATGCTTACAAACATAAGAACTGCCAAACAACGGACTGCTTTGACGACAAACATATAGGGTTTGCTCATTTGAGGGTCTTCCTTTTCCCGTTTGAATTTTTTTATTTGAGATCGAACAGAGGCTTAGCTTTGGCGGCTCGGTTTCTCGCGTGGTTAGCGAGCTCTCATATGGCGATGGGATGCCACAGCTATTTAAGGAAGTTGTAAGTACCTGATTGTCGAGGTTTCAAGGATTCAGGATCACCTTGCCAAACTGCTCGCTCTTCTCCAGACGCTCGTGGGCGGCAGCGGCCTCATGCAGCGGAAAGCTCTTGTCCACTACTGCCTTCAACTTTCCGGAAAAAATGTGTTTCATGGACTCGTGAAAATCGTCCATGGTTCCCATGAAAGATCCCAAAAACGAAAGCTGGCGAGCGAAGAGGAAGCGGATATCAAAACTGGCTTCGGGGCCAGTGGTCGCGCCGCATGTCACAATTGTTCCGCCGGGCCTCAGTGATTTCATGCTTTCCTGCCACGTGGCCTTGCCCACATGCTCAAAAACGATGTCGCACATGGCCTTGTTAGTGATCTTCTTCACCTCGTCGGCAATCTTCTGTTGATAATGATTGATCACGTAGTCAGCGCCCAGTTCGCGTGACTTGTCGAGCTTGGTTTCGTCGCCGGCGGTGGCGATCACGCGAGCATTAAACAGCTTGCAAATCTGGATGGCCGCCGAGCCTATACCCGATCCTCCGCCCAGCACTAAAACCGTGTCCCCGGGCTTGATGTGAGACCGACTCACCAGCATGTGCCAGGCCGTAACAAAGACCAGGGGAACGGAGGCTGCCTCATCGTAGGTGAGATCGTCGGGAATCGGCAGCACGTTGACGCGCGGCGCAGCAATGTACTCGGCATTGCCGCCATCATTCATATATCCGAGCACCGTAAACTGCGGACAAAAATTCTGTTGCCCGGCCGTGCAGGCCCTGCAATATCCGCAAAATGTCATGGGGGCCAGCAGAACGCGTTGCCCTACTTTGAGGTCGGTGATGTATTCACCCACCTCGGTGATGTCGCCGGCGACATCACTACCGTTGATGTGGGGAAACTTGATCCCCGGAAGGCCCTTCCTGATGAATAAATCAAGATGGTTCAGGGCGCAAGCTTTTACCCGGACGAGCACCTGGTCTTTCCTGATCTTCACATCCGGGACATCTTCAAACTTCAGGACCTGAGGCCCGCCAAATTCATGGAAGCGTATGGCTTTCATCAGCTCTCTCCAAAGAAACTAGCGAATGTAACATGACAGAGAGAGACGTGACTAGCGGAGACGACATGTGTTTCAAATGAGAGATATTCGCGTGAGGAATCGTTGTGCTGGATTGAGCGTATAGCCCAATGTCTTTGGAACTTCGGAGACCACTCAAGGAAAATCTCTTTGCAAAAACGCAGAGCGGGAGACGTGATCACCTTGGGGGCTAAGGCCGGCTAAAGCCAAATCATGCTTTAAATCACATCCGGCACGAGTAAACTTCCTTTGGCAAGACCTCAGGACAACGGGTTCGCAGGTCGCGACGTCGCGCAAGCTTTTCAATTTAATGGGGTTAACTGGTCGCGACCGAGTTTTCGTGCTCGCGACTGGTGGCGACCGGGCCCGGCATAGCGTTCCCACGCATCCTGGAAATCTTGTAAGCGATAGTCCTTCAGCGAGGTCCCATCCACTTTGATATCACAGGTAGCCGGTGAGTCCTGATTTTTCAGATTATCCATAGGTCGTCTCTGAAGCCATTTTGCCTGTGTTTCTCTTTTTGTTCGTCATGTATGATGCCAGCCGGTTGTAGCCGTGTCAAGCCACAAGATGTAGGGGTATCTCATTGGGGCTTTCAGCCCCCTGCAAGGGTAAGCCACCAGTGATCCCGGTTCCGTTAACGGTTTTGTACAGTTTGCACAGTAATCGGTTGGTCAAGCGCGAATTCCAGCAGCGTCTCGCTTGGGACGTGCACTTGCTCTCCCTTGGTCATGACCTGCACGGCGGTTCCAGCGCCCGCTCCCACACCTGCGCCGACGGCTGCGCCTTTTCCGCCGCCGACAATGGCTCCGACTACCGCTCCGGCAGCGGCGCCTACGCCAACCTTTTTGGCGGTGTTAGCTCCACGCGATTTACCTGAGAGATCGTATTCGCCGGTAGTGAGCGGAACCGTTTGGCCGTTGATCACGATGCCGGTGAGCGAAAGTTTGAGTTGCGACCGGCCTTCGATGTGTCCGGCCTCTTTGGCTTCGTCGAGCCGACCGTACACGTCTGCGCCTTTGGAAGCCACCAACACATCGTTCACATATAAGGGTTGCTCCAAAGTGGCGGAAAACTTATCCCCTACCCGGTTCTTGTCGGAGTCGATGGCGTCGATGGTGCGCACTGTGAGTCGAGTACCCATAGGAATCGTGACGCTACCTGAGTTTGAATAAGGTTGCCGGCGAGGCGAAGCCGAGATTTCTTCATCTCTATCTCTTTGCGAATCATCTCTTTGCGAATCGCGATTGCGCCGGGAGTCACGGTTGTCCCGGGCGCCAAAGCCAGGTTCACTGCCGGAACGGGAATTCTCTGAAGATTCGAACTTGATCGTTACGATGTCGGCCACATCATATTGCTGGACGGTTGACCCTACACGAAAGCTGACCTGCGTCTCAGTACCGCCTACATAGGTGCCTTTGATCAGGCTTCCATTTTTTAACTCCAGTGAATCAGCCCAGGCCGATACGGACAAAAGAACGATGAATGCCAGAAACCCATACTGCAACTTCTTCATGACTGCTTCCCCTTATTCAGACGCACTCAAACCATTTCAACGCCAGAATAGCAAATCTGCGAAGAAATTGTGGCACTCCTGTGTGGCAGGCGTGGCAAGCCGTAATCTGTATTAATCAAACCCCGTTAGCGATTCAAAGTTGCCGATAAAATTAGATGCAGTTCGTTTATGACCTTTGTTGCCATTGCCTTAGTTGTGTTGGGCCTGCAAGCAGCCGCACAAGCGGCGTGCAGCCGGCGAGATGCGCACAGATTTCCTCCTCCGGGGCAGATGGTCAATACGACCAGTTGCCAGCTACATGCATTGGCCATGGGTACAGGAAGGCCAGTAGTAGTTCTTGAGGCCGGTATTTCAAATAGCTGCCTGAATTGGAGTTTGGTCCAGCCGCAACTCGCTGGGTTTGCTACCACCTATTCCTATGACCGCGCGGGGCTGGGCTGGAGCGCTCCAAATGAACAACCTCCATGCCTGCGGAATCACGCATCGAGCCTTAATGCAGTTCTCCAGCGTATAAACCCTCCAAGGCCTTACGTCCTCGTAGCGCACTCTTTTGGCGCATATGTACTTTTGGCTTACATACAAAAATTTGCCGATCATAACGAGGGAGAGAACCACATCGCTGGAGTCGTGCTGGTCGATCCTCTCACTCCTGCGGAATGGACAAAGCCAACCGTTTGGCAGCGTTTCAGGGTGTTTCGGGCAGTTTGGTTCACTCGCGCTGCTGGCGTGATGGCAACCTTGGGGGTGTCCCGTTTTCTGCTTTGGTCGTTGCGAATCGGCGACCGCAAACCTTCGAGATTCCTCAGGGCTGTGATGCGTACCACTCGAACCGGACAGAGAATATTGAATGAATTAACTAAGCTGCCTCTCCAGGTGCGACGGCTGATTCGCCTGCATTGGAGTTCGCCCAAGTTTTTCTGGACCATGGCCAACCAGATTCGAGCCTTGCCCCAATGCGCGCGCGAGGCATCATGCTGTCCAATTCCATCGCACATCCGCGTGACCGTGATTTCGGGCATCCATCAGCCACCCGGCATTCTCGCCAACCATGCAGCTATTGCCAATCACTCCCAACACGGCAAGCACATCATTGCCAACAAGAGCGCCCATTGGGTGCAGTTTGACGAGCCGGAGTTGATCGTGGAGGCAGTTCGGGAGATGGCTACCAATAGTTATCTATGAATCGAGCGCCCTCTCAAGTATTTTCCAACCAAGGCCATTGGGAGTAAATTCTCAAGGCGACGTTCAAAAAAACGGTACGATAGGGGAATTGATGCTGAACAACGTTACTGGTTTTTTCCTCGCAGTATTCATCCTGGTGGCCTGCGCTTTAACCATTCCTGGAAAAGCACAGGGCAACAAGATGCCCTCTCTCATGCCGATGCCCGCCGCGATTCAGCCGGGTACGGGTGAATTTTTGATTGGTCCTACGTTTAAAGTTCAGGTGCAAGGAAATGGCGGTCCTGTGGTTGATCGCGCGGTCAACCGGTTTCTGCATGGACTTTGGCAGCGGACTGGAATTCCTGTACGCTCTGTTGCCGCCGATTCCGCGCCAAATTTCATGATTGACTGCGTTGCCGCTGGTTCCAACGTGCAGTCAGTGGACGACGATGAATCGTACCGGCTCGAAGTTACCTCCTCGGCTGTGCATTTGGACGCTCCCAATCCTCTGGGCATACTGCACGGACTCCAAACCTTTCTTCAACTGGTGCAGGTTGGTCCCCAGGGTTTTGCGGCTCCCGTCGTGACCATAAAGGACCAACCGCGTTTCCCCTGGCGAGGACTGTTGATTGATGTAGCCCGCCATTTCGAGCCTCTGGAGGTGATCAAGCGCAACCTCGACGGCATGGAGGCGGTTAAGTTCAACGTGCTCCACTGGCATCTTTCCGACGATCAGGGCTTTCGAGTTGAAAGCAAGAAATTCCCCAAGTTTCAACAGATGTCCTCGGAGGGGATGTACTACACCCAGAATCAGATCAAGGATTTGATCGAATACGCGCATGACCGTGGCATTCGGGTAGTGCCGGAATTCGACATGCCAGGTCACGCTACCAGTTGGTTTACGGCTTACCCTGAGTTGGCCAGCGAGCCAGGCTCCTATCAAGTCGAACACAAATGGGGTGTCTTCAATCCAGCCATGGATCCGACGCGCGAAGAGACATATCAGTTCCTGGATGACTTCATCGGCGAGATGGCCGGCTTATTTCCCGATCCGTACTTCCACATCGGAGGAGACGAGGTCAATGGAAAAGCCTGGAGCAGAAATCCCAAGATCCAGGAGTTTAAAACTGCACACGATCTCAAGAAAAATCATGACCTGCAGGCCTGGTTCAACAAACGCCTTCAGGAGATCGTGAAAAAACACGGAAAGATCATGGTTGGGTGGGATGAGATTCTGCATCCGGACCTGCCCAAGGAAATCGTTATTCAGTCATGGCGCGGCCAGAAGTCGCTGGCTGAGGCCGCGCGCCAGGGTTATCGAGGACTGCTCTCCTCAGGCTACTACCTCGATCTGATGGAACCGGCCTCGCAGCACTACGCCATGGAGCCGCTTGCAGGAGCGACCGCCGATCTGACTCCGGGCGAAAAACAGAAAATCCTCGGCGGTGAAGCTTGCATGTGGGCAGAGTATGTGAATCCCATGAATGTCGATGGACGCATCTGGCCCAGAGCCGCGGCCGTGGCCGAGCGGCTATGGTCTGCAGCGGACGTGCGTGACCTGGATTCAATGTATGCCCGGCTCAAAAAAGTCAGCGCGGACCTGCAGTGGCTGGGGCTAACGCATCAATCGAGCACTCGCCTGATGCTGGAACGGCTGAGCAGCCCCCATGACGTTCATGCGTTGAAGCTGTTGGCGGATGTCCTCGAACCAGTCAAGGGTTATGCCCGCGAAAAAGCCAGGGATTACAACTCTCTCACGCCCCTGAATCGCCTGGTGGACTCCATTCCACCTGAAAGTGATGTAGCCAGAGACTTCGCCGGCATGACCACGCGTCTGCTGGCCCACTCGTCCTCCAGTGAAGAACAGGACACCATGCGCACCTGGCTAGCCGCTTGGCGCGACAACGCGCCGCAAGTATGGCCAATTCTTAAAAACAATGCGCTCTTGCAGGAACTTGTCCCAGTCTCCCAGAACCAGACGTTAGTAGCCACAGCCGGTTTGCAGGCGCTCGATTATCTTCGGGCAGGCGGTCATGCTCCTGCAATCTGGCGGGAACAACAACTGGCCATGCTGGAACAGGCCGGCAAACCGCAGGCAGAACTGTTGAATGTGATTGTGCCCTCGGTGAAGAAGCTGGTTGAGGCGACTACGCCAGAGTGACACCGTGGAGCGGGATGTCTGCGCGCCAGGAGATGCTAACCCACTTCAACAGACTGATTAATCGTTGACTTCAAACCGAGGAGTGCAGCCGTCCCAACATTCTATTGAATGAGTGAGGCGCTTCCCTTTGTCGGATCAAAGTCAAAGAGAGAAATGGATGACTTTTCACTGCACTTTCTCCAAGCGTCATTACATCCCTTGGTGCATTGCTGGTCTTGCTTGACGCAATAGCTGGACTCATTGCCCTTGCTATCACAATCTTGGCGCTGCTTCGAGCACGATTTAATGCAAGCTTCCCGGTTTTTCTCACAATCATTAACTGCAACGCTTGTAGCAATCGCATGAGTTTTCATTGGAGGCACAAGTAGAATCATCAGAGCGACGATCGAAAATCCAAACTTCATAATTCCGATTCCTTTCTTCGCAAGTTTTAATCTTGCGGCCAGACGTAGATCTCGCTTATACGCGCCCAAATCATGTTTCTGTTGATTAGTGATGGAAGGAAGAGAAATGTTACAAAGAAAATGCTCTGAGTCCCGGCTACTGGCGCAAAACCCACAGGGTCTACCTGCCGCGCATTGACTTGCGAGCTTTGCTTCAGGGCTCTCTAAATCCTCCTAAGCCTGAATATTCGAAAATTGGTAGAACTTGCTCGTTACTGGCCCCACTCACTTCCAAAAATTGTAGCCTTGGGCGCTTCCGAAGGTGATCCCATGTGGCAAAACGAAGCAGATTGAGGCCCCTTAAATTTTTTTTGGATTAGGACTTGACAGGAATTGGGCCGTGGTGGAGAATTTCGGTTAAGTTAAACGTTTTAATAAACGCTCAACGACTCGCGCTTAGGGGCCGGCAATAAATATCAAAAAAATCGTGATGGAGGTGTTATGTCCCCCCGCTCGCATCTTTTGCTCACATCAAGCTTTTCGAATTCATCGTTGCGCTCCTCCGTTCGAGCGCAACGCAACCACCACTGGGCAAGAATTGCGCTTGCCCTAGCTTTTTGCCTGGTGCTTCTAACGATTGCCGTACAACCGGCCTGGGCCCAGGAAACCACTGGCACCATCACCGGCACGGTGGTTGATCCCAACGGCGCAGCCATTCAAGGGGCTACGGTCACGGCCAAAGATGTGGACCGTGGGACATCGTTTACGACCCAAACCAACGAGACCGGAGCGTTTAATCTGACGCGTGTTCCAATCGGCACGTATGTGGTCACTGTCTCCTCGAAGGGATTTGAGACCGCCAATTATCCAAAGTTCACGTTGGAACTGAATCAAACAGCGCGTCTACCCTTTCAGATGAAAATCGGCCAAGTCGTTGACAGCGTCACGGTCGAAGGGGTTGCTCCGCTCATGCATACGGACTCAGCCGAACTCGGCACCGTTATCGGTGCCCAGGTGCTTGAAAATACCCCGAACATCAACGGGAACTACCAGAAGGATGCGTTTTTTACCGCTGGTGTCGTTAGCACCAATCCCGCCGCGGCTAACGATAATCAAACCACCTTCCAGGTTGCCCGGCCCTACATTAATGGAAACCGTGAACAGACCAACAACTACGTTCTGGATGGAATGGACAACAACCAGAACGACAACAACGACGTTGCCTATTCACCCAATGTAGATGCTATACAGGAGTTCAACCTGATCACCCAGAACCCCTCTGCTGAATTCGGCAATTTTCTGGGAGGCATTCTCAACGCCAGCCTTAAATCGGGCACCGATTCATATCACGGAAGCGTTTTTGAATTCATCCGCAACGACGTCTTCAACGCCAACCAGTGGAGCAACAATCTGGCCGGCAACGACGCCGCCGGTCATGAGGTAATCCCCCGCTCCAAGCTACGTTACAACCGGTTTGGCGGAACCTTTGGCGGGCCAATTGTCAAAAACAAGCTGTTCTTTTTTCTGGACTACCAGGGAACACGAGCTGTGGTGCCCTCGACCCAAAGCGCGGGCGTCTTGAGCGCGACGGAGCGAACGGGAAATTTGGGAGAGCTCTGCACGAGCACCGGGGCCACATTTAACGGTGCCGGGCTGTGCAGCAATCCCCAGCTTCAGCTTTTTAAGCCCGGTGCAGGAACGGCCCCTGGCGCCCGTACTGCAATTCCGTTCAACAACCTGACTGGGGCAGGTCTCACGCTAAGCCCGGCTGCCAAAGCCATTGTGAACTCGGCTCTCTATCCTCTGCCTAATAGCGGCAACAACCAGCTAACCTACGCCCAGCGCCAGGTCACGAACCAGGACCAGGGCGATCTCAAGATCGATTGGCAAATCTCGAGTAAAGACCACGTGTTTGGCCGTTATTCGCAACAGGACGTCGAGGCCCCGACGACGGAGACATATTTGCTGGCGAACAACGGCATAACCAACTTTAGCTATCCACTCAAGAATGCCGTGTTCGACTGGACGAGGAATGTCACCGAACGCATCGTCAACGATGCTCGTGTAGGCTTCAATTATTTCCCGATTAACCAGGGCTTTTCGAATCCAACCGGCCAGAACCTGCCGCAGACTTTCGGTATCCCTGGCTCGCCCAGCACCTTTCTCCCATCGCTCGGAGGAACGTTTGGAAACGTTGCCACCATCGCCAATAATCTTGGCGCATCCAACGTATTTGCCGACACGGCGATCCAGTTTAGCGACTCGCTGATTATCTCGCATGGAACCCATGAATTTCACACCGGGTTTCAATTCAATCGCTATCGTGACAACTTCCTCTATCCTGGGAATGAAGGACTTGCAGGCCAGTTCAACTTCAACGGGCAATATACGAGTCAAGCGGGCGTTGGAGGATCCGGCATAGCAGACTTTCTGCTGGGACTTCCCAATAGCCTGGGAATCGGCCAAGGCGTGGGCAACCGGCACGTAAACAATAGCTATATTGCTACCTATTTCCAGGATAACTGGAGGGCAACGCATAACCTCACTGTGAACCTGGGCCTGCGTTGGGACGTCACTACGGCCCGCGTCGCTCAGGACCACAACGCCGTGAACTATGCTCTCTTCGGTGGTCAGGTATTGACCCCTGCCAACAACGGCGGTTTGGGCGCCGCACTCTACAAGACATATAGCGGAATAGCGAATTTCCAGCCGCGCATCGGGCTCTCTTGGCAACCATCGTTCATCAAGAACACGGTGGTTCATGCTGCCTGGGGAATATCTACCTTCTCGGAGAGCAACGGTGTCAACAACCTTCTCACACAGAATCCTCCGTTTGAAACCGCGCACAACGTAACTTTCGCGGGGACCACGAACCTTCCGGGATCGACGCTTGACCAAGGATTTGGCGGCTTCCCCAGCGGATGTACGCTAGCTTTGGCGCAAGCGTTCTCGCCGGTTTGCTTCCAAGGCGTAAATATTCATGCTTTTGATCCGAATCTTCGTCCGGCGGTGCACCAGATGTGGAATCTCGGTATCCAGCATCAATTTGGGAATTCCACCACGGTGCAGCTCGGCTACGTCGGCCAAACCAACCAGCATTTGGCCAACATCATCATGTTGCAACAGAGGCGCTTGAATCCCGATGGAACAACCTCCCCCAGTCCCTTCCTGAATCCCACTCTTCTGAGTGAGGTTGGGCAGGCAAGATTCACTTTGTCCAATGGCATTGCGAACTATCACGCTTTGCAGGCCATACTTCAAGAGCGTTTGTCCCGCGGCCTGGAAACCCAAGTGAGCTTTACCTGGTCGAAATGCCTGAGCGATACTCCCGGCTTCTTCGGCCAGTTCGGCGATAATGTTCCTTTCGAAGCTCAGACCATTGCAGGCTGGGCTTTCCCCCAAAATCCCTACAACCAACGGGCTGACTACGGACGGTGCCCGCAGGACTTAGCAGCCAATTTCAATGGCTACGTGACCTATGATCTACCCTTCGGTCATGGCCGCCAGTTCAGCAGCAGCAATAATGTTGTGAACTCGATCATTGGCGGTTGGCGCGTCAGCTCCAGCTTTACCTTCCACACCGGGTTTGCCCAAACGGTGTTTGCACCTTTTGATACTTCAGGGTCAAATGGATTTTCTACGCGGCCCAATTGCGTTCCTGGTGTTCCGTCAACGCTACCGTTCCAGCGTGTTCCCGGACAAAATGCATTTACTTTCTTGAATCCCGCAGCCGTCTCGCTGCCTGCTCCTGGTACCTTCGGAAACTGCCCAGTGGGCGCTTTCCGTGGTCCCGGATACAAGTCAGCAGATTTGAGCTTGGCGAAGGCTTTCTCGATCGCAGAGAAGCATAACGTCGAGTTCCGTGTTGACGCGATCAACTTGACCAACACGCCCATCTTCGGTTTCGGCCAGGAATTCAGCGGACAGCACACGCAGGGTGCGCCAAACTATGGTCAGATCAGTGGCTCCCAAGGTGCACGCAATCTCCAGTTCGGCTTGAAATACAAATTCTGACGCTTGCAGACCCCTCGAAAAAGGGACTGTATGGGGCCATTACTACCTACCGGGTAATGGCCCCAATTTTTGGCCGGTATGGTTCAGCCATTAGCACTCAGCATTCAGCCCATAAACCGTTTGGGCTAAAGGAACAGAGCATCGTCCGCATGGTTAGATGGAAAACAGAAAGAAAAATCAAGGAAATCGAATGTGCGGGCGGAAAATCCGCAACCATGCCCACGACGCTGTATCCCTTCAGCCCAGCATGTTGGCGGGCTGAGTGCTGAATGCTAAGTGCCAATAGCTGTTTTTTTTGATATAGTGGCTTTAGCAGTATTAAAGCCTTTTATTAAACAACAATTTTCCCAAAATCGCGATCGGAGAAGCTATGCCTCTCAATTCGATGGACTGGATCGTGATTGGCGGCTATCTGCTCATCAACCTGCTCATCGGCATCTATTACCGCCGGCGTGCATCTGGGAACACCGAAGAATTCTTTGTTTCCGGCCGCAATGTTTCCTGGTGGCTGGCTGGAACCTCCATGGTGGCAACGACCTTTGCCGCCGACACGCCCTTGTTCGTATGCGGTGTAATTGCGACCCAGGGCATCGCTGGAAACTGGCTGTGGTGGAGCTTCTGCATCGGCGGCATGATGACCGTCTTCTTTTTCGCGCGCTATTGGCGCCGCGCTCAGATCCTTACGGACGTGGAACTCACCGAGATCCGGTATGGCGGCAAACCGGCAGCGTTTCTGCGGGGTTTCAAATCCGTCTACCTGGGTCTGCTGATGAACTGCCTGATTTTGGGCTGGGTCACCAATGCAATGGTCAGCATCATCGCCGTTCTTTTAGGTCCATTGATTGAAAAAGGACGGGTCGTTCAGCTCACCCTGGGCAGCCATACTTTGTTTCAGACCACTCTGGGCGACCCTAGTCATACGGCATTGCTGATTTGTATCTTCGTGCTGATTCCTTTCACGGGCATATACACAGCGATCGGTGGGTTGTGGGGTGTGCTGGTCACCGATTTGTTCCAGTTCGTCCTGAAGATGGGAATGGTGATCGTTCTGGCGTGGGTCGCTCTCAGCAAGATCGGAGGCATACAGGCGCTCAAGCTGCAACTGCAGGTTGTGAGCAACGCGGCACAACAAGGAGGAGCGCATACGAGCGATCCAACTGCGTTTTTGCCTGCCTTTGGTCTTGGCTGGACCGCGAACTCGGTTTGGACTGTGCCGCTCATCGCCTTCTTCGTGTATCTGGCGGTGCAATGGTGGTCGGCATGGTATCCGGGAGCTGAGCCAGGCGGGGGCGGATATGTGGCGCAACGCATGTTCAGCGCCAAGGACGAGAAGAACTCATTGGGCGCAACCCTCTGGTTCAACCTTGCGCATTATGCATTGCGTCCCTGGCCGTGGATCATCACCGGCCTGGTCGCGCTGGCTGTCTATTCGCCCGGAGGGATTCACCCCAACGCTGCCTTTACTGCCAGCCCGCAACAGGGATATGTGATGGTGTTGCGCGATTACCTGCCGGCGGGGTTGCGCGGCATCATGGTTGCGGCGTTTCTGGCTGCCTACATGTCTACGATGGGAACCCAGCTCAATTGGGGTACTTCCTATCTGGTCAACGATCTGTATCGCCGCTTTATGGTTCGCAAAGGCACAGAACGCCACTACGTCAATATCGGAAAGATTTTTACTATTGGCCTAGTGCTGTTGAGCGGATATGTCGCCAGCCAGTTGAGATCGATCAGCGAGGGCTGGCATATCGTGCTTAATTTGGGAATCGGCACCGGGGCCGTCTACATCTTGCGCTGGTATTGGTGGCGGATCAACGCCTGGAGCGAAATCATAGCTATGGTCGTGGCCGCGGCTGTGACCTTGTTGCTCAAGTTTGGCTTTTCCTTTTCCGGCAATGATGCGGTCGTCGACGCCAAGACCGCGTTGATCACTGCGGCCTGCACCACGATCGCATGGATCGCGGCAACATTGCTTACACCTGCCGAGTCCGATCAAAAGCTGGTCGCATTTTACCGGCGTGTTCATCCCACGATTTACGGGTGGAAACGCATCGCCAAACTTGCGCCCGAGCTGTCCGAAGTCCGCGACGTTGGCGCCAACACTTTTGATTGGATCATGGGTTGCGTGCTCGTTTACGGCTCGTTGTTTGGCATCGGCAAACTTGTTTTCCAGGAATGGTTCCAGGGATTGGTGCTTCTGGGTTTGGCAGCAGCCGCCGGATACCTGATTTTCTGGGACCTCTCCCGCAGGGGCTGGCAGACCTTTTCGGGAACGGCAGTAACAGCAACTTCGAAGGAAGTTTTGACTGCAAAAGGAACCCTCGATAGCGCAAATGTGCTCCATGGCTGATTTTACAAGTCTCTACGAAAAATACGTTTTCTAAGCGGTCAAGAAGTAATTCAGTTCCAAGAACTGAATACTAACGGCTAACAGCTAAAGGCTAAGAACTTCGCTGCAATGAGAAATACGGCAAACGAATACGGGTCGAGCAAGAACGGGTTTCCACATTTCATGCTGAAGGAGATCTATCAGCAGCCGGAGGCGGTGAAGACCATGATTCACGATTGCCTCAAGCGCTCTGACCAGATCACCCTGCCTGATTTTTCGCTTTCAGCCGACGACATCAGGCGTATTGCCAGGATCACGATTGCCGCGAGCGGCTCCAGCCGCCATGCAGGAATCGTGGGAGAGTTCATGCTGGAGCGAATGGCCCACGTTCCTGTAGAAGTCGATTTTGCCAGCCAGTATTGCTATCGCGATCCGGTGGTAGGGCCCAATGAGCTTACGATTTTTATTTCCCAATCTGGAACTACCATCGATACGCTGGCTGCGCTGCATGAGGCGCGCCAAAAAGGCTCCAAGTGCCTGGCCATTTGCAATGTGGCCGACACCCCGCTCACGCGCGGCGCCGATGCTACTCTTCTGACCTCGGCAGGGGAAGAAGTGGCCATTGCAGCCACCAAGAGTTTTACCACGCAACTTACGGCCTTGTTTCTGCTGGCTGCGCACATTGCGCAAGTCCGCGGAAAATCTCATGCCGCCATCGAAGCTGCCCTGCAAGGACTGAGCACTCTGCCCGAGCAGATTCGCCAGGCGCTGTCCACTGACGATACAGTGCGCAAGTTTGCCCAGGAGTTTTACCAATACAGGGATTGCATCTACATGGGCCGTGATATCGATTACCCCATCGCCCTGGAAGGCGCGCTGAAGCTCAAAGAGATCTCTTACATCCATGCCGAGGGCTATCCGACCGGCGAACTGAAACATGGGCCGACCGCACTCATTAACGAGCAGCTTCCTATCGTGGTGCTGGCAATGCACGATGAGAGCGACGAAGGCTCGGTGTTGCGCTATGGCAAGAGCGTCTCGAATATCAGAGAATTCGTGGAACGAGGCATTCCCGTGCTGGCGATCATTACCGAAGGCGACAAAGAAGTTTCGAAGATTGCGCCTTATGTCGTTTTTGTGCCTGAGGTCCCGGTTCTGTTGCAGCCTCTTGTAGAAGTCATTCCGCTTCAGTTGTTGGCCTACCATATAGCCGTGCGTGGCGGACACAACGTGGACCGCCCTCGAAACCTTTCAAAGTCAGTAGTTGTTGAATAGCTGGCACAGCGAAATCCTCGATAGGTTTCGTCGATAGAAGATTGACCGGCCCCGAAGCCAGGGGCCGGTCTGAGGGTCACTTTGCCACAAAAAATACATCATAGGTCCAGCGCCCTGGCTCGCCAGACTCGGTTTCATCGCGACGATCACGGCGTTCGCCGGGATTGACTCTGGCTTTATAGCGGAACTGGTTTCCAAATTGATCGGTCTTTCTTGACTCCGAATAATTGAGGGCCAAAGAATAGATTCCCAGATCCCGCAGGCTGTGCAACTCACCTGGCTGGGAGATGCCATCGTGGTTGGCGTCAATCCATAAGCGTAACCGCGAATAAATCATGTCGCGCTCGTCAATGACCCCGTCGCCGTTCCCGCCGTGCTCCGGCTTGTCAAACTCGGCCAGAGCTAGAAACCCGTTGGGGTGAGCGGATGCAGGCTGAGGTGTGAAGTTACCAAACAATTCTTTCCCGTTGTGAATCAGCCCGTCCGGACCCGGCAGCGCCAGGAATGCGTTGTGCGATTCGGAAGCCGTCCATGCAATCCTTATGGGATGTCCATCGCCCCGAATATCAAACATGACGCCTTTCGCTGCGGAAGTGAGGTGGAACCCTTCACCCTCTGTATCAATGAGAATTGGACTGCAATCGGGGTTGGTGGTGTCAATCATAGCGGGGTCGAACGCTGAGCACTGACCACTGGGGGGCCTTCTTGTGATGTTCGTAGCACCATCTGCGCCAAATGAGCCGTCGATGCCTATTAGGCCAGGCGCTCCGCTATTCCCCGCACTGCCTGATGCCCCAGGTTGTCCATCTGGGGCGCTTTTGTTGCACGAAGTACTCTGGCCACCGGTTCCCGGGAATCCGCCTGCACCTGGACTTCCTGGGTCACCTCCTGAACCTGCGTTACCGCCCTGGCCGAAAATCCCACCTCTATTGGAAGTGGAAACCCCGGGGTGGCCAGATGGAAGTGACACGTTAATGGATCCTCCGTGGCCGCCGTCTCCGCCGTCCCCGCCTCTACCGCCTCTGCCGCCCGATCCAGCATCGCCACCCCTTCCGCCGTTTCCTCCCGCGCCGATATTAGTGCAAGAGCACACAACACCGTTGCCACCGGGTCCGCCATCGGTCCCATTTCCACCATTACCGCCCGGGCCTGCATCTCGTCCTCGCCCGCCATCACCACCATCCGCTATTAATGTGTACTGCGTCATATCACCGTCGGCCACGTAGAAGTCTATATTGCCACTCGGCTGACCCTGCTGACCTGGGGCCCCATCCCCGCCAGGATAACCGGGTCCTCCCTTTGTTCCTGAAGACCCATCTTGACCCTTCGAGGTTCCCGCCAGGGGTGGACACACTCCGTTGGCGGCCGTTGGGGGACCAAAAAGAGCCCAAGTTAGAGTGCCAACTTCCTCGTGAGGGCCCGTAGCCCTTGTGTAACCGCTGGCATCTTGATCTTGCATAGAGAGAGGTGTCGATTCGCTCCAGGAAATTGTTGGTAGCGGTGCACTTGTCGGCATAAGCCTGGATGCCGCAGGCTGTACTCCACGGATGCTGGTGTTGATGGTTATGCGCTTCTCCTTCTGGTCCAAGTCTCTTATGAGCGAAAAAGACGGAAGCGCAGGCCGGCTGCCAAAACTCACATTCATAATCCCGGCTTTTTTTCTGAGTGCCTGAGCCAGAGTCGTGCCTAATGCCGCAACCGGCTGGGTTGGAAAGATATGAACGTCATAGGGTCCCTTGATGACGATGTCCCGGCCTTCAAAAACAAGGTTGTTTACGAGAATCACAGTATGGCCGGTCAATTGCACCTTCTCGGGCAGATATAGGGTGTCTGCAATGTAGGCACCTTGAAGGGGAGCGCGCTCGTAGCGCACCTGTTTCATCTCTGGCATTCCATTGAGCACACCCTTGAGTTTTTTGGGCCACTCGGCATCCAGGAGGGCCTCTGGCTCGAAGGGAACATTTTGCTCGAGTAACAATCGGCGTCCAGAGCTAAAGTGTTGATGCCTTGGTTGCGAGTCGCTGACTTGCGCACCAGGCTGAGTTGGTTGACCGGCTGAATTCCCAAGGACCATAGCTGAACTTCCTTGGATCACGAGCAAGTAAACAAGAAATACCGCCACAAGCTTCTTTCGATTCATGTCCTCTCCGTTTCTAATCGGATGACCGGAGTCTTGCTTTCGCAAAGTCATCCCAGTAGTTCAAATTGGTGTTGCCAGGGCAAACCAATGCCTCATCTTCGGGCCGGAATCCCGGCAAGATTCGGATGATTTACATCCTGTACTGGTTATTGCCAAGGATGAAAAAACCTTTCAAGAGCCTGCGAAACCCGTATGCGTATCCAGGAAGAGATCTCTTGGTTCTCCCGTCCATGTAACCGGAACAAACTTTCATGGAATACTGCGGTTGGAAGAAATTACTCGTGCTGAAAGAGGATTTAGAATCAAGCTACTTTTCAGATGCAGACTGCTTTTTCTGTCGTCGTCTGATGCAAAGGAGAGTCCCGCTACATCAATTCTCAAACCGGGCTAATTTAGCTGAAGAAATGTGGAGATGCTCGTAAGGTAGACGAGACCAAAAAGGGAACGCCAAAAACTGCGTCACCCACTATTTTCTGACAACTCCGAAAGAGTAAGCGCCAGTCCATTCGGGAGTTCCAGAGGCTGTCGAACTGCTAAGCTTCACAAGGTAATCGCTGCGTGTAAGAAGTGTAGCGGGAAGCACAATTACAGCCGCCTTGCGAACGGTTCTCGCCGCTTTTAGACCATTCCGGCTCCAGACAACCTGACCTTCCACCGTTTGCAACTCGGCGTAGTAACTGGAGTAAAGCCCCTCTGGTAGCTGCAGTTCCAGGCGTAGCTCTCGGGTTGCGGCAGACAAGGTTGCAGTACTGGTTTCACGGGCCGCCCGACTCAATCCAGGTTTGAGCAGCAGCGATACCACCCAGCTTTCATTGGGGTTGCGCCGCGGCGGCAGACCTGCAAGTTCCTGCTGGATCTTTGCCACGTGGTCTTTTTCTTGTTCAAGCTGGCGGACAATCTCCTGCTCCATCTGTTCGTCCTGGGAATGTTGGGCCTGAGCCTGCGCCAGTTGCTGCCGAAGGCGGGTAGTTTCTCGCAAGAGCCATAGAGAACTCGCAAGCAACAATGCTACGGTCGACAGCAATGCTGCTGCCATGGCTGGTCGCCACCGCGAAAAGGACATGGTGAGCAGATCTTGCCGATGTTGTTGAGACGGCCCTCGCCCTGTATGGGTCGCAACGTAGCGGTTCAGGGCCTTCTCGAACCTGACCTTCTTGCGCCAGCCGGGGTCATTGAGGAAACGAGATTCAAACCGCTCTTTCTCTTGCCCTTCGAGACCCCCATTCGCATATGCTTCTGCCAGTTCTTCTTCGACCTGCAAAAGCTGATTGAAGATATTTTCTTCGGTCAGCAGGCGCCTTTCGATGATCTCCTGCTCGTCCGCACGAGTAAGACCAAGCGCGTATCGCCGCAGAAGAACTTCATCATCGTTTTGCTGTTGGGTCTGGATCATTTGATTTCTACAAGGAGATCATACTCAGAGTCCATGCATACCATGGCTAATGACCCATCCCGCTAGACAGGCAGCGGGCCATCGCTTCCATTATGGCTTTGCCGGCCAACGAGGCATTCGCTGACGCAGGTGCGCAGAACCTTCTTGACGCGATGCACCCGTATCCACAATGCGTTGGTCCCGATACCCATTCGCCGCGCGAGTTCTTTTCTCCGGTCGATCTTTCTCTGCTCGCCGTTCTCACCACCATAATACTCAAAGACCAATTCGCGGTTACGGGCTGAGAGAGAACTCATGCATTGCTCCAGGCATTGATATGCCTGCTCTTCGTCTTCTAGCTCATGCGTGTCTTCTACGAGATCATCGGGCAATGGCATTGAGAGATCATGCTTTCTCTTTAGATATTCCAAAGAAACATTGTTGGCCACACCATAGAAATAGAGCGCTGGATCACCTTCGTATGCGGTAGCAAGCTGTTGGATTTTTCCGGCGACCCGGTCGATGGTTTCGTCCGCCAGCTCTTCCGGCATGGCACACCCCCGATACCAAAAAATCTTGATCAGGGAGGCCCGTATCTGCTCGTACTTGCGGCCAGCGCGATCGCGGTCGTGGTCCAGCCACCCAAGGAGTTGGTCAAATGTCTCCGCCGTCAGGTCTATTTTCCGTTTCTTGCGAACTGAACCAGTAGTGCTCAAGCCAAGCCTTTCATCACATCCCAATCAATGATCAACTATCCAAATTCCCTAATTGCACGAATCACACAATTTCATTTCCACTCTCCCTGCAGCACGAATCCAGCCCAATAATATGGATCTCTCCATTTCTTTTGCACTCGCAGCCACATCTGCGCTGTCCGGAGGGCCTGGGCTGGCGTCTGCCTTTCCCGCAGGATGGCTTCGTAGAATCGCTTCATCAGTTCCGCGGTGGCCTCGTCATCCACCTTCCACAAGCTGGCCAACACCCGCGCGGCGCCTGCATACATGAAGCCGCGTGTCAGTCCCACCAGACCTTCCTGTTCAATTTGCTTTCCCAGCGCGGTCTGGCAGGCGCTCAGGACAACCAGGTCGGCATTCAGGTCAAGATTATAGATGTCCAGGAGACGGAGGAACCCGTCTTGTAGATGACCTTGCCGGTCAACCAGGGAGAAAACCAAGCCGCTCAACTCCGGATGTTCGCTGTTCAGGAGCCCATGGGTAGCAAAGTGCAGGATGCGGTAGTCTCGCAAATCAGGGCTAACGGCGGTTGCCTTGCTGGCGTCGAAATCGAGGGCCGCGATTGCTTCACCTTTGGAAGCAATTGAAGCGATGGTTTCAGCTTCGCGCCGTGTGAATGGCAGCCGGGGAAAGAGACCGCCTCGTGCAACGCCCGCTTGCAGGGCAGACCGGTTGAGCCGGTCCCGTTGTTCTGACTGTGAAGAGTCAGGTGGAACAGACTGAGTGGCGGTGGACGGGGAAGGAAGACGCAGCCGGTCATCATGCGGATTAAAAACCGGATCGGCCAGAACGGCCACGGCCTTGGCTGCAACTTGACGCCCTGCAAATTCCGTGCGCAACACCGCCAACGCTGACGCGGAAGGCAAATTTACGATCTCATATTCCGCCGCCAGCGAAGTCGACGGTCCGCGGGGCGAGGGCAGAGCGGCAAAAGGAATATATTGCAACGCTCCATCGCCGACGATCAATAGGCGCTTCCGCTTTTTGGTCTCCGCGTCCACTGGTCCCAAAACCATTCGGGTCAGATCCGCTGCGGCTTTGGGAAATTCGGTCCTGGCCTTAGTCAGACGTGTTTGCCTGCGTAGCCGAGTCTCACCCCGTGCTGTACCGTTCTCCGCTGTCAGCAAACGGTAGACCCGGCGCGCAGCCCTTTCGATCTCGGCGCGCTTGGGGAGCGCGCTGACCATCAAGGAGTCAGGGCTCACCGCAAAAACATAGCTATGCTCTTCGCCCAAGGCATATTCCAGAAGGAGTGTGTCAGCATCCAGCAACTGCTCCTGCACCTCTTTGGCGGTCAACGGTTGTGGCTGGGTCAAAGCAGCGTAGCCAGGGCTAACTGCTCGAATTTGTCCTTGTACTTCGCGATATCGGCCAAGGAGATCGGCGATCTCTCGGTCGAACAGTGCGACTTGGTCTTGCCGCTGCCCGCTCTCCAGCAACCGCAGGCGGCGCTCTGATTTTGCCGAGATCTGCGACTGCAAAGATCGCTCCTGCTCAAGCAAGCGGGCGTCGACGCCTGTGTGAATGTCCACATGGGCCTGGGCCAATGTCTCCAATAACGTGCGCGCACGCGAACGCTCCAGCACATAAAAAGCAAGCTCCGGCTGTTTTTGGGCGACCAGCAGATCTATGTAGTCCTTGTAATAGGTGGCATGTTTGGCGCGGAAACCGGCGCGGACCTCTTCTCCGCCGCCCAGATGCGTGTTTTGGTTTTCCAGTACGTCCAGAGACTGAGCAAACAATTCAGCAGCAGCCTGGAATTGCTGCTTACGAACCATGATTTCGGCAAGGGACGCGAGCGTTTCGGCGCGTCCGCTGCTTGCGGGGGCCAATTTTTCTAAGAGGGCCAGCGCTTGGCGGTAGTACTCTTCAGCTTTTGTTAAATCTCCACGGTCTCGGGCAATATCACCTGCGCTATGGAGAATTTGTAAAACAACGGAGCAATCCGGGGGCAGTTTCTCTTGATGCGACAAAGCTTGACGGCTGAACTTCCCGGCATTGGTCAAATCGCCACGCTCCCGGGCAACCATCCCGAGATTGTTAAGGCTTCTGACCATCTCGAGCGAGTCAGGAGATACTTTCTTCCACATGGTTAGTGCTTGACGGTAGTACTTCTCCGCCGTGGTGAACTCACCACTTTCCTGAGCAACCGTTCCAAGACCGTTGAGTATGTTCGCCAACCCTGGGCTATTAGGACTCACTTTTTGTGAAATCGTCAGGGCTTGGCGATAGTACTTCTCTGCCCTAGGTAGGTCGCCCTGGTCGGCAGAGAGAAGGCCGAGGTTGCTCAGCGTGCCCGCTGTATCGGCGCCACCTGGGGCCAGTTTCTCCTGAATCTCTAAAGCTTGATGGTAGTACAATTCGGCCCTTGCCAAATTACTGCGCTCCCACAGCACGATGCCCAGGTTTTGGAGACTCACAGCCACGTCAAGACTCCCGGGCGACAGGTGTTCCTTGATAGCCAGGGACTTACGATGGTAATCCTCAGCCTTCTCCAGATCGCCGCTTTGCCAGGCCGCTCTGCCCAGATTGTTGAAACTTCGGGCCACATCGAGGCTGTCAGGGGCTAGCCTCTCCCTGATCTCTAACCCCTGGCGATAATAATTCTCGGCCTGGGAGAGATCGCCTCGTTGTTGGGAAACAAGACCCAGGTTGTTCAGCGTCGAGGCCACATCGAGACGACCGGGAGCCAGTTTTTCTCGAATGGCCAATGCCTCGCGATAGTGATATTCAGCCTTAGGCAGATCGCCACGGTCCCAGGCTATATTGCCCAGGTTGTTCATGCTCGCCGCCACAGCCAGGCTTCCAAGGGCCACCTTTTCTCTGATCGCTAGTGAGCTTCGATAATATTCCTCGGCCTTGACCAGATCACCGCGTTGCCGGGCAACTGTTCCCAAGCTAAAGATGGTTGCTGCCGTCTCCAGACTTTGCCGGTTTACCTTCTGGCTCTCGCTCATTGCTTGTTGGTAATACTTCTCAGCATTGACCCAATCGCTCCGCCGTTGAAACGCATCGGCCCATGCCCGGGCCACTGAGGCGATTATTGCCGGTCTGGTTCCTCTCGAGTGCTTCAGGGCTTCCAGGTAAGCTTCATCGGCCTCCGTCCAGCGCCGCGCATCAGCAAGCGTCCGGGCAGACCGCAATAGCACCCAGACACGTAGTATGGCTAGGCGAAGAGACTGACCTTGAGCGCCAAACGATCGCCAGCGCTGGGTGGCCCCGGCGGGATTGCCGGCGTTCTCCATTTCCTGGCCTTCACAATAAGTAGAGAGCCATGCGTTTGCGAAGTTTGGCCGTGCCCATAAGCCCCAGGTATCAGGGCCCAGGGTCCAAATCTTTCGTTCTGTGCCTCGCAAACCTTCGATCGTGACTACTCCGCGGGGCTCCTGCTCGATCTCTATTTGGTACAGATCAAACGGCGATTCAGTTTCACCGTGGGCATCGCCGCGAGCCCAATGCAAGATGACGTCTCCGGGCAGAATGCCCGACTCTTCAGCCTCGGAATTCCTTTCGACCTTTTCAACGACTACCCCTGGCATGACCATCGTGTCCCGTTCTTGGGGTTGGGACTTTGCCTGGCTGGCCGTGGAAACAGCGGACAATAAGAAAAGCGAAACGATGGTGTTGCTCAGCTTCATCGGATGGTCTTCTCCTGGGACCGGCAAAGGTCAATTCAGCAAACACTTGTCCGTAAACGGATGGATTGGCGCCTGCTGAATAGTGACAGTTTACCTTTCAGCGTTACAGAAAGATTTCGCTGATTCGCCTGCCCCTACTGTTCTGCGCGAGTGGACACAACGTGGGCCGGCGGAATCTCTCGAAGTCGGTTGTTGTAGAGCAGTTGCCAGAATTTTGGGTAGTGGGTCAGTTTGACCGAAACTCCCCACGGCTGCTACTTGGATGCATCGCTGCGCGAAGAACGTCTGCCGAATTTTGTTGCGCCTCGCAAAAAGAGTGCATAAAATCTCGATAAGTCCCCACTCCGTACATCTGAAAAACCCAATTTGAATCGAGGTCTCTCATGGCAATTGTAGGACTGGGGAACATGAGTGTCGACGAGTTGAATTCCGAGCTGCAACGCGGCGCAAAATTTGTTGTCTACTATTACTGCATCTCGTTGCTCGTCGTCACGTTTCGGCGCGGATCGGCCATCCACTTCATTCGCCCCGGCGAGAGCAGCGTTTCCAAAGGCTGGCCCTGGACACTTCTGACAATTGCATTAGGCTGGTGGGGCATACCTTTTGGACCAATCTTCAGCATCCAATCCATCTACGTGAACCTGCGTGGAGGAAAAGACGTAACTCATGATGTTGTCATCAAGATACCGTCTGCTCATACCGTTGCATCCGGCAGCTAGGCATTTCTGACGCTACGGATCAATCAAGACCACATCGGTCGCTTTGCCGGCCACATCAACTTGGTTAAAGCTTGATTACGGATCAATCATCACAACATCCGTAGCCTTACCGACCACGTCAACCTGGTTAGGAGTAAAAGCGCCGGTGCCGTCAAATATATCGAGCTCACCTCCTTCGCAGACATAGACTACCGTCCGGCCACTGATCGGCTGAATGGCAGTGACATCAAAACTTGTTCGCAAAGGCGGGAACTCAGGAAATTGCAGAGCACCCGTGCCCGTATCCAGAATGCTCAAACACCCTCTTATCATTCCCGTTGAAGCATTCTTGGAAGGTGTGCAGGCAACCGATCCAACGTAGAGATGGTTGTTGCTGGTGAACCGCATGTTCCTGTGAAAGCCATTGCTGATGCTCATGGGGGACGAAGCGGTCAGGCTGGTCGTGTTGATTGTCTGGAGCGTGCCGGAAGAACTGCCCACAGGAGTCCCAGCAACATACAAGTTGGAGCCATTCATGACTCCAATCGTTGCAGCGGAGACTTGGACTGAACTTACAATGCTTGGAGTCCGGAAAAATCCACGAGAGAGACGCTGGCGGTAGTGCCGCCGCATTCGGCCCCACAATTAAGAATGAAGGCCCTGGTTTCACTGCCGCCGAAAATACCAAAGACAGGACGGTCCAGAGCGGGAGCCCAAGCGGCTAGGAACGCTTAAGGAATGCCGCAAGCCACCCGGATGGTGTACTTCGCGCCCAATCATGGCAATTTTGGCATTTATGGCAATCATGGCAATTCTCTGGCTATGCTCATCTCATTTACAATCGCCTGCTATCCCTCACCACGACAAGGAGCCTCCTGATGAAACGGATGAAACACGCCTTTTGTGCTCTGCTGTTCTGCCTGACCGTAATGCTGCCGGCGTCAGCCGCCAACGACGACGAGCCTTTATTTGGCTTTACGGCTGCCAGCTCCAAGACAGAACGTGATTGGGAGAGCAGATTCCGCGCCATCCCCAGCCCCCAGATTTTGAAGGACAGTATGCAGCTACTGAGTGCGCATCCTCATCATGTGGGTTCGCCCTATGACAAGCAGAATGCCGAATGGATTCTCTCCCAATTCAAAAAGTGGGGGCTGGACGCGCAGATCGAAACCTTTGACGTGCTTTTTCCCACACCCAAAGAGCGTGTCGTGGAATTGCTCGAGCCGACGCGGTTCACGGCGAAGTTGCAGGAGCCTCCTGTGGCCGTTGACCCAACCTCGAATCAGCAGGACGAGCAATTGCCCACCTACAATGCCTATTCCATCGACGGAGATGTCACCGCCCCGCTGGTTTACGTGAATTATGGAATCCCACGCGATTATGAGGAGCTTGATCGCTTGGGCGTGTCGGTCAAGGGCGCTATTGTGATTGCCCGTTATGGGGTTTCGTGGCGCGGCATCAAGCCCAAAGTGGCTGCCGAGCATGGCGCAGTTGGCTGCATCATCTACTCCGATCCACGCGACGACGGCTACTTCGACGATGAGGTCTTTCCCGAAGGCCCTATGCGCAATGAAAATGGCGTGCAGCGAGGCAGCGTTCTCGACATGCCTCTTTATCCGGGAGATCCGCTCACGCCGGGAGTCGGCGCCAAAGGCGACGTCAAGCGGCTCGCAATCAAAGATGCGCCCACGATCACCAAGATTCCCGTATTGCCGATTTCCTACGGCGATGCCAAACCTCTACTGGCGGCCCTGAAAGGACCGATGGCTCCGCCGGATTTTCGGGGTGCGTTGCCGATCTCGTACCACATTGGGCCGGGGCCGGCCAAAGTCCACCTCAAGGTGATGTCGAATTGGAATATCAAGCCCATCTACGATGTGATTGCCAGGATTCCCGGATCAGAATCACCTGATCAGTGGATCGTCCGCGGCAACCATCACGATGCGTGGGTCAACGGCGCCGAAGATCCCATCGCCGGGCAGGTTGCATTGCTTGAAGAAGCGCGTGCTCTCTCCGAACTCCTGAAGCAAGGATGGAAGCCGAGGCGCACCATCATCTACTGTGCCTGGGACGGCGAAGAACCTTTGCTGCTGGGCTCGACCGAATGGGCCGAATATCACGCCAACGAACTGCAGCAACATGCCGCGGTCTATGTGAACTCCGATGGCAACGGCCGCGGCTACCTCGAAGTTGAAGGCTCCCATTCACTGGAAAAGTTTGTGAACACCGTCGCCCGCGATATCACCGATCCCGAAAAGAACATCTCAGTGTGGAAGCGCAGCCAGGCCCGGCGGCTGCGGCCCGAAAACCCGCGCGAAGACCGGGATGCCAGAAAAGAAGCTCGCACCCGCTCGGATCTTCGTATCGGGCCTCTCGGCTCAGGAAGCGACTATACGGCTTTTCTCGAACACCTGGGAATCGCATCGCTCAATGTCGGTTACGGAGGAGAAGATCGCGGGGGAATCTACCACTCCATCTACGACGATTTCTATTGGTACACACATTTTGCTGACAAGGATTTTGTCTACGGTCGCGCACTCTCCCAGACCATCGGCACCATGGTCATGCGCTTTGCCGACGCTGAGGTGCTGCCCTTCGATTTTAATGATTTCACTGACACCATCCACAAGTACTCCGAGGAACTCAAGACGTTGCTGAAGAACCGGCAGGACGAGGTCCGCGAACGCAATCAAGACCTCGATGAAGGCGTGTTCAACGCTATCTCCGATCCTCGCCGTCCCATCGTTCCACCGGCAAAAGAAGCCATACCCCCGTTCCTCAACTTTGCGCCGCTCGACAACGCGGAAGCCGTCCTTCACCGGAGCGCTGAACGCTACTCAAAAGCGTTGAAGGCGATGGCCTCTGCAAATCTCTCTCCACAGATGCTGCAAGAGCTGAATAACAAATTAATCCAGACCGAGCGTCGTCTTACCAATGAGGAAGGTCTGCCGCGGCGTCCCTGGTACAAGCACCTTATCTATGCATCCGGGTTCTACACTGGTTACGGCTCTAAAACACTGCCCGGCGCACGCGAAGGAATCGAAGAAAAGCGCTACCAGGAAGCAGAACGAGAGATTGTGAGGATCGCAAAAGCGCTGGAGGCATATGCTGCCGCCATTGATGCCGCAGCTTCAGATTTGGAGAAAGTGGGCAGATAAGGGGGTGTAATTAAAAGTGGGAGTCAATCGTCAGGCTACGAGAAACCAGCCCCAGAGGGGCGGCCGAAAGTAGCCCAGCATGTCGAGCCAGCGTGGGCGCGGTTCTGCGCACATGCTGGCTCGTAAATGCTGGGTATAGAAAGGATCAACCCTTTTCCTTGCGCCGCAGGCTTGCGCGCAGCGAAGCGGAGCGCAACAAGAAAAGCTTTTGATGCCGGGAGCACCAATCGAAGCTCACCCTCCGTAGTCAAAATGCTATGCACAGTGACTCTCACTTTTAACTACACCCCAGATAAGGCATATTCTTATTCCCAAATATTTCTGGACTCTATAATAAAGAATCGATGATTTTTATGAGAGGATCGCATCCCGAATCGACCGACTCAATACATCTCTGTAAAATCCTGTATCATCAATAATGATCGTAGTCAGGTAAGGATCGTAGTTATGCGTTGGCCCAGCGGCCCGAACAAAGCGGTAGTGCTGGCAGCTCTTTTCGCCATCATTGGTTTTGTGCTGCTTCCGGTGTGTCCATTACCTTCGCTTGACGGATCGGGCACGGGCTGTCATTCCGAGTCTGATTCTGACTCACCTGATATGCCCGACCAACAGCAGTCTTGCTGTTTCGCTGTCACACATCAGCAGCCTGGAATTGTTTCGTCCGGGCCGGTAATTTCTTTGGTTGCAGTTGCAACGCTCTCTGAAATCAGCAGGCCGCTCGCACTCCAACCATTTTCAATTTTAGAATTGACAAAGCTCGCCACCGGCTTCTCGCCTCCGCTCCCCACGATTCTGCGCGTCTAGACATCCTCTTTCCTTCAAATCCACGGAACTCATTTCAGAACCTTGTATTCGCCGAGGAGACGTGTCCGCCATGTTTGCAAGAATCGTTGCCGCCATTATTTTTGTATTGCTATACGTGTTTTCCATGACAGGGCAGGAGCCGGTGATCCACCCGGCTACGGAACATCACGACATGAATTCGGATCATTCCCATGCAGATGAATCACCAGAGACATTCCTGGACCAGATAGAAACCCATACAGCCTCCGGGACCAGTGGTGAGCCTAGCTCCACGCCGGAGTCGATGCTCATGTTGCACAAAGGCGATTGGTCATTCATGCTCCACGGCCAGGCGTTCCTGACTGTGCAGCAGCAGAGCGGGGCCAGAGGCAGCGACAAATTGTTTTCTACCAACTGGATCATGCCCATGGCGCAACGCAGATTTGGGCGCAGTACGCTGACCCTTCGCACTATGCTGAGCTTTGACCCCGCTACGGTTACCGGACGTTTTTATCCGGAGCTGTTCCAACAGGGGGAAACGGCCTTTGGCAAGCCAATCGTCGATGGGCAGCACCCTCACGACTTCCTGATGGAAATTGCTGCACTCTTCGACACCAGAATCGGTGAGCGGACACTGCTGTCATTCTACGTGGCTCCGGTGGGCGATCCGGCGATGGGACCGTTGGCCTATGCTCACCGGCCATCAGCCGCCGAGAATCCGCTCTCGCCTCTCGGACACCACCTGGCCGATTCCACCCATATTGCAGACGATGTAGTCACTGTCGGCATCACTCACAGGGCAATCCGTCTTGAAGCCTCAGGGTTTCATGGCCGCGAACCAGACGAGCACCGCTGGGATCTCGATACCGGAAAGGTCGATTCATGGTCTGGAAGGCTGACAGTAACGCCGGGAGCGAACTGGAGCGGCCAGTATTCGTTTGCGCACCTAACCAGCCCCGAGGAGTTGCATCCTGGAGAAGATGTGCTGCGCATGACTGCGTCCATCAGCTATAACCGCCCAGTCGCGGCAGGCAATTGGGCGAACTTGGTCTTATGGGGACGCAACCGCAGCTTGAGCAACGGCATGGTCGCCAATAGCTACCTGGCAGAATCGACGCTGAGATTCAAAACCAGCAACTACGTTTGGGGACGAATCGAAAACGTCGACCGCACCAGCGACCTTTTCGCCGCAAGCACCAGCGCTGAGGAAAGAGTCATTGGACGTGTGCAAGCCTGGAGCATCGGCTACGATCACGACATCGGAATAGTCCCGCATTTGGAGACGGCGCTCGGAGCGCAGGCTACGTTTTATGGTGTCCCCGGTAGTTTGAAGCCGGCCTATGGTTCGCATCCTGCCGGAGTCGTTGTTTTCGTGCGGGTGCGCCCCAAGGGAATGCACCATCATTGATTGCTTAGAGAAGCTACTTGTCGGCTTCCATCTTCTGAATGTGAAGAGTTTGGGTCTTTGGGTCCAGGATTCCGCTGACCTTTACTTTCTTTCCCGCAAACGGTTCTAGCTGCACCGAGCCGTCGAGGTGATAAATGTCGTCCTTGACCACCAGCACGAAATTCCCACCCATTTCTTTTACGCAATGTGTCGTGCAACTGATCGCGTCGCGGCCATAAACTCCCTTTTTAGTCATGGAGCTGTGGGTGTGGTCGGTGGAGTGGACATTGTAGGCGCACTGGCTGTCCACAATCTCGCCTTGCAGCGTGATTACTGCGTCTTTAGCAAAGGCACAGGATCCCAGCAGCAATAAAAGGAACCAGAACCTGGGGGCTTTGTTCATTGAGGTGCTCATAACATTCCTTTCTTGGTGATAAGGCCAACGAAAACTTTGGATCAAGGTACTACCAGAAATTTCATGCGCATTCCTTCATGATCTCCGCTGCAGATGACCGTGCATAAGACCTCGTATTTACCTGGAGAAGAAGGCGCTGTGAGATTGAACTCCTGCACACCAGGCTGAAGTTCAAGGTCCCATCCGGGCACTTTCGCCCGGTCTTTGGCGCGCAGCAGGGTGAATCCGTGAACCGCGCCGTTCCGGTTCCAGTTCTTGCCTTTGTGTGCCTCGATGCGCAACAACAGCGGCTCACCTGCTTTCACCGTGATCTCTGCCCGGTCTTGCCCGATCACCTTGAATCGGCTGTTTTTGTCGGCCAGCACTTCAATGACCCGGGCTTGACCTGCCAGAGGCAATGACATCAGCAGGACTACGGCCCAGGCTGCCAATGACGCCAGGAAACGATTTAAGCTTTGGGGACGTTTCTGCATCATCATTGGCTCATGTAGTGAAGGATCAGCCGCGCTTCTTCAGCGGTAAGGGTTGCCCGTACCCGCATGTGGCGGACGATAGTCGCGGTTACGCGCGGCGCAAATTTTGGCGGAGCGGCATGACAACGCCCACAGTTGGAGTGGAACCGCTTCTCTCCTTCCAGGCGCATCGTATCGTCTTGCGCGGTATGGCTTGCCGCAGTTGCTGCGGTAGAGGAATCTCTGCTGCTCTTGTCTTTGCCATTATTGTTTTTGGCCGAAGCTGCCAGTACCAGGCAAAAAAGGAAAAATGCCAGGGCCACCGGGAACCCGCTTAGAAAAGATCTTTTTTTCATAACGTACCTCCTGTAGACCCGATCGGCGTGAACAGACGATAGGTGATCCCGATCACCCAGAGATTGGCATTCTTGTTAAGGGCAAATTGGCGGCCATACGTAGCTGAGGCGCGTACGTCGCTGTTGAAGTAGTAATTCAAGCCAAAATCGGCCTGGTTGGTATCGCGGCCGAGAGCGCCGAGTTTGCCGGCGGTCGCCTTGGTAAGTTTAGGATCGGCAAAAAACTGCTGTGCCCGGCCTGCCACCTCCAGTCGCCGCAGAGTTGGAATCTGGCTAAGGCGGTAGACAGACTCAATCCAATAGCCGCTGCCTTTAAGTCCTGACGAGTGCACATATTCGGAGCGCAGCGTTATAGGAAGAGGGTTCGGTTGCCACTCGGCATGAAGTCCGGCGGAATGCGAACGGTCCGCCTGCAGCAATTGTTGAAATGAGCCCCCGATTTCCAATCTTGGCCCCGGCAGGAAGAACCCAATGCGCCCGCCGGTAGTCCGGTCGGTTGCGAGAATGTGATTGGTATTAGCCGTCGAGAAATAGAAGGCGTAATTGAGGTTGACTTTGTCCGTTCCTGCGGGAAATCCTCCCCGTAGCATTCCTCCAAGGCTCGATCCGCTGAAGATCGGACTAATGAGCGGATTTGTCTGCAAGGCCCGAATCCAGGAGGGAGCGAAACGTTCGCCATACATGCCGAAGGGTGTAATAAATCGTCCGCCAGCCAGGGTTACAAAACGATTGGCAATGTAGTCGACTTGGGCATATGCCAGCCCATACGACATTGTGCCCTCGTAATCGCCCTTCGAGTTTCTGGCGAAGGTATCGGAATAGCTGCCTTTGGCTTCGATGAGCCACTTGTCGCCTAACGGCACCAGAATTAGAGGATTGAACGAAGGGTTGTCCTGTACCTGACCGCCCGTCACTCGGGTGAAGTAATTGGCATAATTCACCATAAGGGGGACGGGTTTAATTCCATCGTCCTTTTTCGTTCCGTCGTCTTGGCCAAGCGCCGTGCCAGAAAACAACGCGAAAAACAAGAGGAACCACCACGCAAATAGAGTCCTCTGTAACCAATCAATCGTTCTCATACTCCTTCTTTCTTTGGGGGAACTGCTACCCTTTACTTACGGAGTAAGTTTTAAAATTTTCTAATTGGCGCGAGATTATAGCATTGATTGTCAAGGGACAAGGTGACATCCGTAACATAATGTAAAACTTGACAAAAACAAGAAGCTCTTTATGGGAAACCGGTCAAATCAGGCGGGTTCCCAAATTAGGATTTTGGTAGGTTTTCTTTATTGTTTTTAATGTAACCAGACATCAGCTACACCAACTACCATTTGTATTTTTCTTGATTGACACACGGCATATATTCGTTTTTTATTCGTCTTCGTGGGTAGCTTGCTCTCATCCGCGAGGGAGGTTGACTTGAGCCGTAATGCGGGCGTGAGCGAAGCGAGAGCCCGCAGGGGGTGTGATTAGAAGTGCGAGTCAAATTCGAGCTGGGGGCGTGGTTTCGGCGGTTCGCCGCGAAGATTGATACTGAACAAATCAAAGTTCGAATCCCTTCGAATCCGCCAGGGAATTTCGCCTTTAAATTCACTAGGTTAGCACCTATACCATTGTTGCTGCTTTACTCCGATATCAGACTTAGGTTGTTTTGCTTTCTGATTCTTATTATAGGAGCAGTTCGAAACTCAACATGCTGGGGGAATTGCAATTCAAATCTTCCCTCGCGGCCAAATATTGTTGATCGTGCGCCTTGCCTTGGATGAAAATATCGCAGTACGCAAGGTGCCAGACCGATTTCCTCGCCAATTCTTCAGATGGGAGATTTACCTTTCATCTTTCGAATTTGAAATGGCCATAATCTCCAGTCCTATATAGCTCGCGATGCGACTGGAAATCGGCAAGGTCATTTCGGAACTTCCAATTGAAGAATCGGCAGCGCCTTGACCGGAGGAAATTATCTGTGCAATGTTCACATAATTCTTGTATCGTAGTTGCCCAGTTATTAAAGGAAAGGCCCGCCATGGACTTGTACTGGATGAAGATTTACTGGGAAGTCCTGATTCTAATAGTCTTCGGTGTCGTTGTCGGACTTTTTGAGGTAATCCAGCATTGCAGACAAAAACATTTCCCGGACCGAGCGCACCTGTGGCTGGTGCTGGTTGCTCTCGGGATCATCGCCCACCGGCTGATTACTCAAGAGGACGTCCGAATCGAGCGCATGAGTGCCCAACTAGTCCTCGCCGAGGGCAGCGACAACCGTTATGTCATAAACCTCATACAGCATGACCTGTCCCAACTGGGCGAGAAGCTGAAGTCTCAAGAGTTTAAGGTCACCGGTGATTCAGCCGTCGAGGAGCTGCTGCGAGCCATCGAACAGACACAAAACGGCGATTCAATCATAGCAATCAGCTACAACCTGCCGTGGGCAACAGCATTTTCTTATTATCAACAAGCAAATTTAGCTGCCCGCGATCGCGGTGTTTCCATCGAGCGGTTATTTATTATTCCCGATGAGATGTCAGACAAGCGTGATACCGAAGAGGCCAAAAAGCTGTCGCAGATTATGCAGGATCAAGCAGCTAAAGGTATCCTGGTCAAATTCATTAAGGAGAGAGACATTCCGCATAATACTGATTATTGGACCCACCTAAACGGTATGGTCGAGTTTCGATATGGTAAGAACGCGGTTCTGGTTTTTACTGAAAACCGTCGGAGTTACCAAGCACTCAAAAATAATGAGCCACTTCAACTGCAGGCTTCATGGCGACCTGCAGCCGTCAGTGGATGGGAGCATTACTTTGACTCCATAAAACGCTTGGGGCCACAAATCATCCATGATGTCGGAAAGGGAACTGACAACAAAAGCCCCCTATTTTGACATTTGCGAAGTGGTGTACCCAAAACATGCTCATTTGCGGATGTCAGCGGTAGGGCCGCCCAGCGCATGGGACTTGACGCGGATCAAGCGATCTGAAGATTCCCAGGTTCTCGTGCACCTTGTTTCTCAGCGTGCGCGGGTCTTAAGACTAAGCAGGACCGACAGTTGACTCGCGGTTATCATAATGGCCGGATTTGGGGTGACCATTGAGGTCATAATGTGGCCGCCGTGTTGATTTCCTTGTGCTTGTGCCCGTTCCGCATCAATTCGGTAGTTTTACACTATTGTGGGTATCCAGAAACGTGGTTTATGAATTGAAGAGCCAAAAAGTTCGATAAGCGTCCCATTCTCCCCTGTATCCCCGATTTAATTTGACAAATTCTCCATGTTCGTATATTATTCGCTAAGGTAGTCGATAATCGTCGTCAATCAATTCGAGTCATTCGCGGGGACTATAACTTCCGTGGCTCATTTTGCATAGGTTGGCGGAGCTATGCTCACAAGTAAAATTAGAGATTTTCAAAAAAGAACTCTCTGGTACCCCCCACCCTGGTATCCTTTAACCACCTTCTAACCATCTTTTTGGTCGGCAAAGATCAAAAAAAGACAGCGAAATAAATTATATTTTTCTAATTATTGTGTTTTACAAGGAACCAGCCGCGGCCCTGACTGGCACTTTTAATACACCTGCCCGCAGGCGAAATCTTGAGCGGAAGCGAAAGATCATCCTTACAATTCGTGGTCATTCGCGAGGACTGTACCAATTTCATCAGGTTGGCGTAGCTCTACCCAAAATGGGTTTCTGCCCTTTCAAAAAATGTTGTAGGGGGCAACTTTCGCATCGGGGAGTACTGCGGCAGAACTGGTTTCCGGTTTTTACGATGAGAGCGTGGAACTCGTTGTAATGTTGAGCAAGAGAGCTGCGCTGCATGGCGCTCATAGGCGAAACCGGATGGCGTGGCTCCGTCCCGCGCTTCAGGATGTTTAGTGCTTCCGGTGTTGCGCTGCCGATAGATTTCTCGATGAGCGCCTGGATTTCCTCGTAGCGTGTTTCTGGTTGGATGACTCCGTGCCGTTCCAGAATTCTGCTGGTGTAGGCGTCCACGACAAACACCGGATGGTTTCCCGCGTAAAGCAGAATGGAATCGGCGGTCTCAGGTCCAACGCCATTTAATGACAGCAACTCCGAGCGCAACTTCCCGGTGGGCTGAGCGAACATGGAATCTAACGATCCGCCATATTCTGCATCCAGAAACCGAATAAAGATTTTCAGCTTCCTGGCTTTTTGCCGGAAATAACCGGAAGGACGCACCAGTTGCTCCAATTCCTCCTGGCTAATCTTACGAAGTCCTTCCACGCTCAACACATCTGCCCTACGCAGGTTGTCGATGGCTTTTTCCACATTGCTCCAGGCAGTATTCTGGGTGAGATAAGCGCCCACAATCACTTCAAACCTCGACTGCGCCGGCCACCAGTTTTGTGGTCCCCATCGCTTTATCAACGTGAGATAGTACTGGCGGATTGTCTTTGAAGAAGAGACCACGGGTTGATTGGGTAAGTAGGTAATTTGGTAAATGGGTAATTGTGGCTGGCGAATGTGTTTTCAATTACCCATTTACCAAATTACCCATTTACCCAATCACCTCACACTTGGGCCTGTAAATCGCAAGCTTCGCGGCAGGGCAGGCAATAGTATTGGCCGTCTTCGCATAGGCGGGCGCCAAAGGTGCTTTGGCAGAGAATGCAGTATTTCTCGCACTGGCACCGCTTTTCGGGAAGATCGCATACCGCGCAAATAAACTCTGCAGCCACAAGACGGAGGTTACCGCGATTGGCCTGTCTCTGGCAAACGCGTTTTAACGTAGAGAAGTGGGCAGCTATGACGCCCCAGGAGGATTTCATATAGAATCCTGAGTTCGCTAATCTGCACACGAATTCTCGTTTTGAATTTTTCATAGGAGAAGATAAATGGAGCGAGTAATGAAGCAAGGTCTCGTCTTGGGGACTCTGGTGGTTGCAATGTTCGCTTTTGTAATTCCGGCCGCGGCGGCCGATAACGCCAAGGTTGCCGGAGAATGGAAGTTTACCGTTGAATCGCCCAACGGCACCGGAACGCCGACGGTCACCTTCAAGCAGGATGGAGAAACCCTTACCGGTACCTACAAAGGACGCCTGGGAGAGTTACCCCTGAACGGCACCATCAAGGGAAACGATATTAAGTTTTCGGTCAAAGCTAGCATCCAAGGACAGGACCTTCAGATCGACTACGCGGGCGAAGTCAGCGGCGATTCGATGAAGGGCAAGGTCAATTTTGGCGGAATGGCCGAGGGTACCTTTACGGGGAAAAGAGCGGACGCAAGCGCCCCAGCCCCTAAATAAGGTAAATTAATTATAGGTCGCTTGGCAGTGGTAATCGTCTGCTATCCCTAAATTCAGGTTCGAAAAGGAAGCGTAACTTTGTCCTCTACGGTTGAAGCCCAAACCTTGCGGAAAACTGCGCTCAACGGCCTACATCGCCGCGTTGGCGCAAAAATGGTCGATTTTGGCGGATGGGACATGCCGGTGGAATACCCTGCCGGCGGCCTGATCAAAGAGCACTTGGCGGTTCGTACTGGTGTGGGCGTGTTCGATGTTTCCCACATGGGAGACATTCTTATTCGCGGTCCTCAGGCCCTCGACGCTGTTCAATGGGTCAGCATGAACGATGCTTCCAAGCTTCAGGAGGGCCAAGCCCACTATTCCGCGTTGTTGTACCCCCAGGGGACATTCGTCGATGACGTAATTGTCCATAAGCTCGGCGCTAATGATTATCTGCTGGTGATCAATGCCGGGACACGAGAGAAAGACCACACCTGGGTCCGCCAAAATGTAAGTAAGTTTCGCTGCCATGCGGATGATGTAGGCGATTACTACACGCAGCTTGCCATCCAGGGGCCTAAAGCGGAAGCAACCTTGCAAAAACTGACCAACGTCGATCTCTCGCAGATAAAGAATTACTGGTTCAAGCACGGAACGGTTTGCGGCCTGCCCAATACTCTCATCGCGCGCACTGGATATACCGCGGAAGATGGCTTTGAGATTTATGTCCCCTCCGACGTTCCCACCAGCGAGCGTGTCTGGAACGAGTTGATGGAGGCCGGCAAGGAATTCGGTATTCTTCCCTGTGGCCTGGGCGCGCGTAACACCCTGCGGCTCGAAGGCAAGATGGCGCTCTACGAACATGAGATTTCCGACGCCATCAATGTTTGGGAGGCCCATCTCGACCGGTACTGCAAGATGGAGAAAGGCGATTTCATTGGCCGGGCGGCGCTCGAAAAAGCCAAGAGCGAAGGCCTGAAGCGAATCCTGGTGGGCTTGGAGGCTGTAGATCGTGGCATTCCCCGCGATGGCTACAAGGTCTTCGACAAAACTGGAAACGAGATTGGATATGTCACCAGTGGCTCTCCGGCTCCGTTCTTGAAGAAAAACATCGCGCTGGCCTATGTGCCTCCTGCCCAATCGGAAATTGGCAATGAAATCTTTGTAGAGGTACGCAGCCAGAAAGTGATGTGCAAGGTCGTGCCAACCCCGTTTTACAAGCGGCCCAAAAAAGCAGCATAGAGGACAGACAAATTCATGGCATATCCGAATGATCGCAAGTACACCAAAGAGCATGAGTGGATCAAGGTTGAAGGCAACATCGGAACGGTTGGCATAACCGATCATGCCCAGGAGTCTCTCGGGGACATCGTTTTTGTCGAGCTGCCCAAGGTCGGCGCCCAGGTCACCGCCTCTTCAAGTTTCGGCAGCGTGGAATCGGTGAAAGCTGTATCCGATCTTTATGCTCCTGCTTCAGGTAAGGTCGTAGCCGTCAATGAAGATCTGAGCCAGGAGCCTGAAGCCATTAACAAAAACGCCCAGTCTGCGTGGATGATTAAGATTGAATTAAGCAATCCCAAAGAGCTGGACGGGCTGCTCACGGCCGAACAATACGAGGCCTTCGCCGCAGAAGAGAAATAACCCCTCACAGATGCGTTATCTTCCCAAATCCCCAGCCGACCGCCAGCAGATGATGCGCGAGATCGGCATTCAATCCATTGATGAACTGTTTGCGCCAATTCCGGCGGAATATAGATTGAACCGCGATCTCAAAGTTCCCCGGCAAATGGCCGAGTCGGAAATTATCGACTATTTCCGGGAATGCGCTGAAACCAACGCGGCTGGATACGGAGTTTTTTTAGGAGCAGGAGCATATCGTCATTACCGGCCGGTGGTGATCGATTCGCTCATCTCCCGTGGAGAATTTTTCACCGCCTACACACCCTATCAGCCGGAAATCTCGCAAGGTACTCTGCAGGCGATCTTTGAATTCCAGACGATGGTCTGCGAACTGACCGGCATGGAAGTCGCCAATGCCTCCATGTACGATGGTTCGACCGGGGCTGCCGAAGCCATCATGATGGCAGTGCGCGTGACCGGCAGAAAATCGGCGCTGGTCGCGCGCAGCGTGCACCCTGAGTACCGCGAGGTCATGAGCACCTACTCCCAACATCAGGGATTGCCAATCGCCGAGTTTGGTTTCCTTGAAAACGGCCGTGTAGATATGGCCGATCTGGAAAAAAAGATAAGCGAGGAAACGGCCTGTGTCTTGATTCAGTCCCCTAATTTCCTGGGTGTGATTGAAGACGTGGCGGCCATTGCAGACCTCGTCCACAAGAAAGGCGCACTGTTGGTTGTCTCGATCGCCGAGGCCTTGTCCTTGGGCATCGTGAAGCCTCCCGCAGAAGCCGACATCGTCTCGATGGAATCGCAATCATTTGGCGTTCCGCTCGGATACGGCGGTCCCTATGCGGGAGTCATGGCGACCAAGGAAAAATTTGTGCGGCAGATGCCCGGCCGGCTGGTAGGTGAAGCCAAGGACAGCAACGGGAAGCGCGGATTCGTGTTAACCCTTGCAACCCGCGAACAACATATTCGCCGCGAAAAAGCCACTTCCAATATCTGCACCAACCAGGCGCTGATCGCCACCATGGCCACCATTTACATGACGATCTATGGCCGTGAAGGTCTCAAAGAGCTCGCCCAACAGAACCTGGCGAAAGCAACTTACGCAGCACAGGAATTCGGCAAGAAAGCCAAAGTGCTCTTCCAGGGCGTACCTAAATTCAATGAGTTCGTGGTGCAGACTCAGGAAGATCCGATTGACATCAACAATCGGCTGCTCGAAAAGAAATTGATAGGAGGATTGTCGCTGAAACGGTTTTATCCGGAACTGGGAAATGCAGCCTTATGGTGCTGCACGGAAATGAATTCCAAAGAACAAATTGATACAGCCGTAAAGGCGGTGGGCCAATGAGCGACAACGACATCAAGAAAGCAACGCGCCATGTTAACCAAAACGAAGGCCTGATCTTTGAGAAAAGCTCGCCGGGCAAAAAAGGTTACCGCTTGCCGCCGCTGGATGTCCCGGACGTGGACTACAAGAAAGCCCTGGGTCAAGCCGCGCGTGAAGACCTCGGCAATATGCCCGAGGTGAGCGAGATGGAGATCATCCGCCACTTCACCCGGCTCTCGACCTGGAACTACGCCATCGATCTGGGCATGTATCCCCTCGGTTCCTGCACCATGAAGTACAACGCTCGTGTCAACGAGGTGGTGGCCCGCCTGGGTGGTCTGGCCGAAGCCCATCCTTACCAGCCGGAAAAGATTTCCCAAGGCGCTTTGCGCGTCATGAAAACCCTTGCCGACTGCTTGCTGGATATTACAGGTATGGATGTCATCACTCTTCAGCCCGCTGCCGGAGCGCACGGCGAGATGACAGGCATACTGCTCATGCGCGCATATCTGCAATCCAAAGGTAATCCCCGCAAAAAAATTCTCATTCCAGATTCTGCTCACGGCACCAATCCGGCCACGGCAGCGATCTGCGGCTACGCAGTCGAAAACCTGAAATCCAATGCCCGTGGCATGGTCGACATCGAAGCTCTGGCGGCACAGATGAACGAAGACGTTGCCGGACTGATGCTGACCAATCCCAACACGCTGGGCATCTTCGAGCAGGAGATTCACAAGATCGCCGACATCCTCCACGATAAAGGTGGCCTGCTTTACATGGATGGCGCCAACATGAACGCTTTGGTGGGCAAGACCCGTCCGGGCGATTTTGGGGTCGATGTGATGCACCTCAATCTTCACAAGACTTTCTCCACGCCCCACGGCGGTGGCGGCCCGGGTTCTGGCCCTGTGGCCTGCAAGAAAGCTCTTGAGCCTTTCCTGCCCAAGCCAGTCTTGGTGCAGAAGGCTGATGGCACGCTAGGATTCGATTACAACCGCCCGCAGTCGGTAGGCCGGGTCCGCATGTTCTACGGGAATTTTGGAATGCATGTCCGCGCCTTGGCCTACACCATGGCCAATGGCTACGATGGCCTCCGCCAGACTACAGAAGATGCTGTCCTCAACGCCAATTACATTCGCAAAAAGCTGGAGGGTGATTACGATCTGCCCTATAAGAGTGCCTCAATGCATGAAGTTGTCTTCAGCGATCATCGCCAGAACCAAAACGGCGTAAAGACCGGCGACATCGCTAAACGGTTAATTGATTACGGATTCCATCCCTACACAGTCTCCTTTCCTTTGGTCGTTCATGGCGCCCTGATGATTGAGCCTACAGAGAGCGAGTCTCTGGAAGAGCTGAATCTCTTCATCGACGCAATGAAGTCCATAGCCCGCGAAGCCCAGGCAGATCCCGGCTTGGTAAAAACTGCGCCCCACAGCACACGAGTCTCCCGCCTCGACGAAACCGCCGCCGCCCGCAAGCCGGTACTGCGTTGGAAACCCGCCCAAGCGAAGTCTGCTGGAGAGTAGCAAAGTGCATTTACCGCAGAGTTCGCAGAAAAAGCAGAAAAAGCAGAAAAAACGCAGAGAAGGGCTAGAAAGGGTTAAGGATGAGTACTTCCTCTTAAGATCTTACAATTCTTTTCTGAAAAATAAAGAGCATCAGAAAATGCGACCTGAAAAGAATAGGGAATTAGAGAAAAGAGAAAATCAGATCAGCGCGATAATCCTCGATGCGGCAATAGCAATTCATTCGGTGTTGGGCCCCGGATTGATCGAGAGCGCTTATGAGGCTTGTCTTTGTTACGAATTGAACAGCCGAGGATTGAAGTTTCAGAATCAAGTACCTCTGCCCATCAAATATGGCAATGTTACGTTAAGCACCGGCTATCGAATGGACTTTGTCGTCGAAGACCTCGTGATCGTAGAGTTGAAAGCCGTCGAAAAGCTAATCCCTCTTTACGATGCACAGTTACTTTCCCATTTGAAACTTAGCGGCAAAAAGCTTGGTCTTCTGATTAACTTTCATGTATTGCGTCTGCAGGATGGCTTCAAACGCATCGCAAATGGCCTCTAATTTTTCTCTGCGATCTCTGCGGCCTCTGCGGTAAGTCCTGGGTTGTGCTTTCTGGGATCTCTGCGGTAGCCCCGGTGTTGGTCTTTTCTGCGTTCTCTGCGGCCTCTGCGGTAACATTAGGTTTTTACCTGAATGAGCCTCCTAGACGACAAACGCGACGAACTCGAGAAATACGAATTCATGATGGGCGTGCCTCGCGGGCGTCTGGCGGTTACGCTTGACTTGCTTACTGACGCCCTGGTTCTGGTAGGGCAACATGGAGTTTATTGCCAGAGCAGCCGCCATCCGGGGAAGCCGGCCATGGATCTCCAGATCATCCTTGACGCCATTAACAGCTCGAAAGAGTTGATCAGCGGAGTCATGGAACAGTTAAAACAGCAAAACGGACCGGACGAACCGAACGATAAGAAAGGTTAAGATCGAAGGCGCTAACCAAAGGTAATTTGTTGGTGTCTATAATGTCAGGGTAAACTCAAGTAATCATGTTATTTTCCCGGTTTTTCTGTCTAGGAACGCTTTTTACCGCATTTTTCGCAACAGCCGTTTGGGGACAATCCACGCCAACCACGAACCCTGATCCTGTACTGCTGACCATCATGCAGCAGGAGCTCAATCGGGCCATGTCTTCGTTGAGCAAAGCTGATCCCGCTCCGTACTTCATCAGCTATGAAACTACGGAAGAATTTTCGTCGATTATCATCGGCAGTCAGGGCGCATTGCTGGGCACAATTTCACGTCATGACCGTTCTGCAGACATCACTGTAAGACTGGGTAGCCGTGACCTCGACAACACGCATGGTGAAAACCGGTTCAATGCTGTAGCCAGTATCAATCTTCCTTTGGAAGACAAGGCCGATGCTATCCAGCGCGTCCTTTGGCTGAATACGGACCGCATGTACAAAAAGGCCAGCCAGGCCTTTCTGGAAGTGAAGACCAGTACCAAGGTCCGGGCCGACGAAGAAGATTCTTCCGCTGATTTCTCGGTCGAGAAGCCACAAGTATCCATTGGCAACGCAGTGCTCCTTCCCAACTTCGATCGGCAGGATTGGGAAGAGAAGATCAGGAAATACTCGGCTATTTTCAACAAATATCCCGAGATCGAAAATTCGACCGTCATGCTGATGGTCAATGCGCCGACTCGATATTTCATCTCTACCGAAGGATCGAAGCTTGTTACCTCGCGGCCTCTCATCCGTATTCTTGCCTTGGGAAGCGCGCTCGCTGATGACGGAATGGAACTGGCGCGGTCGGAAACCTTTGATGCCTCATCTTTCGACAAGCTGGCCTCTGATCAGGTCATCACCGCCAAGATCGAGAAAATCGCAGACGACTTGAAGAAGTTGAAAAAGGCAGGCGTAGTTGAGCCTTTCAATGGTCCAGCCTTGCTTTCCGGACGGGCTGCGGCAGTTTTCTTCCACGAGGTGGTTGGCCATCGGCTCGAAGGGCAACGGCAACGCGGCGAAAATGAAGGCCAGACCTTTACCAAGAGAGTGAATCAATCTGTCTTGCCGCCGTTTCTCAGCGTAGAAGATGACCCAACCCTTGCCAACATCAATGGCATTGAATTGAGCGGTAAATACGATTTCGATGAAGAAGGCCAAAAGAGCCAGCGCTCCGAGCTAATCACCAATGGAATTTTGAAACAGTTTTTGATGTCGCGGATGCCGGTGAAAGGCTTCCTGCACTCCAACGGCCACGGTCGTGCACAGCCTGGATTAATGCCAGTGGGCCGCCAGGGCAATCTCATCGTCCATTCATCGAAGACCGCACCCGATGCCGAGCTTCGCCAGCGGTTGATTCGCCTGATCCAGCAGCAGAAGAAACCTTACGGACTGTATTTCGAAGACATCGCCGGAGGCTTTACGCTCACCTTGCGTAACATGCCGCAAGCTTTTCAAATCATGCCGCTGATGGTATGGAAGGTCTATCCCGATGGTCGCCCCGATGAGTTGGTGCGCGGTGTGGATATCATTGGAACTCCGCTCAACGCCCTGAATCGCATTGTCCTGACAGGCCAGAAAGTCGACGTGTTTAATGGGGAGTGCGGAGCCGAGTCTGGCTCTATCCCTGTCTCTGCGGCCGCGCCCGCCATGCTGTTTTCTGAGATTGAAGTGCAGAAGGTGGCGCAAGGACATTCACGTCCGCCCTTGTTGCCTCCGCCGGGGTTCGATAAGGCGGAAGGCGCAAGCCAGCAAAATTCAGGGCAGGGGGGAGGCCGCTGATGCGCAAATACTTTGTCTTGATTCTCTTGGTGGCGTCATTCACCAGTTTTTCTGTAGCGGACGACCATCCCGCTTCATCGAGTTCCATCTCGACCAACGATCACGGCGATCCCATTTTGAAAGCCATGTTGGCTGAATTGAAGCGGTCGCAGGAAAAACTTCAGTTCGGACAGTTTCAACGGCCATATTTCATCGATTACCAGGTAACGGAGATACAGGATTATATCTCCGATGCCTTCCTGGGCGCGATCCGCAGCGACGACGCGAACATCGGACGCCTCGTCCGAGTGGTGGTTCGCATCGGCAACCACCAGCAGGATAGCTACTTCGGCGAGGGCCAGGGGACAGTCGAAGTCATGCCCATGGACAACAACGAAATGGCTCTGCGGCACACCCTGTGGCTGGCAACCGACAAAGCTTACAAGGCAGCGCTCTCCGGCCTCACCGAAAAACAAGCAGCCCTCAAGAATGTGGTAGTGGATCAGGAAGTGCCCGACTTCTCCGAAGAAAAGCCGGTTGAAGCTGTTCATAACCTGGTGAAACTCGACACCAACCTCGATGGTTGGAAAAAGATGTTGCGCTCCACCTCGGATCTTTTCCGCAAAGATCCTGAGTTGGAGAGCTCCGCTGCACTCTTGCACTTCCGTATCATGAACCGTTATTACGTCAACACCGAGGGCTCCGTAACGCGCCATGGCACCGGCGCGTACACCTACAGCTTTGCCGGCAGCGGCCAGGCTTCCGACGGAATGCGTCTTGAGCGAAGTCATGCTTATGTCGTCACCAAACCCGACGAACTGCCGAAGCCGGAAGAAATGCAAAAAGATACTGAGCAGTTGATCGGCACCTTTGCTGCTCTTCGCAAAGCCCCGCTCGTTGAAGATGACTACCACGGCCCGGTTTTGTTCTCCGCCGATGCTTCGACGGCCCTTGTCGAGCGTTATATTGTGCCTAACATTCTGGGAATCAGGCCGGAGCTGGGAAATCCGGGCCGGACGCGTGGCGAATTCTCGTCGTATTACAAGAGCCGCGTGCTGCCTGAATTCCTTACGGTCGTGGATGATCCGCGCCTCAAGAAAGTAAACGATACAAGCCTGATGGGCAGTTATGACGTCGACGATGAAGGAGTAGAAGCCCATTCCGTAACTGTGATCGATAAGGGCGTGCTGACCCATTTTCTGCTGGGACGCGAGCCTATCCGGGACTTTGCCGCCTCCAATGGCCATGGACGGACCGCGCTGGCTAGCCAGCCCCGTCCTCAGATATCCAACCTGATCATGAAAGCGTCGAATGGAGTCTCGTTCGAAGACCTGAAAAAGAAACTGATTCAGATGTGCCGCGACCAGGGCCGTCCCTATGGATACTACGTTGAAACCACGGTCGGACCGCCGGTTACTCCACGGTTGCTCTGGAGGATTTATGTAGACGATGGTCACATGGAATTGGTGCGCGGCGCTATTTTCAATCAACTCGATACGCGTACCCTTCGCAGTGACATCATTGCCGCCGGGAACGACACATATGTCTACAACCGGTCAGAACCGCTGCCCAGTTCCATCGTGGCCCCATCTCTGCTGTTTGGAGAACTTGAAATTCAACGCGCCAACCGTACCCGGGAAAAACTTCCTGAGTATCCCGCGCCCCCATTGGCCAGTCAACAATAACGGTGCAGGGTAGGCAAGGAATTTATAATCAATCCTTATGCCTCAATTCCCCCCTGTTGAAGAACAACTGGCCTACATCAAAAAAGGTTCAGCGGAAATCATCCGTGAATCTGATTTGCGCGAGCGGCTGACCCAGTCGTACAAGTCCGGGAAACCGCTTCGCGCGAAGGCCGGATTCGATCCCACTGCGCCTGACCTGCATTTAGGACACACGGTGCTCTTACGCAAGTTGAAACACTTTCAAGACCTGGGGCACACCGTAATCTTCCTGATCGGGGATTTCACCGGAATGATCGGCGACCCCACAGGGCGTTCCGCCACGCGTCCTCCCCTCACGCGCGAAGACATCGACCGCAATGCGGAAACCTATAAAGCGCAGGTCTTCAAAGTCCTCGACGCCAACAAGACTGTCGTGGATTTCAATTCCCGCTGGTTCTCCAAATTCTCTCCTGAGGACTTCATACGGCTGGCGGCCAAATATACAGTCTCCCAGATGCTGGAGCGTGAAGAGTTCCATAAGCGCTTTCAGGAAGAGAAGCCAATCGCGGTGCATGAACTTCTTTATCCCCTGTGCCAGGGATACGACTCCGTCGCCCTCGAAGCCGATGTGGAGCTGGGCGGCACCGACCAGAGATTCAACCTCCTGGTAGGCCGCGAACTGCAGCGCGCCTATGGGCAGCCGCCCCAGATCGTCTTAACGACACCGATTATCGAAGGCACCGACGGTGTGCAGAAGATGTCGAAGTCTTATAACAACTACATCGGCATCAATGAACCGCCGCGGGAGATCTACGGCAAAGTCATGTCGATCTCCGACCCGATGATGTGGCGCTACTACGAACTGCTCACCGACTTGAGCATGAGCGAAATCGAACAGATGAGGGCCGGCGTTGTTGCTGGCCGTGAGCACCCCATGGAGCTAAAGAAAGCATTGGCTCGAAGGATCGTCAAAGACTTTCATTCCGAGCAAGCAGCAAAAGAGGCGGAAGAGAACTGGACAAAACAGTTCCAAAACGATGAAGTGCCGGAGAATGTGGAGAAGGTCACAATAAGTATCTCTGAATTGGGATGGTCGCCCTCCGAGTCAAACGGCTCCGGATATCCTGGAATCAGACTCGACAAGATATTGGCAAAGACCGGATTAGCAACATCGGTGACGGAAGCAGCAAGGAAGATTAAAGAAGGTGCAGTGCGCATTGGAAACGATGTGCAAATGTCGAACCGGATCGATCTTGAGAAACTCCCCGCCGAACTCTACCTGAGAGTAGGCAAGAAGATGAAAGTTGCTGTGATCCAGGAATAGTTTGTCGTTCAAAAGAAACATCTTGACAACCGCAAACAGGTGCTACACTGATCACCTTCTCTACGAAATATCCATTTGACGCGGGAAGCCATTTCGGGTGGAATAAAGGCTGCTATGACGAAAGCGGATCTTATTGAGGAAGTTTCACGGCTGGCCGAACTCACACGCAAAGACAGTGAGATCATTGTCGAAACCATTTTTGACAGCGTAGTGCGCTCGTTGCGGGTCGGTGACAAGATTGAGATCCGTGGTTTCGGCAGCTTTCGCACGCGCCAGCGCAAGCCCCGCGTAGGACGTAATCCCAAGACGGGCGCCCGCGTAGAGGTTCCGGCCAAGAAAATCCCTTATTTCAAGCCCAGCAAGGAACTAAAAGATTTGATCAATGGAACCGAGACAGTCGCTCCGGCTAATGCAGCCCAGCCAGTTCCACCCGAGAACCCCACAGCTTAAGGACGTATCCCCACTACCGCCATCATTCGTCCAGTCTTTCCTTTTTCCGCTCGATGGGAAAAGAACTTGCGCGGATCACAGGTCGTACATTGGACTAACACTGTGATCTGGTTCTCGGGAATCCCCATGGCCACTAATTGCCGCCGATTTGCCTCAGCCAGGTCGAGGTGAAGTTTAGCGCATGGATCGCCGTGGCCGGGGGCGCGAGCGTTCATAAACAGCATCGGATATTTCTCTCGGATCGGATCCGATTCAAATACCTCGTGGAACAATTCACCTGCATAAGCAAACTGGGATTCAAATTTGCTCTTCAGTTCCGCCCCAACTTCGTAACAGCACCCCCCGATGCCCGGACCAACCACAGCCTCAACGTCGTGGGGCATGGTATCAAAGTGGCGCCGCATCGCTCCTAATCCCTTTTCAGTGATTCGTTGTACTGTACCGCGCCATCCCGCATGAAAGACACCGGCAGCTCTGTTCTTTTTGTCAACCAACATCACCGGAAGGCAATCAGCAGTCATCACAGCCAGAGCAATGCCCGGACAGTTAGTGATCAGACCATCCCCAACCAGTGGCTCCGCTACAGGCGACTCGACAAGATGGATGACATCCGAGTGGATTTGCCGCAGGCCGACCAATGGCCAAGCCATTCTGCCGTCCGTGGCTCCCAGCGCTACCAGAAGCTTGTGTCGGTTCTTCTCCACGTGTTCGCGGGAGTCCTCCTTGGTAAAGCCCAAATTAAGGCTTTTGCCTCCGTAGCAGACACTTGTGCCTCCCGTACGGGTGCTGAAGCCGTGAACCAGCCACGGAATCTTTTTGAGCTCCGGAGCCTGTAATAGAACCAATCGGCTCGGTGCTGAAATGTGTTTGGTCGCCGTTGCCACGTAATGATTCTAATTGGTTTCAGTAGAATCAAACCGTGGCCAGACTTACCTTTGTCGTGGGAAAAGGAGGAGTGGGAAAGACCACCGTCTCCTCTGCCTTGGCGTTGACGCTGGCAGCCCGCAAACCAAAAGAATCTGTTTTGCTCATGTCCACCGATCCGGCCCATTCGCTTGCGGATATGCTTCAGGTTCCTCTACTCTCCTCTCCCAAACGTATTGCCGGGGTTAAAGGCAGGTTGTTTGCCTGGCAGATTGAGAGTGAAAAGCAATTCAAGAAATTTCTAGAGGGTAATCGCGATGCCATCCTGAGTATCGTCGAGAGCGGCACATTTTTTTCAAAGGAAGAAATTGCTCCTCTTCTCGACAGTACATTGCCGGGAATGGCCGAAGTGGCCGGTTTGCTCTCAATTGAAGAACTGTTGCAAGAGGGAAAGTACGATCAGATTGTCGTGGATACAGCCCCTTTTGGTCATACCTTGCGCCTGTTCGAACTCCCAGCCCATTTTCAGCGCTTCCTTGATTTCTTGAATGTCGCCTCCAGCCGCGACACCTTGCTGGCCCAGCGTTTTGGCGGACGCGCCACTCTCCCCTCGCATCCATTTCTTCGCCGCTGGGAACTGATGGTGAAGCAGTTGAAAAAGGCCTTTTCTGCCGGAAATGCCGAGATCGTCCTGGTCACCTCGCCTGAAACTTTTTCATTGAACGAAGCGGTCCGCTCGTTGGAATCACTCAATCAATCGGCTCCCGAGATGAAGGTCGGGGCCATCGTATTGAATCGTGTGGTCCAGCAGGCAGCAAGGTGTGCACGTTGCCGCCATCGTTTGCAGGCGAAGAACCAAGCGCTAAGATTCCTGAATAAGCGCTTCCCAGGCATTCCAAAGGTGATTGGACCCGATCCAGGCAATCCGATCCTTGGAGTAAAACTGCTGGGCAATTTCGGAACTGTGGTATTCGCCCGGCGCGCGGCCAAGCTGGAAAGCAAGCCGCCTACCAGCAAGAATTTGAAGCTGAAAGAATCAGCATGGCCAATATCTGTTACTCCGCTTTCTTTCACAGTCGGAAAAGGCGGTGTAGGAAAGACTACGATCACCGCGGCGCTGGCGTTCCATACCAGGGAAACCCATGCAAAGACACACGTCACCGTATGCTCCACCGATCCTGCTCCCTCACTCGACGATATTTTTCAGAAGCCGATTGGCGATAAACAGGTCTCGGTTCTCGGAGACAAAGGCTTCAGCGCGATGGAAATCGACTCCGTCGCCGAATTCCGTTCATGGGCTGCGCGTATCCAACAGCAATTGAACTCGGAATTAAGCATGGAAACCGGCGGCCTCCATGTCGATCTGACTTTTGAGAAAGAGATATTTCGGGCGCTCCTGCAGATCGTTCCCCCGGGAGTTGACGAACTCTTCGCCATCTTTCGAATTCTCGACCTTGTGGAGGCAAAAAGTGGAAAGGTCTTGATCGACATGGCGCCCACAGGACACGCCCTGGAACTTCTGCGCATGCCCGAACGCATTCTGCTGTGGTCGCGCCTCTTGTTGAAAAGCCTTTCCTCCCACCGTACACTGGCCATGGCTCAAGATGTGGCCGTTGAATTGGCCACTTTAGGACAGCAGTTGCGGAAGTTAATCGAAATCATGAAAGATCCTGGGAAAAGTCGCGTGTGGGCGGTTATGCTGCCCGAGCCGGTCCCCGACCGCCAAACCCGCCGCCTCTTGGACGCCATACGCCAGCTTGGCATCAGCATTGATTCCCTGTTCGTCAACAAGGTGTTATTGCAAGCAGCAAAAAGCCCGGAATGCGCCCGATGCAAGCGTGAACGCAACTGGCAGTTGGTCACCTTGCAGGAGCTACGAAAAAAATACGGAAAGTACAAGACGTACCTTGCGCCGGAATTTTCTGGCGAAATCGCCGGGGCCACGGCCTTGAAAAGGTTTACCTCAAAATTATGGCAAGCCGCCGAATAACAGCCCAGAGTGCGCTGTATCTTTATGGGGTTTCAAAACCTGCCGGCCGAAAACCCGGAAAGATCGCTGCGACCGGCATCGACGGCGCTCACCCGGTTCAATCCTTGGCGTGTTACGGCTATCTGTGCTGGGTTTCTGCCGTGGATGGCAAGCGGTTCTCGGATTCGATCCGCAGCAATATGGAAAATCTCGAGTGGCTTGCGCTCCACAGCGTCCGCCACCAGCAGGTAGTAGCGGAAATCTTCGCAAGCTATTCCATCATTCCAGCGCGCTTTGGAACCATATTTTCCGGAGAGCCCGCCCTGCTCAAAAACGTGCAGGCAAGAAAGCCTGAGCTCGAAAGGGTTTTCAAGAAGATTTCAGGAGCCGAAGAATGGGGCGTCAAAGTATTTGCCGGGCAGGCCCCGCCATCTCCGCCGCTCCGGCAGGTCCGCTCCGGCAAAGACTATCTCAAGCTGAAATCGGCAAGGTTGAAGCAAGCCCCAGACCGTGATTCTGCCGGCTTGCAGGAATTCGCCGCTGCACTTGAAAAGATTGCCCTGGATTCGGCGCCCTCCGGCAAGGTCAGCGGAACTCAACCCAACCTGCTCTGGCAGGCTACATTCCTCGTCCCTGGAACTCGCCGTAAATCCTGGGAAGGGGCTCTCAAGACATTTGTGAAAAAATGGGATGGGAAGCGCCGCATCGAAGTAAATGGACCATGGCCTCCGTATTCCTTTGTCGCCGATGCAGAATGATTTCCAATCCGTGATCTTGGCCGGTGATTCTGACCAGGATGTCTCTCTCCTCGATATCCTGGACCACGTCCTTAACGCCGGCGTCGTAATCCACGGCTCTCTTGTGATCTCGGTGGCCGGTGTGGACCTGGTCTATTTAGGAGTGAACGTGATTCTCACCTCGGTCGAGACTGCCCTTCGCAACCTGTCAGCAAAGTCCACCAATCCCAAATGACCAAAACCCTGGCCTATTGTGCCTTCCTCCAGAACCCGAAACTCTCTCTACCGTCGGCAGGTGTGAGCGGTGCCCCCATCAACCTCTTGGCCCACAACCAATTGCAGCTCTTGTGGTCTCAGGTGGAGTGGCCGTTTGACCCATCTGCAATTCAACAACACGCGATTGAATTTCACCAGGTTGTTCAACATGTTTTTGCACAAACTGCCGTGATTCCCTTCAGGCTTCTTTCTTTGTTTGACGACCAGCAACGCTTGGCAGACTTTCTCGCTCAACATGACTCTGCTTTTATTGCTGACTTAGAGGAACTCAGAGATGCAATCCAGATGGAATGCATCGTTTTCTTCAAGTCTCCGGGCCGTCCGGACCTGAGTTCAGGAAGCGCTTATCTGCGCCATAAAGCGGACTTGCAACACGTGCTGGAACAATCGTCCGAGCAGTTAAAGCACACTCTCTCATCGGTGAGTAATGAAATCCGAGTTCGGGAGGTAAAGAACGGAAAAAGAATCTATTGTCGCGTGCCACGCGGTCAGGAAAACCAGTTCCGAACAACGGCCCAGGAGATTCCCATACCTCCCACTCTTGAGAAGCGCATAACCGGACCCTGGCCGGCATCTGAATTTCTAAGCGAATCGGTTAAGATGCCAGAGATAGCAGGTAAAAGATGACAGAGGTTCGCAAAGTCAGCCCTGAGGAGATCGCCGCCGCTGTGTCCGACCTCAACCGCGAGCTGCGCGTAGCGACTGCGGGAACCATTGACCGGATTGACTGCTCCCCGGAAAACATCGAACAAGGATTAGCCCGGCTGGTGCTGAGCCTGATCGAGTTGTTGCGCCGCCTGCTGGAACGCCAAGCCATTCGACGCATGGAAGGCGGCTCCCTCGACGATACCAAAGTCGAGGAGATGGGCCAGGCACTCATGAAGTTGGAAATGAAGGTCCAGGAGATTGCAGCCGCCTTCGGCCTGAAACCTGAGGACCTGAACTTGGAATTGGGACCTTTGGGAAACCTTTTGGACAAGTAAAGTGCAAAAAATTTTCCCACCCCAGCCAACTTTCGAAGCAGCCGCTCGCATCCAACATGGATTGCCAGTCTCCCCCACACTAAGGTGAGTTCGATCGAAAAATCAGCATGCGAATGCCTTGCGGAAGGTATGATGCGAAAAGCGTCGTTTTTGGATAAAGAGGTGTGTCAAAGTAGTCGAGGTGCGTTGAAACCAAAAATGACTCCCGGCGCGGAAGGGTTGACAGTTCGTGTTGAGGGTAGTTAGGATGCGTGCGGGATCGCGCAAGTCTTTTACCCCCAGGGCGACGATCTCCCCAGTTGTTTCCTGAGATAACATGCAAAGAGTTCCTACGGTTTCCGGGACAACCAACCTTCTCGACATTCTTGACCGAGTGCTCGACAAAGGTCTGGTCATCGCTGGGGATATCCGCATCTCCCTGGCGAATGTCGAGTTGTTGACCATTCGCATCCGGTTGCTGGTTTGCTCGGTTGATAAAGCAGAGCAGATTGGGCTGAACTGGTGGAAGTACGATCCCAATTTAACTGCTTCGTTGCCTGAGTCTTCCGGCAGGAGGGTGCAATTGCCTGCTCCCGCCCCCGGCCAGGCAAAGACCCGCAGCAAGCAAGCTGCGCGCAACAAGCGCGCCAGATAGAGTTTTTGATTTGATGAAGGAGGCCCTCAATGGCCGTTGAACGGGTATCCGGCGGTTCAAGTCTTATCGACGTATTAGACCGGGTATTAGACAAAGGCATAGTGATCGATGCCTGGGTCCGAATCTCCTTAGTTGGCATTGACCTGATCACCGTAGAAGCTCGCGTGGTGGTTGCGTCGATCGACACTTACCTCAAGTATGCCGATGCCGTCGGTCTCACGGGCCTGGTAGCCAGGCCGACCCTCACGGAAGGCGAAGGCGAAGAGGAAGAACCAGAGCCACCGGCGACCGAACCGGTCCGCCGCCCAGCTTCTCGACCGCCTCGGCGGCGGCGGTGAAGCTAAGTGGGGGCTCGTATGGCTACCGCCGAGCTGCGGTTCCAGTCTGATCGCATGAGCGGGCGGCGCACAGCATCGCAGCGCCGCCCCGCATCTCTTCGTCTGCTTGAAGCCGAACGCTCCGAAGAGATATTCCCGCTTTTGCTGGAAGAGATCATTGTGCTCGGCTATCCCCGGGCTTTGGCTGTCGATGTTAACTTCGATACCGGTGACATTTCTCCGGCCGCCGCCTTGAAATGGCCCCGGCAACAGTTGGAAAAGTTCACCACCGCCATGTGGATGTCGGAACATCCGCTCGTGGGGGTTCTGCAAACAACCCGTCCCGCTGTCTTGAACAGAAGCACCATCCACAATCATCCCATTTACGTTCATCCCATTGCCTATTCCAATCGCACGCTCTGCTGGGAGGCAGACCGCATTCGCACCGGTAGTTGCCTGGCCGTCCAGAATTTTCGTAAGGAAAAGCGCATCAAGCTCGAAGACCAGGTTTGCTCCACCTGCGACATGCGCGCCTATGCAGCCGCCGTCGTCGTGGAGTTGCCAAAGAACTCCAGCGAGCAGGCATTAGCGGAATTAGCAGAGCTCATCGACCTTGCCAACCGTTATCTGTCGCGCCTCTTCAAAGTTGAGCATTATTACAACCGCATGCGCGATATGGAGATCACGATCGCGCAGATGAGCACGGTAATGCAAAGCATGGCCGATCCGGTCATCCTTACCGATACGCAGCACCAGGTCATCATGCAGAACCGAGCTGCCGAGCGCTTCTTCAAAGTGCCGGATGAAATGACGGAAGGCCTCGTGCGTGCGGTCGAACTCAATAACATGCTTTTTTCCGCCGCCCTCTCTTCGATGCTGGTTTCCGGCACCGATGCCCACCGTGACCTGACTCTCGTGGATGCCATTGAAGGCGAAGAGATGCTCTTTGAGGCTGTTTCCGCGTCTACCTACGGGCCGGATGGCATTCAGATTGGGACTGTGACCGTGATGCGTGACGTAACCGATTTGCGCCGCGCCGACCAGGAACTGCGCACCAACTACGACAAACTGCGCGAGGCCGAGGAGGTCGTACGCCAGGACCGCGACCGTCTTAACCTGATCATCGAAAACGTCGGCGACCCCATTGTGGTTTGCGATAGCGAGGCGAAAATTGTGTTGGTCGACCCGCTGGCCCAGGAGCTTTTTGGGGTCTCCACCGAAACTGCCAACGATGCCACTCAAATCAAGAACCAAATGCTGCTCAACGCCTACATCAGTTCATTTACGTATTCATTTGTCGAACGTGAGACTGCGCCCCTGAAACTCCTGAATCTGGCGCAGAAGCAAGAGATTGAATACGATGCCCGCTCTGGAAAGATCTTCGATGAGCGCGGGCAGGTTTCGTTTACAGTCACGGTTTTGCGTGATCTCACGGCCGTGCGCAAGGTTGAGCAGCTTAAGGTGGAGCGGCGCATGTTGGAAATCGAGAAGTTTGCGGCTACCGGCCGCCTGGCCGCCACCATTGCCCATGAGGTCAATAACCCCATGGAGGCCATCAAGAACGCCATCTACCTGCTTGCCGGCGCTGTCCCCGAATCCGCTGCGCCCGTATACAACATCTTGAAATCGGAAACGGAGCGCGTGGCCCGCATTGTTCGCCAGATGCTCGGCCTCTATCGCAATACCGAGCACGTCAAGCCGGTCAACGTAAATACCATCATCGAAGACACGTTGCTGCTTTTGAATCGCCAGTTGCAGCGGGTTAACATCGAAATCAAGGCCGATTTGCAGCCGCTTCCCGATGCTGTTATTGCTGCCGATCAGATCCGCCAGGTACTCTCGAATCTGGTCATCAATGCCAGGGATGCCATGCCCAACGGCGGTAAGCTGATGGTTCGGTCACGCCATATTCCCGGCTCTGACGACCTGCATGGCTGGGTGCGCGTCCTGATCGCAGATACCGGTAGCGGGATCCCGCCGGAAATGCTTCACAGCATCTTCGAACCCTTTGTTACCACCAAGGGTGAAAAAGGTACAGGGCTGGGGTTGTGGATCGTAAAAGGAATCATTCAGAACCATGTGGGCAAGCTTTCCGTGCGCAGCCGGGTAGGGCAGGGAACGGTCTTCAAGATTGATTTGCCGGTCATGAAATTGTGAGCGCAGATCGTACATATCGGGTTTTAGTGGTAGACGATGATAGCTCGGTGCTGATCACCTACAAGCTCATTTTGGAACGGCAAGGATACGAAGTGACCGCTTGCGGGACTTCACGGGACGCCATCGAGGCCACTCGGAAAAACAACTTTGATGCGATCTTGTGCGATTATTCGCTCGAAGAACAGCATACCGGCCTTGAAGTAATTGCTGCGGCTCGTAACCGTGATCCGGGAGTTCCGGCGGTTTTGCTCACCGGCTATGCTACAAATGAGACGGCCGATGAAGCGGCCGCCAATAAAATTGGAATACTGTTCAAGCCCATTGAGATCGAAGAGTTTTTGGCTACAACCTCAAAAATGTTGAGGAGAAACAATGAGCCCGACCAAAAAAACAACGAAGAAAACCGTAACACCGCTCCGCAAGGTGGAAACCAAGCCAGACACCAGCAGCAACGGGGCCGCCGTGCACACCGCCGGTCCTCAGGCGGTACTGTCAAAACATGAGCCCCTGGTCCGCCCCCAGCAGGAAGGCCGCTATGTTTACGGGGTCATCGAGTCCCGCAATGCTGTAAGTTTTGGCAAGAGCAGCATCGGTGGCGTGAACGAAGACGTCTATACCACCCACTATGGCGACATCGCTGCGGTCGTCAGCCGTACTCCGGTATTTATCTTCGACCCCACCCGTGACAATGCTCTGGCGCATGAGCACGTGATCGAATCGGTCATGAAGAATTACACCATCATCCCCATGAGCTTCGGCACGGTTTTTCGCACCGATGACGATATCCGCGAAGTGCTCAAGAGCATCTACAGTTCGCTCAAGGATGTGCTCAAGCAGATGACCGGCAAACTGGAATTCGGTCTGAAAGTCACGTGGGACCGCGACCACATCATCGAAGAGCTAAAACGCGAACATGAAGAGATCCATCGTTTTCACCAGGAGCTGACCCGCAAGCACCTGCAGTCCACCTACTTCGCCCGCATGCAATTAGGACGCATGATCGACAAGGCCCTGGCCGAACTGGCCGCCAGTTACGTGCGCGAGATTTACGACGGCCTGCGCGCCGTATGCGTGGCCTCTCGTGACAACAAACCCATCGGCGACAAAATGATCATGAACGCAGCGTTCTTGATCCAAAAGGAACGCGAAGCAGAATTCGACGCCGCCGTAAACCGCGTAGCCCAAAAATTTGGCGAACGCCTGAACTTCAAATACACTGGCCCCTGGCCCCCTTACAACTTCGTCAATATTCGTTTGAAGCTGGAAAGGGGAACGTCGAGTTAAAGGCTGCTGGCTATTAGCCGATGGCCAGCTTTGCTGGCTCGGCAGTCTGAAAAATTGTAAGAATTCCAGGCCCAGGTCGAAAGGCCTGGGAAAGGTAAGAAACAAACGTAAAACCCCGGAGGGGCGACACCGGGTTTTTGCTAAATACTAAAGGCTAAAAGCTCTAGCTAGTAGCTAGAAGCCAGCGGCTAGGAGCTATGGTGTTCCTCATCGACGATCTGTTACTCGCCCCCTTCAAGGGCTGGAACTTCATCATGCGTACCTTGCTCAAGGTCGCCGAAGAGCAATGGACGGACGATGCCCCCCTCAAAGAGGAACTCCTGGCCCTGCAAATCCGGCTCGAAGAAGGTGAAATCACAGAAGAACAATACCTTGAAGCCGAAACCGCGATCCTAAAGGGGATCCGTGAAATCCAGCATCGCAAGATCGAACTGGCAGGCGGCGATCCAAATGAACTGGAAGGCGGCCTCTCCGGCAAAGTCCAGGAAGGCTCAGGAGCCTCATTGACCTGGGACCCAGAGGAAAAAAATGAATGAAAAAAATGGTAATTTAGTAATCTGGTGATTGGGTAATTTCAAACCAATCAAATAAAATTACCCAATTACCAACTTACCCAATTACCAAATTCCAATGATCCCCGATCCGGTAGAACTGGAAATCTTCAAAAACATCTTCCACTCCATCGCCGAAGAGATGGGTGCTGCCCTGCGGCGTACGGCATTCTCGCCCAACATCAAAGAGCGGCGTGATTATTCCTGCGCGGTTTTCGATGGCCAGGGCGAAGTCGTGGCCATGGGCGACCATATGCCGGTCCATCTTGGATCGATGCCGATGTCGGTGCGTGCTGCGATCGACAAGCTGCAACTGCATCCCGGTGACGTGGCCATCCTCAACGATCCCTTTTGCGGCGGCACTCATCTGCCGGACATCACTCTGGTCGCCCCGGTCTTCCTCAACAACAAAAAATCAAATCGTCCGGCTTTTTATGTAGCCTCGCGCGCCCACCACGCCGATGTTGGCGGAACCTATGCAGGATCGATGGGTATTTGCCGCGAGATCTACCAGGAAGGGATACGCATTCCTCCGATTAAGCTGATCGAAGCGGGCCGCCTTCAGGAAGACGTTTTTCGCCTGTTGCTGAACAATGTGCGCACGCCGGAAGAGCGTGAAGGCGATCTCAACGCGCAGATCGCCGCGTGCCACACCGGAGCAACGCGCTTGCGGGAAATCGTAGAGCGTTATTTCCTGCCCCGAGTACAGCGCGTAATGGAAGCCTTGCAGGACTATGCCGAAAAGATCATGCGGGCCTTTCTCAGCAAGGTCCCGCATGGGCGCTATGAAGCCGAAGATTTTCTCGACGACGATGGCGCTGGTTCCGGTCCTGTGCGCATTGCGGTCTCTCTCGATTTCCACCCATCTTCGCGGAACAGGCCCATCGTAACCGTCGATTTCACAGGAAGCTCGCCCCAGGTCGCCGGCTGTATCAACGCTGTCGAGGCCATCACGTATTCCGCTTGTTTCTACGTCTTTCGTTGTTTGCTTGCCGAAGATGTGCCTGCCACTGCCGGGCTGATGCGTCCCGTACGCCTGATCGCTCCCGAGGGTACAGTCGTAAATTCGCGTCCTCCGGCGGCCGTGGCTGGCGGGAATGTGGAGACCTCCCAGCGCACCGTCGATGTCCTGTTGCGGGCTCTTGCCCAGGCCGTCCCCGATCGCGTGCCTGCCGGATCGTCCGGGACGATGAACAATTTGACTATTGGCGGCGTCGATCCTCGCACCCATGCGCCATTTGCCTACTACGAGACCATTGCTGGAGGCATGGGTGCCCGGCCTGATCGCGACGGAGTAAGCGGCGTGCACACCCACATGACCAACTCGCTCAACACTCCCGCCGAAGCCCTGGAGTATGCTTACCCGCTCCGCGTCACCAAATATGGACTACGAAAAGGCAGCGGAGGCCAAGGCAAGTTCCGCGGCGGAGATGGAATCATTCGTGAGATCGAGTTACTGGCAGACGCCGATGTGACCCTGCTGGCCGATCGCCGTTCCCGCGGTCCCTACGGCCTATACGGCGGCACAGACGGAGCCGCAGGCCGAACGAATATCGTACGCACCAATGGCGACTTGGTTCTCCTTCCCGGCAAAACCAGCGTCCCCCTGAAAAAGGGCGAGCGGATCAGGATTGAGTCATCCGGCGGAGGGGGATGGGGCAAGACGATGGTTGGAAAAGCTACTTAAAACGCTCACCAGGCTGATATTTGCGGCGAGCTTGATTTTTTCGATCCGCGCTCCAAACGAAGCGTGGCCGCTCGACGGTTACTGAAAGTGGGAATTCCTCGCATCGCGCACGAACGGTATCATGCTCGGAAGGCGTCAAATCAAGACCGTCAGCAACGATTTCATCAATGCGTTCAAGGATTTGGATCACATCTTGTTGCATTTTCCTCAGCCGACTCTCAAAATTACAGATGACGTTCGCTATCTCTTGACGGGCCAATTCATCTGCCGGCAAAAGAAGATTCTCGATATCTTCAGACGTAAATTCATCTTTGTCTGTCGCCAGGAGTGCTGCACGGGTCAGAGTCAAAAGATCTTGATGGGGAGCCCATAATTTAGTCGTCCCAATGATGAGTTCGTTGCTATTAATTTCCGTGGCATCCATATCCTCCCGATCCAATTCACCCCTGCTGGTATTTACTCCTAGGAATGCAGCCTTTTTGAACTGATCGATTTTTGCAATTGCAGCCAGATAAGCATCCACCTCGTTGCCTGAAGTAGAGGCTGACAATTGGGCTGCGTCAAACGCTAGATCGTGCAGCGTTTTGGCAGTTGTTGCCGATAGCCGAGGCATGCGCAGTGACTTAATCGCCCGCGGAAACCAAGTGGTCCGCTTGCGGAGCAAAATTGCGGATCTCAGAGTCAGAAACGAATAGTAGCGGGATATACGTGAATTGATGATCGCGGAAAAGCAATGTGCGCTGTATTTTTTGGGCACTAATACAATTGTGCTATTGTTTGCCGCAGCTAGCAATGGATCAATAACCGAAGCAACCAGTGTTACATAGATTTCCGGTATGAGACAGCAAAGAGTATCGCTGGGAGAGAAATTTCCCAATTGTTCAGGCGTGCGATAATCATGTCTTCCCGTTCCTGTAGTGTCCGCCTTTCCTCTATTGGCCTCGTAGAACTCCAGGTCACCCCAAATCGATGGGTCTTCCGCAGTGTTGACTTTTGTTAAGTCTGCAAATTCATCTACAGCACTAGAGGCATGGAAGGCAGCGAGATGATGCCCTTTGAGAAATGGAACCCGACTAGAGCGCGATTTAGTGCCACTAACCTCCGTAAGAAACTTCTGGTTGTTTCCAGCTTTGATGGCAAACGAGCAACGGGCGACATCTTCTTGCTCAAAACTGCCGTGGGCATTCAGTTTATCCAGGATGGGAAGATCAGCTTCAGTAACATCGAGACCCCAATCGCCAAAGTTGCTCAATCCTGCCCATTTCTCAAAAGATAGGACAGATGATTTGCCGGCAAGGAAATGTTCATCTTCTGCGCATCGAGTCAATTCATCGAGGCTTGTAATACCAGAAACCAGCCGAATTTTATGACCTGTAAGGCGAGGCCGCTTTCTCACAAAGATAAGTATTGGGATGATGTCGGCACCTGGAAACGACTCCTTCGCACACCATTCTAAAGAGACTAACTCAATGATCTCGTATTCCTTGAGCGAATTGCGTAAATATGCGGCCATTTGGGTGTTGGCAATTCCAATAGGAGCCACCATCCCGACAATTCCACTATCTTTGGTTAGGTACTGGACCGCAGCGTGTATGAAATAAACCGAAAGGTCGGTGTTCCTGACTGAAAGTGCTGGAAACAGGTCGTTTAACACTTCGCGATCCTGCTTCGGGAGTCTCTCGTTCCTTACGAAAGGAGGGTTCCCGACCACATAATCGAAGACCTCTGTTTTCCTTTCTGGTTCCGGTTCTTCCAAACCGCCAATCTCACGTGACGTTGGCAAAGTCATGGTGAGGGAGTTTTGGATCGCCACATCCATGGGCGCAATCTCAAAATCAGGGCGAGCGTGTTTGGCCTTGAGATAGATCTCAAGAAGAGCAAACAGAAGGCTCAAATGGGAGAGAAAAACAGAAAACGGATTAATGTCTTGTCCACGCAGACAGGTACGAATCAGATCAATCTTGTTTTCCGGTGATAACGCATTTCCAGCTTTCAATAGAGCGCGTATCGCTCGCACTCCAAATGTAAAAGATCCGCACGAAGGATCAAGGATGCGTTTCTGCATAATTTCGGGATCGCATGTAATCCCGGTCCTGGCAAGGATGAAATCGACAACAGCAACAGGAGTGTAGTATTCACCAAGGCGGCGGCGCTCGATTCGGGGACGAAAGTACTGATAAATTGAGCCTAGCAGGTCCTGGTTGATCTCCCGAAAATCAAAAGCATTCAATCGGAACAGAATCCTTTCGAGGATGTCATGCAAAGTGCCATTGCCCTTGCCAAACCAATCAAAGACAGAAACCTCAAACAAGCTCGAATAAACGTGAGCCACGTCTTTAAATGCGACGTCTAAGAGGTCTTGGTAGTTACCCTTGATGTTGTGGACAAATTCTCTCCAGACAGCAATGCCGGAATTTGAAATTTTGTGAGTTGTAAGTTGTGCATCCTCGCAGATCCTCACGAAGAATAGACGGCTTAAGGCTACATAGGCTGTATTCGTGCAGAAAATATCCTCAAAGCTCTCTTCCAGTTGCGTTCCAGCGTAAGTCTGGTCATGCTTAAATCGGTCATAATCGTCTTCGAACAGTTGCATGGCGAGCCGGTGTTCGGCTCTAATTGTCTTTCGCCGGTACAACAGTTTCTCTCTTGCTTTGACTGCCCCTGAACCAATGTCGGCTAAACGGCGATCGATTTCTGCAACTTGTTTATCAGCATTTTCGTATTCGGCGCGCAATTGACGAAAATGGATAAGGCAATACTCCTTCAACTTACCAATTGCGTAAACGAAGACGGATTGTAGTTGTGGAAGCGTCTCAGCAGTAAGTGCGATGTGACTGCTCTTAATTTCGCCGCTCCGGAAGGCCTCAAATTGCCGCCGCTCCTTCGAAGCCGAGTAACTTGCCCGGCAAACCAATTCTCGAAACGTCTTGTCCGAGGCAGGGAAAGCCGCCTTTGTTATGGCATTTACGATCTGAGCGCCATCAATATGAATGGCTTCCAGGAGTTCGCCATCCAGGTTGCAGATATAGAAAGTCCGGGGAGCACAGAGCACGACATAAAAAGTCTCCGGACCAATATATCCGTGAGCAAGAATTTGATCGTGCCAAATGCGATTTCGACGCTGGCCGTCTCTAATGTCAGCGTCGTCCAACTTCGCCTCAACAACGACCCATTCTGAGCCATCCTCTTCTGAAAACAAACGAATGTCAGGGATGCCCCGAGCACCTGCTTTATTGATGACCCTCTGTTTTGGAGGATATCCGAGCAGAGCTCCAAAGATATGAGTTGCGAGAGGCGTGTAAAAGCCAATTTCGCTCGCAATGGATCCCGGTTTAGTTTCTTCTAAATACTTCTTCAGTGACATTCGCTATGGGAATTTAGCTTGATCAGGATATAGACAATTTAACATTCAGCAACCCGGCCCCGGCCTGCGCTAATTGCTAATTCAAGGCTTCGAGAATACTAAGCGAATAAAAAGTTAAAAGTCCAGAGCAGGAAGGTGGTTGTCAATATGGAATGAAGATATCTCCACCATTCGGATTTCAAGATAGTAATGACTCAAAATTTGGCAGGCTCGATTGGATATCCCCGCAGTTCAGGAATCTCTGACGTGAGTCCGGCCCGAGCAAGCAGGGCGGCAATTTCTGTGCCGAGCCCACCTGCAGGAGCATCTTCTTGTTCATGCGAATTGGGGCATTCTCTCATTTCGTCCTCAGTGCTCCGGCCATACGTTAAGTCCAGCGTGTAATCGAGTTTTCAATGATGTCTTAAATTATTAAAAAACGTGGAGCGCAGCCGCCCCGGCTGCGTTTCAGGGCGGCCACTCCACGCAAAAAACTGTTGCTCAAGAAATTACCCAATTACCAACTTACCCACTTACTCAATTCTTCGGCGGCGGCTGTTGCTGCTGTTTCTTCTTCTTCAACACCTGATCCAAAATCCCCCCAATCGGGTTCTCTTGTTTTTGTTGATTGGGATTATTGTTCGTCTGGTCCGATTGCGGTAGGCTCTGCTGCTGTTGGTCTTGTTGCTGCTGCTTTCCCGTAATCGCGCCCACGATTCCCCCAATGCCGCCATTATTGTTATTGCCGTTCTGGTTGTTGTTCATGATGGCCCCGAGAATCCCGCTGGTCAGCGCCCCCGGATCCTTGCTGGTCGGCAGAAGATTCTTGAGCTTCATCTGTGCGATCTGCTGGACATCGGGTGCTATCTGCGGGTGCTGGAAAGACCCTGTCACGATGACCGGCAAAACCAGTTCGCCCTGGTTGTTAGCCAGCGCCGTGTTCATGAAGCCGCCGACCTGTGTGCCGCCGACCTGTTGGCTGAAGGCTTTGCTCAAGACAGCGGTAAGATGCATGTTGAGCGATTGATCGGCCAGGTTGACCAAACCTGCGGCAGCCAGAGTTCCGCCATCGATCACAGCCTTCAGGTTGTTGGTCTGCGCGATTCCATTCTTGATGTCGAAGTTCCCGGAGAGCTGCACCAGGTCGGTAAAGTTCTTCGGACCGCTAGGCAAGCCTCCAAGAAATTTTCCTACGGCGGCCAGTTCGTGCAGCAGGTCCACATTCATCAGCTTGCCGTTGTTGAGGTTTAGGCCCACATTGCCGTTCAATCCTCGAGCGATGGCCTCAGCCGAAGTCGAACTGAAAGTCGCGTTCACGTTCGAGGTCAATATCCCATACAAAACCTGCTTCATCGACGATACCGATGAGATCAGCTTGTTGGCATCAACCTTGTCGGTTTTGAGGTTGACGTTGTACACCGGCTGTGCCGGACGAGTGTCGATCGAGATATTGCCGCTCTCCTTGCCTCCATATAAATCGGCGCTGACCGGATTGAGCTGAACCAGCCCGTGATTCAAGTTGACGTTGGAGTGCAGGTTGTTCATCACCAGGTTGTCCTCCTGCACCGTCCCTACATTGATCGTGCCGTTGCCGGTCATCTTCGAGAGCATGCTCGGCTCAGCCGCATTTGCCGTTTCAGCGCTGGCCGTTGGAACGACATGCCAGAAGTCATGGGTTGCCTCCGCGCGCCGCGGAGTGCCGGGCGAGGCTACATAGATCTGTTGTAACTCGGTCACGTTGAGTTTATCGGCGTTGAGTGCGAACTGTACCTGGGGAGCGGCAAAGTTCTTGACTGTCAGCGATCCGGTTGCGCTGGTTTCGCCGATGGAAACCGCTACGTTGTCGAGGGCTGCCGAGTTCTGGCTGAATCTGATGTCAGAGTTGCGGATCTGCACCGGCTTGGTCAGGGAAGGCATTTTCAGGGTCGCATTTTGTATCTTGCCGCTGCCGTTGAAGTTCAACGCCGAGGAGTCCTTGAGTGGTCCTTGCGCGCGTACATCCAGGCTCAACGCGCCATCGCCTGATATACCGTCCACCGCCGAGACTCCATAAGCTTTGGCCATATTCAATAGCTCGCCGATGCGAGCGTTGGGGGCGCGCAATGTGGCATCGATCATGCTGTTTGGGCTTGTATAGTGCGACAGCGCCAAATTGATCATTACGGTCGTGGAGCCGGTGCTGGCTGTGAAATCGTTGGAATGGATTGTATCCGGCGTAAGCGTCAAATTGATGGCCCCAACCCTGACCGGCTGTGGAAGCTCTCTGCCGCTGATAACTAACTCATTGGCCGAAAGATGGCCGTTCATGGCTGGCTTGGAGACAGCGCCTTTGGCCTGGATGTCAGCATCGATTTTTCCATTGACATCCATTCCCTGATTGAAAGCCACGCCAAATGCCGAAGCCAGCCGGGCCGCCTCGGCGATGGATGCGTTGGAAGCCGTGAGCCTCAAATCAATTTCCGCTGGGGTTGGCTTGCTGTTAAGTGTTCCTGCAATCGAGAGAGGTGTTGCTCCCAGCTTGATCTGCCCGCGATGAATTTGGATCACGTCGCTGCTCAAATCGTCGGAAACATCGTAATTCAGCGCGATAGGATACCCCACTTTGACGTTGTGAATTTCAGCATTCTCCAGTTGCAAGTCGCCGCTCGATGCCAACTTGCCGCCGGAATTTTGTACCTTGGTGCTGCCCGAGATCGACGCATCGATTCCGTTGAGCGAAGCCGAATTCAAGAACTTCTGCAGCGCGTCGACCGAGACCTGCTCCATGCGCAAGTTTCCATCAAAGTTGGTGTTGAGCAAGTCGGCCTGCTTGATCGGACCGCCCTTGCCCTCGAGAAGAATTTCCTGTTTTCCTTGGCCGGGCAAGTGCGCAGCGGCCTTGATCGTAAATTCCTGGTTCGGCGCAAAATCGCTGACCGACAAGTCAATGTGGTCATAAACCGCGCGCGCCTGGTGCTTCTGGAAGTCAGTGATCGCCACTTGGCCATCGGTAATTTGCAGATTGGAAAGTTCGAACTGGCCCGCTGGCTTGCTGCTTGGTTGAGGGGACTGCTGGCCAGGCGTTGTTTGTGGATTAGGCTCAGGGATTTTTCCGCTGGGTTTTCCTGCTTCTCCTAACGTGGCGAAATTCCATTCGCCTTGGGCGTTTCTCACTAACTCGATATAAGGGCGCCGCAACTCCAGGGAGTTAACCTCCAGTTCCTTGCGCAGCAATGGCAGGAGTTTGATCGAGATCGCCAGCTTTTCCGCCGTGGCAAAAGAACGCCCGGTGTTGAAGCTCTTGTCTTCGCCGATGACTGCGTTTTCAACCTGAAACGATGGAGGAAACAAGCTCAAGCTCATGCGCCCCAGCGAAACAGGGCGCCCCAGCTTCTTCTGAAGCTCCGCTTGAATTTGATCATGGTATTTGTTGACATCGACGAGGTAGGGGATAACCAGGGCTGCGCCTATCAGCAGCACCACGATTACCAACAATGCAATCCCCAATCGCCGTAAACCCAACCTGCGCTTTTTTGACGTAGCCATTGAATCCTCCTCCCACTGAACTGCGAAACCGGAGTAAGCTTGGTAACTCTGATTCTTTACAGAATAGTCCCTTCGATTTAATCAGGCTTATTCAAATTGGAAGCAAAAGTACTAAGTCCCGGTTGTACCCTCGGGAGCTGCTGCCCAGATAAGCTCTTCGGCGTCCACAGCGAGAACACCTTCTGCTGCACTGCAATGTACTTTGAAGTCGTGGCTTTTCTCGCAAATTCTAGATTAGCTGGAACCCATTTTTCTCTGCGATCTCTGCGCATTCTGCGGCTGAAGCTTTGCTTTTGATTTTCTCAGTGTCTCCGCTAACCACGAAGCGCTTTGAAATCGTGCTTTCTCTCACAAACTCTAGGTTGACTTGAAATCCCTTTCTTCTCTGCGGTCTCTACGGTACTCTGCGGTTGATTTTTCCAAATTCGTGTTTATTCGCGTTCATTCGCGGCTAAATGGTTATTGGTTCTGGCCCCGCTATGTTGTGTCTCGGCGCCTCCGCGGTGCACTGGTTTTCTCCGTGTTTCTCAGTGCCTTCGTGTCTCCGTGGTGGGTTTGGGTTTTTTGCTTGTGGCTCTTTGCGGTGAAATGGGTTTGGTTGTCGCAGCGCTCCCACGGTTCTTCAAGATCGAACGAATTTCTGGCTTGCTTCTGCCAGCCTTTAGCGATAGAGTGTGAAAAGCTCTGCAAAACGATTCCCTGCCTGGTTTCACCAATCCTCTCACCGAAGAATTGTGTACATGAATTACGGTCTTAGACTGCAAGCATAATGCGACAGAATGGGTGTCCGGTTGGATATCCACAACATATTGTGGAACTCCTCTTGACCCCCATTAACTCTATAGGTACATTAGCTGGAACAGGGGTACTCTACTCCAGCCGATGAGACCCAGGTTTAATAGAGGTTTAGCCTGCACTGAGGCGTATGCCGAAGTGAATTTCGCTTGCTGTGCCCCGTGCTATGCGCTGGGTTTGTCATAGGCCTGTTGCTTAAGGAGTAGTGAGTTGCTCAAATTAAAGAAGCTGCAGATTCTCGGATTCAAGTCCTTCTGTGACCGCACGGAGCTGAAATTCCCTGGGGAAGGCATTGCTGCCGTAGTTGGGCCCAACGGATGCGGAAAATCAAATATCTCTGACGCCATCTCCTGGGTCTTAGGCGAGCAATCCGCTAAGAGTCTGCGCGGCGTCCGCATGGAAGACGTAATTTTTGCCGGGACGCGTGAACGCAAGCCCACTGGAATGGCTGAGGTCTCTCTCACGTTAGTTGATCCTCAAGTTTACGAAGGCCCCATCAACACAGACCTGCAAATCGATATCCGGGACGAGTTGCCGGAAGACGATTGGGACGAAGCATCATTTCGTGAAGCTGCCGCAGAAGCCACTCAGGTTGCGATTGCGGAGGTCCAGCCGGGGCCGCTTGATCAAGTAGAAGACGAGCCGAACGAAAACGAGCCATCAGCGTTTGTTGAGCCACCAGCAGAAGCAGGCGAGATTTCGGCTGAAGCAGGAGCCGCACCGGTGGAAGCTGCTGCTGAATCTGCGGAACCCACCGTCACCAACCAAGAAATTACAACCCCGGAAACTGCAAACCTGGAAATCCCGAATGCTGAAGCTGCACATGCCGCGCTCGGCGCCGTGGTGCTCAAGATTCGGCGGCGCAAATTCAAGCCGATGCAGTTTGCCAAGGGTGAGATTGTGGTCACGCGGCGTCTGTTCCGCACCGGCGAAAGTGAATACCTGTTGAACGGCAAGCTTTGCCGCCTGCGTGATATTCAGGACATCTTTATGGGTACCGGTCTTGGGCCGGAGTCCTATGCCATCATCGAGCAGGGCCGGATCGGGCAAATTCTCAGCAGCAAGCCCCATGACCGGCGCTCCATTATTGAAGAGGCCGCAGGCATTACCAGGTTCAAAACCAAGAAGCGCCTGGCGGAAGCACGCCTGGAGCAATCGCGCCTGAATCTGGCCCGCATCAACGACATCTTCGATGAAGTCACGCGCCAGATGAATTCCCTGAAGCGGCAGGCAGCCAAAGCCGAGCGCTATGCCAGGCTGCGCGACGAGATGAGGGCGAAGCTGCGCATCGTGCTGGCCAGCAAGTTTGCATTAATGACCGGCGAAGAGGCCACCCTGGGCGCAGGTATCGAGTCCATCTCTGAAGAGATCCGCACGCGTGCGGAATCGGTCAGCGACAAGGAATCCGAACATTCTGAGCGTACCCAGCGCGGTTACGCAATTGAAACCGAGATTGCCGAAAATCGCCAGGCATTGAATGCCATTGTCCTGGAGACGGACCGCGCCACATCACGCCGCGCTCATAACCAGGAGCGTTGCGCCGAGTTGGACGTAAGGTCGGCAGCCGCTCACGCGGAACTGGAGCGCGCCGAAGCCCAGCTTCTCTCGCTCGAAAACGAGCTTCGGTCCAACCGCGAGTTTGCCGAGTCCGTGGCGTCGGAAGTGGCTGCTGCCCAGCATGAATGGCAGGTGCAGCAGCAGGAATCGCAAGCCGCAACTACCGCGCTCGCCGACGTTGAACGCCAGCAGGAAGCCCGCCGCGGAGCCGTGCTGGAGGTCATGTCGTCGGCCTCTCAGACGCGAAACCAGATCATTCAGGCGGAGGAGCATATCGCGTCGCTGGATCGCGAAGCGCAACGGCTCGACCGCGAGATTGCCGCTGCCCAGGTCGATATCGAGAGCTTTGGCGGCAAGCGCGGACAGATTGCCTTCGAGTTTGAATCGATCAATCAGACGCTCACGGCCTTGGCGGCGCGCATTCAAGAGGTGCGCGGGCAGATCGAGAGTAAGCGCACGGAAGAGACCGATGCCAAACACCATTTGGATGGCCTGCGCGCTGAGTACGCCACCGCGATCGGGAAAAAGAGTTCTCTGGAAGCGGTGATCAACGAGCACGGCTATTCCACCGAATCGGTCAAACGGCTTTTCCAGTCGAATGCCGTTGGACATGGATTTGCGCCGGTAGGGGTGCTCGCTGACTTCCTCGAGGTGGATTCCCGATATGAGAGTGTTGTCGAAGACTTCCTGCGGGATGAACTCAACTATGTAGTGGTCAAATCGTGGGATTCAGCCGACGAAGGCATGAAGCTCCTGCAGACCGATGTTGATGGCAGGGCTACGTTCCTGGTGCATCCCGACGACTCGCAGGCAAGGTTCTCATTTGCTGTGGATGATCCGCCACATCGTCCGGCAGAGCCCGCAGACCCTGTGCCTTTGAAGAACTGCATCCACGTGCTCAATGGCTTTGGACGCTCCCTGGAAGTAATCCTTCCCAAGCTGCGCGATGGCTATATCACCTCTGACGTAAAGATTGCCCGGAACCTTGCCCTTGGTAATCCGGACGCCTACTTCCTCTCTTCGAGTGGAGAATGCTTCCACAACGTGACTGTGACCGGCGGCAAGCAACGCAACGAAGGCCCACTCTCGCTGAAGCGTGAATTGCGCGAGGTCGCCCGCCTGGTTGCTGCAATGGAAACGGCAATCCAGAACGGCCAAAACAAGATCCAGACGTTGGCCCGCGAACTGACGGAGCTTTCCAGGCTGCTCTCCACGCTCGAAGAAGAGCGGCGCGAGGCAGAAAAACAGGCGTTGAGTACAGGTCATGCGCTTCGCCAGATGGAGACCGACCTGGCCCGCACCGAGCAGCGCCTGAATACCTACCGCCTGGAGTTTGAGCGAACACGCTCGGCGCGCCATGAAAAAGAAGTAACGGTCAGCGAAAAACGGGAGCAGGCCGAGGCGCTGGAGCAAAAGCGTCTGGCGTTGGAAAACGAGATCGCCACCGCACAGGAACAGCTTGCCGCTCTGAAAATTGCGCGTGATACGGCTGCGCAGGTTGCATCCGAGACAGCAGCCAGGCTGGCCGGCCTCGAAGAAAGGCGCAGATCTGCCAACGCCGCGCTGCAACGCATTGAATCGCTCTCGGGCGAAGCGGCGCAACGTGTCGAGTCCCTCAAGTCGCAAATCGAATCTGCGGCTGCGGAAAAGCAGCAGCGTGAAGCTGAGAATATCCAAATTCTGGAGCGACTGGCGGGCCTGTCGGAAGAAAAAATGCAGGCTGAGGGCATTGCGTCGCAACTCCAGCAGGAGTCAGACCAGGTGCGCGCCCGCATCGCAGAAATCGAGCAGGAATTGAAAGCGGCACGCCATGAATTGGATAGCGCCCGTGAACGTAAATCGGACATGGCCCAGCAGCTTGCCAAGCTGCAATCCGACCTCGCCCACATGGCGGAGATGTGCCTGAATGAGCTGAGCGTAACCCCGAGTGAACTGTTTGCCAATTCCGAGATCGCTCTGGTCGAAGGCGAGCAACTCGCGGCTGAGGAGACCGTTTACCGCGAGATGCGGACCAAGCTCGAAAATATGGGCCCAGTCAACATGATGGCCCTCGAAGAATTCAAGGAAACAGAGCAGCGGTATCAGTTCTTGGAAACCCAGCGGAAAGACCTGCGCGAATCCATTGAAAACACCGAAGCCACGATCAAAGAGATCGACGACTTCTCGCGGCAAAAGTTCCAGGAAGCGTTCGAACGTATCAACGAGAACTTCCAATTCACCTTCCGCAAGCTTTTTGGCGGCGGCCAGGCCTTTATGCGCCTCACCGATGAGGTCAACACCACTGAAAGCGGCATCGACGTAGTGGCATCGCCTCCGGGCAAAAAACTGCAAAACGTCCTTTTGCTTTCAGGCGGCGAAAAGGCGCTGACTGCTCTTGCGTTGCTGGTCGGGATCTTCCAATATCAGCCCAGCCCCTTCTGTATCCTCGACGAAGTCGATGCTCCACTCGACGAAGCCAACATCGGCCGCTTTACCGAGTTGATCAAAGACATGTCAGTCCAAACCCAATTCATCATCATCACCCACAGCAAGAAGACCATGGCCGTGTCACCAGTCATGTATGGCGTGACCATGCAGGAGCCAGGCGTCTCCAAGGTAGTCTCGGTCAAGTTCGGACATGAATCGGGGCCGGTGAGGGCGGCCTCAGCTTAGATCGTCGGATCGTCGGGGGTGTAATTAAAAGTGGGAGTCAATCGTCAGGCTACGAGAAACCAGCCCCGGAGGGGCGGCCGAAAGTAGCCCAGCATGTCGAGCCAGCGTGAGCGCGGTTTTGCGCACACGCTGGCTCGTAAATGCTGGGTAAAGAAAGGACCAACCCTTTCCTTGCGCCGCAGGCTTGCGCGCAGCGAAGCGGAGCGCAATAAGAAATGGCTTTTGATGCTCCGGTAGCACCAAATACGAAGCTCACCCTCCATAGTCAAAGTTATGGTAAAAATATACTTGACGAATCCACGTCAAGCGGAAGACAATAGCGGGGCGTGGCAAAGGTGCTTCAATTCGTGCTCCCCGTCGTCAAGAGATGGTGGTCTCACATGAGTTCTGCCATCTTCACTTTCCTCGGAATCTATACTCTCATATTCCACAAGAGTGAACACTGGTTAATTGTGGCGAGTTTCATTGCCGGGGCACTCCTATCATATTTGGCATGTTTCCTGACATGGAAAGAGGAGCGCAATAAAGTCTCACAGCTAGAAATGGACATTCGTGAGATGAGAGATAAAGCGGGAGTGAAGCTATATATCAGCAGATTAGCTCACGATGGCTACGGAATTTTCATAAGTGCTCCATGCGATGATGATGATGCAATCAAGCGATGGATTTGGAGAGTCGGGAAATGGAGGGGAGATACGCATAGTTTTCTATTGAGTCAATCACCATTGGCAGCCGATAGATTCCAAGAAACTTATTTAGGCGATGATATTTTTTTCTCTCCTGCTTGGGCACATCAAGATACGTTGGCTGATTTAAATATGTTGCGCAGGAAACTCCTCATCCTGCGAGAAATCATCGAAAAATCAGATATTTATCTAGTTGGGCATTAAGTGTTTTTTCAAGTGCTTTCAGGAGTTTTGGGTTTTTATGGAAAGAGAGAACAAGAAAGCGGGAACAGATGCGAAGTCTATTCCCGCCTGTAAACGGCACTTACGGAGTTTTGAGGGAAACGCTTTTAACGGGTTTCCACTGCTTCAGGATTTTGCGTTCCCCGGTTTTCCAGTCCCCGTAAAGGGGGTGTGCGACAACGAATGGTTCAATAGCAAAAACCATTGCCGTGTTGTCGGTGAAATTGATGTCAATGCCGTAGTAATCGGATTCGGCAATGAGTTTGATGCTTTGAATGATCTTGCCTTCGACTTCGGGAAAGCGTGTGTTGTCGCTTGTGTCTGTTTCTGGAGATTCTTTACCATTGGGTTCAGCCATGCTGCACCTCCTGTGTGCGGTTTGGTTAGGGCAGCGTCTATGCTTAGGACATCGGCGCTGCCTGCTTGCTACGTCCTATACGACGTAATGGAGAAAGCATGATAAGCTGCATACTTGCCGGATGTCTACAGATATTTGCATCCGTTTCGGGCAGAGGATTAAGCAGTTGAGAACGCAGAAGAAAACCAGTCAGATGGCGCTTTGCCACAAGATCGGCATTGAACAGAAATATCTGTCATCTGTTGAGAATGGCCACGTAGAACCATGCTTGCGGAATATCGAACTGCTGGCAAAGGGTCTCAAAATACCGCTTTCAGAACTGTTTAGGGAGTTGTGAGGGAAGACAATGACGGACATCGAAAAAAGAGAACAGATGAAAGAACTCATGGCGGATTCGCACGATGCTGACCAGGAGTTAGCGCATCTTCAGGAGAGAATTAAGCGGGTCTCTGAACGTTTGCAAGACATCCAACGGTTACTTTCAATGGCCTTAAATACGCCTGACATCGGTACTACTGTTTACAATTCCGGCAAAGAATACGACCTGAATGATAACGCGTACAAGGATGCATTGAATCATGAAAAGGTGCTGGAGTTAGTCAAAGACATTCACAAAGCGCATCTTCGGTGCAGGGATTTGAATCAAAGAAAAATTCCATTTGGAATAAAGTAGGCTTGTCATGCCTGAAGACAAAAAACCGCTTACGGAATGGGAACGATTCAACAAGGTCATGGACGGCTTGTTGGCCGTGCCCTATGCCGAAGTGAAAAAAGAACTGGATAAAGAGCAGAAGCGGAAAGCAAAAAAGAAGCGGCTCAAGAAAGCCGCTTCCCGCGAGGCAACCGATTCTTAAAACGGTTCCGCTTGCTTTTCTTTCTCCAGTTTGCCGGTCAGTTCTGCATAGGTCAGACGTTTACCGGCAACTTGATTCATGACCATTTGAAAGCGGTCTGAATCGGTTACAGGTGCTTTGCGAGTACCGCGATTATTGAAACGGAAGGATTGCTCATCAAGGTAACGGAAGAGATGAAACGGCTCAACACTCACATACGTTCCGTTAATCGTGCGGTCAGTAAGAGACCAGAAATTCTCCAATCCGTTTGTGTGAACTTTACCGCGAACGTATTCAATTGCATGGTCTACCACTTGATGAGCATATTCCGCGTCAAGTCCGTCGTAGGACATGAGCGAATCAGAGTACAGAGCCGAACCAGCAGTAACACGCGCCTTGACTTCGCTCTGCAAGGTCTTCTTCCGGCGATTGGGAACCACGATGGTTTGTACCTTAGAATGCTTTACGCGATCTTTCGGCTTGCCAGGGTCGCCACGCTCAAGAATTCCCATAACAGCGGTTTTATCTGTAGGCCCGGAACCAGTGATGCGCCTTGCTTTGACATCCTTGTGCATGTTCCGTGCTTTTCCGCCGATGAAGCTTTCATCCACTTCTACATCTCCGGTGAGTTTCACAAAGGAATCGTTCTGCATGGCCTTGCGGACTCTGTGAAGCATGAACCACGCGGTTTTCTGTGTCACTCCAAGGGTGCGGTGAAGTTCCCAAGAACTGTTCCCGTTCTTGCAGTTCGTGAGCATCCAAACTGCCGTAAGCCACTTGTCCAAGCCCAGCGGGGAATCTTCAAAGATCGTGCCTGTTTTGCAGGAGAACTGCCGAAAGCTGTGATGGCTGCGGCACTGCCATTTCCGCTGGTTCTTCAGGAACGTGGCATCCGTGCGACCGCACACCGGGCAGGTAACAACTCCCTTCCAGCGGTGAACGATCATGTAGTTGAGGCAGTTGTCAGGGTCGGCAAAATAGATGACCGCTTCTTGCAGTGTTTTCGGCTCTCTGATTGCGTTTTCCATGCTTCCAGAGTACCCGATTTAGGTGGATTCGTCAAGTATATTTTTACCAAAGTTATGCACAGTGACTCGCACTTTTAATTACACCTCGGCGCACCGGGCGCACCAACCCCTACATCTTGTGGGTGTGATTCGATTGTGATTTTGATTTGACAGAATGCAGATCTTCGTATAGTATTCGCTTATAAGTCGCCGTCATTCGCGAGGACGATAACTGTCGTGGCTATTCTTCGGATGGCGTAGCTTTACCTAATCACTGTGTATCCTTGCTCAACATCAACTAAAACTGAATTCCTGGGTGTGTTTCACAATGAAGCACTCGTTCTGCCTGTGTAGCGGCAAAAAACTGGAATATTTGGAAATCCTGGGCAAATGGCGACACCCCCCACCCCCCCACCCCTTTGTTAACATTAAACCAACATAAAACCAACTTTTGTCCAGTTTTTGGACAATCTGTTTTTGTCCCTTGCATGTCCTTATATGCCTGTAGCGGCAGAATCGACAAAAAGATCCCTTTGGAAATTGCTATGCGCGAGATTTAGATATCTTGCTCAGGGGCGAATGGCTCCGCGGCCATTTAACAAAGCCAGTCGAAGAGACCCCATCAAAAAATTAGATAAAATCAATGTTGTGCCGTTCGAACGCAATTTGCTCAAGCGCAACAATACCAATCAAGACGCCTGGCCATATCCAGTAAAATCGCAGCTTGTCTCAATGTCCCACTTGGGAGTTGAGGTTTGAACCGTCGATATGCTTGAGGAATATTCTTAATGTTATTTAATAAAAATGTCGTCCTCTCGGCTCCAATAAGGAGGCCACTCGCATGAAATCAATTCTCTGCCTTTTTATCGTAACTGCGCTCGCGGGAGGTGCCTGGCCTACGGACCAGGCAAGCACTGCATCAGCTCCATCTGAGAAAGAAGCTACACAAAAACTAGGCGTTTTTATCGGCAAATGGGAAAGCGCCGGAGAGTTTTTTGAATCCAAATTGAGTCACGCGCATAAGGTCAGCTCCAGCATCGAGTGCCGCTGGTCGCCGCAGGGCAATTTCCTGCTTTGCGAGCAGTCGATCGCCGATGGATCAGAAAAGCGCATCCAGCTTTCGATTTATTCGTACAACAGCAAGGATGGCAACTACACCATTTCTTCCATGGCTGGACCGGGGCTGCAGCCCTTCAACGGAACTGTGATCATCAAGGGCAGTCTTTGGACATACCCTGGTGGTTTTGAGAAGGATGGAAAACGAATTGAGATCCGGACCACCAATGATTTTTCAGTAGCCAACACAGAAGTTTTCAAGACCGAGTTTTCTGAGGATGGCGGCGCGCATTGGACCACCATGCTGCAAGGTACGGCGCACAAGGTGGTGGGATGAGTCCGGGTACAAAATACACAAAAACATCACTCTACCGCAGTTTCCGGGGCAGACGCTGGAACCGCGCGGTGGCGTGACCACGCGCGCAATGATTGGATTTCTTCAGCGCGGGTGGCCGCGAGGGGAATAGTAGAGTTCAGGGCTTCCAGGAGGGATGCTGTCGTCACCGGCTGTTTGCTTGAAAAAGCGTCGTACATTGCGGTTTGCACAGCCGCGTCTACCTCTGCGCCTGAATAAGATTTCGCTGCTGCTGCCAATTGTTCAATATTGAAGTTCGCTGGGTTCAGCTTGTGGCGGGCCAACTGAAGATTGAAGATGGCCTTTCGCTCTGCTGAGTTGGGTAAGTCGACGAAGAACAGTTCGTCGAAGCGGCCCTTGCGAATCAGCTCCGGGGGCAGGGCGGTGACGTTGTTGGAAGTCGCGGCTACAAACACCGGGGCGCGGCGGTCCTGCATCCAAGAGAGGAACGAACCCAAAAGCCGAGAGGAAACACCAGCATCGCTGGAAGAAGAATCCGCTCCGCTGCCGGCAAACACTTTTTCCAGCTCGTCGATCCACAACACCGCCGGGGCCAATTCCTCCGCTACCTGAAACAGTTTCTTGATGCGCTTTTCGGTTTCGCCTACGAATTTGTCGAAGACCAGCGAGGTATCGAACCTGACCAGCGGCAGCTTCCACTCCCCGGCAATGGCCCGCGCGCACATGCTCTTGCCGCAGCCCTGCACTCCCAGGATGATGACGCCCCGGGGCGGCTCCAGGCCGAAGGTGCGCGCGGACTCCTCCCACGATCCGCGGCGGTGCTGCAGCCAGCGCTTCAGATTCTCCAGTCCGCCGATATTGGCGAGGCTTTCCGAGCATTCGATGAATTCCAACATGCCGGAACGCCGCAGCAGGTTTTTTTTGGCTTCGAGAACGTCGGTGACGACTTCGGGACAGAGGGAGTAATGCTTGAGGATGGCCTGCGAGATGGCCCTTTCGGCCTCCTCTTCGGTCAACCCCCGCAGATTCTCCGCTACAGCGTGGACACCGGCGGAATCGAGCTGCAATTTCAAGGTGTGTGTTTTTGCCAAACGTGAATGCACCACTTCAACCACGGCCCGCAGGCGCCCGACATCAGGTAGGGGCAGCTCAAGATATTCAACCAGGCTGGTCAACTCCTGGGGAAGAGTGATGGAGGGCGCAGTGATGATCACAGTCTGCCGCTGGGTACAAAATCTCTGGGCAACATCCCGCAGACGCCGCACCACTACGGCATCTTCGATGTGACGATGAAAGTCTTTGAGGATGAAAACAGCCTCGATGGTCATCTTTTCGAGGTGCGCCAGAACCTGGGCCGCCTCTTTGGTATTGACGATGCCTGTATTTCCAGAAGGAGGCGCGTCCGCGTGGCTCATGCTCGACATGACATAGCTAAGCAGACGCTCTGACTCGCTGTTGCCCGCGGCACTGTGCGCCTTCGGGTCGATGCGGGAAGCTGCGGCCGCAGCGTTCACCGGAACCCCGCCCGAGCGCGTGAGGCCATCGGCAATGCTCCACTCAAAGACCGGAAGATTCAGTTCGCCGCCCGCTGCGCGCACCAGCATAACGGCGCGTTTCTCTTCCACGGTCTCCATGACCACGATGGGAGTGCTGGAATTGATCAGGACTTTGAGACGCTCTAAAGGATCAACCATGATGGGTTCGGTGGTGAACCTTTAAGAATAGCGGACAGGGGCTTGATTGCCAAAATTGTCGGAACTTCAGCTTTTAGCTTTTAGCCATTAGCTCTTAGCAAAACCTGTCGATTGTGCAGGCACGATCGGAGTTATATGGGAGTCCTAGATGAGAGCTGGTCGGGAGAATCTCTGGTGGCTTGGGGGGAAAATCAGTGCTCTCAATACGAGGGAGATTTGACCGATGGAGATCTTGCAGCTTGCATTTTGTGCCTGCACTGCCTACACTCTTTGTATGCAATATACTATCCGCAACATACCGAACACCTTGGACGAAGCCCTTCGCCGGGCTGCGCGTGAGCAAGACAAAAGCCTCAACGAAGTGGCGATTGAAGCTTTGGTACGGGGTGCTGGCCTGGCCGGTGAGCGTCGGCGCCAGCGCAATCTCAGCGACATCGCAGGCACCTGGCGCAAGGATGCGGCCTTCGACAAAGCCCTAGCCGCTCAGGACACCATTGATGAGGAGATGTGGCGGTGAGGCTGGCACTCGACACCAATCGTTACACCGACCTTTGCCGGGGCGACTTATCTGTAGTCGAGACGGTCGAACTCGCCGATGAAATCTGGTTGCCGTTCATTGTGCTGGGGGAGTTGCGTGCTGGATTTGCCGTGGGCAGCCAAGGTCCGCGCAACGAAGCCGTCCTGCGCCGTTTTTTCATGAAGTCTGGGGTCGGTGTGCTGTATGCCGATGCGCAGACAACGCATCATTACGCCGCTGTTTACCGGCAATTGCGTAAGCAAGGCACGCCCATCCCGGCGAACGATATGTGGATTGCAGCCGTTGTCCTGCAACATTCCCTTGTCCTGTTTGCACGTGATGCTCACTTTGATGTCCTACCGCAGCTTATTCGCGTGTAGATCAGTAACAAGGTAAATCTCGAAATCGTTCCTAGTTTTGCCTTACATCGACAACTGTCGATTTCGGCGTCGAAAGGTAGCCGCTGATTTGGTTTTTGTTGTCGACTGAGTTGATGACGATTTCGTACAGATTATGGTCGCGACCGGTGTAGAACTGTAGTGGTTCATTGATGTTCCGGTCTTTCTTCTCGATCTTTTTATCGTCAGCCATCACATTCAAAGTAAACCGGCTCTTTTTAGGATCCGCTTTCTTAAGCTCAAGGTTCACGGTGCCAACGTGCGTAGGCTGCTTCCCCTTCGTCAAAGTAAATTCGTAGTAGTTCCGGTCGCCACGGTGTTTCAGGACCTCAAGTTCATCGTGAGTGGTGGCGATCGCCTCGCTATGCTTGTTGAGGTCGCCAATCGCATGTTCCAGCCTCGATTTCGTGCTTTCCAGGTCGGTGCGGGTGGAACTTACGTCTTCCCTGACCTTGCCAACGTCTCCCTTGACCCCGGTAACTTCGCCGCTGATGGCGCCGATTTGTTGCTTGGTCTGCTCATCCGCCGCTGCCTGGGCGGCCACTTTGGCAGCCACATCTCTCTCCTGCCGTTGCAGGTCGGCAGCCCTCCTCTTCAACTCTTGCTGCGTCATGCCAATCCGTTGAGCCAGGGCTGTCAGCGACGCCTGGTTTTGGCTGTTGAATTCGGCAATCTTTTTGGCAACAACTTCCTGGCTGGCAGCCTGTTTCCGCTCAAGGTCGTCAAAACGGCCGTAGACGTGAATCATGAAAATGACCATGACCACAATGAAAATTCCGCCAACGGCCATCAGAATATTGCGCACCATCGAGCTTCCGCCACCGCTACTCTCTTGTTGAGCTGTCTCAGGCATGAAAACAACGCCCCCTATTGATGTACTTAGGAATCGTTTCATTGTTCCAGCAGAACTGCTGTAGTGTCAATGGATTGCATAGAGGCTTTGGCTTAAGTGTCCGGGTACTAAGGTGCTATTTCTTTCTTCGAGCGTCAAGATACGCCGCAAAGGGCTATGAAATTGCATAGAAAACAGGTGCAGCATCCAGAATTTCAAACTCTCTTTAGTGAGTTTCCTCAGGTGAAATTCAAGGATTTAACTCATTTTAGTGATGAAATTTTTCGATGACAGGGCTGGCAATCCAGCAGCCAACATTGGCACTTGGGTTCTTAAGGTAAGTACAGGGAGTTCATCTAGGGAAAAATAAAATCAGGAAGTACATAGGGGACATGAAACTAAAGCCACTTCTGATCGTCGTCTACATTGCCGCCTTGGCGACAAGCCACCATAGCGTCGGGCAATCTGCTGTCGGGGAATCGCAGACTGCCCCGGCAACGCAGAACGCTCCGCCGGTGGTCGCTCAAAATGCTTCAGCGGTACGTTTTCTGGCGCCGCAACCTGGGGAGAAGCTACAGCAAAACGCCCTGACAGTCCGCTACGCCGTTGACCAGCCCCAGGTCGTTGCCGCATCTACTCCGGCATTTCGTGTTCCCGAAGATGAGAGCCTGCCCGACTCGGGCAGTACATTGCCATTGCTTACGGTAATTGGTGCCGGCGTGCTGATTGGTGGCCTGTTTTCCGCGCGGAAAACCCGCCCTGCCAAAGGCCGATAGAGGATTAGCGATTCCGTCTCCAATCGCATCTAATCAACTATGGCCTCTGCTGTAATGCGCCGCATCTTTGCTCTTCTGCTTGTAGTGCTGGGTCTCAGTTTGCTGGGATATGTAAGTTACCAATACTGGGACATGTATCACACCCAGCAGCAATTGGAAGCACAATGGGAGCAGCAGGCCGCGAGTGTTTCCGTTCCCCAACCGAAGCCCATTCCAGCAGCAGACATGCTGACCCGTGTTTCGATTCCCAGAATCAACATGGACGCTATTGTGGTTGAGGGAGCTTCGCGCAAGCAGCTCTCGATCGGTCCCGGTCACGTGGTTGATACTGCCATGCCGGGCGAACCAGGCAACGCCGTGATCACCGGACACCGCGATACTTTTTTCAGAAACATCTACGAGTTGAAGAAGGGAGATGAGATCGTCGTTCGCCGCAATGGCCAGGTCTTTAAGTACCAGGTGACCGGCAAGAAGATTGTTGAACCAGGCGATTTGAGCGTGTTGAAGCCCACCGAAGATCCGCAGTTGACGTTGATTACCTGTTATCCCACCTATTACATCGGGCCTGCTCCCAAGCGGCTGGTTATCTTTTCCAAGTTGGTACAACCTTCGAGTGCCATTCAAGCGGCGACCCAGAACTAGGTCTCACTGTGGCTACCTAAAATGAGCCACTGGTCCGCCGCCCGAGATATTGTTGTCGTGTAGGTGAACTCTGGCCACGGCTTCTACACGGGGCCGATCAACATACAGGCTTCCTTCGTATCTTGGGCCGCCCGGATCGACCACGAACAGTTGTCTGTAAGAGTGGGACCTCTGCAAACCCGCCGGTCCGCTAACATTTATGTCCGCCTGAGTTTGGAAAATCCTGTGGTAGCGCGGACACGTGAAAAGATGGCCGTTCACCTGATCTCCGTTGGCATCAGCGGCCCACTGTTCATTTCCCCCGCACACACTACAAGCACACTGGACGACTCCAGTGCCCGCGACCTTACGCTGCACATACGCAATGCCGGCGCCCAAGGGCACTTTGAGACCCTGCCGCTCGGATTGAGGACGGTACGGCAGAGGAGCAACCGAGTGGGTTTTCGGTTGCAGTGAAGCTGCCATGTTTGGCTGTACTCGCGCCAACACCACCTTTGGCGAATAGACCGGCGGTGGAGCGGGCGGACGCATCGCTCCACTTGCATGCGAGCCTTGTTGAGGGCGATAAGGAGGAGGCGCGGATGATCGGATCGCCATGCCGTTGGCGATTTGCGCTTGTGCGGCGCTATGCCTCCCTTGTGGACGATATACAGGAGGTGCAATACTTTGAATGGGTGCTGAAGTCCTTCGTTGGGCAATTTCAGGTAACCGGGCGCTTATCTGACGGGCCGAGCCAGCTAAACGCAGGCCGCCAGCCGGAGAATTATTTTGCATTGCTCCTCCACGTATGAGGTCTGCCCCATGAATATGAGAGTGAGTCTATCATAATGACCCCCTCCTACCTGGGTATTTAGATTCTTACCTCGAATTCAAGAGGAGAGCCAGACCAAAGCTTGTCGAGTCTGTCTGCGGCTGCGTAAACAGCTAAAATCAAAACTGTGAAAACCTGGGATGTCATCATAGCCGGAGGCGGCATCATCGGCCTCTCGTTGGCATTGGAGCTTCGCGAGCGTGGAGCCGGAGTGCTCGTGCTGGATCGGGGAGAGCCAGGGCGCGAAGCATCATCGGCGGCTGCTGGAATGCTGGCTCCCACTGATCCAGCGACATCAGTGGAACTCCGCCAGTTTGCCGTGGAAAGCGCGCGGCTCTATCCCGGCTTTGTACAACGATTGGAAAGTGCAGCAGAAACTACAGTGGATTTCCGGCGGCATGGTACCGTCGTCTTGCACGAAACTCACGATGCTCCTTCAGACAATACAAGACTCTCTGCTGAGGAACTGAAACAATTAGAGCCGGCGCTTCAACCAGGCCCACACTTCGCCTTTTTTCTTCAAGAGAACAGCGTTGATCCCGATTTCTTGTCGCAGGCGGCAGTCAAAGCTGTACGCGCCTGTGGGGTGGAAATGCATAGCCATACTGCCGTGCAGCGTATGAGTTCCCAAAACGGTACCATTGAAGTGAACGCGGGCGCAGGGCGGTTTGCAGCACGAGTGGCAGTCAATTGCCAGGGAGCCTGGGCAGGCGCTCCGGTCAGGCCCAGAAAGGGACAGATGTGTTACCTGCGTCCGCAAAACCCTGATTTGCTTCGCCGTGTGGTTCGCGCGCCTGACGTGTACCTGGTTCCGCGCAGTTCGGGAAAGATTTTGGTTGGCGCAACTGTGGAAGATGCAGGTTTTGATAAATCGGTAGAAACGGAGACAGTGAACACCCTGTATCGCGGCGCGGCCGCATTGGTCCCAGAACTGGCCGCGGCCCCCATGGTCGAAAGTTGGGCTGGCCTGCGTCCGGGGACTCCCGATGATCTGCCTGTCATGGGCGAGACAGAAACCCCCGGAATCATGATCTCCAGCGGTCATTTTCGAAATGGCATCCTGCTGGCCCCGGCCGCAGCCAAGATCATGGCTGATGTGATCATGGGACGATCTCCTGAGATTGACATCTCAGCGTTTTCGCCGGCGCGTTTTGCGTCGGTGCGTGGGTAGTCTCCTACGAATCTCTAACGTGCTTTTCTGATTCGTGTTTATTCGGGTGTATTCGTGGCTAAAACACTAACCATGCCCACGTTGCTGTCTCCCTTCAGCCCAAAAAGCCGAGCGGGCTGAATGCTGAGTGCTATGCCTTGACCATCACCAAACTCTCTCCACCACAGACAGCAAAACCGTGAAAAAATAGGGATGTGGATCTCCGGCTCTTAATGATCATGCTGCTCCTCAAGATGGGGGTGGCTACGGCTGTGGCCAGCGCCTTGGGCCGTTCCAAGGAATTCAAAAAGCTGCTTTTCAGCAACCGCCGCACGTTGCGGCAGCAACTCTACTTCATCCTTTTTACTGGAGTTCCTTTTGCGTTGGGCGTTTATATTCGGTGCAACGTAAAGTCTTTTTCGGCTGCCGATCTGGGTTTTGAGGCGTCCCTGCTCATGGGGGTTGTGGGTGGAAGGCTGGCTGGCGCTGCCGGCGGATTTCTCACGGCGCTGCCTGCGTTGTTTCATGGTGAATATCTCACCCTTCCAGCGAATGTCCTGGTGGGACTGCTGGCTGGCGCTCTTCGTGCTTTCTGCCGCAATCAGGAAGAGATATGGACCTTTTCACCGTTCATGGACATGAGTGTCTACCGATGGCTGAAGCGCAATTTGCGGCATCCGCGTATCGATTGGCAGACCGCCTTCTTTCTCCTGATTGTCGCTTTGCAGGCTGCCCGAATGGAGTTGAGCTACATTGCTCCGAACCGTCTGTTTGCCATTTACCTTACGACTCCAGTGGCTTTGCTGGCGGTCTTTGCCACGGTGGTGGCGACGATCTCCATCCCGATTAAGATCTGGAACAATGCGCGCATCGAGATGAAGCTGGAAGAGCAGGCGAAGCTGCTGCTCGAAGCGCGGCTTGATGCCCTGCAGAGCCAGATCAATCCTCATTTTCTTTTCAACACGCTGAACTCCATTTCTTCGCTGGTGCGCTTCGATCCCGATCTGGCGCGGGAGTTGATTCTGAAGCTCTCTAAAATCCTGCGCCGCCTGCTGGGCAAGCATGACGAATTTGTGCAATTGCGGGAAGAGATCGAGTTCATCGATGATTATCTCGACATTGAGGTGGTCCGTTTTGGGCGGGAGAAGCTGCGCGTCTACAAGCACCTCGATCCCGACACCCTGGATGTCGTAATCCCGAGCATGTTGCTTCAGCCCCTGGTGGAAAACAGCATCAAGCATGGACTCTCGCCCAAGGTCGATGGAGGCAGCATCACCATTCGCTCGCGCATCCAGGAGGGCAAACTGGTCATTCAAGTCGAAGACGACGGCGTGGGCATGAATGCGCCTCCGGCGCTATCTGCCAACAAAGCCGGCTCCGGGCTCGGTATTGGAATGGTCAATGTAGCGGAACGTCTGCAGGTGCTCTATGGCGATGAAGGCTCCCTGGTAGTAAGCAGCCCTGCCACTCGGGGAACGCTGGTGGTTGTGGAACTGCCGATCCTGCAAGTGGAAGCGTCCGGCGAAAGCGCCGCGTCGGCTATTTACGCCGCTCGCTCCAACACCCGCTCATAGAATCTCTCGTATTCAGGAATGATTTTCGAAGTGCAGAAATGCGCCTGGGCTTCCCAGCGTGCCTGCTTGCCCATCTCGCGCAACCGTTTCTCGTCGGAAAGGATTTCGATCGCGCACCGGGCCATGGTATCAACGTCCCCGGGTTGCGCCAGAAATCCGGTACGTCCGTGTTCAATGACCTCAGGGACACCGCCCACCGATGTTCCAATGGTCGGCACTTCGCAGGCCATGGCTTCCAGCGCCGCCAAACCAAACGATTCCAGTTCGCTCGGCATCAGCATCAGGTCGGCAATCGCGAGCTTTTCGTGGACGTTATCGAGCTTGCCCATGAAATCAACCTTTTTGCGCAGGCCTTTTTGGGTTACCAGCCATTCCGCTTTAGAGCGCTCCGGGCCGTCGCCCATCAGCAACAACCGCGACGGAACCTGTTTCTGGATACGGTCGAAAATCTCGATCACATCGCAAAGCCGCTTGACCGGACGGAAATTTGAAACATGCACGAGAATACGCTCATCTTTATCGGCGTATTCTCCGCGGTGCTCTGCTGCCTTGGGATCGCGCACATAGAGATCGCAGTTCACAAAGTTGTAGATCACCTCGATCGGGTGGCGGACTTCAAATTCCTGTACTGTGCGCTTCTTCAGGTAATTGGAAATCGCAGTGACGCCGTCACTCATTTCAATGGCATAGCGCGTCACGGGAAGATAGGAGCGATCGGCGCCGACGATTGTAATGTCGGTTCCATGAAGAGTGGTGACATAGGGAAGCTTGCGTGGCTTGCTCTGGGCCGCGAGCATCTGGCGGGCAAGAAGCGCGCTGACAGAATGCGGAATGGCATAATGCACATGAAGGATATCGAGATCGTAGATTTCCGCCACCTCCGCCATGCGCGTAGCTAGAGCAAGATCATAGGGTGGATATTCAAACAAAGGATACTGAGAGACCGTGACCTCATGAAACAGGATGTGCGAATGGTTGTTGTTCAGGCGAAAGGGTTGCTGGTAGGCGATGAAATGGACCTCATGTCCACGGGCAGCAAGTTCAATGCCGAGCTCGGTGCCGACGACACCGCTGCCACCATAGGTTGGATAACACGTGATGCCAACTTTCACGCTCTCTCCTTATATCGCGTTGATTTTTGACTGCGTGTTCGAGAGTTGGTTAGCAATGTTTTCGATTCAACTTCTTGCTTTTAGATTCACGATTGTTGCAGATCTTCATAGGAAATTAATCTGATGCCTTTGTGGGCAAGAACTTGCCGAGTCTCAGGTGAGGTAAGAACTTGCAACTCTGTTTGCCGGGACTCGATCAGGCGCGAACCAGCCGATCGCAGATCTGAATCCAGGTAACCTGGATGGCAAACGAACTCCCAATCCCCTTCAGGGAGCTCCTGGAGCGTAGCCGTAAGCAGTTGCTGATTCAGGCATCCTGTGACGATGATGCCGGCCGTTCCCGCTGTGGTCTTCATCTGTTCCTTATTTACGGCTTCGTGAAACTCCGTTGAATACCGGTGCAGGAGCTTTACCTGCGCGGCCCGCAGCCAGAGCGCCGGTGTACGCACAACTCTACCTGGCGGCCATAAGATTGCAGGCTCAAAAGGATTTCTGACGGCCTGGACTCCACATGACCTGGCAGCCTGCAGCACCGGATGCAATACATGAGGAAACATGTGCGTGTGCTTGTGCGTATCGATATGGCTCACTACGATGCCGGCTGATTGTATCTTGCGAATCTGGGCTTCGGCTTCGCAACGAATCTCGTCTGGCGAGAGCTTCTTTCGCACCGCAGCCAGCACAAATTCTTTCAGGCTGGTCTTGAATTTTGTTGTTCCGTGGGTGAGAGTTTTGAGGCCGGAGGTGATTGGTTCTCCATCGATCAGCACGACATGGCAGCCGACTCTGAGCTGTGGCTGCGATTTAGCCAAAGCCACCGCTTCATCGAAAGCACCGGAGTTGGCCATCAGGGTCGTGGAGGTCACGACGCCGCCGCTGCAGGCGTCAATAATGGCGCGATTTACACCTGAGGTAAGTCCAAAATCATCTGCGTTGACGATGAGGCGAGACACGGGGAGAGTGTAGCAAAAAGCTACTCGCTGCTAGCTTCTAGCTACTAGCCAAAAGACCGGCAACCATGCCCACAACAATGTATTCCTTCAGCCTAAAAAGCCGAGCGGGCTGAATGCTGATGCTGAGTGCTCACCTTTACGCTCCTGCTTTCTAATTCGTGTTCATTCGTGTGTATTCGTGGCTAAATGGCTCTCCAACACTAACCATGCCCAATATGCTGTCTCCCTTCAGCCCAAAAAGCCGAGCGGGCTGAATGCTGACGGCTGACTGCTGATTGCTCCCTTTGCTTTTCCCCATCGCTTGTCTTAGACTTCCGCAATCGAAAAGCGGGGGTTATGACCATGGAAACCACACGCAGAACATTTTTAGGGACTCTTGGGGCAGCCGCTGCCTTGGGGGTTGTTGGAATACCGGCGAGAGTTTCCTCCTCGTCCGCAATTCCGGCGCCGGCTTCGACCGAGAAGTGTCTTTTTTGGATCGCGGCCGCTACGCCTTGTGACAAGAGCTTGAAATTTGAAGAAGGCCTCTATAAAGAGATGCTGGCCTACTTCAAAGAGAACGGCGCTGATGGCATTGTAGTGCTTGGGTCGACGGGCGAATATCCGTCATTCTCGGTGCCTGAGCGCAAGAAGATCGCGGAGACCGCGCTCAAAAACCGGAACGGGATGAACATCATCATCTGTTCCGGCACTCCGAATTTTCCCGAAACCATCGAGCTATCACAACATGCTGCTTCTAATGGCGCGGATGGCTTATTGATCATCCCGCCGTTCTACTACAAGCAGCCGCCGCTCGAGGGGCTCATCCGATACTACTCACTGATCTTCGAGCAGGTATCCATTCCGATCAACCTGTATCACTACCCGCGCATGAGCGAGGTGCCAGTCTCGCCCGATCTGCTTCACGCCCTGGAAAAATATCCCAACCTTGCCGGAATCAAAGACTCCAATGCCGATCCGGCCGAGTACCAGCAATTTGTGAAGGATTTCCCCAAGCTGAACATGAGGACCGGCACCGGCAACAACCTGAAAGCTGCGCTCGAAAGCGGGATGGGCGCAATATTGGCGGAAGGCAATCTATTTACCCGGCATATCGCCAACGTATTTGCAGCCAAGCGTGCAGGTAAAGACATCGAGGCTCCGCTGGCCAAACTGCGGGACGCACAACAGTTGCTGAGGCAGGCAGGGGTCGGCAGTTTTGGTCCGATGAAGTATGCACTGAGCCGCCTGATGGGCACCCGCCAGAGCTATCAGCGGCCTCCGCATCCCGATGTGACAGAAGAGCAGAAGGCGAAGATTCAGGAAGGATTGCAGCAGATTAAGCAGATGGCGTGAGGAACCTTCTAGCTGCTGGCTACTAGCTTATAGATAGCGAGTGCAGGCGCGCCGCCTGTGTTGAAGGGTGCACTAGGGATTTCCGAAGAAGGGGCTTGGACTTTAGAACCTATGGAAAATTCATTTTTCTTTCGTTGGGTTGAACGATCTTTCTCTTGTGTTCGCAATCTCCTCAACCAAACGGAGACACAAACCTTCTGTCGCCCCTCCGGGGCTTGTGATCGTTCTCTAGCTACCCAGTACTTACGCGCCTGCGCTTTGCTCAGGGCAGGCTGCGCTGGGCTACTCTCCTTCGCCTCCTTCGGCGTCGCCTCAGGACAGGCTCTTTCGGGGCTGGTTCATCGCAGCTTCCAACTTTGTTCATTTCCCTTGCTTCTGCTCGTTGCCCTTGCCTCCATGTCGGCGCAGGATCGCTCTAAGAATGGGGAATGGCCCACATATGCTGCTGATCTTGCCGGCACTCGATATCGTCCGCTGGACCAGATCAATGCTTCCAACTTCAGCAAGCTCGAAGTTGCATGGAGGCTTAAGACCGACAGTCTCGGCAACCGTCCTGAATATAAGCTGGAAGGCACGCCGCTGATGGTGAATCGCGTCCTCTACACAACCGCGGGTTCGCGGCGCGCAGTGATAGCGCTCGATCCTGCGACCGGCGAATTGTTGTGGGTGCATGGCGAGCACGAAGGTGCGCGAGGCGCTGCTGCTCCCCGGCAGCTTTCAGGACGCGGCCTGGCCTACTGGTCCGACGGCAAGGAAGAACGAATCCTCTATATAACTCCCGGCTACCGGCTGATCTGCCTCGACGCCAAGACCGGCTCGCTCATTCGCTCCTTTGGCAACAATGGCGCGGTGGACTTGAAGCTCGATGACGATCAAACATTTCTTCCCGACCTCACTACCGGCGAGGTTGGGTTTCAATCAGCGCCGGTAGTCGCTAAAGATACGGTGATCGTCGGCGCGGCTTTTCGTGAGGGCTTTACGCCCAAAAGCATGCGCAACAACAAAGGATATGTTCGGGGCTTTGATGTCCGCACCGGCAAGCGGCTCTGGATCTTTCATACCATCCCTAAGAAAGGCGAGTTCGGCTACGACACATGGCTGAACGGCTCTGCCGAGTACACCGGGAACACCGGCATGTGGACCCAGCTCTCGGTGGATGAAGAGCTAGGGCTGGCCTATCTTCCGATCGAATCCCCGACCGGTGATTTCTACGGCGGCCATCGCCAGGGCAACGATCTTTTTGGCGAAAGCCTGGTGTGCGTCGATCTGAAGACCGGACAGCGAAAATGGCATTTCCAACTCGTGCATCATCCTCTGTGGGACATGGATATTTCTTCGGCCCCCATCCTGGCCGACATCAACGTCAATGGCAAACCCGTAAAAGCCGTGGCCCAGCCGAGCAAACAGGGCCTCCTTTATGTACTTGACCGTATCACTGGCAAGCCGGTGTGGCCCATTGAGGAGCGTCCGGTTGAACAGGGCAACGTGCCGGGTGAGTGGTATTCACCCACGCAACCGATTCCCACTAAGCCTCCGGCCTACAGTCGCAATGGTGTCTCGCTCGATGACCTGATTGATTTCACCCCAGAGCTTCGTGAGCGGGCCAAGACCATTGTCTCTAAGTATCATCTGGGCCCGGTCTTCACTCCTCCGGTGCTTAGCCAGACCGATGGACCATTGGCTACGCTCACTCTCGGAACGGCAGGCGGTGGAACAAACTGGCCTGGGGCCTCCTACGATCCCGAGACGCACACGATCTATGCGTTCGCATGTAATGCCTGCCTGACGCCCCTTGGACTGGTTCAACCACCTAAAGAAGTATCCGACATGAACTACGTTGCCGGAACTGCTGGACAAAAAGTTACGATGCGTACCGGACCTGGTGAGAACTCTGGAGCCGATTCACCACTGCCGTCCCGGAACCGCCAACCGGCGGCTGCGGGAGGCGGAGGGGGTGGAACGTATGGCGGATTAAGCGTCGATGGTTTGCCGCTGATCAAACCCCCTTATGGGACGATCACAGCTATCAATCTCGATCGGGGCGAGATCGTGTGGCAGATTCCGCACGGGGAGACACCGGATGTAGTGCGCAATCATCCGGCGCTCAAAGGATTGAACATTCCTCGTACCGGACAGACCACCTACAACATCGGCACGCTGGTTACCAAGACACTGGTGATTGCCGGGGATGGCCAAATCACTACCACGTCTGAACATCCACGAGGCGCGATGCTGCGCGCCTATGACAAAGCTACCGGCAAAGAAGTCGGCACAGTCTATCTGCCGGCGCCGCAAAGCGGCTCACCCATGACTTTTATGCTCGATGGAAAACAATACATTGTGGTTGCCGTGAGTGGCGGCGCGTACTCGGGCGAATACATCGCATTCACTTTGCCGTCGGAGCAGGATTGAAGCCAGTTATTTCGCGCCTCTTATTTTTCGAACGATCCGCAGGATTGGATCGTAGAATTCATCGATTACGCGTTCCTTGAGCGGAATGATCGCGTTGTCGGTGATGTGGATATCCTCAGGACAGACCTCGGTGCAGCATTTGGTGATGTTGCACAGGCCGATGCCAAACTCTTCTTTAAGGTCCTTGACTCTCGATACGCTGTCGAGAGGATGCATCTCCAGGCTGGCGATTCGCACAAAGAAGCGTGGTCCGCCGAAGGATTCTTTCTGGTCGTGCTCGCGGAGCACGTGACAGACGTTCTGGCAGAGGAAGCATTCAATACATTTACGGAATTCCTGGATGCGGTCCACATCTTCCTGGTACATCTTCCATTTCACATCCGGCTTGGGCGTGAACGGTTTGATCTTTTTATTTACCTTGAAGTTCCAGGAGACATCCGTAACCAGGTCTTTGATGACCGGGAAGCTCCGCATGGGAGAAACGGTAATGGGCTTATCGAGAGGAAGAGAGTCCATGCGTGTCTTGCAGGTGAGCCGGGGACGCCCATTGACTTCCGCCGAGCAGGAGCCGCACTTGGCTGCTTTGCAGTTCCAGCGGACCGCAAGATCAGGGGCCTGGTGGGCCTGTATGTAGTGCAACGCATCGAGCACCACCATGCCTTCAGCAACAGGAACTTTGTATTGTTGCGGACTGCCCCCCTCGCTAGTCCCACGAAAGACTTCAAGTACCGCTTCCTGTTCCATGCTCCCTCCTGAATATTTGCCCTCAATCGAGCGATGCAATCTCGAACGGATAAAGGAAACTTGTGCCGCCCCTCCGGGGCTTGCACTCTCTTCTTTGTTGGCCCTTTGCGTCCTTAGCGACCTTTGCGGTGAATCCTATTTGTCTTCCGCCAAAAGTTGCTTCAAGTCCTCCGGCAACTCGGCTTTTTGAAGTTGCTGGAGCTTCATGCTGTCTCCATCGGCGGAGATCAGGTTGTTCTGCTTGCCCCATACGTTGTCATCAAGATTGGGGAAGTCGAGACGGCTGTGCGCTCCGCGGCTCTCTTTTCTTGCGATGGCGCTGCGCGTAACAGCCTCCGAAACCATGAGCATCGACTTCAGATCACGCGAGAGATGCCATCCTGGGTTGAACAGCCGCGAGCCTTCAACCCGAAGCCGCTTTGCTCTCTGCTTAAGATTTGCAAGTTCCGAGAGCGCTTTCTGCAGGTCTTCTTCGGTGCGGAAGATGCCAACCAGGTTTTGCATGACCTGTTGCAAGTCACGATGCACGGTATAGGGGTTCTCTCCATCAGAATTATCGAAGGGAGCCAGCATTTCGCGCTCGGCATCGGCAGCCTGTGCGGGATCGACGTTCACTGCCGGCGTTTTCTTGGCATAGTTTGCCGCTGCCAGTCCGGCGCGGCGTCCGAAGACCAGCAGGTCAGAGAGCGAGTTCCCGCCAAGACGATTGGCCCCATGAAGTCCCGCCGCAGCTTCGCCCGCTGCAAACAAACCAGGAAGAGTGGATTCGGCGGTTTCGGCGTCGACCCGGATTCCACCCATGATGTAGTGGCAGGTTGGTCCCACTTCCATCGGTCCCTTGGTGATATCGACATCGGCCAGCTCTTTGAACTGGTGATACATGCTGGGCAGCTTGGTCTTTACATACTCCGCAGGCTTGTGCGAGATATCGAGAAAAGCGCCGCCGTGTTCGCTGCCGCGCCCTTCGCGCACTTCGATGTAGATCGAACGAGCTACCACGTCGCGCGTCGAAAGCTCCATCCGCTTCGGGTCGTATTTTTCCATGAAGCGCTCGCCCAGCTTATTGCGCAGGATGCCGCCTTCGCCCCGCACCGCCTCGGTCACCAAGATTCCCTGCACTCCCGGAGGCCAAACCATCCCCGTGGGATGGAACTGCACAAACTCCATATCCTGCAATGTGGCTCCAGCCTCGTAAGCCAGGGCCATGCCGTCGCCCGTGTACTCCCAAGAGTTGGAGGTCACGCGATAAGCCTTGCCTATACCTCCGGTCGCAATTACCACGGCTTTGGCCTTGAGCACGACAAAGCGTCCCTGCTCGCGCCAATAGCCCAAGGCTCCAGCGATGCGGTTTCCTTCCTTGAGCAGGCGGATGATGGTGCACTCCATGAAGACATCGAAGCCCATTTCCACGCCCCGGTCTTGCAGGGTGCGGATCATCTCCAGGCCGGTTCGATCGCCCACATGGCAGAGGCGCTTGAAGCTGTGTCCACCAAATGCCCGCTGCAGGATATCGCCATCGGAAGTGCGATCAAACAGCGCGCCCCAATGCTCCAGCTCGCGGACGCGGTCGGGCGCTTCCTGTGCGTGAAGCTGGGCCATGCGCCAGTTGTTCAGGAACTTGCCGCCGCGCATGGTGTCTTTGAAATGCGTCTTCCAGCTATCAGCCTTGTCCACGTTGGCCATGGCTGCGGCGATGCCGCCCTCGGCCATTACCGTATGCGCCTTGCCGAGAAGCGATTTGGAGACAACCGCGACTTTCGCTCCCTGCGCCAGCGCTTCGATTGCGGCGCGCAACCCTGCTCCTCCCGCGCCAATGATCAAGACATCATGTTCGTGAGTTTCGTATTTATCGGTCACAGGAGTCGGATGTCCTTTATGAGGCCGGATGCCACCATCCACACGTAAAAGTCGGCAAAACCGACAGAGACCAGGCTGCACCACGCAAACACCATGTGGCGCTCATTCAGGAAGCTGAACTTCTTCCAGAGTCCATGCCGCGATTGATTGGCTACGCTGCAAGAAAAACAATCGAGCTTTCCACCCACCAAGTGCCGCCACGAATGACAGGAGAATGTGTACAGGCTCAACAGGATGATGTTGACCAGGAAAACCAGCGATCCCACTCCGACGAAGAAATGTCCTTCATACCAGAAAGCTTCAATCGTGTCCTTCCACAGGAAGACGATGAAAATCAGCGCAAAGTAGAAAAAGTAGCGATGCAGATTCTGCAGAATGAACGGGAACTTTGTCTCACCTTTGTATTTGCGGCCAAGAGGTTCGCCGACTGCGCAGGCTGGAGGATCGGCAAAAAAGGCGCGGTAATAAGCCTTGCGGTAGTAGTAGCAGGTCATGCGGAACCCCAGGGGAAATATAAGGATCAGCAGCGCCGGCGACCATTTCCAGATGTGGTGGTCAGCATCGATCAATGGCGAATAAAACGGGGAGAGATAAGGGCCGGTTTGAAAAAAGTCTCCCTTAAATGCGCGTAGCGTAGCGTAAATACCGAAGCCGCCCAGCAGGATCCAAACCGGCAGGTTCTCGACCCACCATGCATCGCGCCGCTGTGTGCGGCCAAACCCTCCTTGCAGAGCAGTGCTCTTGATCTCAGCCAAAGGCCCACCTCCCTGTGCAGGTTAATGAAGGAATCAATGCAGAGTTGCTGTAACTATTTTACTGCAACAACATCAATGCCCAATTTTCGCTTCCAAAAAACCTTCAAGTGTACAGCAAATGCACGAAACTGAGAACCGATGGTTGTCCGAAATGTACAGGTGGGACGAAGCGGATTGAAAATCAAAAGCGCCGGTCATGAATGACCGGCGCCTTGAGGTTGAGATTGTTCGAGCTAGAACGTGAATTTAGCTGAGAACTGCAATTGTCTGGGATTGAAGGTCGTCCGGGGAACGCCGACTGCGCCGCTTGGCCCGACGATGCCGTCTCCGAAGTGTCTGGGAACCGCCGTCACGAAGTCGGGCGCGCCATATACGGAGAAGACCTCATCGACGTTTGTGCGGTTGAAGAGGTTGAAGGCATCCACAGCCAGATTGAGTTTGCGGCGCTCGCCCAGGTGAATGGCCCGCGACAAACGTAAATCGACGGTTTCGAGGTTGTCGCCGCGATAGGTGTTGCGCGAGGAGCTTCCTACGCGATCTGTGACCGGGTTGCCGTCATTGTTGGCATCGAAACCGACGAACAGCGTAAACGGACGCGCCGATTGCAGCGTGACGATACTGCTCAGCTCGAAGTTCCGTAGAAAAGTGTTCTCCGGCGCATCGGCCACGAAGTTGGCTACGAAACGATGACGGGCGTCCTGGTTGGAGTTTGCGCGCTCCAGGTTGCGTTGCGCATTAGATTGGGGCGTACTGACGAAGGTCACGAAGGTGCCATCGTCGAGCGTGTGCGACCAGGTGTAGTTGGCGTTGAGCTGGAAGTATTTTCCCGCCTTTTCGATAACCTGAAGCGTCAAGCCGTGATAGACGGAGTTTCCAGACGAGTCGGTGAAATAGAAGATGCCGTTGGTTCCCGGAGAGCCGCCCGGAGGAGCCGGAATGTTAGGATCGCGAATAGCAAAGTTGTAGAGAAGCTTGTTAGTGCCAGTTTCCTGGCCGATCGGCGGACCAACATTCAAGTCGATGGGCCGAACCAGGTGATGTCCGGCAACAAACAGGTAGCCGGCGCTTACCGTCAGCCCTTTCACAAGTTCGCGATCAACTTCAAGACTGGTTTGCTCAGAGTACGGCGAGCGCAGGTTGCGATCCACGGCGGTCCCACCCTGAGCAAACAACGAGTTGTTGGGGAACGAGCCGGAGTTGATCAGGTTCTCAAAGGCTGAGGTCAGCAACGGAGGCGGTACCGTTCCAGGTGGCAGGAACGCGCCGGGCGCTGGACAGCCGGGTAGAACACAAGGAGTCGGCAGGAACAAGCTGTTCAGCAGCCACGTTCCGGTCTGCTGATTTCTCACCATTGGCAGGCCTGCGATGATCGGTGGCCGCTGCGGGGCGGGAACGAAGAAGAATGTCAGATTGTATCTGTCGGTAAAGATTCCGTAGCCGGCGCGGATGACAGTCTTGGAATCAGGAGCATAGGCAAATCCAAATCTGGGCTGAAAGTTTTTGTAGTAGCCGTTGATGAAATTACCCAGGCCGGTCTCGAAGTCATAACGCACGCCATAGTTGAAAGTCAGCTTGCGGTTCAGCTTCCATTGGTCCTGAGCAAAGAACCCAAAGTAGCTGTGATTGAGATTGACGTTGAAGTTCTGTGCCTGCGAAGGCAGAAAAGCATTCTGCCAGGTTGTGGGCACCGAAGGAGAAGCGGCATTGGGATTGAACGGTCCGGGTCCAATGGGCGCGCCCCAGAAGAAAGCCGCCAGGCATGGTGCTACAAGTCCCACGAGCGGCGGCGGGCACGGAGCTGATCCCCAGTTCGCTTTGCTCGAGACCAGCAGGTCTGGAAGGCTGGGGAAGATCACCCGTGCTGGAGTGAATCCGGGCCAGATCACAAAATTCTGAATGTAGTTTGTGTCAATCCCGAACTTGGCAAAGTGGTTGCCGCTGACCACCGAATACGTATCGGACACCTGAACACGCGTTTCGTTATAGCGATCAAAAGCGCCGAAGTTGTGACCAAGCAGGATCAGGTTCGGGACATCCAGGTTAGGCTGGCCGGTTACGCCGGGGAAACCGTAATTGCGCCGCGCCCACTGCACCAGCAGGGAATTGACTTTTGTGTTGCTGAGCTGAGTAGTCAGTGTGCCGACGAGCGACTGATCGCGCAGCATGCCGTTGCGTCCGCTGCTGGGCGCGCCAACTCCGCCTCCGTCCAGAGTCTCGCCGACCAGCATGTTCAGGTTGGTTGCATCCTGAATCGAGTAACGAGCGGAGAGTCGATTGGCCTCGTTGAATTGGTGGTCCACCTTAACAAAACCGTTATCCACGTCGGCGGTCTTTAGGACGCCCAGATTTTCTGGAGCAATACCGAGGCTGGTTTTCAGGGCATTGATGGCTGGCAGATTGTTGACCAGCAAGGCAGGATAGGTAGGCGATTGTCCGCGGCGCTGGCCTTCATAGTTCAAAAAGAAGAAGGTACGGTCTTTGCTGATCGGCCCGCCCAGGGTCGCGCCAAACTGGTTTTGCCGGAAGACATCAAATCCTGGCTGCGTCAGGATGGACTTGGCGTCGAAAGCATTGTTCTGGAAATACTCGTAGATGGAGCCGTGCAGCTCGTTGGTTCCGGACTTGGTAACGATATTCACGATGCCGCCCAGCGCGCGTCCATATTCCGCGCCAAAGCTGTTATTGACCACGCGAAACTCGCTCACTGCCTCCTGTGAAGGCGTGGCCCTCTGGGAACCGGTGGCGCTATTGATGTTGTCGGCGCCATCGACCGTGACGCTGTTGCTCAGGTCGCGCTGCCCGCCAAACGAAATACGCGTGGTCGTGGGATCGGTGAAGGTCGATTGAAGGCTGATTCGTCCGGTGGTTACGCCGGGGCTGAGCAGCGCGAAATCGGTGAAGAGCCGCCCGCTGATGGGCAAGGCTTGAATCTGCTCGGTTGCAACAACCTGGCTGACTTCAGTGCGCGTGGGTTCGATCACGGGAGTATCGGTTTTTACCTCCACGATTTCGGTGGCGGCGGCAACTTTCAACGAGATGTCGAAGGTTGCGACCTGCGCGACCCGCAGCACAATGTCTTTCTGCACAGCTTTTCCGAAACCGGGCGCCTCGGCTGAAAATTCGTAACTTCCCGGAGGAATGTTGGGCAGGATGTAGTTGCCGTCATTGTTTGTCGTGGTGGTGTAGACGTGGTTCGTATCCAGGTTCCTCAAAGTGACCGTGGCTTTCACGATCACACTGCCGGATGGGTCCTTGACAGTGCCGTTGAGCTGGGCTTGAGCGGCAGTGACTTGGGAGAAGGCAGGTTGAGCAAAACCGAAAACAACGATGATGAGAGTTAAGACGGCCGAGGCAAACAAAGCGCGTTTCATGGTCCCCTCCAACAAAAGAGAAAAGTCAAACGAACGTTTGTTCGGATACAGGTTGGAACGTTTCTGCTAGCGACTAATTCTTCACAGAGATAGTTCGATGTCAAGACATTTACTCAATGACAGTGGTTCCGAAGTAACCCTCGTGTGTATGGTTGCTTGTATTTATGTTTCTAAAAATGGGAGATCAGTTGGAGGGCTTCGGCCAAGGTGGCTGGATCAAGACCGGGATCGCTGCCACAGCCTTGGCATCCGGCGGCTTGAAGGAAAGCTCCCGGGCTAGAAAGGAAACTCGATCGCGAGTTGCTTCGGCGTTTAACGCGTGTGGAGCTTTATAGAGTTTGAACTTCTTGGGTTCGCTTACGACCTCGGAGTATCGCTTGGCGCGCTCAGGAGTGAGAAACGGTTCGTCCGTGGCATATTGGAGGAAAACGGCTGCAGGAGCGGCATAGGAGACATATTCAGCCGGATCCGTCCATGCGAACTTGGCAATAAAGGCGTCGAATTTCTGCGGGCCAACCTGCTGCCTGTAATCCTTGAACTCTTTCGACTCCATATCGACCTTGTCGGAAAGACCACCGGCCATGATTACGATGGCTTTGAGCCGTTTTTCGATTCCGCTCAGGAACCCGCCGGTGGTGGCATCACAACTATGGCCGACGTATGCGATGCGCTTGGGATCAACGTCTTTGCGGGTTAAAAGCAGATCAACTCCCCGCCGGAGGTTTATGTTTTGCTGAACTTCAACCGCAACCTGGCTTTCGTTGAGCGGCGTGTGGTCTTCTTTAAATCCGGGACGCACAGTCACATGGTCGGGAAGCAGGGAAATCACTCCCGAATGGGAGAGCACGACTGCCTCGTCAAGGAATTCGGTACGGTTTTTCTTTTCGGATCCCGGCATGCACCAATGCCCATAGATCACGGCCGGAAATGGTCCCTTCCCAGGAGGAACTACGAGGTAGGCCTTGACTGCACCTCCATTGGGCCCGACCGCTGCTGCCCGATCGCCCACGGGGCTCGAGTAGGTAATGTCGTAAATCTTTGTGCCGCCGCGATCCTCGACGCCAGCCTGATTGAAATTCAGCGGCGCCGTTTTGTCGTAATCCCAGTGATGAAGAAGCTGATCCCGGGATTCTCGAGAAAAAGCAGACGCCAGGAACAGAAGGATCGCAAAACTAAGGGTTCGGGCACGCATGTTCAAATCATAGCTTATTGCTGCCGGGCCACCAACGGCGCATGATCATAGAAATCGATGTGCATGGTAAGCGATTTCCGCTTGTCAAAGCTCGCTTTGTCGATTGGATATGAAAAGATCGCCATGCCCGTTTGCTGCGTCTTGGCTGGAATCTTCAGCTCTTCTTTCAGTGGAGTAGTCCGTCCTTCGCCCAATTCCGGGAAGGCCTGAAAATAGCGGTCAATGTCTGAGGCAGCCGCAGCGATATCGTTGTGCTTTGTGCCATCCGCAGTTTCCAGCTCGGCAGTGAGGTTCCTGATATGAAGCAACTCATCGGTCAAGTTGTTGAACTTCACGTGAATGGCTACCAGCACATTCTCACCCTGCTGCACCGCAATCACCTTCTCGATGGAACCGCTGGCGGTGGGCTTAGCCCGGAAAACAAGCGCAACAATCCCAAGCACAATGACCACGCCTGCCAAGCCAATGAGAATAGGCACAATGGGGGGCAAGGTCCAGCGGGCGCTATCCATCTCCTCAGCCATGGAAATATGGCCGATACCACGATCACTTTGCGGCGGTGTTGATGAAGCCGGAGCCGGTTGAGTTTCGTCGGGCATAGTCGCTCCAGAACCAGAATACTCTTGTGAGATGCGGAATTGGCTGAAAAAGTATCTTTGCCTTCGAGATGGACAATACGTTTCTCTCCCAATCCTATGTTGCCTGAAACTTAGGTGACGTACCCACCTTTTTCGTTTCATCTTTTCTTGAAAATATTCTTACCTCGACTTGATAAGGGAAATTTTCGCCTGCGCCGTCTTCATGAATGTACTTGGCAGGAACAGCTAGCAATCGAACACTGCCAACGACGATGGGACTCACTTACATGAATTTCGCTACAGGAGAAGATATAAATGACTTTTCAAAAAGTTAGAACCGCATCACTCATGGTTGTATTCCTTTTTGGCCTCTGCCTGAATTCGGGCGCACAATCAACGACTCTCAACTTTAATGCGTTGCCCAGCGATCCCAGCCAGTGCTTGCAAGGTAACCGCTGCTGGGTCTATCAAGCTTTCAACGGCGATTCTTCGAGTGCGGGGGAACAGCAGGCTTTTACATCGGAAGGGGGCCACCTCTTGATGGACACGGTGCGGATGGGATTGTGGCAATTGGGTGGCGGCGGCAATGCCTATCACCTGGATAACGTAACGGGGAACCCGGTCGTCGAACCCTCCCACTCTTTTTCCATCACCGCGGTTCTACAAGTGCTGGACTATGAACACTACGATTATCAAACCGGGCAAGGAGCAAAAACCTTCAATGGCGACCAGAACGTGAGCACCAGTGGGTTTTGTTTCGGAGCCTACACCGGCGTTGCCGGCGAAGAAGTGTACTTCGCATGCATGAGTGACGCACGGCTCATGCTTGACGATACAGGAGTGCCGTTTGACACAACCGTGAAGCACGAGTATCGCTTGGAGGTCTTGCCAGGCATAGGCGCAAAGTTGTTTGTTGTTGGTGATAGTGGAGAAACGCTGCTGACGCTGACCACAGGCCGGACGCTTCGAGCATCCTACGACCAAAATGTGTCCGCCCTCTGGTTGGGGGACTTTACGGGCGGAGCCAACGCCAAGGTCGAAATACGCAAGTTCGCTTACACATCCCATGCCTCAGACTAAGACTAATCCAACTGACAGAAGCACGGATCGTAATTGAATATTTTTAATTGAATTTCGTGGTCCGCCAGAGCATCGCGCCGGAGACTGCCAGGATGGCGACCATCACGATGAGCAGGACCACGGCGGCAGGGGCATTGAATGCAACCATAGGAGTGCGGGCGACGACGAAGAGGCCAATGAAGACCACGGCGGTAATGGCGAGCATGATCCAGTCGAGTATCGTATGGCGATTCCCATCTTCGTTCGCTCGTCCAGCAGTAGCGCTTCGGCCTTCGAGCCCGGAGCGCACATAGTCCAGGTCCGTGCCGTAACGCTGGCTTTCACGCAGGGCGGCCTCTTGCCAGTGCTCGTGTTCTTTGGGCTGCGCTGAGGAAAAAGCGATTGCGGCTGCACCAGCGGCCATGATCAAAGATCCACCAATGACCTGCGCATACAGAGACGCGGAAGAACCGCGGAGTTCGCCGAAGACAACTACGCCCCAGAGCAGTCCCCAAAGCTGGTTGGTGTTGGAAAGAGGAATGCCCCGGCTGATGCCGATATACTTGGCCGCATACTGCTGGAAAAGATCGCCGATCACCCAGATAAAACCTCCGGCAGCCAGCCAAAACAATACCGATCGCGCGTTGATGAGTTCGTGCCAAAGAGGCAAGACTCCACCAGTGAAACGAAGAGCGAGCACGGTCATCATGCCGAGTTCGCCGATGGTGAAGAAAGCTACAAAGGAGAGAGGGTTCATCCCCGTCAGATACGCTTTGCGATACGGGATGTACATCGTGCCCCAAAGGACGGCCGCGCCCAGAGCGGCAACAACGCCATGAAGTGCGCGTCCACCGGGAGCCTGCGTAGAGGAGGCGAACACCAGCAATATGGAGCCCATAAACATGAGGAACGCGCCTCCGATGACACCAAACCATCGCCGCCATCCAGCCAGGCGAAGTTCACGGAAAAAGAGAAATCCCCAAAGGATGCCAAGAAGGCTGTTCGCATTCCAGAGCGGAAACGCGATGCTTAACCCAATGTCGCGTATGGCGAATATCGTGAGTGTGTTGGCCACAGCCCACAAGCATCCGGCGAGAATGGCCCAGAGGATGAGATGAGGAGCCTGGCGCGCGTCGATGCGGATCTGGGCTGTACCACGCGCAAGAGCGGGAACGCTCCAACGGGCCAGAAAGACTCCGATCACCATCAAGAGCGAGATAACGACAGGAGAGACCCCGATGCGCACCAATTTTGTGGGCGCTTCCGCAGCCCCCAACCAGGCACCGGCAGCTAGCCCGCAGATGACGCCGAGGGCTTGCAGCTTTCTAAGACGGGAAGCTTCCAATCGTGGAATGAGAGCGCCGGGCGCGGCCATTGTTCTCCTTTATTGAATCCACTGCAACACAACGAGCCCAAGAATGAGCGCGATCACCGGCACCCACCAGTGCGGGTCACGCAATAAGGCTGACCACCAGCTTTGATTCGTGTCTTTCATCGGATTCTCCCTGGGTCATGCAAGCGACTTATGTAGCCGCTGAGAAAGATGGCATCTTACAGCGAGAGAGGTGGGGAAGGAAAGATCAGGAAACCGCTTCTTAGCTCAAAGAGATAGCACTAGAATAGAGGAAGTGGAGGCAAAACCATGCCGCATCGATTTACCGTGATTTTCGAAAAAGAAGAGGAAGGGGGATATCATATTTTTTGCCCAACATTACCGGGCTGCCATACACAGAGCGAAACGATTGATGAAGGTGTCAAGAACATCCGCGAGGCCATAGAGTTGTACGTGGAAAGCTTGACCGAAGACGGCCTTCCCATTCCTTAGCCTACATCTCTGCCAGCACTGCTCTTCCCCGGCGCATGACCTTAGCGAATTCTCCCACCGGCAGAGTATTTAACACATCTTGTTTCGTGAGCCAGGCGCGGCGCAATTGCAAAACACCGTAGCGCATCTTTTCCATGTGGCTGGTGTGATGGGAATCGGTGTTGATCACGATTTTTGTCCCTTTGGATTTCGCCAGACGCAAATGCTGGTCGCGCAGATCGAGGCGGTCAGGATATGCGTTGTGCTCCATGGCGATCCCCACCTGCGCGGCGGCGGCGAATACCTTTTCGGCATCGTAACTGTAACCTTCTCGGCGCAATAAGACTCGCCCGGTGGGATGGCCGATGAGCGATACGTTGGGATTACTGAGAGCACGAAGGAGACGATCGGTCATCTGCGCATGGTCCTGCTGAAAATGAGAGTGGACGCTGGCGATCACCAGATCCATCTGCTCCAACACCGAGTCGGAAAGATCCAGATCGCCTTCCGCGAGAATATCGACCTCGATGCCGGCAAATATGGTTATGCCCTCAGTCTGCTGGTTGGCTTTGCGAATCTTCTTGATGTGCTCTTCAGCGCGCTTGTCGTCCAGTCCATTGGCAAAGGCCAGGTTTTTGGAATGATCGGTGATGGCCATGTATTGGTAACCGCGCTCTCGCGCCGCCTTAGCCATCTCTTCAATGGTGCATTTGCCGTCGGTCTCGACGGTGTGCATGTGGACGTCGCCCTGCAGGTCGGCCTGGGTGATCAACTCGGGCAGTTCGCCTTTCTCCGCAGCCTCCACTTCTCCGCAATTCTCACGCAACTCAGGTGGAATGTAGGCAACTCCCAGCTTCTTGTAGATTTCTTCTTCTGATCCTCCGGCCACGCGCTGGTTGTCTTCCATGCGCACCAACCCATACTCGTTAAGGGTGTATCCGAGCCGGAGAGCGCGCTGGCGCAGCGAGACATTGTGGCTCTTGGAGCCGGTAAAATACTGGAGCGCCGCGCCGAAGGAGTCCGGGGGAAGCAGGCGCACATCCACCTGCATGCCGCCGCGCAGCTTGAAGCTGACCTTGTTCTCGCCTTTGGCCAGCACGTCGAGGATTCCGGGAAAGCTCAGGATCTGCTCGATTACTTGGTTGCGCTGCTCTTCATTGGCGCAACACTTTCCAGTGACCAGCAGATCGACATCGCCTACCGTCTCCTTGCCTCGACGCAAAGAGCCGGCCGGAGTGATCTTTTCGACGCCCGGCAGTCCTTCGAGCAGGCTGATCATCTTGGCTGCCACTTCATCAGCTTTGTCGATTAAAAAACGCCCGGTAATCTGGCGATAGCTTTCAATCGCCTTTAGGATTTTTTGTTCGCTTTTCTCGCTCAGCCGGGGCAGGGTACGCAGCTTGCCTTCCTGGGCAAGCTTGGCCACTCCATCGATGTCGCAGATCTGAAATGCATCCCAGATCAAGGCGATCGTCTTGGGGCCAAGCCCTTGAATCTTGAGCAAATCGAGCATCGAGGGGCGGTATTTCTGTAGCAATTCTTCGCGGATCTTTAATTTGCCTCCACTGCAAACATCGCGAATATGACCGGCCATGCTTTTGCCAATGCCGGGTATGGCAAGCAAGGCTTTTTCGTCCTGACAAATCTCAGCTACCTGCTGCTGAAGGCTTTCCAAAGCTTCGGCAGCATTGCGATAGGAACGGATGCGAAAAGAATCATCGCCCCGAACCTCCATCAGTTCCGCAGCTTCATAGAAAAGAGTGGCAATTGCTTTGTTATCCATGGCCAAAAGATGATTCTAGCGGAATTGGCGGAATTGCCATAAATGCCAAAATTGTAGAACGGTAGCAGCCGCGGGCATTGAGCTAACTCAAAAATATAAATAGGGGATCAGCAAAATTGCTTAGCGGTGAATGACTAAGAGCGATAAGCGGCAGAAAAATTATGGCAATGAAGCCTGCACTGAGGTGCGCCGAAGTGGCAGTTTTGGCACTTATGGCAATTTTTAGGCAGACCTCAGCGTTGGCTTGAAACTCCAAGCCGCGTGGAGCGTAGTTGATACGACTTAAAGCCCGGTGGGAGAAACCGGGCCTCGAATTTTCAATCGGAGGAGGATGAACAAGTTCAGGCTGAATGTGGTTGCGGCTTAGTCACATTTTCTGCCTGGGGGCCTTTTTGCCCCTGGACTATTTCAAATTCCACGTCATCACCTTCTTGAAGGCTTTTGTACCCTTCCGATTGGATGGCGCTATAGTGAACAAAGACATCGGGACCATCATCACGGCCGATAAACCCGAAGCCCTTGGCGTTGTTGAACCATTTAACTTTACCTTTAATTCGAGACACGTTCCTTACTCCACTGGGCCAAGCGAACACGGTCTTAACGTGCGTACCTGGACCGTCTTTGATTTCTTGGGATTGCCTCTGCTTAAGGGAGGGACGCAAGTTGCCGGGGGCAACGATATACCTCCATTACCTCACAGCATTTCTACGTCTTATACCCGTCATTGGCTTTTTCTTATTTTGCGGCTATTCACGCTGCTTTGTCAACTTGCTTATTTGAGAAACCAATTGAGCGGATTGCCAGAATTTCATATCGATAGGCTACAGAATTTTTTAAAATCATTAAGCATTAGCGTATCTTGACGCACACATTTAGCGGGTGGCTCTCAGTTTGTTTTCCAGCCACAACAGAGACGCAATGCTCTTGCCATCGATGATCTTTCCCGACGTCGCCATCTGCACAGCCTGGCGAAGAGGAAAAAAATGAACGGAAATATTCTCATCGTCTTCCGGCTGAGCCGCACCGCGCGTCAATCCTTGGGCCCAAAAGACATACATGATCTCATCAAGAAAACCCGGACTGGGATAGAAATGCAGAGCCTTGCGCCACTTGGCTGCGGTGTAACCGGTCTCTTCCAGTAGTTCGCGTTTCGCAGCCGCCAGTTTGTTTTCGCCAGGCTCGATGCGGCCGGCCGGCAGTTCCCAGATATAAGACTCAGCCGCATAGCGAAACTGCTTCTCCAACAAAACCCAGGGCTCTTCACGGGAATCGTCAACCGCAATCACGACCACAGCTCCCGGATGGCGAATAATGTTTCGGCGAATCCGTATATTCCGCGGCTCCACGATTTCTTCTGACACCAGGCTAAAGATCGGACCACGAAAAACTGTCTTCGAGGAAAGCACGCGGACAAGGCTCTTTTTCGATCGGGAAGGCATAGGGAGACAATCATACAGAATCGGGTGATCGGGACATCGGAGATCGGATGGGGATCGGAAAGGTTCGTAGTATAGGGTAGCTTGGTAAGTGGTAATTTTGAAACCGGATGTCCGGAAGTTTGTAAAATTGCTGCATCGCAATTGCGAATTTCCATATTCGGAGTGGTGTTCAATTACCAAATTACCAAATTCCGTAATTACCAAATCCTCCGATCATCCGATAAGCATCACTCTCATCGGCGCCGGCAATTTGTCCTATGCGCTCGGCCCGGCATTGCAGGCTGCCGGTTACCGAATCGATGCGGTTGCCGGACGAAATCTCCCCGCTTCCCGGCGTCGCGCACTCGCGCTGGCAAAGAAACTAAAGACCAAAGCCGTAGTCCTCGACGATCTTGAGATCGTTTCGGAGATCATCTGGCTCTGCCAAACCGATGATGCTTTGGCCGAGACTGCCCGGCGGCTATCCCGGCGCGATGGATGGAAAGGCAAGATCGTGTTTCATTCGAGCGGCGCTTTGACCAGCGAGGTGCTTTCTCCCTTAAGAGATGCCGGAGCAGCGACAGCCTCTCTGCATCCTATGATGACGTTTGTGCCCGGCTCCGAGCCATCGTTGGAAGGTGTAGCATTTGCCGTAGAAGGAGACCGTCGGGCGGTTACCGTCGCACGCCAAGCCGGCAAAGCTTTAAAGGCGGATATCTTTGAGATCAAAAAGAGCGCCAAAGTGCTCTATCATGCGCTGGGTTCCTTCTCGTCTCCCATGCTCGTCGCTACCCTGGCGACTGCAGAGCGGGTTGGGCGGGTAGCCGGGTTCTCTCAAAAGCAATTGCAAAAGATCATGGCCCCGATCCTTCGCCAGACGCTCCAAAACTACCTGAGCGCAGGAGCGGCAGCGGCATTTAGTGGCCCAGTAAAACGCGGGGACGTGAACACGATCCGCGGTCATTTAAAAGAATTAGCAAAAGTTCCCGCAGCCAACGCAGTCTATCGCGCTTTGGTTCAATCGGCACTGAAAGATCTGCCTTCAAGGAACAAAGCGGCGTTGGCAAAGCTGCTGAAATAGCATTCAGCGGTCAGTACTAAGCGATCCACGCAGCGCCAGCCTAAGAAAGCCGGCTGCAATTGCAGTGGAAGCCGCAGATAGATACACTATTCTGAAGGTGAGATTCATCGGCAAGTTCGCAGTTTCACTGTTGGCGCTTTCCTTATTCGCGTCGCCAGTGATGGCCTGCTTGCTTCCCTACAGCGCCCTTACAGATGAGGAGCGGGAATGTTGCCGTCAAATGGCGGGCAATTGCGATGAGATGCCTTCTTCGCACTCCTGCTGTCAGACCACGGCTCATGACATCAGCCCGTATCTCACCAACCCGCGTCTGGTGATTTCTGCACCGGCTCAGGTCGCGCTTGCGGTTCTGCCAATCAACAAAACAATCGGGTTGCCGGGGAGTGCTTCACAGTTTGTCGCGCTAGAGGCGCACGCTCCACCCGGCTCGCCACCTTCCCTTACGTCTGTTCTGAGAATCTAGCCTTCCAGCCTGCGCCTGCGTTTAAGCCGTCGTGTGCATTCGCAAACCTGTTTCTGCTGGAAGGAAAAATCATGGGACTTCGAAATTCAAGAAGCGGTGGTCAAACTATTGGTGTGTCTGTTTTGGTTTTCGTGTCATTTTGTGCTGCGGTCGCAAGAGCACAAGGCCCTGCTCCAGAAACCGCGCCGCCCTTGTTTCCTGGCGGAGCACTGCTTTCCTACAACTCCATTTTCACTACACGAGGCGCGAGGCCGGGGAATATTCCGGTGACCGCTCGCCCCACGTTCTCACATGAAGGCGACTTCAACTTCACCTGGGGATTTCACCCCAACTTCGATCTGACTGTGCTGGCCCCAGTCGTAACCAACCACTTCGATGCCAGAGGACCAGGCGGGACTGAGGTTGGAGGGACAGGTCTTGGCGATGTGCTGGCACTCATAAAGTACCGCTTTTATCGGCGGGATTCGCAGCGCGGCACTACCCAGGCATCAGTGACGTTCGGCCCTAAAATCCCAACGGGCCGGACGGGCTTGGTGGATATCAGCGGCAAGCGGTTGCCAGCAAGTCTGCAACCTGGCTCTGGTTCTACCGATCTTTTCGTGGCGGTGAATTGGACCTGCACAGGACTTCTCAACATCCGGCGGCTGGTTGCCGATGAAGACTTCCATTCTTTCCTGCGCTCGGAAGGAACGCAAGCAACCCGCCTCGGTAACCTCATCGAATCCCGTTTCTGGCTCTCGTATCGTCCTTTCGAGTCGCGGAGTGGCGCCCGAGAATGGTTCATTGGTCCGGCCCTCACTTGGCGGCACTCGCAGGATGATCGTATTTCTGGAATTGCTCAGAACGGGAGTGGCGGCAATGAATTTCTTGCCGGCCTCACCAACTACGTGGGAGTACGTCCGGGAATGCATATCTGGCTTGGCGTTGATTGGGACATTGCCCACTCGACAGGTGCAATGTTCAACCCGATTCGCCGGCACATCAGCTTCGGAATTACACAGCAGTTCAGGCTGCATCTTTAGATGAAAAGGAGAAAAATGAATTTCAGCAAACTTAGCCTACTACTTTTGCTGGGCTGCGTGCTTGTGCCCTCTTCCCAGGCGCAGATCAAGCACATTGAAATGCGCGTCGAAGGCATGACTTGAAACTTTTGAGCATACGGGGTGAAACAACACCTCGGGCGCCAGTCTGGCGTTCAAGCAGTAGAAGTCAGTTTGATCGATGGCAAAGTTCAGATCACGCCCAAGGAAGATGGCCGCATCGATCCGGCTCAGCTTCTAAAGGCCACCTACGACAGCGGTGTGAGCGTGGCCGAAATGGATCTGATCGTGCGTGGCAAAGTCGTCAAAGACTCTTCGGGCAATCTCGCCTTACAGATCGCTCCGAATCAATCTTTCGCGATTGCAACGAATGATCTGTCAAAAGGCATTGAACCGCTTGCCGATTCATCAACTGTGGTCACAGTTCTTGGTCAGTTGTACAAGAAATCTTCAGGAAACAAAAAACCAGACCCTTCAGTTTCTCTGAAGCTGGTGATTCTAGAAATGCAAAAGAAGGAATAGATGCTACGACGGCGTTTGTTACTTTTGGGCCTTGCTGCAATAGGGTTCGCCGGATGTAAACAACATGCGGCGAATCCTTCGCAGCCAACAGAAACCTCAATCCCAGCAGGTGAAATTGGCTCACGGCTGCCCGAGTTTTCCGTCACGGATTTGCAAGGCCGGCCAGTTTCTTCTGCAGACTTTCACGGCAAAGTGGTGCTCATTGATTTTTGGGCCACATGGTGTCAGCCGTGCAAGAAAGAGATGCCGGGTTATCAAAAACTACTGGACCGCTACGGACTGCGCGGATTTGCTGTTGTCGGATTCAAACTCGATATCATGCCGGATGTGGAGGATCCAGTCTTGTTTGCGAAGAAGATTGAGGTTCATTATCCGCTGGCGGTTGCGCGAGACGATTTGAAACAAAAGTTTGGCGGCATCCAAGGTTTGCCCACAACCCTGCTTTATGACCGGCAAGGAATACTGCGCAAGAAAATCATCGGGTTTGAATATCCTGAGGTGTTTGAGGCCGGTTTGAAGTCGCTTCTTTGACGTAGAGGTCACTCAAAGCGCTGTTACACACTAATTCGGCTTGAAACACCCGCGAGTCAGATTATTATTCTCCAAGATCGTATGCGTTCTGATGATCTTGGCCTCTTTTGTGGTCATTGGACAGGATGGCTTCCAGAATCTTTGCGTAATCATCCGCAGTCTTGATGCCGCGCACTCCATAAATCCGGTTTGGGCCAAAAGCGAATTGCTCAAAACATGAATCACAGGTGACCGTACCCCAGTTTGTGTGGTCAGGCGCATGAACTTCATGCTGTAACAACCTAATGGCAACAGGATTAAAACTGTCCATAGTTGTTTTGTAACCAGTTGGAGTCTTCTGGGAAACCTCAGCCTCTCCGGTTTTCGTTAGGATGAAAGGGGCTTCACAAAAAACCACGTATTCGCCCAAGGCCCGTTCCTCAACCTGCCAGCCTTTACAGACGTGGATTCCACCCTGAGAGGAGGGGATTGAAATTGGCAAGTTGTTAAATAGAACGCAGTCGGCTTCTGCCTCTTCCTTGGTTCTCCAGTAAGCCGCTTTCTCTATGCGATGGTCAAACCAGTAATCCATAATGTGGGTTTGCCCTGGCTCTTCTCTCTTCTTCCACCTGGTCATGTAACCCTTCATGATTCTTTTCTCTACGGTCTCGCATTCTTTCTCAAATTGCCATACCTGTTCAGCGTGTTATTTTGCAATTGAACATTTGCGTCGAGCTTCTTTAAAAAATCAGCTACTGCGTGCTCAAGGGCCTTCTTAAAATTCAGTAAGCCGAATGTCAAAGTACCCGCAACATCTTTAACGGGTTCATCCCCCGGATACAGCGTTGCTTCAAACAGGTTCCAGCTATGCACTAAGCTGTTCCGGTACAACGTGTAAAACCTGTCACAATGCGGTATGTAATCGTCCGGGAAATGCGCCTTGATAAATTTGGACATGTGATTCCCCCGATACCCATACGTGGAAATGGCGTCCAAAGCGCACATCAGAGAGATCGCCACTACATGGCCCCGACGATCCAAGTCCCCCTTTGCATCATTGATGACGTTGTTGATCTCCTCCAGCATGGACTCTTGAAAAATGCTTTCCAGTGTTTCAATGAAATCTGCTGTTACTTTAATGGGGGCTGGTGGCCATGTGCTTGGTAACCACGGAACCAGTTCCGTTACGGGTTGCGGCATAGCGGCCGTCCCTACCAGCGCACCGGTAATGGATGGAACGCTAACGTTTCCTAATGCCTTTTTGCCTTTGTATTTCATCTGAACTTGGGCGTTCTCGTGCCATTATAAATTGGGCGTATGATGGAAATTATGGCAGCTCCAAGCCCAAATCTTGGTGACCGTGGTGAACGTGTTGCCTTCGAGTTCCTCACTAAACACGGATTACGGGGAGAACGCTTTACCAAGGCAGAAATGAGGAAGAGCAAGACGCCTGATTTCCGTGTGTTCAGGGATAACCAGTTTGTCTTCTTCTGCGAGGCAAAACACGTTCAGTACGATGACTGACAAGCAATTGGATAACGCTCCGCCGCTGACGCTGGTAGGGGGAGCGCGTCCTGATCCGGTTTATAACCGTATCACTACTCACATCCACAATGCAGCTAACCAGTTCAAAGCGCTAAACCCTAACCGAGAATTTCCAAACGTGCTAGTTTTCACCAACTCTGACCATCACTGCGGGATGCCAGATTTGATGTCTGTTTTGACAGGCAATTTTTATTCAGATAGCGGCTCAGTAGAGCCGATTTTCAAAGAGTTTTCAGAGGGTCGTATTCGCGAAGAAAAACACACAATTGATTTATATGTCTGGCATGATGATTGGCCCCAAGCTAAACACCCGGAAAAGTTTTTCTGGAATGAAGGTTCTGCACATTACAAACCCCTCTCTTCGTTACTCGGATCAGACCCGGAAAGGCACAGGCATTTGTAACTGCTGCTGGCCTTTTCCACCCACTATCCGGCCATGTCTTATAAGGCCAGATTCATTGCAGAAGACGGCTTAGCCACCACTGCTTTCTTATTGGATCAATCGACGGCAGTTCGTCATTCACGGCTTGCGAGTTCATGTCGGACCCAGTCCACAACTATCTCGAAAGTGTCGCCCCAGTCCACGCACCGAAAAGCGTAAAGGGGCTCCATTTTCTGTAATTCATTGAGACTCGGGCCGTCTCCGATCGGGAACACATCTCCTTCAAATTAGCGAGTTCATGCTGGATCTGCTATCAGGTTTGACGCAGAAAGAGTTCTGGTTCCTAGCGTTGCTGGCCAAGTTTTGTAAAGTACCCCGACCCCAACCGGCGTGCGGAGGGACATGGCTCTGGAACGACTATCTAAATCTTTCATACGGAAGCGCTTAGCTCCGCCCTGGGATTCAACAGAATGCCGCTCGCTGGGATTCCAAAGGGCGTGTAGTGCTGAACAAAACCGTCCCTGGCCATCATTTATTTTCACTAACTTAGCTCCAGTTTAGCATTCTCGTGACCGGGCTGCCTTCAGGCTTGTGTCCCTTTGCTGTCTTGACTTACCGATTCCGCCACTGACTTACGAGCTGCAAAGTTTTCGTCGCCGTCATGTTCGCCTAATCAGTGATGATCCCATCTACTACTGGCGGGAAAAGGCTAGTAACAGGGATGCGGGTGCCCCCGCTAATCTGATCCAGTTCTTCAGCTGTCAGTTCGCGAGCACCTGTACGATTTATTACTCGCATCGACATGGTTTATGCTCCTATCATCAAATATCCTTCACTCTTATAGTGGGCGCACCCAATAATACCAATAATATTGGTAACCAGAGCTGCCATAATTCCTTCACTGCTCGCCTTAGAGTCGGAGTATTTCTTCTGACAGCAGCCAGGGCTAACGAGCTGAATCCAAGCTCAAGGATCAGCCGTGGACCGTCTGTTGACGCCTTAGTAGCTACCGAATCTCTTTCCATCACTCCGCGTCATTTATTAGACTTCGCCAGATCTGGCGCCTTACCTCTCATCTCCCCGTTTGATTTCGAAGGACGAGTCGCCGGACTATTGGGCAAAGCGCGGATGTTCAAGCTATGACGGAATTTGAATCCGCCACCCTGGGAGTGCCAGATTCTGAGTGCTCTATCGCGACGTAAACAGGTGCCCTAATTTTTCTTTCTTGGTATTCAGATACCGCTCGGAAGCGGCATGGGGTTCGACTTCGCAAGGCACACGTTCCACAACCTTGATCCCGGCAGATTCCAAGGCGGCGACTTTTTGTGGATTGTTGGAGAGAAGCCGAACGGATTTCAAGCCGAGCGCGCCAAGAATCCCGGCAGGCAGTTGGAATTCACGATGGTCCGCTTTGAATCCCAGTTCTTCGTTGGCCTGGACGGTATCCATGCCTTTATCCTGCAGTTCGTAAGCCTGCAACTTGGCCATCAGCCCGATGCCCCGGCCTTCCTGTTGTTCGTAGACAAGCACGCCATTGCCCGCCTGCCCAATCAGGGAGAGCGCCATCTCAAGCTGCTGGCGGCAATCACAGCGCAGCGAAGCAAACACATCTCCCGTAAGACATTGGGAGTGAATACGCACCAGCGGCGGAGACGAATGAATATCGCCCAATGTCAGCGCGATCGCCGATTCAGCGCGCCGGTCGTCCTTAGCATGGCCCTCGAAGCCCATAATGCGGAAATGTCCCCAACGCGTGGGAAAATCGGCTTCTGCCAGCTTGCGAACCGGGGGTTCTGAAGTCACCTTTCTATTATAGGGGACACATTCAAAATTGCCTGACAAGCACCCAACAGAAACAGAGAAGGACAGCCTTCCCTGTCTAAAATTGGGCTTTCTCACTTGGCCCATGCCATCCCGTCCGGTCCCGGACCAACATCAATCGTTCCACTTTGCGACAGGGTTGAAAGATCGATGATGGCAATTTGCGAGGCCTGTCCACAGGCTACATAAGCTGTCTTGTTGCCGGGCGCCATTTGTATGCCCAGCGGTTGCGCGCAGACCGGAATTCTCTTCTGTAATTTGCGGCTGCTGGCGTCGATGGCCAGCACCTCATTCGCGGCAGCATCGGAGATCAGGACGAGTTTGCCATCGGGCGTGAACTTGAGACGGTTGGAATGTTTGGTGAGTGAGGGAATGGTCTCTTTGACTTTCCCGGATTGTACGTCGATGATGCTTACCCCGCCGTCAACGGAGTGTGACGTCCAGACTTCTTTTTCATCCGGAGAAAGATCGATTGCTTCGGGACCTTTGCCAACGGTGATCTGAGTTACATGCCAGTTCTGCCCTTGGCCCCGTGGTTCCAGAACACTGATGGAATCGGACGCAATGTTGGCAGTGAAGATTTTTTTCTGATCTGCGGTGATCACCAGCATGTGGGTAGAATCCTGGCCGGTTCCCTCGATCCAATCGACGCTGTCGCTGGCTGGATCATAGCGGGCCACAACTTTATTCACCTCGGCCGTGAAGTAGACCTTGCCGTGACTCTCAACCATGCCGTGCGGCCGCCGCAAAGCTCCGATATTGTGCCGGCGAACCTCCTTCCTGGCCGCAATATCAATGATGGAGAGGCTGTCGCCGGGAACCTGCGCGCCATAGTTGCCAACAAAGGCTGTTTTGCCGTCTTCCGATACCGTGAGTTCATGAGGAGAGGTCCCGGTTGGCACTTCTCCAATTACCTTCTTGGCGACAGGGTCGACAATCTGCAGCTTGGCTGCCGGCTTGCTTAGCACAAGCAGGAGAGGCTTATGCTCCTGGGCAACAGCGAGACAACTAAAGACAATGAACCAGCTTGTTATGGCAGAGAGAAGACGCATTTTCATGGGAGGTGTCCTGAAATGAAAGTCCGAATTGTAGCAAACTAGCTGCTGGTTTTGAGCTGCTGGCTATTAGCTCTTACTAAAGACGTGGGTCATTCCGGAAGGTAATCTTAGCCTGTATGTAATTCTGCAGATGAATGCTCCTGTTGACATTCTAAAGGAACTAGAGCTATTCTCCTGTTGATCTTCTACACAAAGGAAAATTCGTGGATTCCCGCACCGAATTGTTGCAAGGAACCTTGGACATGATCGTCCTCAACACGCTGCACGGGATAGGACCGATGCATGGCTTCGGCATTGCCAGGCGCATTGAGCAAGTGTCGGGCGACCTATTGCAGATGAATCAAGGCACGTTATATCCGGCGCTTCTGCGGCTTCAGCAGAAAGGTTGGATTACCTCGAAATGGGGGCTTTCCGAAAACAACCGGCGTGCCCGCTTCTACTCCATTACTAAGTCGGGGCAGAGACAGCTTGCGCATGAGACCAAGAGTTGGGAACAGATGGTTGGCATTATCGGCCGATTGTTGCGCTCGACAGAAGGAGGCTGACATGGAACGGCTCAAAGTATTGTTTACCCGTTTACTAACTATGTTCCACAAGGAACAAAAGGTACGCGAGTTAGATGAAGAGGTCGAGTCTCACCTTGAGATGCTCGCGGATGAAAAACGCAAGCAAGGCATGTCCGCGTCCGATGCCCGCAACGCTGCTCTCAGAGAATTTGGCGGTGTGAGCCAGGTGCGAGAGAAGTACCGTGAAATGAGCGGGTTAAAGATCGTCGAAACCTTAGGGCAGGACCTGCGCTACAGCCTTCGCATGTTGAGACGCAATCCCGGTTTTGCCACGATCATTATCCTGCTGCTGGCTTTGGGCGTAGGCGCTAATACCGCAATCTTCAGCGCCATCAACGACATCATGTTGCGGATGCTTCCCGTGAAAGATCCTCACCAATTAGTGATGCTTACATGGCAGGCAAAAGACCATCCCGAACTGGTTCAAGACCTGGAGGGTAGCGGCAGCAAAGAGGAAAACACAGGCTTATTCAAAAGCTATTCATTTTCTTATCCTGCATATGAGTATCTGAGCGAGCACAACCATTCATTTTCCGGCGTCTTTGCCTTCAGCGCCAACGACGACCCGATCAATGTCAGCTTCAATGGCCGGGCGGCCGGAACCACTCTCGATGGTGTATCAGGCAGCTATTTTGAAGGCCTGGGAGTTCCAGCGTTCTTGGGCCGCAACATGGTTCCGGCCGATGATCAGGTTGAATCTCCTCCTGTTGCTATGGTCTCGTACCAGTTTTGGCGGCAACTATTAGGTAGCGACATGGCTATTGCCGGAAAGTCCATCGTAGTAAATGGTGTTTCTATAGCGATTATTGGGGTGACACCACCTGACTTTTGCGGCGTAAAACCTGGCCATTCTCCGGGTTTATGGATACCTCTTCATCTTTATGCCCGCTTCCAGGCCGACCAGGGAAATCTGAATGACGGCGTTCCTTTGCTCGCGAGTGTGACGACCTGGTGGGCAGGAATTGTAGGTCGCTTAAAACCCGGCGTTACCCAGGAACAAGCCAAGGCTGAGTTGTCGCTGCTTTTCGATCAATACATCCAAGCTGCCATCACTACGCACAAGAGTTCCATTGTCCCCAAGCTTGCTGTTGCCCCGGTGAATCAGGGATTGGATGGCCTGCGAAGACAATTCTCGACCTCCTTGATTTTGTTGATGGGCATGGTCGGATTAGTGCTGCTGATTGCATGTGGAAACGCGGCCGGGTTGCTGCTGGCCCGCGCTACGGCCCGGCAAAGGGAGATCGCCGTCCGCCTCAGCCTGGGTGCAGGACGTTTCCGGTTGATTCGGCAGTTGCTTACCGAGAGCCTCTTGCTGGCTCTGCTGGCAGGATCTCTTGGCTTGCTTTTCGCCAAATGGGTAAGCCGCGGCATTCTTGCTCTGCTCTCCGGGGGGCCGACGCCTGCCGGCATTACATTGCCGACCGACTCTCGCGTCCTGGGATTCACTTTTGGAGTAGCTACTCTCAGTGGGATTCTGTTTGGATTGGCTCCAGCATTCCGTGCCACGCGCGTAGAGCCTCTGGCAGCGCTCCGGCAAAGTGTGACTGCCGGCCTGGGGCGCAGGTTTACCTCGGGCAAGGTGCTTGCGGCAGGACAGGTAGCGCTCTGTTTGCTGTTGCTGATCAGCGCCGGGCTGTTCCTGCGAACGCTTCAACAACTTCGGCATGTGGATGTTGGTTTTGATCGCGAGAATCTGCTGATCTTCTCGGTTCGCCCCGGCCTCAATGGTTATAAGGATGATCGATTAGTCAGCTACTACAACGAGTTGCAGCGGCGCATTCAATCCATTCCGGGAGTGCGTTCCGCCAGTTTTTCCATGCGTGGACCGATTGGCGGAGGCACCGGCACAACTGCGGGCCAGATTCCCGGATACACCAAGTCCGATCAACGGGTCCCAATCTATCGCCACGATGTCGGGCCAGACTATTTTGACACGCTCGGTGTTCCACTCTTGATGGGCCGCGCAATCGGCTCTCAAGATACGCAAAGCTCGCCTCACGTGGCCGTCGTCAACCAGAGGTTTGTCCATGACTACTTTCATGATGACAATCCAATTGGGCGTCGCATCAATCTCGGGGATGCAAAGAATCCGCGAGAGTTTGAAATTGTCGGGGTAGCCAGAGATGTCAAATACAATAGCCTTCGCGCTGATGTCCCGCCCACGGCTTACTTTTCCTATTTGCAGCGGCCGAGCATCTTGAACTTCATGGCATTTGAAGTACGCTCCCAGGGCGATCTCAAGGTATTGATTGGCGCAATCCGTCACGAAGCTCAGGCCCTCGACAAAGACGTCCCCATCGTCGGTGTCAGGATGCAAACGGAGATCATCGATCAGCAATTGTCTCTGGAGCGTGCCTTCGCCACCCTAAGTACTGCTTTTGGCGCGCTGGCTTTGCTGCTCGCCTGCGTGGGCCTTTATGGCACGATGTCTTACGCGGTGGCCCGCAGGACCAACGAGATAGGCATTCGCATGGCCCTGGGCGCGGAGCGTGGAACCGTTCTCCGCATGGTGTTGACCGAAAGTTGCGTGATCGTGGCCGGCGGCTTGGCAGTCGGGTTGCCGCTGGCATGGGCCTTGGCCCGGCTGGTCAAAAGTATGTTATTTGGCCTTACGCCACACGATCCCCGCTCGATCGGCGCCGCAATCCTGGCCGTTGTTGCCGTCACCATCATCGCGGGATATCTTCCAGCCCGGCGCGCATCCCGGGTCGATCCCATGGCGGCCTTGAGGTATGAATAACGAGTCAATCAAACCCCGGTTTTTCAGGCGTTTCATCGACCAGCAAAACGTTTATCATTGTCCTTCATGGAACGTGTAGCTTGGATGACACCGGGCTTTCGACGCCTGCTGCTGGTCTGCGTTGTGCTCCTCCCGTGTGTCGGCTGCGACCAGATGGCCAAGGTCACCGCCAGGCATTTCCTGCCGGTCGCACCGGTTACCTACTGGAGCGGTCTTTTGCGGTTGCAGTACGTGGAAAACTCCGGAGCATTCCTGAGCGCCGGCTCGAATCTCTCCGAGAGCGGACGCTTCTGGATCTTCACCATATTTACAGGGATCGGCTTGATTGTATTGCTGGCCTACGTTGCGACTTCGCGCAAGCTGCAATTTACGCAGGTGATCGCGCTTTCACTCATGCTCGGCGGTGGAGCCGGCAACCTGATCGACCGCATATTCAATCACGGCGCGGTCATCGATTTTCTAAACATCGGGGTAGGCACCTTGCGAACCGGAGTCTTCAACGCCGCCGATGTCGAGATTATGGTGGGGATTACCATACTCCTTCTGCAAACCCTGGCTAAGAAATCCTCTGCAACTCCATCTGAATAACCTTCTCTGCGTCTTCTCAAGGCTCTTCCTGAGAGAGTGACGCCCTTAAGAGTAGCTGATAAAGTTACTTATACATCTACATCAGGAGAAACTTTCGGATGAAGCAGATCTTCGCGCTGTTATTGTTCTGTGGGTTGGCAGGAGCACAATCCAAGCCATTAGAGAATAAGCCCTGGGATATCGGAATATGGGTGGGAGGAGGAACGAGCGTTTCCGGTGGGGTAACCGACACCCAAGCCATCGACGCCGGATTGCGTCTTGGCAAAGTGCTGACTGGGGACCACCTCGGCGGATTTCTGCGTGGCAATTTTGAATGGTCGGCAGACTTGCTGCCCCTCTACTATCTAAGGCAACCGATCGACAATGCCTACGGCGCAGGATTCAATCCGCTCAATCTAAAATGGAATTTTACATCGGCTAACCGGGTGGTTCCCTATCTGGAACTGGGTGGCGGAGTGCTGTTTACCAATAATGAAGTCCCGGCATTCACTTCGACCACAAATTTTCTCACCCATGCTACTTTTGGGTTCCATTTTTTCACTACCGGCAAGCGAGCATTTACGGCGAACGCGCGTTATGAGCACATCTCGAATGCGGGCCTGGCAACTCCGAATCCCGGCGTGAATACAGTGCAGTTCACAATTGGGTTTAACTGGTTCAAGTAAGATGTTTTAGGAAATTTGGGGCCATGGCGTGAACCAGGTTTTGGAAATTCATCCTCGTTATCGGACGGCTGCCGGTAAAACATTTTCTCGCGATCGCGCCAATGCCCTGGCTGACGATCTGCGCCGCAGCATCTCCGGGGAAGTCCGTTTCGATGAAGGCAGCCGCGCGCTCTATGCCACCGACGGCTCCAACTACAGGCAGGTGCCCATCGGCGTTGTCATTCCCCGAACCATCGACGATGTAGTTCAAACCCTCGCGATGGCCCGCAAGCATCAAGCCCCTATTCTGGCTCGCGGCGGTGGAACCAGCCTTGCCGGACAGTGCTGTAATGTGGCGGTCGTTATCGATTTTTCCAAGTATCTGAATCAGATCCTCGAGTTGAATCCCGAGCAGAGATACGCGTGGGTGCAGCCGGGTGTGGTGCTCGATCATCTGCGCAAGCAGGCTAATGAATACAACTTGACTTATGGTCCCGATCCTTCGACGCACGAATATTGCAATCTGGGGGGAATGATTGGCAACAACTCCTGCGGCGTCCATTCCGTGATTGCCGGGCGCACCGTCGATAACGTACTGGAACTGGAAATACTCACCTACGACGGTTTGCGCATGAATGCCGGTCCGGCCTCCGACGAAGAGCTGGCGGAGATCATTCGCCAGGGAGGCCGCAAAGCCGAGATCTATGCCAGCCTTCGTTCACTTCGCGACAAATACGCTGAGTTGATTCGCCAGCGATATCCGAATATTCCGCGTCTGGTGTCAGGCTACAGCCTCAATGAGCTGCTGCCCGAAAATGGTTTCCATGTTGCCCGATCCTTGGTTGGTTCGGAATCAACTTGTGCGCTGACTTTAGCCGCCAAAGTCCGCCTGGTCGAGTGGCCCAAAAAGCGCAACCTCCTGGTGCTCGGCTACAACGATGCGTATGAAGCCGGCGACCACGTCACAGAAGTCAGCGAGGCCGGTCCTGTGGGACTGGAAGGTATCGACGATTATCTGGTTGCCGCCGTCAAGAAGAAAAACATTCATCCTGGCAGCACCGATAAGCTTCCTCCGGGAAAGGGCTGGTTGCTGGTCGAGTTCGGAGGAGAAACCACAGAAGAGGCAGACGCCAAAGCTCATGCGCTCATGGAGAAGCTGCGCACCAAGCCCGATGCGCCCAGCATGAAGCTCGTAGACGACGAACGGGAAAAGATGTTGATCTGGAAGGTCCGCGAATCGGGTCTCGGCGCGACGGCCCGCGTTCCTGGTGAATCGGAGACCTGGGAGGGCTGGGAGGATTCTGCCGTGCCGCCGGAAAAGCTCGGCCTGTATCTGCGTGAGTTCCGCAAACTGATTGACAAGTATGGCTATCGCTGCGCCCTCTATGGCCACTTTGGCCAAGCCTGCGTTCATACGCGCGTGGATTTTGACATGGTCACCGCCGAGGGAGTCAAAAACTACCGCTCGTTTGTGGAAGAAGCCGCCGACCTGGTCGTGAACCTGGGCGGTTCATTGTCAGGCGAACATGGCGATGGACAATCGCGTGGCGAACTGCTCATTAAGATGTTTGGCCCGGAATTGATCGAGGCCTTCCGCGAGTTCAAGCGCATATGGGACCCGCAGTGGAAGATGAATCCCGGCAAACTGGTCGATGCTTACAAGCTTGATGAGAATTTTCGGTTCGGCGCGGACTATGCCCCACCCCGGGTCGAAACGCACTTTTCTTTTCCTGAAGAGCATGGCAGCTTTGCCGAGGCCACGACTCGTTGCGTGGGCGTAGGCAAATGCCGCAAAGATGAACAAGGGACCATGTGTCCGAGCTACATGGTCACTCGCGATGAAATGCACTCCACTCGCGGCCGCGCCCACCTGCTGTTTGAAATGCTGGAAGGCGACCCCATGCGAGGAGGATGGAACAACCATCACGTACGAGAGGCGCTCGATCTCTGCCTCGCATGCAAGGCGTGCAAGAGCGAATGCCCGCTCAACGTGGACATGGCTACTTACAAGGCGGAGTTTCTTTCACATTATTATGAAGGCCGGCTGCGTCCGCGCTCGGCATACGCCATGGGATGGATCTATTGGTGGGCGCGCCTGGCCGCCATCGCTCCCGGCTTGGTCAACTTTGTTACGCAAGCGCCCGGCATTTCCCGTCTGCTTAAATTTCTCGGGGGCATTGCCCAGCCCCGCAAAATTCCGCAGTTCGCGCATGAAACCTTTAGAGGATGGTTTCAGAAGCGGGGCGTTCGCAATCAAGGCCGCCCTCAAGTCATGCTGTGGCCTGATACCCTCGATAACTACATTCGTCCCGAGATATCAAAAGCGGCGGTGGAGGTGCTGGAACATGCCGGGTATCAGGTAATCATTCCCAAAAAGGTACTCTGCTGCGGACGGCCGCTTTACGACTTTGGCATGTTGGATACCGCTAAAGACCTGCTCAACCAGGTCTTAGAATCCTTGCGTCCGCAGATCTCCGAGGGTATCCCTGTTGTAGGACTCGAGCCGAGTTGCGTCTCGGTGTTTCGTGATGAGATGCCCAACCTGATGGCGCACAATAAGGATGCGGAACGGCTCAGCCGGCAAACCTTCCTTCTGAGCGAATTCCTGGTCAAGAAAGCCAACTATTCTCCGCCGCAACTGAAGCGCAAAGCCTTGGTTCACGGACATTGCCATCACAAATCGATCTTGAAATTCGACGCTGAACAGGAATTACTCAAACGTACCGGACTCGATTTCCAGGTGCTCGATTCCGGCTGCTGCGGTATGGCGGGATCGTTCGGCTTCGAAGCAGAAAAGTACGAAGTCTCGGTAAAAGTTGGCGAACGAGTGCTGTTGCCGGCTGTGCGAAGTGCAGATGCGGACACGCTGATCATCACCGACGGTTTCAGTTGCTTTGAGCAAATCAAGGGTCTTGCCGGGCGCAAAGCGCTACATATAGCCGAGGTCTTGCAGATGGCAATTAGGGGGAATTGATAATATTTCCAATGCAATGGATGCGGAGCATGGGGCAAGAGCTTGCGCTCGGCTTCGTCGTCGAGTTTGAGCGTCCGCCCGGTCTCCTTGAACAGCTTAAACTCAGGAGCATAGCGGTTGAACTTCCATTCCTTGGTTTTGCGCAGCATCCGGCTCAAGGTGCGAAGCGCCGTGTTACCGTTGGCAGGAGGAGAACGGGGAAACGCAATGCTTCGGCATCATCGCTGGTGATGCGGTCGAGCTTCATTCCGACAATTGGGGTATTTTGCAAGAGTCTCCAGCCATAGCGATAGTAGGTTCGGGTTCCGGGTGCCAGTCGGGCCGTGCTCGCCCATTCCAGGAATCTGGAAGAGTAGTCCATCAGGGTGGGGACTTTGCGCTCCAGTGGATTGCTGTCTTCCATAGCTTCCGTCATCTTCAGCGCAGCTACTTTTTCCGCTTTTACCTTGATGGTTTGCTTGGTTGATCCGCGGTAGCGTTTGCCGCGGACAGTGAAGTCGTACCAATAGAACTTTGAGTTCTGATCACTTGAAAGCGCCCCTCGCGCGCTTTCCGTCTGAAGATTGCTTTAGCTTGGAACTGTATAGATATCTGCCCTAATTAAAGAATCTTAATTACTTATGCTTTGGTTATGGCTCGATATCACACAGTCCTGTAACCTCGTAGGACGGATTTGGTTCAACCAACATCAGAATATCTCGACAAACATAAAAATAGGGAGTTTAATGAATCCCGATATCACAAGCAACAGTTTCTCTCGTCAGATAAAGATGTCTGTATATTAGTTCCAAATTAGGTCAAAGAAATGCAAATGTCGATTCGTAGTTTCTCGATTTAACCAATTGAAAGGATCCTGAAAATGGCAACAAGCTTAAATTTACAGTCATACGAGCCGCTACCGTCTTTTAATGAGGCCATTCCGCTCGGTACCCGGGACGAAGAATTCATCAAAGAGGTCTATGCTGTTTTTGCAAAGCATGGCAATCTGAATCGTTTTGGTCTTTGTCTGGTTCATGAGCACTTTCCCGTTGGTATCGACGAGATCCTGCTGGAAACCAATGATCCTGAGCATCGGACCTTGACCAGCAAGGTCGTAAAAAAATCCGAAATTACCGAGAGCATCAAGATGACAAGCTGGCGGTTTGGTGATCTCAATCCTGCGGCTATGGCCATGACTGGATGCGCAGAGGACAAGTGCAAAACTTTAATTGCCATGACCGGTTGTGCTGAGGATAAGTGCAAAAGTGTAGTTGCCATGACTGGCTGCGCAGAGGATAAATGCAAAGCAAAATGAGCATAGAGAAGCTTAGGTTTCAAGCCATAAGCTCCTTATAATGTCGGGCCTGTCTTACGCAACAAGCGCAATATCGGGCTGCATACAAACGGCCAGGGGCTTTGCCAAGGGCCCGATCCTGCGTTCATTGGGCGATTTTCAGGGGCAGCCGCTTTCCGCTGAGTGCATGAATGCGGTGTCCGGTGTGTCTGTGGTTTGCGCCAACTATGAATTGATCTGCCACGATTTTCAGGAACACTTATGCGATTTCGCGGGCTTGCCGCGTGTCAGTCCCTCGATCCCTGGCTGCGTGCAACTCATTGACCGGTGGCTCATCGCGAATGTTGCTTTCATCTCCAAGGTGCAATCGGCACAGCAAGCAGCAAATACCAGGATTCCGATTACATCAAGAGAGCGCACGGTTCATAGACCGCCACGATATGGACGCGCGGCAATCATGAGCGTTGGTAATGACGCTACATCGCTCGCCTTGTTTGACGTAAAGGGTTGTGGCGTCCCGCCCGGCGAGGTTCCGGAGGTTCCTAAGTCGAATGGGCTCCTCACGTTAGAAGAGGCCATTTTTGAATTTACGATGGAGGGGCTTGTCTATTCGGCCCTTCGCCACGCGGGGAACGACGTCCTGCCGGTTCCAGCGTACGCTATTATCGATCTCGGCTTCGATGCGCTATGGCATGCTCCCCCACTGAACCGGAGGGCATCTCTTTTAGTTCGGCGCGCGCAGACCCGCCCGGAATATCAGTGGGGAGAAGCCGATCCCGGCCCGTCCAGCGCCAGACTTCTTCTGCAGGTTGAAATGTGCTTGCGGCGCTATGGGATCAGCGCCAGTATCTGTGGAGCGGTTCGATTTCGGCTTTCCGGGTCCGGTGGTTGTTGTACGCTGAGCCGTGATGGCCGGAAACTCACATTCAATGACGTCGAGTTGGACCGCATTCGCAAGGAGACTGGTTACACGGGCAAAAATGATCTCATTGTCGATGGAGTAAATGTCCAGCTTGCACTGGGCGCTTTGGGCGCAGGTCCGGTGAGGATTATGGACTTTGGCCGTTATCATTTCTGCTCTTCTTTTAATTCCGTTGCTTATTCATGGTGGAAAAGAGACTACGAGAAACTGGTAGGCGAATTTCTGCGCCCAAATGACCCCGGCTATATTCAGCCCGACCCCTCCTTGACGATGGGCTCTACGCGAGACCATCCACTTTACGCAGCCCTGCAACAGACTCGAGTAGATTACGAGTACAGCAAATGCGACCGCCAGGCAGTTTCATCCATGATCCACAGATTTGTTGTGGCCTCAACCACGCATCTGGCAGGTTGAGATGGAAAACATGACAGGACCAAGAGAGCAGAAAATATGGGAGGGCCCGCCTTTGAATGATCCACGCTTCTGCGAACCACCTGTCCGCACCCTGGCAGAATATACAAAACAACCTATGGCTCCTGAAAGTTTTGTCAGAGTCCAGGGTGCGCGTGTTCTTCTCGTGGACCATGCCATGCTTCAGCACGATTTTCCTGAGTTGCGCAGCGAAAATTTGCTGGCGCGGAATCCGGCCCTCAAGCAGCTCAGCGCGCAGGCCCGGAATTGCAGGCTTCGCGAAGTCATCGAATGCTGGCTTCTGAAACATATCGCCTATATTTCCCAGCGGCAAGCTTCGCAGCGGTACGTCAACTCCAGTATTCCGATCTCACCTGAAGAGACAATTCAAGGGTGGCGAGCCCCTGGATATGGCCGTGCAGCCATTCTTTCCATACCGGAAAGCGGCGGCCTGATCGATGTTAAGGGGATCGGCGTCGATTCGGCAGCTACTCCCAGCAGGAAGCACCACTCCAACGGGCTCTTGTCATTGGCTGGTGGGCTGAGCGAGATTCTCTTCGAACACCTGCTGTGTGCAATCCTGCGCCACACAAAAATGCCTTATGGTGTTGTGCCTCATTACGGGCTCGTGGATTTGGGCTTTAAGATTCGCGATCGACATGGCAACGAGTCGGCCTGCCTCTTTGCACGTCGGGCACACACCAGGCCGCCTCTGTTGTGGGGAAATGAAGACCCGGGCCTGGAGATTGCGCGCCTCCTGATGAAACTTGAGCTCTCGCTGCGGCAATTTGGAATCACCAGCGTCACCGATGCAAGCAGATGGCTAATGCGCAACCGCGGCGGGGCGCTGTCACTTCGGATTTTTAGGACCTGGGTAAAATATCCGCCCTCGGAACTTGAGCTGCTCCGTTCCTTGATGAATTTTAAAGGCAGTCAAATGTCCTTTGGAGGAGTGAATATCCAATTCACAAGCGCAATCGAGCGCGCGCCCCGCCAAATCGTTTTTGTTGACTTTGGAGCATATAGCGTTCAAACTAGGTTCTCACGAGCAATCTTTTCTTCAGCGCGAGCCAGCTATTCGCCCCTCGACGGCGAGATAGTTCTTCCCTCAGATTCCCGATTTACGCAGCCGGAACCAGATCGATCCATACCCATGGAGGCCAACACCTTGCCCCGCAGGCTTGCCAGAGGCTACTATATGGGCCACTTAAACGGCCAGGAAATACTGCGCCGACTGAATCAATTTGTTTCGCGCTTCACTGCACAAATTCAGGCAGTGCTGCCCAAAACTTCACCCGATTTGGGTACACCGGGTTTACCGGCCTCCTGCTTAGAAAATTGAGATAGGGTCAATCGAGGGAGCTTAAGGGGGGCAAGCTGTCCCATGGGTTCCATAGTGTATTCTGAAGCTCTTCCCTGTCCGCGCAACTCGTTGAAAATACATTGTTCGTTGCACTCATAACCCAACGGCCCATCCACATTCGTATCCTGACGGAATATGCGGATTAGGCATCTGCGTTTGCAAGATCAGTTGCCAAACATTTAATTGGAAATTAGAAATTCTTCGCTAGTTGGAAACAGATTCTACCTACCGTCAGCAGCGCCCGGTCGAATTTGTCTGACCATGGTGAGCTGCAATTGATGCGGATGTAGTTTTTGAAACCCCGGCTGGGGGAGAACATTGGTCCTGGCAGCACGAAGACATGCTGGGCCAGCGCCTGTTCATAGAGCTTCATGGCGCTGATGCCTTTCGGTAACTCCACCCAAAGCAAATAGCCACCTTGGGGGCGTGACACACGAGTGCGCTCTGGAAAATATTTGGTAATCGCGCGGCTCACCGTCTGTATCTGGTTGGCGAAGGAGATTCGCAATCTGCGGACGTAACGGTCGTATCCACCCGATTCGAGAAACGATGCGATCACCAGTTGTTGTAATGACGAACTGGCCACCGTGGTGATGAACTTGAGCTGCTCGACTTCGTTTCGATAGCGCCCGCCATGCACCCAGCCAATGCGGTATCCGGGGGCCATGACTTTGGAGAACGAGGAACACAGCAGCACCAGTCCTTTGCGGTCGTAAATCTTCGCCGGCGCAGGACGTTTGTTGCCAAAGACGAGATCGCCATAGACGTCATCTTCAATGAGCGGAACATCAGATTTTGTGAGCAGGGCAATCAGGTCCTGCTTGTATTCATCGGTGAGAACGTAGCCCAGCGGATTGTGACAATTGCTCATCACAACGCAAGCCTTCACTCGATGCTCCCTGATGGCTCGCTCCAGTTGATCGAGCTGCATGCCGGTGCGCGGGTGGGCCGGAATCTCAATGGCGCGCAAGCCCAGAGACTCGATAACCTGAAGCACACCGAAGAAAGTCGGACTTTCAATAGCCACCAGATCGCCGGGAGCAGCTACGGCGCGCAGGGCAAGATTTAAGGCTTCCATGCCGCCGGAGGTGATCACGATATCGGCAGGCGAGAATTCACAGCCGAATTTCGCCGTATGACGAACAATCTGGCGGCGAAGCGGCTCGGCTCCTGGAGGGAAATCGTAACCGGAGCTGTGGTGCGGACATTTGCGCAGGATCTGGCTGATGATCTGGTTCAACTTGTGGGTGGGATAAAGCTCCGGCCCGGCGCCGCCCGCTCCCAGCGGAAAATACTTTGGATCACCGGAGTCGCTCATGATCTCATGCAGGATCTTGGCAATGCCTACCTGCGTCGGAGCATTCTCCGCGCCAACGAAACTGGGCTCCGGGGCAAGATCCGAAAATGGAACTTTGACATAGAAGCCCGACTGCGGACGCGCCTCGATAAATCCATGATTCTCCAGCCAAAAATAAGCCTGGAGCACGGTTGAGATGCTCACATCCTGTTGCTGGCTGAGGGCGCGTACCGAGGGCACGCGTTCTCCCACTCGTAGGATGCCCCGCGAAATCTGCCCTTCGATCAAATGGGCAACTTGAAGGTACCGGGGGACTTCTTGTACCAATTGTGTTGCCATTGGTCGAATCATACTTGCATCAAACACAGAAGGCCATACAAAACTGTACTGGTCACATTTTTAGATTTCTGTATCTGTACTTGTCCGAACCAATACCCGTACGATGTGTTTAGCTGAAAGGGGAGGCCCCATGAATACCATTTGGCCCAACCGCTACACCCGCCGCGCCGTTGCCATGAAGAGTTCGGCTATCCGCGAACTGTTGAAGGTGACCCAAAGACCCGACATGATCTCTTTTGCCGGTGGACTGCCTGCGCCCGAGCTTTTCCCCATTCCGGAATTTCAAAGCGCGTGCACCAAGGTGTTGGCCGAACAAGGCTCTGCGGCGCTCCAATACAGCACGACCGAAGGCTTTCCTGCTTTGCGCCAATTCGTTGCCGATGAATTGAAACGTTACGGCGCGGCTGTCGGTCCGGAAAATGTGCTGATCACCAGCGGCTCGCAGCAAGCGCTCGACCTGGTCGGTAAGTTACTGATTGATCCCGGTGACCTGGTCGTGGTGGAGGCGCCAACGTACGTGGGTGGCCTGCAGGCGTTCAACCTCTACCAACCCCATTACTGGGGCGTACCGGTCGATGATGACGGCTTGCGCACCGAGTTGCTGGCGGAAGCATTGCGAGCGAGACCAAAGTTTCTCTACATCCTGCCCAATTTCCAGAATCCCAGCGGCGTGACCATGTCGTTACAACGCCGCCAGGAGCTGCTCGCGCTGGCCGCCGAATACGATGTTCCCGTGGTGGAGGACGATCCTTATTGCGAGCTTCGCTTCGAAGGAGAAACCATAGCGCCACTGCTGGCTCTGGACCCTGAGAACGTGATCTACCTCGGTACTTTTTCCAAGACTCTTTCTCCCGGCCTGCGCGTGGGATGGATTGTTGCTCCGGCGGAAGTCATCGTCAAGCTGGTGCAGCTCAAGCAAGGGACCGACCTGCACACCAGCGGACTCAATCAATTGATTGCCGTTGAGGTGGCGCGGGGCGGATTCCTCGATCATCATGTGAAAGTTCTTCGCGAAGTTTACCGGCAACGCCGCGACGCGATGTTGCAGTCACTCGCGGAGTTCTTTCCCGAAGAAGCCACATGGACGCATCCTAAAGGCGGGATGTTCTTGTGGGTGACCATGCCTGCAGGATTCGATTGCGGCGAATTGCTGAAAGCAGCGGTGCAAGAGAACGTGGCTTTTGTTCCTGGCCATTCGTTCTTTGCAGGGGCCGGCGATGGTTCTCGTCACATGAGGCTCAACTTTTCCAACGCTGCGCCGGATCGGATTCGGGAGGGAATCCGCCGGATTTCCGTAGTAGCCCGCAAGCAGATCGAGCAGATGCGGGGGAACCTGGTGACTTGCACGTCGTAATCCCTATCGTTTTTGAAACAGAAACAAAAACAAAAAACCCCACGCGCTACTTGAGCACGTGGGGGGATGAGTTTACTTCTCCTTAGTGGTGTGCCATACCATGGGAAAAGCTGCTATTGACCAAAGGCGATTCGTGAGCCTGATCCGGGCGGTACACAGGTATAAGTGACCTCCTGGCCAGGAGTTGCTGCCACAGCGCGCAATGCGCTGTCGGAAAGAGTGGTTGTTCCGTCACTGGCTACAAAGCTGCCCGCAGCCGGGTTGAAGAGGAAGCTCTTCTGCGCGCCACCTTGGGCGAATTTCGCCACCAGGTCGCACTCAGTGGTCAAGCCGCCGAGCGATTTTGAGGTAAAGGGCGTGCCGGCCCGCTGCTCGAGAAGAGTGATGCGCGGGCCAACAGCGCCGGAGTTGGCATTGGTCAAGGTCACCTGCTGTCCTACGATTGGAGCCAGATCGCTGTCGTAGGCCAGCATGAATTGCTCGACATCACGCCGCGTCTGGTTGCCGCCCAACGTTGGGAAGCCAGAGGTGACTGTATCGCGGAACACCGCTGCCGTGAAGAAGCGGAACATGGTATCGATGGTGCCGTCGTTGGTGAAGCCGAAGCCTCGGATTTGATCACCGGTAAAGCCGCTATCCGGCTGGTCGAAGGTATCGACCTTAGGATCGCCAAACATTCCTACCTTGGTGTACATGTTTCTCAGGTGCGGAATCTTGAACATCTGCGAGATGACTCCCTCAAAGCTTCCGTGCTTGCTGGTTCCGAATTCGCCTTCCGCAGGATCAAGTTCGTGGCAGCCATTGCAGTTGAATGCATTGACGCCCAAGACCAATCCACCCAGTGGTATTCCCAGGCCATTCAGCGGACCTGCATTGATGCCGTCCGCGGGACGTGAGCCAACGTAGAAGTCCCGGCCATGTTGCTGGGAAGAAGTCAACGAGTTATCGAGGTGGCGTACTGGGTTTGGCGGCTCCATGACCTGCAGTTGGAACGTGGTAAAGCTCTGCATGTCTGCGGCCGAAGGCTGGTTGGCAGCGCCCAACAACCCTGGAAACGCCACGATGAAGTTATTGAAGGACAGGTTCGAATCGAACGGATCAACACCAAAAACGCCGTTCGATCGATCGCCGCGCCAGTGCATGGCGCCCGAGTTCACCATGCCGCGCAGGGTCTGCGTGGTCATGGGGCCTTTCATGGGATGAAAGTCATCCGCATTGCCGGTGCCGTTGATGGGGCCCCGGAAGCCAAACAACACCTTGCCGAGAGTGATGGATTCAGTGTCGCCAAAATTGATGGGTATTGGGTTCTTCTTGACGACATCGTCAGGATTGCCCAGGTCCCAGGCTATGTCATCGTTGTCTCCGAAGATGTGGCAGCTCGCGCATGCCGCTTCGCCGTTCGCAGAGCGCGTAGCGTCATACAGCATCGGGCGTCCTTGCACCACCGATGGTGGTTCCGGGTTTGGCATGGACAATGCCGCCACTTCCTGCTTTGAGGCCAGGTCGATGACCTTCACAGCATTATCGAAGCGTGTGGTCACATACATGCGGCCGCGGGATTGGTCCAATGCGATCCCGCTCGGACCGCCACCGCTTACAGGGATATAGTTGGCGCTGGTGACCGTGGGATCAAAGGTGTTGTTTTCGAGAGCCGAGGTATCGAACACGCCAATCTTGCTCGAACCGAAGGCAGCCACGAAGAGGGTCTTGCCGTCGCTCGTCACCGCCATATCCAGCGGCGTTGCCAGGCTGTGATCCTTGGTGGTGGGATCAAACAGCGGGTTGTTGGCCAGGATGCTGTAGTTGATGTGTTTGTTCAGATGAATGGGGGTCACATTGGAGCCGCTGATGACGGTGATGCGCATCTCAGCGAGGTGGCCTTGCACGGTGTGTCCGCCAAAGACGCCGGGGCCTTCGAAACGAACGTTGTTGATTGCATCGCTATTGCTCACATATAGCTTCCCGGAGACAGGGTTGGTGGCCATGTTGAACAACGTGGTGCCTACGTGCGCGAACGATGCGGTTTGGGTCAGTGTATTTGCGTTGACGGAAAAGACGTCGGTATCGGGCAGGTTGAAGCGGACGGCGTTATCCCAATTGCGGTGCAGTTCGTCTTCCCAGTGGCCGGTGCTGTTGTTGAATTTCACGATCAGCGCGACTTCCGGGGCCTGCTTGCCTTCGAAGTTTGTGGCCGGTCCAGGGTTACCGCCAGGAGAGGTAGAGCCATTGGGGCTTATGCAAGGGTCAAACGGTTTGAATCCCGGACATACCAGCGGTTCCAGAATCGCCGTGGTCTGATTACCGGTTTTAAAACCTGCTACGTACACCGTATTCTGATCGGGGCTTACCGCAAGCGCGCGCGGAGTATCGGTGAAGAAAGTCATGATCTTCAGCGGCGTTCCGCCCAGTGTGTTGGAAGGGTTGGCGGGATCAAATACCCAAACATCGGCGCGGCCTACGCCCGGGGTCGTCATATGAGGATCTCCTGCGCCAGGGACGCCCGCAAGCGAAGGATCGGTGCGTTGCTGGCCGCGATGGGCCGTGGTAATGAAGGCCCGCGCAGGCGAGCCGGCAAAAACAATGTCCCGCGGTTCGTCGCCTACCAGTAAGGTGCGGGAAACATGAGGCGTTCCCGTCAACGAGACCACGCTTACACTGTCGGAAAGGTGATTCACCACCCAGACTTCATTGTTGTTGCGCGCGGCAACGGCTACTGGTTCCATGCCAACCGGCACGCGGCTCTGGAACACCACTCCGTTGGGCGTGATACTGAAAATCTCCAACGTACCGTTGGGTGTATTTACCGCAAACAAGGTGTTCCCGTCGCGCGACATGGCAATGGGGCGCACGGGGCCGCTTTCAAACTCCACAAAAGAGGGACCGGTGGAAGAAGCAGCCACAGGTGCAGCATTGCGTGAGACGCCGATGAGGGCCAGCAAGGTGAGGAGAAAAACTGAAGCGAGAATGCCTCCCTTAGGTTTAAGCAGATGGGCAAAAATTCGCAACATGGGGAAATCCCCTTTCTTTTAATTCTGGCCAGAAAGTGTATCATGAAAATTCCAGTTTGGTCATTTTAATGAGCGATCAATCAGTTATTTTAAATGAGGTCGGCCGACGACCTTTTGCCTGGGTCAAGTTTGGGTTGAGGGCCGCGATTGGCAGGCGAATCGCTCTGGAGTTAGTTTCTGCATTAATGCACTTGTTTGTTAGAATTTGATGTTAACCAAGCTTCCCCGTTCCAATTTTCCAGAAATCCTCAAAATCTGCGAAAGCCATTACGGGCGAGGAGTGTGCAACGCAGTGAAACCCGGTAAAACAGCGGTCATTGTAGGCGCTCAGTGGGGCGATGAAGGCAAGGGAAAGATCGTCGATGTTCTCTCCGAAAACTTTTCTGTAGTGGCCCGTTATGCGGGCGGCCACAACGCTGGCCATACGGTCATTATCAAGGGCAAGAGATTCGTCTTGCAGTTGGTGCCCTGCGGAGTCCTGCGCAAAGGATGCCGGTCCGTTATCGGCAACGGAGTCGTGCTCGATCCGATTGCGTTCCTGAAAGAAGTCGGCATGTTGCGCCAGGCTGGCGTGCAGGTGGACGGCAATCTGTTCCTCTCCAGCCGTGCCCACGTGATCCTGCCTTATCACCGAATGATCGAGATGGGAGCCGAGAATGCTCCTGGCCGGGTGAAGATAGGCACGACCTCCCGGGGCATAGGGCCTGCCTACGAAGACAAGATGGGCCGCCGGGGTTTGCGCGTGGCTGACCTGCTCGATTTGAAACTGCTGAGAGCCACCATCGAAAACGCTTGCCGCGAAAAGAACATGATCGGCCACGCTCTGTTCAATTCCGAGCCGCTCGATCCCGATACCATGTATGGCGAGTATGCTCGCGCCGCCGAAAAAATCGCTCCGTTCGTTACGGACACAGCCCTGCTGATTAACAGATCCATCGCCGCAGGCGAATCGGTGATGTTTGAAGGAGCGCAGGGCACGATGCTCGATATCGACCACGGAACTTATCCTTTTGTCACTTCGTCGAGTGCAACTGCAGGCGGCGCCGTAACCGGCACTGGTGTTGCTCCCAATGCCATTACCAACGTGATCGGCATCACCAAGGCTTATTGCACACGCGTCGGCTCAGGTCCATTTCCAACGGAAATTACGGACTCGATTGCCGATCAATTGCGGGCCAAAGGTAATGAGTATGGCGCGGTAACTGGCCGTCCCCGGCGCTGCGGCTGGGTTGATCTTCCCCTGTTGCGCTACGCCCAGATGATCAATGGAGTGAACTGGTGGGTCATTACCAAGCTCGACGTATTGGATGAGCTGGAGGAGATTCCTGTTTGCGTCGGATACAAGATCAACGGCAAGAAAACCTCTGAGGTTCCGGCTTTGGCCACGGGCTTCGACCAGATCGAATGCGTTTATGAGAAGATGCCGGGCTGGAGAAGGTCCACCGAGGGCATCGTCAGCTTCAACAAACTGCCCAGGCAGGCGCAGGAGTATCTGCACTTCATCGAGAAAGAGTCGGGAGCAAAGATCGGCATGGTTTCGACCGGGCCGGAACGCGGCCAGACCATCTCCGTTCCGGCATTCGATGCTGAGCTGGTGGCTCCAAAAGCAATCCCGAAACATGCGAGGGCGAAATGATCGTCTTAAAGGTCGATATGGTGGTGAAGGCGGGGGCGGAAGAGAAGTGCAAGGAATTCATAAGTATTATGCAGCAACATACACGCCAGGAGCCGGGCTGCCTCATGTATGTCGGCCATCAATCCACCCAGGATCCGCGGCGATTCATGTTCTATGAACAATACAAGGACCAGGCGACCCTCGACGCCCACCGCAATGCTCCTTATTTCAAGCAGTACGTGACGAACGGACTGGGACCACTATTGGAACAACGCCAGGCAGAGTTGTACGTAGCAGTCGAGTAGTTCGACGCTAAGACACCCCTGCCGAAGCCAAGGGAAGAAAGAATTGTCCCGTCCCTTCGGGGCGGGCCTGGAGTTTCTACATTTTAGCGGTGGAAGAGCGGCCCTTTAGGGCGCGTTAGGCGGACAAAGCTTGATCCGCAAGCCTACTATGCATAGTAGTAGGATGCAGCGCACGATAGTATGTGCCGATTACAAGCGGAACCGCCGCTCCCAGGTCATTGGCCCATGTTTCGATGCTGCGCAATTCTTATACTTCTTTGTTGTGGAATGCTTTCGACAGCTCAAACCCCAGATACAGCTATCATCCGTGGACAAGTCTGGGACCCATCCCATGCGGCTATTTCCGGCGCAGACGTCACGATCACAAATGCCCTTGTCGGCTTCGAACGCAAAGCTCAGAGCGATGCTTCAGGCAAGTTCGTTTTCTCGGGACTGCCAGTTGGAACCTATTCAATTGCGGCCCGTAAAGACAAATTCGCGGATTTTCGCAGCGACCTGACTTTGATCGGCGGCGCCACGGCTGACGTGCAAGTGCAGCTCAATATCTCCGAGGCAAAAACGGAAATCGTCGTTACCGGTGCTGCCGGCGAAGTCCGGGCCGATGAACCACAGCTTGGCGACAGGCTGGGAACCGTAGAAGTTGACCAGATGCCTCTCCTGAACCGGCGCATTACCTATTTGCCATTACTCAATGCCGCCAACCGGCCTGCCTTGAATCAAGGCGATATCTTCATGAACCAAAATCTCTTCACGACGAATGGCTCGGGCCGCCGGCAAACAGCGTGGGTCGTTGACGGCGCAACCGGTAACGATAGCTGGGGGCGCCAAACCATCTTCAGCAACGTTCCTCAGCTTGCCGTGCAGGAGATGACAGTGCTGGAGAATGCGTTCTCAGCCGAATATGGCGCGACCACGGGCGGCGTGGTGAATGTGGTCACCCGCACCGGCAGCAACAAATATCACGGAGACTTTCTCGGGCTGTGGCGGCCCAGCGATACGGCTGCAAAGCTGTCGGGCTTTACCGCCAACAACGCGACTAGCGGCAACCAGGTTGTGACCGACTCTCTGGGCCAACTGGCCGCATCTTTTTCCGGGCCTGTTCCAGCCTTGAAGCAAACCTACTTCTTCTTTACCGGTGAATACAGCCGCCAGAACCGGGGCTCTCCGGTGACATCGCCTCTTGCTCCTGGAGTATTCGTGGGGCACTATGCCGGCTGGCTGACCTTCCTGCGCCTCGACCACCAGATCAATCAAGCCAACACCTTGTTTTTACGCGCGAATACCGATAGCTTCCACGATACCAACCCTAACGGAGCTGTGGGAGGCAACAACCTTCCCACCGTTGACCGTATCTTTCGCCGCCGTACCTATTCCACCGAAATCAGTGAAACTGCGCTCTTGTCATCGTCGCTTGTGAATACAGCTCGGTTCCAGTTTCAGCTCGCTTCGCCCATTACGCAATTCGATCCTGTGGTCTTCGGGACTCAATTTGTTGTGCCCATCTCCACCGGCGGCACATTCACCACAGGAACTTCCCAATCCGCACTCCTGCTGAACCGGCAATATGGCTTGAATGACACCTTGGCGAGCACTTGGGGAAAACATCAGCTCAGGTTTGGAGCAGATTTGGTCCGTGCACACAATGGCGGGAACAGCAAGGAATTTGGCGGACCAATTTTTCTCGGCCAGCTTACCTACAACACCTGCACGCAGCCGTTGAGTGTCTGTGAAAGTCCGGCATTCCTGAATAACATCGCGAATGTGCGTACTTACACCCAGAGCTATGGAAATGGCAATTACACGGTCGATGATACGTTGTGGTCTCTGTTCGTTCAGGATGACTTCCGCTTGCGTACCGATCTTACCCTGAACCTGGGATTGCGTTATGAACAGCAGACTTTCACCGACGCACGCAAGAATTTTGCGCCGCGCGTAGGATTTGCGTATGACTGGCGTGGCCAGGGCAAGATGGTCATCCGGGGTGGTTATGGAATTTACTACGCTCAAGTAGTGGACAACGAGGCAGCCAATTTCGCCCTGGGCGGCCCTACCGGCACCTTCAACTTTACGGCAGCCCCTGGGCAGATCGGGTTTCCCTCCAGCGTCTCTGCGGTTCCTTTGCCGGCGTTTCCCGCTGGCGCGGTCGCTCCGGTACGAAGCATCTTTATACGGCCTGGGAGAAGGGCATTTTACGATCAATTCTTTCCCACCTCGGTACTCAAGGATTATCCAGACGCATTATTGAATCCCTACTCGGAGCAGTGGACCTTTGGAGTGGAGCGGCAGCTTGGCAAACATTGGGTGCTCAGCGTGGATTACGTTGGTTCGCACACGGTGCACGTGGTCCGTCCGCTTGACCTCGACTCGCCTGCACCCTTCATCCGTACCCTTCAAGGGCAGACGCGCAGCGCGCAAGCCGCCAATTGTACGCGGCCATTGTGGGTCAAGTTCTACGCCGATGCCGGTCGAACCTGCAATCCGGCTGCTGCCAATCCGCCACAACCGGCTTATTCAGTGATCACCAGCGATGTGAATGACGGCTTTGTCCTGTATAACTCGCTCAACGTAAATCTCAACCGCCATTTCACCCGGCGCTTCTCCATGCTGGCAAGTTATGTGTATTCGCATACCATCGATAATGTCGATCCAGATGCGCCCGGAGGCAATCCCAACGATCCCAATTTTGTTGGATTGGCAGAGAAAGGCAACGCCATCTTTGATCAACGCCATCGGTTCGTGCTCAGCGGCACATTCAATGCGCCCTTTGGATTCAATATAGGAGGCATCTCCAGCCTGGCCTCCGGTCTGCCATTCAATTTTGTCACGGGCACCAATAACAGCGGAGACAGCGGCGCAACCACCGACCGCCCTGTGATCAATGGCGCGGTCGTGGGTCGCAACGCCGGGCGTGGCCGGGCCATCTATGATTTCTCGCCATTTATAGAAAAGAGCTTTGCGCTTGCAAGTGAGAGGGTCCGTTTGCGACTCCGCGCCGAGGCTTTCAACATCTTCAACCATCCTAATTTCGTCGGATACAGTGGCACGTTCGGCAATGGCGTGAATCCGGGGAATGGTTTCGGACAGCCGCTTACCGGCATAACCAGCCAGCTTCCGGCGCGTTCCCTGCAATTCGCCTTGCGTTTGACGTATTAAAGTTGTGAATGCGCTCCTGGAAATTCGAAGTCTGACCAAGAGTTACGGCAAGTTAAAGGCCATCGATGGCGTATCCTTTTCCATTCGCGAAGGCGAGATTCTTGGCCTGATCGGTCCCAATGGCTCGGGAAAAACGACGATCTTCGAATGTCTTGGAGGAATACTGCCTGCCGACGCGGGCGAGGTCCTGCAAAATGGGCAGCCACTTACCAAAGCTGAACGCAGCAGTACCTTGTTTTATCTGCCGGATACAATTGCTCCCTGGCCGGCACAGACTGTGGGCTGGGCGCTCGACTTCACTCTGGGCCTGTTTCGTGGGCGATACGAGCATCGGGAAGATGTCATCGGCCGGTTGCAACTGACTTCGCTGCTGCATCGACCCATTGGAGAACTTTCGAAGGGACAGCGCAAACGTGCGCTTCTCGCTATTGGGTTGCTCATGCCTCAACCGCTGCTGATCGCAGATGAGCCGTTTGAAGGTCTTGATCTTCGTCAAACCCGCGACATAGCTCTTGCACTGCGGTCGTATGCAGGCCTTGAGCGTAGGACCATGCTGTTGTCCATACACCAGATCTCCGATGCCGCTCGCGTTTGTGACCGCTTTGTACTCCTGAGCGGGGGCAAGATTTGCGGTGAAGGTACTTTGGACGAGCTCTCGGCGTTGGTGGCGTCGCGCAACGGTGTGGCTCCCTATACCGACCTTGAAGAGGTGTTTCTTGCACTTACTTAGGCCGGCATTTCTATGGCTGCTCAGCAAAGAATGGCACGAACTGCTGGCAGCACGCGCATGGTGGCTTTTTCTGTTGCTGATGGGGCCGCTCGTGGGAGTTTCCTTCATCAGCGCCGTGAACACCTACGCAGAAGCCAGCGGCCTGAATGGAACGTCCGCCGGAGTAGGTGAGGCTTTTTCACCGCTTGTCGGAATATGGGCGCCCACTTTTAGTGCCTGCGAATTGGCCGCCGCTTTCCTGCTGCCATTTGTGGTAATTCGGCTAGTTGCAGGCGACCGGCAAAGCGGAGCTTTGAAAATCGAGCTTCAACATTCCATGCCGTCATTTACCAGGGTCGCCGCGAAATGCCTGGTATTGTTCACGGGTTGGCTCATCTCGCTCCTTGCTCCGATGTCTGCCGTGCTGCTGTGGAAGATTTATGGAGGAAGCATCTATCTACCGGAATTGGCAACCGTAGCGACAGGTCACCTGTTCAATGCCGGGATCACGATTTCCCTTGCAAGCGCCGCGGCTGCGCTCTCCGAGCATCCGGCGACAGCGGCCATCCTGACTCTTACCATTACCATTGGCTCCTGGATTATTGATTTCATTGCCGCTGTGCATGGAGGCTTTTGGGCCACCATTGCCGGATATACACCAACAGCTTTGGTTGCCCAGTTCCAGCATGGTCTGATTCGTCTCGATGTTGCGCTGATTGCATTGGTATTGACGCTAGCTGGGCTTGCACTGGCGGCAATTTGGCTGCGATTGGGTATTGCTCCGCCGCGCCGGGTCTATGAATCTATGGCCCTTGCAGCCACAGCCGGGCTGGCGCTCTCCCTTTGTACATTAACCAATGCCAGTTGGGACTTGTCGGAAAACCGTATGAATTCGTTTTCGAGAACCGAAGAGCAAGCTCTCCATCAGATTCATCTTCCTGTTGGCATTGAGGTGCATCTTGCGCCTGAGGACCCTCGCCGGACCGATTTGGAGCGGCGTACGCTTTCGAAATTGCGCAGACTCTTGCCCACACTGAAAGTCCAATATGTTGCGGCTACTTCGATTGGGTTATTCGAACAGGCAAGCGAGCATTACGGAGAAATCCGATATGACGTAGATGGGCGGTCAGCCGTGAGTCGTGTTACTACGCCCGAAGGCGTCCTGGAGGTGATCTTTTCCCTGGCCCACATTTCGCCGCCTGATAGCGATGATGAATTTCGTGGGCACCCTCTCGCCGCGTCACCCAAAGGCGCGGGAGCTTTCTTTTATGGAATCTGGCCGTGCCTTATTGCGGCCACCGGATTATTGGCAAAATGGAGAAAAAAATGAACTTACTGAAACGCCACAATATTCTCATGCTGGGCCTGGTCTTATTTGTATTGCAGCTTGGCGCTACCGACAAGAAGATCGATTTGGCGAGTGAACGTGTGGGGCGGCCTCCAGCGACATTCGAGCCAATGGTCGGAACCTGGGTTGTCGCCCAGGACGGCAAAGACAAAGTAATCATGATCGACGGGCGTCCCTGGGTCGCCAGCAAAGACAACCCGACCAGGCTTCTTATTGAAAGCGCGCGCAAGCTTTACGGAACGTCGAATGAAGAGTTGATGGACAATGCCAAGCAGTTTGCCTACTACCCGGTTGCAATCCTGAAAGGCGTCGACAATTTCTCCAATGGAACCCTCAGCATGAAATTCAAGACCATCTCGGGCGATTCCGACCGGTGTTCAGGAATCCTGTTTAATGTGAAAGCCAATGGCGACTGGCTCGCTGTTCGTTACAACGACACTGAAAACAATGTCGCTTTATGGGAGTTCCACAATGGCATTCGCCGTCCCGTGAAATTCAGCGACCGAACAAAACCCTTCATGCTCGATAGAAGCGCCTGGCATGAACTAAAGATGACAGTTAACGGAACCGATTTCAAGGCTTGGCTCGATGGCGCTCTCGCTCTCGAATATGCTCTCGGTTCTCAACCAGGCCCAGGGCGTAACGGCGGGGCACCCAATCCAGACCTGATTCCGGCGAATAACCCTGTTTTGCAACCGCCCATCGCCGGGCGCATTGGCCTCTGGTCAAAAACCGACAGCACCAGTTATTTCAAAGACTACATCGTAAACATGAATTGAACGCGGCTATGGCTATAACCGGCAGAAACTGTTGGCCCGAGGCATAAGATTTCGTAAAGCAGTACCTATAGGCGAACCGAGCGAATGCTAGGAATAGGTTGCGAAATTTTATGATCTACTACGAAGCATAGTTGATTATTCGTTCCATAGCTTCTCAGTAAAATTATATTAACTATCTCTGGTAGTAAGTTGGGTAGAAGCTGTAGTCTTATTTTCGGGAAACGTGTTACCTTGGCAAAACTAATCTTGTCGAGGTGATTCGGTGGCCAGGGGAGTTCGTCCCCTGGCCGTTATTTTCTCCGCTGCCGCCTTTTCCCGTATAGTTCAAAAATCTCTACGCCGAGGTCTTCCATTCTTCTGGTTCAGCTACTATTTCGCAGGACCAGCTTTCCGCTCCCCGTTCGATTCGTTGTTACTAATCGGCAAAATCGTAGGTTTTGGTTGATTATTGGCTTGAGCCGATGCCTCGACTTTGTAACAGTTCCCCCGCAATCCCCGATTTAAGTCCCGATTTAATTTGACAAACTCTCCTTTTTCGTGTATTGTTCGCTAAGGTGGTCGGTAATCGTCGTTAATCAACTCGAGTCATTCGCGGGGACTTTAACTTCCGTGGCTCATTTTTCACAGGTTGGCGGAGCTATGCGCACAAGCAAAATTAGAGATTTTAAAAAAAGAGATGTTGGTGCACCCCACCCCCTGGTACCTTTTAACTACCTTCTAACCACCTTTTTGGTCCGCAAAGGCAGCGACATAAATTAAACTTTTCTAATTAATGTGTTCACGAGTAAACGTCCGCGCCCTGACTCGCACTTTTAAAATCAACCATTTAATCGCTTTCTAACGTCCCTTTAATTCTGGCTTAACGAGTCTTCAGTATGAATGAGTATGCCACTGTTGAAGACTCTATCGAACAGCCAGCAACGGGCTTTCCCTGCTTTATTCCGGGCGTTCTTTGAAAACCAGTTGCATGATCTCTATACCAAGGTAAAGCAGAAGGAAAGCGGACACATTCTCGAGAACCTGCTCGACGAGCTGCAGGTCAAGATGAATGTTGACCCTGAGGACCTGGTTCGCATTCCCAAAACGGGACCGGTGGTGGTGGTATGCAATCATCCTTTCGGCATCCTGGACGGCGCGATGATCGGGGCCTTGCTGGCCGAGGTGCGCCACGACGTAAAGATACTGGCGAATTACCTGCTTGCGGCTATGCCCGAACTGGCGCCGGATTGTATCTTTGTCGATCCATTCAACCGCAAGGGTTCGCCTGAAACCAATCGAAAAGGGCTGAAGCAGGCAATCACGCATTTGCGAAACGGCGGTCTCCTGGTGATATTTCCAGCGGGAGAGGTTTCCCACTGGCAATTTCGTTACGCACAAGTCGTGGACCCGGAGTGGAGCGAGACTACGGCGCGGCTGATTCGCATTACCCAGGCGGTCACGGTTCCGGTGCTTTGTACGGGAAGAAACAGCGTGCCCTTTCACTTGCTGGGGCTGGTTCATCCGATGCTCCGAACCACCCGGCTTCCGAATGAGCTGTTGAATAAAACAGGCAAGCAGATCGAGGTCCGGATTGGCAGTCCTATACCCGCCGCGAAAATCAACCAGATACCCGACGACGCCCAGGCCACGCGCTATCTGCGGGCCAGCACTTACCTGCTGAGCGCGCGCCGGGGCCATCAGGAACGGCATCTTTCTTCCCTGTCATTCCCGGCATTGCCTGGAAAAAAATCGGAGCCAGTTGCTTCCGAGACTCCCAAAGAACTGATAGCCGCAGAGGTCCACTCCCTGGGCCGGCAGCGGAACCTGGTGGAAAACGGGGAGTTCACAGTGTTTGCGGCCCAATCGCGCGAGCTTCAGAATACATTGCGTGAAATCGGCCGTTTGCGCGAGATAACATTCCGGGAGGCCGGCGAAGGCACCGGAAAAGACCTGGACCTTGATGAATACGACTCGACCTACACTCATCTCGTCTTATGGAACAAGAATAAACAAGAGATTGCCGGAGCCTACCGCTTAGGCTGCACGCGTGATCTGCTCGAAACTGCACAGATGTCGAAGCTCTATACTTCTACGCTGTTCAACTACGATCCTATGTTCTTCGAGCAGCTTGGACCGGCGGTGGAGTTAGGCCGGTCTTTCATTCGCGCGGAGTACCAGAAACAATACGCTCCATTGATGATGCTATGGAAAGGAATCCTCCAGTACGCAGTGTTGCGCGCCCAGGTTCCGATCTTGTTTGGAGCCGTCAGCATCAGCGGCAAGTATGATCTGGCATCGCGGGAGCTGATTGTCAAATTCTTCGAGTCGCAGCATCGAAGCTCGCTGGCCGGCCTGGTACGGCCACGCCGCCCGTTCCGCTCGCGTCCCTTGCGTCCCTGGGAAGTCAAAGTGGTCAGCAATCTGTGGGGCATGGACGAACTGTCGGCCTCGATTGCCGATATCGAGCGAGACGGCAAGGGCGTTCCGATCCTGCTAAAACAATATGTAAGAATGGGCGGTACAGTTCTGTGCTTCAATATCGACCGCAAATTTTCCAATGTCCTGGATGCGTTAATCATGCTGGACCTGCGGACAGCCGATCCAGCCAGGATCAAGCCATATGTTTCATTGGAAGCTCTGCACGGGCTTGTGCAGCCCAATCGTGCGGAATTGCACCCTGCCAACTCTCCAGTATTGGTAGCTAGAAAAGTCTCATCCGAAGCGGATTCATCAAAGCGTCATGCCCTGATACTTCGCTAAAGTTATTTCGGTCTGGGCGAAAAACTCCCGGAGATTCGGGCAGCCCGGTCAGCGACATTGGACTGGACAGGTTCATCCATAAAAGCGACGGATTGCACGCCGGCAACTTCGAAACGTTTACGGCAACGCAGGTTCTTGCACATCACCAGATCATCCTGGCGCACCATATAGGAGCGGGCTTTGGCAAATTTGGCGCGGTCGCGTTCGTCGGAGCGTCCGGGAAGCTGTTTCTTCTTTGTGCGTACGAGCCAGGCAAGCTCGTATTCATTGGATTGATGGCAGTGAGGGCAATTCAGCGTGTGCGGCTTGCCGGCTTTTTTCTCATCGAAGAAATCCCGCTCTTCCATAGCAGTGAATATTTAATCATATTTACCGGCCGGGGTTAACCATTATGTTAGTGTGCCTTCAAACGTCTTGCGGTCACTGAGTGTGACCTGGATCTCCTCTCCAGCATCGGGCAAAGGAACGCGCAGGTGAAGATCGGGCTGCGGGACATAGTCAAACTGAAATTCTCCAAACTCGTTGCTGGTACATCGCGCTACTTCCTGGCTGCCTGAAAACAGCATCACGGGCGAATCGACCAATGCCTGGCGTTTGTCTTCACGCTTGGCGATTTGACCGGCAAGCATCAGGTGGGCCGAGCCCTTTTCCCGCTCGAAGCGAACGTCAATGGCGTAAGCACCCGCTTGAAAAAGCAAGTGGCGGGAGGCTTGCTGTCCTGCACGCGCGCCACTGGGCTGGGGGTCGGTCAGGCTGTCGTACTGTAGAGTGGCCCAAACACGCTTGAGAGCCGGCACGGGCAGTGTCCTCCGTGGAAAAACCGGGGATGGCACGAAACCCCCAAAATGATCCGGGACATTATAGGCTGACATACGCGCGCACGTACGGGCGAACTTCGACAGCCACTCCTGTGCGGTATTGCATTGGATACAGCCCTGTTGCAGATGGACCTCCATCTCCCGGTTCTGTGGGGGCGGAACCAGATTTCTTACATAGTCGGTCCATTCTGCAACATCGAAATGACCAGTCATCTGCTAACCTGTCTTTCGTTGGGGGAGGGCTGAACTCAAAGTAGAGGATGCTGACTGGAGGAAAAATATAGGCTCTTCTAAAGCTGGTAATGCGCTCTAGAAGCCAAGCTCCATCAGAATCTTGTGCAACCGCGTGAGGCAACGGCCACGGATAAACCCAATCGAACCAACCGCCAATCCCAATCGTTTTGCGACTTCGGCGTAGGGCAGTGAAGGCTGCTCAAAAAACAACAAGCGAACCATCTCCGCACAACGGGGAGGCAAGCGGTCAACAGCGTCGCGCACGATCTGCTCTTGCTGAAGCTCCTCGATAATCTCAGGTGCTGCGGCAAGGTCTTCTGCGATTTCCTGCTCCAGGGCATCCAACTCGACATCTTGCCGCTGCTGCCGTTTCCAGTGGAAGCACTTGTGGCTGGTTACGGTGATGAGCCAGGAGCGCAATGATCCCACTTTTCTTAAATTGCAGAGATTGGTGAAAAGGTCGATGCAAACGGTTTGAAAGATATCCGAAGCGTCTTCCGGGCGGAAGCCGTATTTGATGGGGACGGAATAAATCAACCGCTTGTACTTATCGATCAATCTGCTCCAGGCAGCCTGATCACCTTGAAGGCATTGCTGAACCAGTTGCTGATCTTCGGCCGCAACCGGCTCCGGAGTCGGGATGGAAAATGCAGGCGTGTCAACAGTCACGCTTTGCAAAGACATTCCCGAGAGATCAATCTGAAGCGGGGGAGGGCCCAGTGGGGGAAGGACAGGCGGAAGATGACCGAATGGTTGCGCATCGTCGCGTAAGTGCTGGCGCTGACCAGAGCCGGAACCGGCTGCTGCCGGGCTGTAGTTGTGATGTTCGCTCATGGTCTCTTTAATGCCTGTACCGATCATGCTGGGCCCCGCTGCAATCTTCTTCAATAATGTTCTGAGTTCCGACTGTTCCTATGCTGTCAATTGGCCCCAAACTGCGGAGCAATCGGCAACCGGCGCCCTTTGCGCCAGTTCCGAGATTCGGTTGCGCAAGGCATCTCCCTTGAATGGCTTGATCATGTAATCGTCGGCTCCCGCATCAAAACCTGCCTCAATGTCCTCGGGCTGGCCTTTGGTGGTGAGGAGAATTACATAGGACTGATCGAGGTCCGAAGAGCGAAGCCACTGGCAGACTTCCGGGCCAGTCATATTCGGCATTTCCCAATCGAGAATGCAAAGATCGATTCCACCTTCACGCAACGCCGCGCATGCATCCTCGCCATTGGTAGCAGAAACGACTTCACATCCCCACTTGGTTAAGGAAGCATGCAAGAGCTTCCGGGATATGGTTTCGTCTTCGGCGATCAGAACTTTCAGTCCAGACATTAGAGATTCCTTAACTACTAGCGCGGAAATCATATGTTTTTGCTGGAACTCGGTTTGTCATGGAATTGTCAACAGATCGTAACTTCTAGGCGACCGCCAGAACCTGAATACCTAGCCGAAAGGGATGGATATTATTCCTTTGTTTTCTGCAATTTACAATAATTGATCGGACTCTTAACAAAAACTTTACAAATGCCGGATACGATTGCTGGATTTGTTAGAATTGAACGCTCAAAAGCCGCGTTTCGAGGAGCAAGTAGAACCCTCAATGGATAAGATTTTGGTTGTTGAAGATGATCCGATTGTGCAAAAAGCGCTGAAGCGCCTGTTTGTTTCCAATGGGTACAGCGTCGAGATCGCACCGACTGGAACTTCCGGGCTGGAATCCTTCCGGAGCGCGCCCCCTTCAGCCGTAGTTCTGGATTTGAGGCTGCCAGGCATGGCCGGGCAGGATGTGTGCCGGGAAATCAAAAGCAAAGCGCCGGCGCTTCCGGTAATTGTTTTGAGCGCGAATACAGACGTGGTGGACAAAGTACTACTGTTGGAGTTGGGCGCCGATGATTATGTGACCAAGCCATTCAGCCCTCGGGAGCTCCTGGCTCGCGTACAAGCGTCGATTCGACGCGCCAGCCGTGTGGCCGCAGTTCCCGATCTGTTTGCCTTTGGCGACATCACGGTTGATTTCACGCGCATGGAATTGACCCAGGCCAATAGGCCGGTTACTCTTACGGCTCAAGAATTCAAGGTGCTGAAGTTTTTTGTTCAGAACCAGGACCGCGTGGTGTCGCGGGAAGAGCTATTGAATGAAGTGTGGGGATATCAGAGCTATCCTTCGACCCGAACCGTAGACAATCACATTCTGAAGCTCAGGCAGAAGCTGGAGAAAGATCCGGCGCAACCGCTGCATTTCAGGACGGTCCATGGCGCGGGCTACAAATTCGTGCGCTAGGATCGTGATGATTTCAAAACTCCCTTTAAGGCTCAAATTTCTTACGTTACTCCTGGCCGGAGTGTTGACCGTCACTGTGGCAACTCTTCTGGTTGTTCGCCAGACGGTTGATCATCAGGTTCGGGCCGAGATTACCGGAGACCTGCGCAATTCCGTCCTTACCTTTCGGACGTTTCAGCAAAAACGGGAAATTATCGAGGGCCACTACGCTCAATTGCTATCCGACCTTCCCTATATCAAGGCCTTGATGACCACCAAGGACGTCGCCACCATCCAGGACGCTGCCAACGATATCTGGCGTAACAGTGGAAGCGACCTTCTGGCGCTCGCCGATCCCAGCGGCAAGATCATGTCGGTGAATTCGGCATACCGCGAGGTTACGCCGGCGATGGCGCAAGTAGAGCTGGCGCGAACGTCGAAAGCAGAAGTGAGCACCTATTGGTGGATCCTGAGCGGGCATCTTTACCAGGTATTTCTCGACCCCATTGAGTCTGGGAGCGCGCCGGCACGTCAGTACCTTGGTGTTCTGGTGATTGGTTACGAGATCAACCAGCAAGTGGTCAAGGATGTAAGCAGCATAGCCAGCAGCCAGGTCACTTTTTTGTATGGCAACTCGGTGGTGGCCAGCTCGATTACGCCGGCCGACGAGCCGGAATTCGTCCGCAAACTTCGTGACGTTTCCGGGCCGGAAGGCCTGAATGGCCGCGACCTGCAACTTGGAAACGAGCGCTATCTTGCCAACACAGTTGATCTCACGCCCGGCGCGCAACCCAGCGTATACCTGAGTGTTTTGAAATCGTATGACTTCGCCACGTTGCGCTTCCGTGGCCTCTTTCAAACGCTTGTGGCCCTGGGCATAGCGGCTTTGTTTGGTGAAAGCCTGCTGGCTTTTGTGGTCTTCCGGCGCTTTACCCGTCCACTGGAAAAACTGGTTGGGGGCGTGCGCGCCCTGGGCAAAGGTGATTTTTCCTATCCACTCGACGTGCGTGGCGCCGACGAATTTGCGGAGGTAACCGCGTCGTTTATTCGCATGAGAGATAGCCTTCAGGAAACCCAGCGGCAGCTCATCGATGCTGAACGTCTAGCTACCATCGGGCGAATGGCCAGCTCGATTTCGCATGATATGCGCCATCAGTTGACCGCCATCGTGGCGAATTCCGAGTTTCTTTGCGAACGCAATCTGGAAGCGGAACAAGCAGAAGAGTTCTATCAGGAGATTCGCGCGGCTGTGGGGCAAATGGCCGATCTCATCGATTCTCTTTTGGAATTTTCCCGGGCGCGAGGGGCCCTGTCACTCTCCTATTCCAGCATCGAAGAAATTCTGCAAAAGGCGATCCGTTCGGTGCAACGCCATCCCAGTGCTCATGGTGTGCACATCACGCTGTGCTGCGAAGGAGAGAGCGACGGCTGGTTCGATCCCAAGAAACTCGAACGGGTGTTTTACAACCTGCTGGTGAATAGCTGCCAGGCAACCACCGCCGGTACCGGCGAAATTGACGTGCACATGCGCGAGATGCCGGGCAGCGTAGAAATTACCGTTCGTGACAACGGCGAGGGGATCCCGGAGCGTATTCGCGACAAGATATTCGAGCCTTTTGTCAGCTATGGAAAAGAAAACGGCACTGGGCTGGGTTTGACCATTGTCCAGAAAATTCTGGAAGACCATGGGGGGACCATTGCGCTCGCCGACACGAACCAAGGCAACACCACTTTCAGGATCACCATACCAGTGAATCGAAGCACAGACGACGCACCTGAAGCTGATAAGGCTGGCGTCCCCAACAAAATCTCTTCGACGAAGTGAGGGCAGAGATGCGATTGAAAAGCTATTTCCACCAGATGCTATGCATACCGATTCTCTTGGTGGTCTTTCTATTTTCCGGATATGGTGGCGCCCAAACCGGGGATGCGGGTTCCACTTCCGCCGAGAATGCCGCACACACTGCCCTTGCGGAATCGGTTCGCCAACTGCAACAGCAGGTCCAGCAACTGCAGGCCGCCATGCAGGAAATGAAAGAAGAGACGGGACACTATCGCGCTGAAACCATGGAGCTTCGCCGTGAGCTTCAGGCCACTCGCGCGAAATTGGGAACGCTGCAACCCGGGCCTGCTCCGGTGGCCTTTAACGTGTCGGATGGACCGGCAACCCAGGAGACGGAGAAGAGCCAATCGGAAAGCAGTTCAGCCGATTCCAAACCGATCGACCAGCGCGTGACCCGGCTGGAGGAAGATCAGCAGTTGTTATCGGCGAAAGTCGACGACCAATATCAAACTAAAGTCGAGAGTGATTCCAAGTACCGCGTGAAAATTTCGGGCATCTTGTTGATGAACGTATTCAGCAACAAAGGTTTTACCGATCACATGGAGGTTCCTGGCGTGGCCCTGCCGGCCACCGACTCTATCACGGGCGGCAATACAGGAGGAAACTTCGGCGCAACCTTCCGCCAATCCCAGTTTGGATTGGAAGTCTATGGCCCAACCTGGGCGGGGGCCAAGACCAGCGGTCATTTCATGGCGGATTTCTTCGGGGAATTTCCTGAGACCGTAAACGGCTCGGTTTCCGGAGCGCTGCGCATCCGAACCGGTACTGCCAGATTGGATTGGGCTCATACTTCCGTCGTTGCGGGAATGGATGGAATCTTCTTTTCTCCTTTATATCCCACTTCATACGCTTCGCTGGCGGTGCCGGCTCTAACCTATTCCGGTAATTTGTATGGGTGGACGCCGCAAGTGCGCGTCGAACATCGCTGGACGCCAACGGAATACTCCACGATTACACTTTCGGGAGGGATTCTGGATCCTCTCACTGGGGAAACCCCTGCCAATGAGTTTTTGCGTGTCCCCGGAGCGGGAGAAAGCAGCCGGCAGCCCGCGTATGCTACCCGCCTGGGATGGAGCCGCCAGCTTTTTGGCCATACCCTGAGCCTTGGAGCCGGAGGTTATTACAGCCGTCAGAATTGGGGATTCGACCGCAATATCAACGGTTGGGTAGCGAACACCGACTGGGTTGTTCCCCTGGGGCAGTACTTTACCCTGAGCGGCAAGTTCTATACCGGACGCGCCATCGGCGGCCTGGGCGCCGGCATCGGGCGCAGCGTGGTTTTCAACGGTTCATTGACCGATCCGGCGACAGTTGTGAGAGGACTTCAGTCCACGGGCGGATGGGCACAATTGGGATTCAAGCCGTTGCCGAAGCTGGAATTCAATGCCGCAGCCGGCCAGGACAATGTTAAGGCTGGTGACGTGCGCGGCTTTGCCGAGACCACAGGTTATTTCGATGCAGACTTGAATCGCAATCGCAGCGAATTTGTGAATTTCATCTACCGGCCCCGCTCCAACCTGCTGTTTTCGACGGAGTTCCGCACATTGCATACCTTCTCGGTCACCGGAACCAACAGTAGGGCTAATCAGCTTAACCTTATAATGGGAATATTGTTCTGATGAACGATAGTGATTAAGGTGGTGTTGTCTTGAAATTTCGAACGCTTTTGTTGCTCCCTATTCTCGTGATTCTTTGGATTGCAGCTCCGGCTGGGGCGCAGACCGTTACAGTCACCGGATCTGTCGAGGTCACCAAATCAGCTTCTCAAAAAACTGCGCCGGGCAGCGCTGATGTCGCAGTATGGCTTGCCCCTGTCGGAGAAGCCCCGGTATCCCACCCGAAAAGAAAGTTCACGCTCGTACAAAAGAACAAAACGTTTGAACCCCATATGCTGGTCGTGCCGGCCGGTTCTGAGGTGGACTTCCCCAACAAAGACCCGTTCTTTCACAACGTTTTTTCGCTGTTCGACGGCAAGCGCTTCGACCTGGGCTTATATGAGGCCGGCACATCGAAGTCGTTGCGGTTTGACCGTCCCGGAATTTCATTTCTCTTTTGCAACATCCACCCTGAGATGAGCGCCGTTGTGATTGCCCTGGAAACTCCTTACTACGGAGTATCCAATCGGGCCGGCAGGGTAAGCATCAGCGATGTTCCTCCGGGGAAATATGTCTTACACGTCTGGAGAGAAGGATCGTCCCCCGAAGCGCTGAAAGCTCTCTCCCGCCAGGTAGTGGTCTCCAGCGATTCAAGTTCGCTCGGAAAATTAGCTGTGCCCGACAACGCAACTCTACCGATAGCCCACAAAAACAAGTACGGCAGAGATTATGAGAACACCACGCCAGGTGGGACGGGGTACACTCCACCCAGATAGCATTGGGTAAATGGGCGATGGTGTTTGGTAATTGGGTAAGTGAGTAATTTGGTAATTTTAAGAGATCGCCTGCGAATCGTTCTTGGTCTTGCGATCTGTTCAATTTACTCAGTTACCAAATTAACCCGATTACTCAATCTAAAGTTGGTTCTCCTTCAGCCACTCAGCCACTCGCTTCAGAAACTCAGTATCGAACTCAGTGTGCTTTTTCTTTCGCACTGACTCCAGCCAGTCACGCTGGGAAGGCCAAAGGTCGAGGCCGTGTCCCATGCCGGGGAATTCGGCGTAAATCGCGCGTCCTGGGTGGAAGCTGTTGATGATCTCTGCTAAATAGCGGTTTTCTTCTGCAGAGGTGGTGGGATCTGACGTCCCCCAGGTGACCAGCACAGGGACATCGACTTTCTTCCACTCCGCAGCCAGATCAAGATCGGCAATCTGCTGCAGATAGCTCGCGGATACACTGAACGTATTCACCGAGTCTCGGCATTCCGGCATCTCTTTCACGATTCGATCGGGCACCTGCTTCTCCACAGAAAAACGGTGCTGGCACTTTTCCACGATGCGGACGTATTTGTCCACCGCATCATAAGGACGACCCAATAGCCGAAGTTGTCGGCGCGCATTTTCGAGTTCATATTCGAACCAGCTCTTACCAATCGTCTCGGAAGCAATGAATCCGCGAACCGGAAATCGTTGTGCGACCAGTACGCCTTCGAGCGGGCCAATGCTATGGGCGAAGATGAAGATGTTGTCGCGATCAACAAAATCATATTCCGCCAGCGTGTTGAGGCCCGCGATGGATCGTCGCGCAGCAAACTGAAGATCGGATTGCGAACTATCGCACCGGGGTCCCTGGCTCGACCCCTGCCCGTTCTTCTCGACCCAAATGGTGACATACCCCTGACGGCTCAATCCGTAACGAAGCTGGTTAAAAGGACTGTCTTTATCCGGAGGATCGAGCGGATAGCAGCCCAGCCCGGAAATCACAAACACAGCCGGATAGCGTCCCGGTGTTTTAGGTTTGGTGACGATGGCGTGAAGGGTTGCGCCGTCGAGTGCCACAGTGCGGTCAAGAACGTCGATATCGGATGGAAGCTGGGCGAACAACGATGGGCAGCAGAGCAACAGGAACACGAGGTGCTTCATTCAAAAATCGTAGCACTCTCTTTATCGCTTTTTCCGTGGAACCCTGGTGGCCCTTGCGCGGGCTGCCTTGGGCCGGTTCTTCTGCCTGGTCTTCGCATTCTTCTCTACACGAAGTTTCCATGCGGTTCGCAGGGCGCCGGATAAGATATCTTCATCGGCGGCTGCCAGCCGGATATGGGTCATGCCCATGCGTCCCCATCCGCCGGCAATAGGAACAAAGACTTCCGGCAACTCTTGCACGAATGCAGCCTGCTGTTCCAGAGTGAGCATAAGATTTCCGTAACCCTGTGTGGCAGAGGCCAGAGTGGCGAAGATTCTGCCTCCGACACGAAAATCCGGCTGCCCCATGTGCGAACTCTCTTCGGCTCCCTCAAGGCTGAGGGCGATTCGGCGGAAATCATTTGCAGTCATCATTGCTTACGCCGTCGAACATCTCAGATCACGCTAACTGGCAGTTCGTTTTCCGTGCTTAGCTGGCGCAAGGTAGGTTAATCCTTTTGGACGCTTCCGCTGCTGCCCAGCTTTTTGACCACGGGCTGCTCTTACTGGCAGGCTGTGCAGGCGTTCAATTGTGTCTGGATAACGGGCGACGAGTTCGACTAGGGTGGCAGCGAGGGTACTGATTTGCCCACCTTGTTCCCATTTCTCGACCGTGCGGGGACTAACATGTAACATCTGGGCCCAGACCGAGCGTGAGACATTGAATTTGTTTCTAGTTGCAATGAAGAATTTAGCGTCAGCTTGTCCCTTCATTCGAGGCGCAGGAATGGTATGCGTGCGCAAAGTTACCTTTCCTTCACGATGTGCCCGCATCGCCCTGACGCCTTCCATCAGTTCGGCAAAGAGATCTCTCTTATTTATTTTTCCATTGGCCATTTTCCAATTTCCTTTTCCGAGCAGCTCGTTCCGACTCCAAGGCGCGTTTCAACTGATCTCTGTCGTGCTTGCTCAAATCTGATACCTCACTTTTGTCATAAATGGCTAGCAGCCAAATGTCGCCGTCTTTCAGAAAAGAATAGTAGATGATTCGCAAGCCACCGCGTTTGCCTTTGCCACGGCGGGTATCCCTCCATCGCAGTTTCCGAATCCCACCGGCATCACGAATAATATCTCCAGCCTCTGGATTCTTGGATAACGCCGTCTGCAGCTCTCGAAGGCCGTCGTCATCTAAGTAATCTTCGCGATAGCGGCTGAAGGCCGGTGCCTCGACGAATTGGTACACCTGCGGTCTGGTGGGATCAGGTGTCACAAGTCAACTATACCCACTATGGGTACGCATTTCAAGATCCAAGGCCATAGGCCGTTGAAAACTTCGAGCTATTTCACACTCGATGCCCGATGCGGCCAGCAGAAAGAATTCACCAATAGCCGGAGCTCTGAAAGATCAAAACATTTTCTTTTCCGCCTGAGCAATCTCGGGAACCTCCGGCCCTCAGCCCTTGAACCAGCTCCCAAATTGTGTTCTCATAGGGAAAACCCCGAGCCACGCGGCTTCTCATCCGCGTGCTGTAAACCTCAACCCTCAGATGAATTCCACAAGGAGAAAATCATGAGCAAAGTTCCACATATTCCCCAGGGGTACAACACTGTTATGCCTTACCTGATCGTCAAGGGCGCCGCCCAGGCCATTGACTACTACAAGAAGGTCTTCGGCGCTACCGAGGTAATGCGTATGGAGCAGCCTGGAGGCAAGATCGGTCACGCCGAGTTGAAGATCGGCAACTCCGTCATCATGTTGGCGGACGAAAATCCCAACATGGGCCAGGGTTATGCCAGCGCTGCCACCATTGGCGCAAGCCCGGTGAGCCTATATGTGTACCTCCCTGACGTCGATCGCGTAGTCGAGCGCGCCGTTGCTGCGGGAGCCAAAACGTTGAAACCTGTCCAGGACCAATTTTATGGAGATCGTTCCGGCTTTATTCAGGATCCATTCGGACATCTCTGGGGTGTCGCAACTCATGTGGAAGATGTGTCACCCGAAGAAATGGCAGAGCGCGCAAAGAAAGTAATGCAGGCCGCGTAATCGCAAACCAGTTTTTTCACCAGAGCGGCGGACACCCCGCCGCTCTTCTTCCATGCCGCCTTGTTTGGTTCGCAAAGTTGAACCAATACCTTAACAATTGTTTACAAAAACCGACATTTCAAATTTTTTATTTGCTGCTCCGTGGTATCCACTAGTCTGTGATTGCAGTCTAAAATAACAGTGCGCAAGTATGCTGATTGCAATCCAGGTTGCACGGATTATTGCTGCTGATACGCTATAAAGAAAGCCGCCTGAAAGTCCCTAGATTCCGCCCCCAGAAGAGGACATGGATGTCAAAGATTGCGTCATGGATTACATGGCTTTGCCGGATTGGTTTTTTCACATTGATGGCCGCGCTTGTGATCGGCTGCGGAAGCAGTGCCCCTAAGACTGCGCAAGCATCCGGCGGCCGCGGAGGTCGCGGGCAACAAGGACAAGTGGTCCCAGTCGCCATCGCCAAAGCCGAACGCCGCGACCTGCCTATTGTGCTTACCGGGCTGGGATCGATTGAAGCTTTCAATACCGTAACGATCAAGAGCCGCCTCGATGGGCAGCTTGTGCAAGTCGCTTTCAAGGAAGGCCAACAGGTCAGGAAAGGCGATCTGCTGGCGGTGATCGATCCACGTCCGTATGAAGTACAGCTCAGCCAGGCACAGGCCAATTTATTTAAGGATCAAGCTGCACTCAAGGACGCCAATGTCAACCTGGAACGATTTCAAACTTTATTCAAGGAAGGCGTGATTTCCAAGCAGCAGCTCGACACCCAAAACTCGCAGGCGGGACAGTTCGAGGGAGCTGTGCGGGCCGATCAAGCACAGATCGAGACTGTAAAGCTGAACTTGTTTTACACGCGCATCACCGCGCCAGTGAGCGGGCGAGTCGGGTTGCGCCTGGTCGACGTTGGCAACATGGTTCATGCCGCCGACCCCAATGGACTCCTGGTGCTGACCCAGCTACAGCCGATTGCCGCCCTGTTTACCTTGCCTGAAGACAATCTTCCAACCGTGGCCCAGCACATGAGAACCGGCGCTTTGCAGGTGGAGGCTTACAGCCGCGATGATCAGACCAAACTTGCAACCGGCAAACTGCTGACCATCGACAACCAGATCGATCTATCTACGGGCACCGGAAAACTGAAGGCCGTCTTTGAAAACCAGGATAACGTCCTCTGGCCCAACCAGTTTGTGAACATGCATTTGCTGCTGGAGGTCCGCAAGAACAACACCGTAGTCCCTGCAGCCGCGATTCAACGAGGTCCGCAGGGCACCTATGTTTTTGCCGTCAAGCCCGACAACACCGCTGAGCTGCGTCCGGTAACCGTGTCGATGACGGTGGGAAATTTTGCTGCGGTTGACCAGGGTCTGCAAGTTGGTGAGCAGGTGGTGACCGACGGCCAGGACAAGTTGCAGCCAGGCGCTAAGGTTGAAGTGCGTGGTGGCGCTTCGCAACGTCCAAGAGTAGCGCAAAATTCTGAAGCGGGAAAAGAATGAGTCCGTCGCGCTTATTCATTCTTCGTCCGGTAGCCACGTCGCTGCTCATGATCGGTCTGCTGCTGGTGGGGATTGTGGCTTACCAGCAACTGCCGGTTTCCGCCCTGCCCCAGGTGGATTATCCGACAATTCAAGTAGCAACTTTTTATCCGGGCGCCGGGCCCGATGTAATGGCTTCGTCAGTGACCGCGCCTATGGAACGCCAGTTCGGGCAGGTGCCGGGGCTGAGCCAGATGACCTCCACCAGTTCCTACGGCAGTTCCGTCATCACCCTGCAATTCAATCTTGAGCTGAACATCGACATTGCCGAGCAGGAAGTGCAGGCCGCTATCAACGCCGCCGCGACGTTTTTGCCGCGCGATCTTCCCAATCCGCCTATCTACAGCAAAGTCAATCCCGCCGATGCCCCGATCCTTACCTTGGCGCTTACGTCGGATAGCTTGCCGCTTTCGAAGATCGAAGACCTGGCGGACACCACGCTGGCGCAAAAGATCTCACAGCTTTCAGGAGTCGGATTAGTTTCCATCAGCGGTGGCCAAAAGCCGGCAGTCCGCATCCAGGCTAACCCGACCGCTTTGGCTTCCTATGGGATCGGCCTCGAAGATCTTCGTACTGCGTTGAGTCAGGCAAATGTTGATCAAGCCAAGGGGATTCTGGAGGGGCCGCGACAGTCCTTCACCATTGCCAGCAATGATCAGTTGCTTTCAAGCGCTGGTTACAAGTCCATCATTGTCGCGTATCGCAACGGCGCTCCCGTTTTCCTTTCTGATGTTGCCGGCGTAATTGACAGCACCGAGAACCTGAAGCAGGCCGCCTGGATGAACCTGTCTCCGGCGGTGATCGTGAACATCCAGCGCCAACCCGGGGCCAACATTATCAGTGTGGTGGACCGCATCAAAGCGGTCTTGCCGGTTTTGCAGGGAGCGCTGCCGTCTTCGGTCAAGGTCTCGGTACTCACAGATCGAACCGAAACCATTCGAGCTTCAGTGAAAGATGTACAGTTCGAATTGATGTTGACCGTTGTCCTGGTGGTGATGGTCATCTTCCTGTTTCTCCGGAACATATCGGCTACGATCATTCCCAGCGTCGCGGTGCCGCTCTCTATCGTGGGGACGTTTGGTGTGATGTACCTGCTAGGCTACAGCCTCGATAATCTTTCCCTGATGGCGCTCACCATCTCCACCGGCTTCGTCGTGGATGATGCGATCGTGATGATCGAAAACATCGATCGCTTCCTGGAAGAAGGCAATAGTCCGATGGAGGCCGCGCTCAAAGGGTCAGGACAGATAGGTTTTACCATCATCTCCCTCACAGTCTCGCTGATTGCCGTGTTGATTCCGCTGCTTTTCATGGGCGATATTGTTGGCCGGCTCTTCCGCGAATTTGCTGTGACTTTGAGCGTGACCATCCTGGTTTCCGCCGTTGTCTCGCTGACCTTGACCCCGATGATGTCATCGCGCCTTCTCAAGAATCCGGCCCAGGCCAAGCATGGACGGTTTTATCAAGCTTCTGAGCGATTCTATGAAAAAGTAATTGCCTTCTATGGCCGCACGCTAAGCTGGGTGCTGAAGCACCAGACAACCACCCTTTTGGCGACGGTGGCGGCGTTGGTTTTGACCTTCGGACTCTACATCAT
>DASZFU010000135.1:0-17408 GCA_035939495.1 Candidatus Angelobacter sp. | reverse complement strand
TCGGCTTGCAGAGCTTCGATCTGGCGCTCCAGCCGAGCGATCTTTTCTGAACTGCTCTCTTCTGCCACGCACTAGATTAACTTCTGGCGCTATCGTTGGAAACTTCATATTTGCGAGAGAATCAAGACGCTAAACAATTACGTTTTTATGGGAAATTAAAATGCGGCTTCAGAAGATCTTCTGAAGCCGCATTTTGTTTGCAATCTGCAAGAATTCCTACCGTGGAAGCACCCTGATGATCGCCATCATGCCGTTGTCCTCGTGGCCGAGGATATGGCAGTGATAGACGAAGTCGCCAACATCCGGGCCGCGGAAGTCCATGCGGACTTTTACGTTCGGATAAGGGTGGCTTGGATTTCCGTCCCAGAATGGGACTTGGATCATGTCCAGGAACTGTCCATTGATTCCCGGAGCTTGAACGCTTCCATTGGTTTCAAAGTTGTTTTGCGAAAGCACCTGGAAGTGGATCTGATGGAAATGGAACTCATGGTGCTCCGCAGCGCGGTTCTGGATGGTCCAATCCTCTACCGCCCCTTGATGGGTGATGATCGCCGGTGGATTGTTGGCATCGAACAGCACCGGTGTGGCTCCGTCAACCGTGATAAAGAAATTCGTAGGGCTGAGCGGGTTATTGGGATCAGAAATCACTTCGGAGAAATACAGCGTCCGAGTGGCTGTAACCGTGGCTGTTGAAAGCCCTTCAAAGCGCTGGGCGTTGGGCGTTGCGGTGGTGGCGGATACAGCATCGTCGTTGTCTCCGTCGCCATCGTTGTCGGTCCCGAAGGCCTTGATGGTTGCAAGAGTGCGGGTGGGATCGCTGTCTCCTGCAGGACCGGTAGGAATGTTGAGAGTGACCAGTTGAGCTTGTCTCACGGTTGAGGGCGGAGCAGCAACGATGAATTCCACGCGTGCTGCCGGCGGCAATACGAAGTGATTCACGGGAACCAGCTTGCCTTGGCGCGTGCCATCTTGAGAGTTGGTTGGGACAGCATCGACACCGACTACCTGAAGGGTTTGCGGCACGCCATCGAACTGGACTTGGACATCAAGAATAGAGTCCGCCGCTGAGTTCGATACGCGCCAGAACTGCTTCTCGCCTGCCTGCATGTGGATGATGGCCGGCGTAAGCGCCGGGAAAGCGATGGGAATGTTATTCAGGGTCAGGTCCCAAGAGGGCACTGCGCCACCGGGAGTTGGGCTGCCAGCCACGTTTTGATCACGAACGATCAGAACGCGATGGCGCAGGCCCTTCACCGCAGGTTGGAGGTTCTGAATCCCCTCGACAAGCAACGCCCCAGAGGCGCCGCCCTGCAATGCCGCCTCAGCTATCCCGTGGACATGGGGGTGATACCAGTAAAGGCCCGGTGGTTCGTCGGTGGGAAATGCCAGGTTGTACTGGAAGGTCTGTCCTGAATTGATGAGCGTTTTGATCACCTCGTCCTGATGACACGTAGGAGAGGTGTTAGTTCCATGGTAGTGAATATTCATGGAAGAGCCGGTCATCATGTTGGATCCGCAATTTGGCTGGTTCACCATCATTTGAACTGGCGTGGATGGCGTGTTGTTGGTCACGTTGATGATCAGGCGGTCGCCCGGATTTACGTGTAGTGTAGGGTTCTGAAAGCCGTCGGGTGTCATGAAGCAGAAAAGCGTTCTGCCGTCAGAATCAGTTCTTGTCTGATAAGAGAAGTTAACGGTCAGCACGCCGTTTGAGCTGAAGAGGCTGTGGGGATTGTGAACAACACCGCCCGCGGCCGGCCGCGGACAAGGGTTGGCAACAGGTCGAATGGGGGTCTGGGCATAGGCACTCATGTGGGCCAAAACAAAGACCATCACGCCCAACAAAAATCCTGAATGCAGGTATGGGATATTCAAAACATCACGTCGACTTTGCATATCGCTCCTTATAGGGAATGAAAAAACAGGGAGGAGTAGAGAAGCCCACAATGATCCGGAAGGGCTTCCAAGAAACAGCTCCGGCTCTTAGCCAAAAAGCCAAAATTGAGAGGCATGAGCGCAGTCAACACTAAAGCAATTATGAGAAAAGTCCAAGCTAATCGAATTGTTCTTCCGTAAGCGGAATACTCAGTATTATCTAATGTTAATTACTAGTATTTTCGATAAATTTAATTAAATACATGGATATCAATGTATATTTATTAGGCATAGTGTTGGTATGAGGATCAGGTGTCGTTCGAAATTCAGGAACTCTCAAGGGAAATCAGGGGAGGAGCTTTGACAAAACCGCAAACCAACGAAACACAAGGTCCTTCCGATCTATTCGCGCTGGCGCGCGAATAGATCCTCAGGATGACGATTCGTCTTGTGTATTTGTCGTCTTTTTTGTTGCTGTGGAATTTACCCAGCCGTTTGTTTGGCTTCTTTATCGTCTCTGCTGTTGCCGTAAATTGAAGGCACTTTGGCGCCCATAGGACGCAAATAGGCTGAAAGCTGTCCACGATGATGGACGGTATGATTGATCATAAGGTTAACGAATGAGACGACGGGCAAGGCTCCTATGGGAGATTGGAGGACCTTGACGCATTGCTCTCCTGTGAGCGCCTTGAGCTTGGGAAGATTGTCTTTTACTTGTCCGTCGTAAAACGCAACTACATCATGGGAGGTCTTGATGTTCTCGGGCATCTTTCCCGGCGTGGGAAAGGCTCCTGTGGTGATGGCCGTAGCAAAAAATGTTTCAGCCCCGGCGATGTGCCAGCATAACTCCAAGGCACTCATTGACCGTTCGTCGGGCCTGTAATCTCCTTTATTGGAGGGAACGGCAGCGAGGATTTTGCGAGTGGTAGCGATTTCCTGTTCCAGTACCGGCAGTAAGAATTGCAAAACAGCAGCACCTTGATCGGCTTGCATGACTGGGGATTCTCCTTTAACGTAAACGTATTTCTTGGGACATCTCAATTTTAAAGCAATCCAACCGGGGGATAGTTGGTTTTGCAGCAGTCCATTTACTTCGCGAAAAACAAAAAGCGTATCCCGATCAAAACCATCAACGCGCCCAGAATCCTTTGCAGCGTAACTTCCGAGAGGCGTTGCGCCCAGTGTCCGCCAAAATAGCCGCCGATGGCATATCCCAAGGCGATCAGCAGAGCCGCCTTCAGGTCTACGCTGCCCGATTTTTTGTATTCGAAAAAGGCCAGGATGCCGACGGGAGCCAACAACGCCGCCAGCGATGTTCCCTGGGCCTTGTGCTGGCTCATGCCGAAGAAGAACACCAGAGCCGGAACGATTAAGATTCCGCCACCGAGGCCAACGATACCCGATAGCATTCCTACACACAATCCAAGAAGTAGATAAGCGTAGATCATCGGAGAAATAATACATTAGCTGCTGGCTGCTGGCTCCTAGCTTCTAGCCAAAACCTGCTTGATATACGCTTGGGGCTTCTAGCAATGTCGGTTGCCAAACTTTTTTTGAAACAGCCTTCCAACGAAAGCAAGTCAGCAATTTCTTCAGCAGAGCCAGAAGCCAGAAGCTAGCAGCCAGAAGCTGTTTTGCTTTAATCTGATCAGTCATGCTTCCCTTCAAGTTGGTGTATAGCGATGATTATTATCTTCCAATTGGCGCGCACGTGTTTCCTGCGGAAAAATACCGGCTCATTTACAAGCGCCTTTTGGAGACCGGGTTAGCTGAGCCGTCTGATTTTGTGGCGCCTCAGAGCGCCAGCGACCAGGATGTCTTGCTGGTACACACGCCCGAATATGTTCACAAGCTGAAGACTGGGACTCTCTCGGTTATGGAGGAGATGCAATTGGAGGTTCCATACTCGCCGGAACTAGTTCAGGCCTTCTGGCTCTCTGCAGGAGGCTCCATTTTGGCCTCGGAACTTGCTCTCCAGGATGGCGTTGCCCTTAACCTCGGGGGAGGATTTCATCATGCCTTCGCCGATCATGGCGAGGGTTTCTGTGTGATCCACGACGTAGCGGTCGCCATCAAGCGGATGTACAAAGATGGCAGAATCCGGCGCGCCATGACTGTGGATTGCGACGTTCACGACGGCAATGGGACAGCCGGCATCTTTCCTCCCAAGACTTTCGCCAGCCAGCCGTTGCCGAGTGTGAGCGGCGTCCAGCACAACTTGCGCACTGCCCATACACAACTGCGAGATAGCTGCAGCTCGGGCGATCTGGAGGTCTTTACCATCTCGCTGCATCAGGCCAACAACTATCCGGTCGTCAAGCCGCCCTCCTCGATTGACGTTCATCTTCCCGATGGAGCCGATGATCATTTGTACCTTGCGTGGCTGGATCAGGCATTAAGTTCAGCCCTTCGCCAGTTCGAGCCGGAGTTGATCTGCTACATCGCCGGCGCCGATCCATATCGAGAAGACCAACTCGGCGGGCTGGCGCTGTCTCTCGATGGTCTCAAGACGCGGGATGAGCTGGTGCTGCGCGTCGCCCGGTCACGCCATATTCCCATCATGATCACCTTTGCGGGCGGATATGCACGCCGGGTAGAAGATACGGTCACCATTCATTGCAATACCATCCTGGCGGCAAAGGAAGTGTCGGCGATCTAGTGGAGCTACAAGCAGTAAGGAGACACGGAGTAGATTTAAAATCAAAAGTTAACCGCAGAGTACGCAGAAGCCGCAGAGAAGGATGGAGGGATTTGAGCCAACTTCAGAATCTGCGATCCAAAATGATTCACGACCCGATTCACTGCCAAATTGCTCCCGACTACTGAATAATGAATGCGACATCGGATTGAATACTTTCCCGTCTGGTTGCTGGCCAGCCTCATAGGCTGGCTGCCACGGCCATTCGCACGAGCGTTGTGTATGAGTGTGGGACTTGTGACCTATGCTTTGCATCCGCGCCTGCGAAAGGTGGGCAGGCGCAACCTGGACATTGCCTTTCCGCAAAAAAACAAGAAAGAGAAGAAAAAGATCCTGCGCGAGCTGTACAAAAGTCTAGGACGGCAGCTCGCGGAATTCTGCCTCTTCCCGCGTTATTCCCGGCAAAATGCCTCTCAAGTTGCAATTTATGACGGCTTCGAGAATTTTGCTGACGCTCATGCGCGAGGCAAAGGGGTCGTCTTTTTGACCGGACATTTCGGCGGGTGGGAGATCGGTTCCTTCGTCCATTCCCTGAACGGTCATCCGCTAAGAATCGTGATGCGGTCACTCGACAATCCCTATTTGAATACCATGGTGGATCGTTATCGCACGCGCCACGGCAATCAGACATTTTCCAAGCAGGACTTCGCCCGGGGCCTCCTCAGCGCGCTCAGGAACGGAGAGACCGTCGGAATTCTGATGGATACGAATATGACTCCGCCCCAGGGGGCCTTCGTCGATTTTTTTGGCGTGCCTGCCTACACAGCCACGGGAGCGGCGCGAGTAGCGCTGCACACCGATGCAGCCGTAGTCCCGGCGCTTACGATCTGGGATAAAGCATTGCGCAAATACCGAATCCGCTTCGACCCAGCTCTTAAACTGATTCGCACCGGCAACAAAGAGGCGGACGTAGTAGAGAACACGGCGGCATTTACGAAAGTGATTGAGAACTATGCTACCCGTTATCCCGAACAATGGCTCTGGGTGCATCGGCGATGGAAGACCCGTCCTCCGGGAGAACCACCGTTGTACTCGTCAGAATCAAGCCCTTAGCTCTTAGCCGCTAGTTCGTAATCATGTTCCCAGGGTTCCGCTCGCGCTTCACCCTGGTCACCCTTATTCACTCTTGGGCTCATTGTTGCTTGTCGTTTTGTTTTCCGAAGCATTGGTGGCTTTGCGTACGCTGGCGATGAATGGCTCTCCGGCTGATGGTGTGGCGACGGCACCGGTCAAGATCGTGTTGAATGGCACCAGGCGGCCGTAAAGCTCACGCGTAGCATCTTTGTCTTGGCTAATGACTGCGCCGTTGAGGGTAATTCCGGCAAACAATCCACGGGCGCGGGAATAGGTAAGGACCTGGGCACGCATCTTCCAGTCGGTTGCTCCTTCAGCATGGCGTCCGACGGGCCCGGCAGCCGCGCTGGCATCCGCCCCCACCTTGAATTTGCTGGAAAGCAGGTTTTGCATTCCTTCGTCATTCATGATGACCATGATCAGGTCGACGGCTTGTCCGCCGATCTGCAATCCAAAGCTGCCACCTTTTATGCTGAAGGGGGCTGGGGCACTCCAGCCATTACTGGTCCGGCAGGTCGCAACGCCACGACCATAAGCCCCGCCAACTACAAAACCGCCTTTTAACAATGACGGCGCCACCGCCAGACATTTTGCAGAGCCTAAGATTTCTTCGGGAATGCCTTTATCTGGAGTGGACATGATCTCATTCAATACCGTGGATGCGGATTGGACCCGCTCGGCTTCGGTTTCGGCAAAAGCTGGAACAAGACACAAAAGTGCGACCAGAGACGAAAGCAGCAGACGTTTCATGAAATTCCTCTTCAAAGCATTCTAGACAATGTAAGTTAGATGCCGGAAGACAACAGCAGGTAAGGAAAATAATAAAGGGTTGGATTCGGCGACCCTCGTTACCGTTTCCAACCCCGTCTCCCAGGTTCTGTGGTAGGTGGAAAGAGTATGGACTCCGATTGCCTTTCCGGCAAGTAACTAGTGTTCCTGCCTGGTCCAACAAAACCGGACATGTACCATCAGGGAGTTACAACGACATTGATCATGGCCGATAAGACATGGTTGGTACCGGCAATGCCGAGGATAATTTTGTTTGTCGGCGGGACAATGTTCTAAGGTTAAATAATTGTAACTGTTTTAGAATCAATACTTATACTTGAATGCCAATATGATAGAGATCGTGCTCCGAGTGGGGGCCGAGGATTCTCTGTCGTCCCTCGGGCAGGCTCATCAGGACTGGTTTTCTCTCTGACCACATGCGTCATCTGCGGTTATCTTTGGTTGCGGTTCCCACCATGCTGAATCTTCTGGGTTTGCGGTTTTGCTGCTCTGTGGTCTATGTTTAGGCTATCTCGGAATCATGACAGCCCACCCTTCGCGAAGAACGTGGAGGGCGGAGCACTCCACGTACTTTTTGGATATGAATGGATTTTTGAGTTTACAGCGCATAGTTCTGAAGTCTCAAACATTTGGATATAAAGGTTTCTGGAAGCAGTACAAAATTTGCGATGCGATTTTCTATAGAAACTGAACGCGAGATGGACGGCCGCTGGATCGCCGAAATTATGGATATTCCAGGCCTATTGGCTTATGGCAAAAGCGAGAATGAGGCAAAGGCCAATGTAAATGCCTTGGCCCAACGAGTAATGTTGTTCCAAATTTTCTCTCTCACTTCGACGACGTCACCAACGAATGGGTAATGGCGTGGACGGAAAGTGCGATCCGGTTCTGGACGCCGACTTTGCGCATTAACTTTGCCACGTGGGCTTTTACGGTGCGTTCCTCGATTCCCAGCACTGAGCCGATTTCTTTGTTGGAGCGGCCTACGACCAGCAGTTCGAGGACTTCTTTTTCGCGGTCGGTGAAGGTGACGCGTCCTGCAGGGAAAATGCGTCCCGGAGAAGAGGTGACTCGTTCGATGAAGATGGAAAGGACCCTGCGGGGCGCCCATACCGATCCTTGATTCACAATCCGCATGGCCTGAATGAACTCGGCTGGGGAGGCCGCCTCGTCCACATAGCCTTTGGCGCCGGCGGCCAGGGCTTTGAGGATGGTTTCGTCGTCCGCGCCGCTCCCGGTAACAATGATGCGCAGATCGGGGCGCGCCGCTTTCAGGCCAGCCATCACGTCAAACAGGTTCTGCCCTGCACGGCTGCCGAGGAGCACCAGGTCAATATCTGTCCGCGGACCCAACTCCGACAGGGAGGAAGAAACCAGTTCCAAGTCCGGTTCGGTATCGAAGAGCGACTTCAGTCCTATAAATCTCAGCGGATCGCTTTCTACCACTGCAATCCTGATAATCGGTTTCTTAGCCCCTGTAGCTGCTTTCATCCCACGCTCCTTTGAGAATTGCCTATAAATCAAAACTTGATTTTAAGCAAAACCCAGACGCTACACCTGAAAGTATCATGAACTCCGGCCTCTGCCCATTCATTAACAGGGTACATGCCCTTCGGCCTGCACCTCGAGGGGCAAGTACCGGAATTGGCTGAAATTGCTCTGACCAGGCCCCCTGCGCGCTTCTAAGGTCAATTGTCCCGGTCTTTAAGCACTTTGACGAATTCCTGCAAAACACTGCCAAACTCATACTCAACCCACCTTGACCTTAATCAAAAAGAGTTCAAACCTTATCAGGGCTGGCAGTTAAAACTGGGGGAAACAGCAAGGGTAAGGGAAGGGCTTCAATTGATTTGCACGCCCCCGAAAAGCTAAACGGCTTTTCGGGGGCGATGGTTTTTTGGAAGGCAGCCATTAGCAGCTTTCAGCTCTTAGCCATTAGCTCTTGGCTTTTAGCTTCTACTAGCCTTCACAATCTTTCCCCAAACGCACATTGCAAACTGCTCCCCTCGCCTTTTTCTTGATTTGGTGTTTGTTCGTGTGCATTCGTGGCTAAATTTACTTTAGCTTTGGCTTCTCTCGCGATCATCAGCGAAATCAGCGTATAGCCGATTCTTCCCTTCTTTTCTTTGCCATTTTGACGACATTTACGGTAAACTTTCTTTTGGCGAATAAAAAGCGAAAAAAATCCCCGCCTTGAAATATGTCTTCCACTGCCATCATTCGCGCCCAGGTTGAGCATCGGCTTCGAGACCGGTGTTCTGCGGCTTTTGCTCAGCAGGCGCGGCCTGAGATGCCGGTTATCCCTACAGGGATTGCAGCCATTGACCGGCGCATTGGAGGTATTCCCTGTGGGGCCATCACGGAGATCTGCAGTGATCCTCGATGCTCTACCGGCAGCACTTCTTTGCTTACGGCGCTGCTCCAGCAGGGCAGTGAAAATCATTTTTGTGCCTGGATCGATGCTACCGACGCTTTGAATCCCCGCTGGCTTCATAGTTCGGGAGTGAATCTTCATCGTGTGTTCTGGGTACGTTGCCAGGATTCGGCGGGAAAACGGCGGCTCAACCGGCTGGAACAAGCTTTGAAATCGGCTGACCTGCTTCTGAAAGCTAGCTGCGGGTTCAGCCTGGTAATTGTTGACCTGGAAGATATTGCTGAACGTGTGGTCCGGTATGTCCCTTTGGATGTGTGGTACCGGTTCCGGCTGGCTGCGGAAAAATTATCGACAGCCCTGGTATTCAGCACTCCTTTTCCCGTGACCGGAACCTCCAGCGCACTCCTGCTGCGCCTGCATAGCTCCGGCGCATGTTGGAGCGATGGTTTTCAGGAGGAAGCCGGTCCGCACGCAAAAATTCTTCATTCATTCGATAACGAGATCGAGGTCATTCGCAGCCGCGATCTCAAGAAAAACGTGCAATCAGCGCACATCACATTCTCTTCTGTCAGGAGATGGTATTGATATGCCTTTTGCCTGCCTTTTCGTTCCATGCTTCCCGGTGCAGGCAGTGGTGCGGGCCGAACCAGAGCTGCGCCGGGTGAAATTGCATCGTGCCGCAATTGCGGTTGTGGATGGCCCGGAAAACATGATGCGTGTGGTGGCCTGCAATGGAGCTGCCGAAAATCTGGGCGCGTATCCAGGGATGACCAAAAACCAGGCAGAACAGCACTCCACCTTGGTTGTGAAAAAAAGATCGGCTGCCCAGGAAGAATCGGCACAATCCGCCCTGCTGGACTGCGCATTTTCATTTTCACCCCGGGTGGAATCTACAGCGCCAGGCATTGTTACCCTCGATATCGATGGCCTGGAAAATTTATTTGGCCCTCCGGGAAAACTGGGCTGCGCCCTGGTGGAACATGCCGGCTCCATGGGGTTTGATACAAATACCGCGATTGCCAGTAATCCCGATGCTGCCCTGATCGCCGCTCAGGGAATTTTGGGAGTGACTGTGATTCCCGAGGGGAAGGAAGCGGCTTTCCTCTCGCATCTGCCTGTGGAGGTGCTTCCGCTCTCCCGGGAACAAGCGGAAATTCTGGATAGCTGGGGCATTCGCACCTGCCGGGCGCTGACCCAACTTCCTCCAGTACCGCTTACCGAACGTTTAGGACAGGAAGGCCTGCGGTTGCAGCGGTTGGCCAAAGGCGAGTTGCAGCGCACTATTGTTCCTTTTGAATCTGTCCTGAAGTTTGAGGAGCAGGCCGAGTTTGAAGATCCGATTGATGTGATCGATCCGCTGCTTTTTGTTCTCAACCGGATGCTCGACCACATGGACACACGGCTGAGGGCACGCTCTCTTTCCACCCAGGAATTGAGGCTGGAACTTGGATTGGAGATCCATCCTGATCGCAAGGTGGGCGAGACGCCGGTCAAGCTTGAACTGGTGAACTTTGAACGCACCCTTCGCCTGCCGGTGCCGACCCACGACACAAAAACATTGCTTAAGCTGCTGCAACTCGATCTAGAAGCCCATCCACCCAATGGCCCGGTGCGGACCATGAAGCTGGTGGCAGAGCCGGCCCAGCCGCGTTTCACTCAAGCCAACCTGTTTGTAAGAACCGCGCCGGAACCGGAGAAAGTTGAGGTTCTTCAATCCAAACTACGCGCTGTGGTAGGAGAAACCGATCGGGAGGGAAGAAACACAGTTGGAAGCCCGGAACTGATCGACTCCCACAAACCGGACAGTTTCACCGTGGTTGCAGCGTTCAGCGAGACCAAGAGCCAAAAAAATTCAGCTGAGAAATCCGAAGCACAGCAGGAAGAAGATTTGCTGCGAATTTATCGTCCACCGAAACCGGCTACGGTCAAAGAGTTGAATGGAAGGCCGCAACATATCTCTTTTGCCAATGCCTCTGGAACCATCAGTAAAGTTTCCGGTCCATGGCGCTGCTCCGGGCAGTGGTGGAAAAAAAAGTGGGAGCGGGAAATATGGGACATAGAACTCTCAGTCAACCAGGGCTGGGTGCGATACCGCATCTACCACGATTTGCTGAGCGATGATTGGGCTGTGGCGGGGAAGTTTAATTAGCGCAAAGAAAGCAACACCATTTCACCACGGAGGGCGCGGAGACGCGGAGAAAACCAAAACCTTTTTAGCCGCGAATACACGCGAAGTAACACGAATAAAAAAACCGGGAATCGGGATCAAAGAGTTATTCTCTCGCTACACTCTGTCTTCTTATCACTGTTTTCTTCGCTCTCGGTTTTCTCTTGTTCTCCTTTCTGTTTTTGATTCTGATTCGTGTTCATTCGCGTTAATTCGTGGCTCATCTTTTGGTTTTCTCCGCGCCTCCGTGGTGAAAAATGGTTTGGTTTGGCTGAATGCTGAGTGCTGACTGCTGAATGCTTATGTACATTGAACTCCATGCTCGTAGCGCCTTTTCCTTCCTGCAAGGAGCGGTGCTTCCTGATGCATTGGCTTATGGTTGCGTGCAACTGGAATTGCCGGGAATGGCGCTGGTAGACCGCAATAGCGTTAGTGGGGCGCCTTTTTTTCATCAGAGCATGACCAACAATAAATTGAAGGCCCACGTAGGCGCTGAGATTGGGTTGGCGGAAAGCGGAAGTTGGCTGCCTGTGTTGCCGGCGACGCAGGCTGGTTACAAAAATCTTTGCCGGTTGATTACCGCCATCAAGTTGCGCACCAGTAAAAACATTCCAGCAACCGCGACCTTCCCTGAACTAGAGCAGTTTGCCGGCGGCTGCATTTGCCTGACTGGAGATGAAGATGGCCCGCTGGCCCATGCTTTGCGTCGCGGAGGCAAAGAAGAAGGCCGGCGTCTGTTGGAACGGCTCAAGTTTATTTTCGGAGCAGAGAATGTCTATGTTGAGATTCAGCGCCACTTCCGTCCTGAGCAGGAGCAACGCAACCAAATTGCGGTGGAGTTGGGGACTGAACTCAAGCTGCCTCTTCTGGCTACCAATGGCGTACTCTACGCTACTCCCGAAGACCGGGAGGTTCTGGATGTCTTTACCGCGCTCCATCACAAGTGCAACCTCGATACTGCCGGACGCCTGCTGAGCTTGAATGCCGAACGCCATATTCGCACTGGCGCGCAGATGGCAGAAATTTTTCGTGACCTGCCTCAGGCCATCGCCAACACTGTAGAGCTTTCTTCGCGCCTGGAATTCACGCTGAAAAATCTGGGCTATGAATTCCCTCCATATCCTGTGCCCGATGGCGGAACCCAGATCGATTTTCTGCGAAGCAAAACCCAGGAAGGAGCGCGCGACCGTTACCGTCCGGCTACGGACCGGGCACGAAGGCAGATTGAGCGCGAGCTTGCGCTTATTGGCAAACTCAACCTTGCCGGCTACTTCTTGATCGTCTGGGACATCATTCGTTTTTGCCGCGAAAATCACATTCTGGTTCAAGGCCGGGGGTCGGCTGCGAACAGCGCCGTTTGTTATGCCCTGGGCATCACTGCAATCGATCCCATTGCCATGGGGCTGCTTTTCGAGCGTTTTCTTTCCGAAGAGCGCCACGAATGGCCCGACATCGATCTCGATTTGCCTTCCGGGGATGACCGCGAGAAGGTCATCCAATATGTCTACAACCGCTATGGACAGCGAGGCGCGGCCATGACCGCGAACGTGATCACCTATGGTTCCAGGCTGGCGTCCCGCGAAGTAGGCAAGGTGTTGGGATTCGACGCTCGCACGCTCGACCTGCTTTCTTCGGTGCTTGGCTCCTGGGAGTGGAAAGACCCCGACGAGACTTTGGAGCGCCAGGTTGGCCGTGCCGGCCTGGACATGAATCATCCGCGCATTCGCTGGCTCATCTCCCTTTGCTCGCGTATCCGGGGGCTGCCGCGCCATTTGGGGCAGCACTCCGGGGGGATGATTGTCTGCCAGGGAATGCTGGATGCAGTCGTCCCGCTTGAGCCGGCCACCATGCCTGGCAGAGTGGTTTGCCAATGGGACAAAGAAGCAGCCGAGATCACAGGGCTGATCAAAATTGATTTGCTGGGACTGGGTGCGCTGGGAGCCGTAAGGGATTGCATCGATCTGATCGATCATCATTATGACGACAAAGTCGATCTTGCCCATCTACCCCAGGACCCGGAGGTATACGAGGTTATCTGCAAAGCGGATACAGTCGGCCTCTTCCAGATCGAGAGCCGCGCTCAGATGGCTTCGCTGCCGCGCAACAGTCCGCGTTGCTTTTACGATCTGGTGACTCAGGTTGCATTGATTCGTCCTGGGCCGATTGTCGGCCAGATGACGAATCCGTATTTGAACCGGCGGCAAGGAAAGGAACTGGTTACATATCCTCATCCCTCGCTGGAGCCTGTACTGGAACGTACCTTGGGTGTGCCCCTGTTTCAGGAACAACTGTTGCGGATGGCCATGCTGTGCGCCAACTTCACCGGTGGCGAAGCGGAAGAGTTGCGCCGCGCGCTTGGCCATAAACGCTCTGAGCAGCGCATGGTGGCCATCGAAGCCAAACTTCGCGCTGGGATGGCGCAGAATGGCATTGTAGGGAAAGGGCAGGATGATATCGTCAAGTTCATCACCTCGTTTGCGCTCTACGGCTTTCCCGAATCGCACTCCGCCAGCTTTGCCCTGATCGCTTATGCCACAGCTTTTTTGAAGGTCCATTATCTTGCTGCTTACGCGGCTGCGCTTCTCAACAATCAGCCGATGGGTTTTTACAGCGCCGCTACACTGGTGCAGGATGCCCGCCGGCATGGATTGAAATTTCTCCCGGTTACGGTCACCAAGTCTGACTGGAACTGCACGCTGGAAAAAATAGAAACGGAACCAGAACAGAAAAACAAAGGCCTGGCCCTGCGAGTCGGCCTGCGCTATGTGCGCTCGCTCCAGCAAAGGACGGCAGAACACATCGTGGCTGAACGCAAATTACGCTGCTTTACTTCCATCGCCGACCTTTGCCGCCGCACGCCGGAGCTGAATAAAACTGAGCTGCGAATGCTGGCCGTCTGTGGGGCGCTGGCCGATATTTCCGGTCCCCATCCGCATCGCCGTGACGCTCTGTGGCAGGTACAAAAATATGGCGGATGGAAGCAGCATCCTCTTTTAGAGAAAGCTTCCGAAGCCGGAGCAGAAGAGGATTTATCTTCTCCTCTCGCCCGCATGAACATCGAAGAACGTCTGATCGCCGACTATCACTCAACCGGCTTGACGCTTGGTCCGCATCCGATGGCCTACAAAAGAAAAGACCTGCATGGAACAGGCATAAGAACCGCAGCCGAGCTTGCCCGAATGCGTCATGGAGAGTTCGCCATTACCGGAGGCCAGGTCGATACCCGCCAGCGCCCAGGAACCGCCAAGGGAATCATGTTCATCAGTTTGTTGGACGAAACTGGCTTCTCCAATGTGGTAGTTATGCCCGATGTTTTAAAAAAATATTGGACGATTGCCTGTACGAATCGTTTTCTAAAAATCGAGGGGACAGTTGAAAACGTAGATGGGGTCGTCCACCTGAAAGCCCAGCGCATTATGCCGCTGGAGATCAGCGCAGCACAGATTGAATCGCATAATTTTCATTAGGCCAGACATGCGACGAATCCACACTACCTAATCTGTACTGGGAGTAGCAAGTCACTCGGTAGGCAAAGTTAGGCCGCTAGTTATAGGAGAGCAAACAATCCATTTTCAAGAAAAGTCCCAATTTGGAATTCATGACAAATTGTTTTTGCAAATTGATCTGATTTTTCAATGGCATTTGCTAGTGATTTGAGATATAAGTTTCCTGTTTCGGACTTGAGTCAGCATTTCAAAAACAACTCCAGGAAAAAATTTTCCCTCACCGGAGGCGGAGCCGATGCAACCGAGATCCTTTGCGGTAGCTGTACTTCTGCTGTTCGTCTTCATCCTCGATAATAACGGCGTTAGTGTCCCTGTGCAGTCAGCCGACCGCGACCAGCAAGCGCAGGAACGAGAATTCCTTGCGAGACGCGAGAACTTCAAATCTGGACGCGAATTACTCCTTACAAAGCGAGTTCCATTTGATCCTGATGAGTTGCTCCGCGATGGCTGGACGGAGAAGCTAAAACCTACTTTTGACGCCATGCCCGAAATGCGTGAAACGCACTATGAAACTGCGCCTCTGAAGGGTGTATATCTTGCCGATACCATCTACTTGCCCGAGAAGGTTCAGATCACAGGCCATACGATAATTTTGGCTAACTACATCGTGTTTGAAGGGAAAAATCCGATCATCAAAGGAAATTACGATCTGCATTTCTTTCCCATGCAGCCAGTTGCGGTCCTTGAAACAACTCTTTCAGAGCTGCTTCACAAAAAAGCTGGAGTCCTCGACGTCAAACTCCGACGAAATGCCAAACTGCCGTCTTTTTCACTTCTTTCGAGCTACGTTTCCACAAGCAATCATGTAATAACTTTAGATGCGAGCGCACCCGAGCCGCAAGCTTTACGTCCACAACCAAAAAAAGCTAACGCCAGCATCCGGGCTGTCGCTTGGAACGAGTTCCCGGCATTGGCCCCTGCCCAAAAACAATGTACGTCAAGCTGCGAAGATAACGGAGGCGTGGGATTTACTGGCAGCACTGGGACCTTCGGGCCGCCTGGTAACCCTGGTGATTCCCAGCCAAAGGCTGCTAACGGATCATGCAGCGGAATCATTAATGGCGTCGGAGGGGCCTTTGGTGGTGATGGCCAACCTGGAGGACCAGGCGGTACAGGCGCACAAGGCGGAACCGGAGGCAACGGCGGAGCGATTAACCTCTTCGTCAAAGATAATGACACCAACAAATACGTTATTTCTTCCCGAGGCGGGAGGGGTGGACAAGGCGGGCTTGGAGGCAACGCCGGTATAGGTGGCAATGGCGGCCGGGGAGGCGATGGGGGAGACGGTGTCGCTTGTGACTGCCAGAACATTGGCCAAGGCGGTGACGCAGGTCACGGCGGCGGAGCCGGCCCAGGCGGCAAAGGTGGCACAGGTGGCCAGGGGGGAATAGGAGGCAATGGAGGGAAAGTCACTGCCTCACTCCCTTTCAACGGAACACTACCAGATATTTTTGTTGCAGGTGGACAGGGTGGTCCTGGAGGAGTGGGAGGCTTCGGGGGTGTCGGAGGCAATCCAGGTCAGCCTGGGAATCCCGGCAAGGGAGCAACGAGCAGTTGCGGCCAGACTGCACCTGATGGCAGTCCTAACGTTACCGGTTCAGGAGGAGATAGTGGTGCTGGGGGGGACGCCGGACCCAATGGTACTCCCGGTGCCGACGGCCCAACTCCCTCGACCACAAATCGACAACCGCCCAGCAGCGGTGGGGTTACTCCTAATCCATGTCTTAATGGCGCAACGGCAACTCCCGGATCTGGCAACTTCACTACCAGTCTGGGGCTTGGCGTTACTCCTACTTGTAGTCCCATCATCATTGATACTCGTGGAGAGGGATTCCCGCTCACCTCAGCCCAAGCCGGCGTTATGTTTGACATAACCGGAACTGGGCAGGCTGTCCAGCTTGCTTGGACAGAGCGAGGCTCCCATGATGCCTTCCTGGCGCTGCCCGGCCCTGATGGACTCGTTCATAACGGCAAAGAGCTTTTCGGCAACTTCACTCCCCAGCCGGCATCCGCGAATCCCAACGGCTTTCTCGCCTTGGCCGAGTTCGACAAGCCCGCAAACGGCGGCAATGGTGATGGGATCATTGATGAACGAGATGCAGTGTTCTCTCGCTTGCGCCTGTGGGTCGACGAGAATCACGATGGAGTCTGCCAAGTCCACGAGCTTCACACCTTGCCGGAGCTTGGCGTCTTCTCATTGGCGTTGAAATATCGTGAGTCTCGACGGACTGATGACTTCGGCAATCAGTTCCGCTACAAAGCTAAGGTCAACCCCGATCCAGCCGATGGTGAATCAGACGTTGGTCGCTGGACCTATGATGTGTTCCTGACCACGGTTAAGAAATAGCAACCGTCGATTCCGATGTTGGTTGTCATAGTGCAGAGATTGAGTCGCAGGCAAAGATCGCTAAACCGATGATCGTAAGGAATATTAAGAAAACAGCTTCTTCACTCGGGTTTCGCAGCACCTCGTTTTTTTCCTGTCTTAACGTGGGTAGGTTTCCTTGTGCCGTTATTTCCAGGGAGGCGAGCACTCCCCGAACGTGAACGAAGGAGCAGTCGTTCAAGTGTCTTTACCCGTGAAGGTGAAATGCCATAAATCTCGGCCATCTCCTCAGGGGTTGCTCCCGGTGAATAATTGCACGCTGTCTCATATACGTTATCTTATCGCCAATTGAAAATGTTATTGCATTAACGAACAAAGTCACTGCTCACCGGAACAGCAGCCACAATCCCAAGACCAATCCCAGCAGGAACATCAGCCACAGAGTTCCCTCACCGGGCTGGTCGCTCTGGCTGCGGATGGCACGCACCATCAAAATGACTGCCGAGATTCCTGACATGGCCAGCAGGAAGACAGTCACAATAGGAATTAAAGTCTGGTTGGACACTGGATTTCTAAGGGCATCATAGCATGGCAGGCTG
>DASZFU010000134.1:0-1776 GCA_035939495.1 Candidatus Angelobacter sp. | reverse complement strand
AGAATGCGGGTCCACTACGGCAAGCTAAGGAGCACGTTGGTAGGCAGTCTCACCAAAGAACTCGGGGCCAGAGTCGAAGTGGTCGGGGACGAAGCTGGCATGCATGTGGCTGTGACGCTGCAAAACTGGTGCCACGATCTGAAAATCGCCGAGCGAGCCGCTTGCCAAAACCTTTCCTTATGGCCTTTGTCTCCTTCCTATCTGGGCAAGGTGTCGCAGCAGGGCTTCATCTTGGGCTTTGGCGGCACGACGATTGCGGAGATTCCCAGCGCTGTTCGCAAGCTTCGTAACCTGCTGGCGATGAACTGGAGCCAAAATTGTGGAACATGGCCACGATGAAGACCTGTCAAGTGGCTATTGCCGTTGCGCACAGGTAAACGCGATCATTCCCGGAACCGATGGTTGATGAGCAGACCAGCGGTTTGAATCTAGTATCGCTTGTCGGGGATAACTGCGAACTCGCGCATCATGGATCAAATTGTCAAACAGGGCCATTTTTTTTGGCCGCCGCGCTCATGGCTTCTGGTGCGACGGGCGCTTCGGATACAGCACTAAGCACCGGCCACCCCTTTGGGGTGGTTGTGAGAGCCACAAACTCCCATCGGATACCCGGTCCGTGTTTTCAATAGGTTGCACGGGAGTTAGTGGAGAGAGAGACTACTCGGGAGTGATCGCATGGTGGCTCGAGTCGGAATGCTGCGTAGGCCTACGAGAGGATTAGTCCGGTGGCATTGTCTACCGGACCGCTTCCTCCACGATTGAGGGGCCACCGGAAATGTTTTATCAGTCCAAGCCGTACTCACTCTTCAATCTGTCGAGAGGAGGCGGTTTCATAGCCGTCAAAAAACGTGCTTGCACCGATGAGTCCATTTCTCCAAAATGCTAGCGCCACACTGAGTCATCCTTGCCGGAAAGGACTCTATCCAGATATGTTGCGGTGCTGATCAGCGCCAGATGTGTGAACGCCTGTGGGAAGTTGCCCAGGTGTTGCCCGCTTGGCCCAATTTGCTCCGAGTAGAGCCCAAGATGGTTGGCGTATCCCAAGAGTTTCTCAAACAACAATTGAGCCTTTTCCAACTCCCCAGCGCGCGCGAGGCATTCAATGTACCAAAACGAGCATGCAGTGAACATACCCTCTCCGCCTGGAATCCCGTCCACATGCGTGCGTTCCGCCTCATAGCGACGGACAAGGGTATCTTCGACTAATCGCGCTTCAATCGCTTTCATGGTCGAGCGCCACATGGGATCGACCGGGCTGATGAACCGCATGAGTGGCATTAGCAGGACCGACGCATCCAGGTCCTTCGTCCCCTTCGCCTGCACAAACGACCGCAAATCGTCATCCCAGAAGTTCGTAAAGATGTCCTTTCGAATCGCATCGCGCGTTCGCAGCCAAGCATCGAATGGTCCCGGAAGGGAGCGTTTCTGCGCAAGCCGCAGCGCTCGATCGAAAGCTACCCAGCACATGAAACGGGAGTGCAGAAATTCTCGCGCGCCGCCACGAACCTCCCATATGCCTTCATCGGGCCGTTGCCAGTTCTCGCCCAGCCACTCCAACATGCGCTGCACTTCCTGCCACCCGGCAGAGGAAATTGGGTCCCCGTATTTGTTTGCCAGATAGATGGAATCCATCATTTCGCCATAAATATCCAGCTGCAGCTGCTGATAGGCCGCGTTTCCGATACGCACAGGCCGCGAATGTTTGTACCCCCGCAGATGATCAAGCGTCAGCTCATCGAGCTTCTGCCTGCCGTCAATCCCATACATCACCTGTAA
>DASZFU010000133.1:0-73369 GCA_035939495.1 Candidatus Angelobacter sp. | reverse complement strand
TCCGAGCTCTTGGTCTTAAAAGCAACCACAGTGTACGCGGTCGAGGGGAGCTGTCGTAGTCATCCAATCAAACGCAGCGCGGCAAAGAATTTCACAATCGCGAATATGATCGGCGCGGAGTGAGGGACCCCGATGATGTTTCGGGCTTAATTGCAGATACAAGGTGTTTTACCCGTGTTTTTCGCAAGCAAGAATCGAAAACCCTGTGCCGCCCCTCCGGGGCTTGCGCTCAAATCTTCACGATTCCCAGGGTTCCGCTACGCTCCACCCTGGGCTAACCTCTGGTCGCCCCTCCGGGGCTTGGGTTCATCGTGCTCCCAGGCGATCTTCCTAACCTTAAGTGAACGGTATTGGGGGTACTTTCAGGCGGTCCCCTGCGGGGATTTGTTCCCTTAGGCATCAAAAAACTCTCTTGCGACGCTCCGCTGGCGCAACCATCTTCGTAGACGCCCCGGTATGAACACTGCGGGACATTCTCTTCGTTTCTGATTTACTGCCAATGGCCTCTGCCAAGATCGAGGTCACTAATTGATTCAAACTGACCTGTTCTTTCTTAGCCAAATCTCCTAGTTTTTTATGAAGGCTGCGAGGCACGCGCTGTAGCCATTTGCCGCTAGGTAGATTTTCCTCCTGCTCAGGTACAGGGACCGGATCACCAGCTTCCAGAGCATCTTCAATCCAGGCAGCTTTCGCTTCCTCGACAATGGCAAGGGCCTCCGCCTGTGCGTTGCCATGAGCAACACAGCCTTCCAACTCTTCAACTCGTGCGACCCAAACTCCGTCCTCGTCGGGGCGCAAAGTGACTGTGTAGGGAAGCTTGAGATAGTCGTTCAAATGGCGTAGCCGGTCAGTCTTCATGCTTAGCCTTTAATCGCCTACTACTTCGGTAGAGATTTTAGTCTGCGGGAGATAGGTTTTCTTTCAGCTTTCCGTGTCTCACGAAGCTTGTGCCTGGGAGCACTCGCGAGCCTCTTCACAAACTTCTCGCCTTTCGGCACAATCTCGATCCTGAGACCAAGCGCATTTAGCACCGAGTCAAGAGTACCCAGAGTGGGATTTCCTTCTTCTGAAAATGCTCTGTAGATGCTTTCTCTTTGAACGCCGGCCTTTTGGGCAATTGCAGCCACTTGATGGGCTTGAGCTACATTTAAAAGCGCCTTGAGAAACATTTCTGGCGAATCCTGTTTCGCATCGTTCAGGTAACTGGCTGCAATCTCGGGATTAGCCAGTTTTTCCAGCCGCCAAGAGTGATAATCTGTAGTTCTTTTAGGCATTGTAGTCCTTCCAATATTCTTGGGCAGTTTTGATGTCACTGCTTTGAGTTTTCTTGGTGCCTCCGTTTAGCAGAATGGCCATATTCCCGTCCAGACCGAAGTAGACCCGATATCCAGGTCCTTCATCAACCCGTAACTCCGACACGCCTTGCCCGACAGCTCTGCAATCTCCGAAGTTCCCGCTTTCTACGCGATCAATTCGGCGCATGATGATTCCGTATGCTTTGTACTGATATTTCTCTAACTCATCCATCCAATTCCTAAAAGGTACTTTACCTTGTTCCGTTTGGTATAGCCGTATCTCTCTCGGTCTGGCTTCCATTATTCAGCAGCACTCATAGCTGTGATTTGTAAATCACAACCAGATTATCACCGCGTCTTCTACGATTTCAACAGGAGCCTGGCGTAGCACGGTTCTTTAATACCGCGTCCTCGCCAACAAACAGGAATTCAGCTTCATAGCTAATTGTCTTTACGGTTTCGGTCTCTTCCCCGGCCCCCGCATCTGCGCCATCAATGCCGACTGCTTCATCGCCTTCTGTGCTGGTATTGTTCTGCCAGCTTGTAATACAGCACTACGTTGCGGAAGCCCGCAGGGTTATCATCCTGCTTGTCGAAATTCTTCTGGGCCCATTGGCGGACGGTTTTCATGATGATATCCAGGTCATCCAACTCCTGGTCGGGTTGAATGGAAGGCATCTCAACCACCTGTCCATTCACCTGCTGCTGGATCGGTTGTTGCTGGACGAGCAGGTCGAGGATTCGCAGGACTTGTTGCGCATGTCGCGGCCAGGCACGATCAGGCCGGGGACGCCTGTCCAGGTGGCGATCTGTTCCTGGTTCGTAGGCTCGTCGAGCAGAGCATTGACGTATGGGTTTTTGCCGCCGGCGCCGAATTCGATCAGCCGCTCCCAGAAAGCCTTGACCTCGGCAAAGGTCATGGGGAATCCCTGATCGGTTTCAGGATATGCATGGACATTGCCCTGCATCTCGTCCAAGCGCACGTACTGGTTGCGATACTGGCCGCTCTGGTCGGTGATGACCGAAACCAGATCGTCGGTCATATTCACGGAGGCTGCGCGCACCGCCACCTCGGCGGCGCGGGCATGTTCTTCGCGCACGTTGTCCCAAAACAGGCCCAGCTTGCCGAGCGCGGTTGAGAGCTGTTGTTGCTGGCCGGAAGCAGTCTCAATGTGGGGATCGCCTCCTCCGCCGAAGATTTGAGGCGGCGTGCCTGTGATCAACTGCGCGGTAAATACCAGGCGCTCCTGGTAAGAGTAAATATTGGAGTCGATGTCGGCCTTGATCTGCACAATCGCATCTTCCAGGCGATTGCCGGCGGCGCTGGCGACCTGTTTCATCTTTACACCAGTCAAGATGCCGGGCGCCATCGGCTTGCCGTTGAGAGACTCACTGTCAACCAGGCTTTCATTCACCAGCAAGATGCCGGCCACCAGCCGATCCACATATTCATGGGTAATGTTGGCCGCATCGTTGATGCGCTCCTGTACCGGAATTGCCGCATCTCCGACGGCCGGAGGAAATAGCCCGAAGGTTTCCTGGACCGTCCCTGTCCAGGTCCATTCATCGGTTAACCGCGCCTCGCGGGCCTCGAGAAACAGGTCGCCGGCATTGACCAGCAGGCATCCCTTGGGAAATGCCTGCTTTAGCTTCATGGCTACCTGTTTGTCTTCGACTGCATTGAAGGCCCATGACTGGATCCAAGTGCGCGAGAGGGTCGGCATCAGGTCCTGAACGAAGTTCGAGCGTGATCCCTCTTCCGAATAGATCATCTGCCGGGCGGTACGCTCATTCTGGGCTTCAGCGTCGATGGGCCCAAATGCCGATTTGAGCGCCTCCCACTGAGCGGGATAGGAGGCGCGCAAAGCTGCGATATCGACCTCTTCATCGACATTGAGAATCGGGGTCTCGCGCAAGTTCTTGGCATAAGGCGCAGCGTCCACATGCAGCGGCGAGTAAAGAGTCATTGAGACCATGCCGTTGGGGACATCCTCGGCACCCGACGCAACCGGGATCTCTGCATCTTCTTCAGGAAAATAATTCTGCTCGGAAAGCGCGGCGCCACAGTTTCGGCAGTGGGTTAGCTTCCGCGAAACGGACCAACTGCCAGTATCAGCGTCGGGCGATTCGCCCGCGGCGGGATCTCCGATGCGCCCGCTCTTGGCGCGTTGGGGTAGGAATTGCGGGCCTTTAAGCCTGTCCTGAGGCGAGTTTGCGGAGCCAAAGGATTCATCGCCCGAGTCCGCTGGAACTGATGTTCCGCAATGAAAGCAGGAATATCTGGCCGGCATCAGAGTATGCTTCTTCAACTCAAGCTTGGGCTCTTTGTGGGTGCCGGCCAGATCGGAGTCGACGAGATAGCGAGTGTGGCGGAAGTAGCAGCCTGACATCCACAGGAACAGCAAGCCTTGCTTATGCAGGCTCTTGATGTTGTTTTGCCGCTCGACGATCTCCTGCACACGCGATGCCGCTTTCGCGGTGGCGATGTCTTCTTCGCGTTCGGCGTTCTCGGGAAGAAACCTGGTCTTGGGCAACTGGGCCGAGAGTGCCGCGACAAAAGAGAATCCCAGCATCTGGTAATAGTTGGTGGCGAATCTATAGAGCTGCCGGTCTTCGCTGTTGTTATTGTTATCGGGTTCCACACCGCCGAACTGGGCTGCCAAAGCGTCAAAATACTCGAAGCTCTCCGGATCGAAGCTGATGAAGTGGTTGCCTTTAAAAAACTCGTAGGCTTTGAGGACCCGTTTGATGATCATCCGGCGGCGTAGAAACCACGATTGCTTATACTTGCGCACAAGTTCCATGAGCTGCCGCTGTTCTTCCTTGGTGAGATCGTCCGGCTTGTGCTCTTTCTCCCTCTGTGGATCATCGGCGGTACGCTCCTGTCCGCGAGGTTGATGCGCCTGATGAGGTCGGCCGTGGAGAGTCGTTTCAAAATTGGGAATGGTCATAAGAGTCGGGTTCGAACGAAGAAGCTCATTATGAATATGTTATTCAGCACTCAATGAAGAGCGCTTCTGAGTCCCCCCGAGCGGGGGACGAAAATGACTGTCCGATGATGGAAGCAAAAAGACAGGGGCTAAAAGCCCTAATGTCACTTACTTTAGAAAATTTCCGGTTTTGCGACACCTTATTTCCCTGTCATCCTGAGCGGAGCGCGGCAAAAACCCCAAACTTACGATTATTATGGGCGCGGAGTGAAGGACCCCGATAACGTGTCAGTCTAGATCGCTGATTCGGGATATTTGACCGAGTTACACGAGCGTCCGGACAAGTTTGCCCAACATTCCTGCCATGCTCTTAACCCTTGCTTGCGAAAACCCGGGTAGAACACCTCGTATCTGCAATTAAGGCCGAAACATTCTCGGGGTCCCTCACTCCGCGCCGATCATAATTGCAATTATGAAATTCTTTGCTGCGCTGCGTTCGGGATGACAGGGTGTAGTGGTTTATAGAAGAAGACATCTGACACCTCCAGGTGCTAAGCATTTTTGAGACACGCTGTACCACCTCAGGGCAGGCCCTTCGGGGCTGGCTCTTGGGGCAACATAGGGTTTCCGCTCGCACGCGATGGATACATCTTCTGTAACCATTTTGCTTCGGCTAGTCGTTCCATGCGTCGCATGATGGCGCTGGGTCTCATCGAGATTGCGGCTCGAGTAGGCTTATGGGATGCTTCTTGCACCTCGTTTTTCTCATCTTTCTCCGCATGTTTTTCTTGAGGTATTGGGACGAAGGCTGGCGCCCCAATTCCCAACAGGCAGATTTTGTCCCAAAGCATCCTGCGCTCTTGCTCCAGTTCAGCAATGCGCTGATCTTTAAGCGCAACCATCTCCTGATAACGATCTCTTGATACGACCGGCCACATCATGGCTTCTGGTTCCTTTCGAGGTTGTCAATGCGTTGGACCGCTTGGGCGATCTTTGGAGAATACCCAAGCGGTTGTTTGCGCCAATCTTGTACGGCAGCCCATAGTTCTTCGAGGGCTGCCGTGCGATCTTTGGATTCATGAGTGTTCATTGGTCTTCCTTCGGCAGTTTCCATCGAGTTTCTCGATGATCTTGATAAAAGCGATAACCCAGGGGCTAAAGCCTAATGTCACCTACTTTAGAAAATCGGCTCGGTTTTGCAATCCATTATCCCCCTGTCATCCTGAACGGAGCGCGGCAAAAACTGTCACAACTACGAAAAGGATCGGCGCGGAGTGAAGGACCCCGAGAGCGTTTAGGACTATTTTGAAGATACGAGGTGTTCTACCCGAAATTTTGTATCTAACCCGTTCTGAAACTACAACTATGTTGCGTTAGCGGCTTCGGTCGAATACCTCGGATCAAAAATTTAGACCGGCACATTGTCGGGGTCCTTCACTCCGCGCCTATCTTTGTTACTGAAGGTCAAGTTTTTGCCGCGCTGCGTTCAGGATGACAGGGAGAGAGTGAGTTCTCAAAGCGGAGACATCTTTGCAAAATAAGTGACATTGGGCTAAATCCAATTACCGCTCTGACGCCATCAATCTTCTGCCTAGCGGCTGCTTTGAGTTTCTATCTTTCAGGCTCAAAAACTCGTTGCAGCACTCCTCTGGAGCTGTTCGGAGATAGCCATCCGGCGTACGACGTTGTTCCCATCCCGGAATGCCGCGATCCCTGGCAACTTCGCCATCCATGCATATGCCTGCGTTCCATTTTTGGCAGTTCCGGCATTTGAATGGACCAAGATCAGCGGTGGCAAAGCCTGTCGATTTGGTTCCTGTGCTGGACATAAATAATCGGGTGATCGGGTGATCGGGACATCGGGTGATCAGTATTTAGCTTAGCTCGTATCATTCATACTCGACGACGCGAATCGTGGTGGTTCCACCTGTTCGCGAGCGTGCTTTCAGATAGATCGTGGCGGGAATGCTTGAGCCTCCGGTGTTTTGCGCTGGAAGGCCGAGCAACTGGCCGTATCCATGGCCGTGAGCGACAACGTTCCCGAGCACGATTTGCGGCTGGTCCGGTCCTGCCGGCGGCCCGCAGTTGTAGGTGTTGGTGAAATTGTCATCGGGCTTTTGATATTGGAGTCCGGTGGAGGTCACGGATTCATCTTCTCTAACTTCAACCCTGCGGGCTGGAATCGTGGAAGGAATTGAGGTGAAGGCTCCGGCATTGTTGTTCAGGTTGTAGAGTGTCGTTTTAGGCATACCGTTCCTTTAAGAAAATAGGCTATTGGGTAAGTGGGTAATTTCGTAATTGGGTAAATGAAGAGCTTCAATTACCCACTTACCAAATTACCCACTTACCCAATCTTTCGACGCAGCACTAATGGCTCGAGAAGAACCCACTCACTCGCTTGACCGTGTCTTCATCGGCTGCGATTGCATCATCGGACAGGGCTTTGATGTTGATCTGAATGTCCGGTCCCAGAGGAGCGAGAAGTTTTTGGATCTTGAGGGCCATGTCCAGGGCGATAGGACCTAATGTTGAGACGATCTGGCCAATTTGAAGAATCAAGGCTACATTCATTGAACCACCCCCGCCTGGCGAAGACCGCTCAGGATGTTCTCCACAAGTGTTGAAACCACGCGGATGTCAGTGTCAAAAGTTTGTTGCGTTGCCGGATTTTTGATCCCGATGACTCCGCTATTGACCAGCGTGGTGATTGACTCACTCAATTGATTGAGCAATGCCTGAAGGCCGGCGGAGTTGAGCTTGGCAGCCTCCGGCCCCTGCTTCAGGATGGCGGTGATTTGCTCGTCAATAACGGCGATGCTCTTTTGCGCGCGCAAGACCACGATCGCCTTTTCCGGAGCAATCAGTGAGGGGCTCACGTCAATGATGCCGCGCGCGATGTGATTGTTGGTTTGGGCCAGGGCATCATTCCAGACCATCACCTGCTCGAAAGCAGTGACGGGCTGATTCGTACCCTGCCGGTGAATGCAGCCCATGGCAGAAAGCAGGATGCATGTGAGGGCGAGGAAGATGTGAAGTTTTTTCATAGTTACTCCGTTTGGTAGTTAGAACCTGTCTCAAAAATGCTTTAGCATCTGAAGGTGTCAGGGCACGACTTTAGTCGTGCCGAAAAATCCAATAAACTTGAGGGCTTTAGCCCCAATGTCACTTACTTTGTGTTCATTTGTCACGACTCTCATCAAAACCAGTGCCGCCCCTATGGGGCTCTCCTTCTTTTTTTACATTTTCCCAGGGTTCCGCTTCGCTCCACCCTGGGCTAACCTCTGGTCGCGCCTACGGCGCTTGGTTCATCGGTCTGCAATCGACCTTCTCAACCCTAAAGTAAGTGACATTGGGCTTTAGCCCCTGTGGGTTGGAGTTTTCGCTGGTTATAGCATTTTTGAGATAGCCTCTAGCTATTAGCTGCTTGTCACTTACTTTTAGAAAATGATCCGTTTTTGCGATGCCCCTATTTCCCTGTCATCCTGAACGTAGCGCGTGAAAAAACTCTTCGTTCAGGGCAGGCTCTTCACTCCGCGCCGATCATAGTTGTAGTTGTGAGGTTCCTGCTGCGCTCCGTTCAGGATGACACGAGGGGAATAGATGTCTATGGTCCGAATCCAATGGCTTTTTTCAGGGTCAAAGCACTGGCATTGCCTTCATCCAGTCTTCTTCGGATCCGTCAGCAGGTGCGCGATTGACGAGAGCGCCGCTCCCAACACGGTCAAGAACGGATGGGCGTGGACGAACTCGGCTACTGCGCTCTGTACCGCGGGGTTCAGTGCTACAGTAGCCAGCAAGCCATTGAGCACGATCAGGATTTTGGCGGTTTTATTCATAGAATGCTCCTTTTTAAATTGCCAGAATTGCCAAGATTGCCAGAATTGCCATAATTCAAAGGCCCCGGTACTCGGCATTGTTTTATTCGGCTTTCGAAATCATGTAGAAGACGGCGGAAATGGAAAGAAAGAACAGGACAACGAGTGTGACCAAGACTATCTTCATGGTGAACCTCCGTAGTCAGGAGCCAGAAAGCAGAAGTCAGAAGTCAGAAGTCAGAAGTCAGGAACCCAGGAATCAGAGTTAAGAGATCGAGAAGCAATCGTGTTGTTGTCTTGGGTAACAACTGTTGTTCGAATTCTGACTTCCGTCTCCTGACTTCTGTCTCCTGTTTCCCGTCTTCTGTCTTCCCTATTGGGCTGTCACCGACGCTTTTATGGCTGCCAGGGTTTCTGCTGCTTGAGTTGTGAATTGAATGCTGATCACATCGCCGGCTGCGAAGGCAGCGGTGTGGGTGACATCCGAGCAGGAAGTGGCTGTGCCCGTGGTGCAGGTCAGGGTAGCTGCAGAGCCATTCTTGAGTACGGTGAATACTCCTGAAGAGGCGTTCACTCCACCGGTGCCGGCTGTGACTTGCAGGCTCGACAGCGTCCCGGTCCGATTCATGACCTGCCCAATGTTGACCGTAGTGCTGGTGCAGGTTGTAGCGGTAAGTTCGCCGAGAGAGAAGAGTCCCAGAGTCGAACTGGCGGTCGCCGTCCCGGTGCAGGTTCCCTGGAGTGTAAGCACCGGGGCAAAGCTCATGTTGCTGAAGGAGCCGATCTTGGCAAATGCCGTAGTGACCGTGTTCCAGCCGTAGACATCATATTTGCCGTTGGAAATGTCGATCACAAAATTTCCTGTTGCTCCGCCCGCAACCGAGGTAATAGCTGAGGCTAAGCACCCCTGATCGTAAAACTCCTGGGTCACCAGAGCCGTTCCACTGGAGCCCAGATCGCTGAGCGCCTCTTTCAAACCGCAGGTTCCAGAGCGGACGAGATATGCTCCAGCACCGTGGGCGTTGGCAAAAGTCGCAGTTATATTGCACTGCGAACCATTGACCACGACCGAGCTGGGTGTGACTGTTTCTGTATTGGCGGAATTGGCGGTGTCCACGATCTTAATGGAGGCGCTGGTGCTCCAGGGATTGAAAGTTCGTCCTGTTCCAATGATCACGCTACAGAAATTCGGGTTGATGATGATGGTGCCGGCGCCGGCAGCCAGGGTTGTGGGACCAAGCACACTGTAGTTGTATTGCGAGGCAACAGCTTGTCCATTGATCTTGTAGTTCGTTATGCCATATTGTTGCGCGAATGTATTAAGGGACAGCAGTACGACAACGGCTAGAACAGTCTTTTTCATGGGTATATCCTTGATAGTGAATTCTTAGAATCAGAACAGTTTCATTGATCGGGCAGGGCGCCCACATCGATCGCGTCTCGCAAGAGCTTGGCGTTGCGCCTGGCCCGGGCGGCGAGCACTTTGTCTTTTTGTGTGAAGTTCATCAGGTTTCGGTAGGCAGACTCCCAATCGCCTGACGTTACCTGCTGCCAGAAGTTTGGAGCAGCGTCTCGCAGGTCTCCCATGTTGTACCAAACGTCTCCGATGGCAGTTTGGGCCTGCCATGGAAGCTTGGAAAAGGTGGTTGAATCGGTACTGTCGTTGAAGGCGCTACCGGCCGCGTTCAAGTAGCTGTTAAAGGCAGCCCGATCAATCTGACCAGCCTGGTCTTTGTTGATGGCCAACGGACTCTTTGCCAATGCATCTTTGGCCGCTTTCCCGGTGAGCCCAAGGTACGGAGACATTTGAGCGACAAGCTCCTTGGGCAAACCCAGCTTCTGAAGATCGGCGAGTCTATGTTTACCCAAGTCGAAGCCCGCAGCGATGGTTACCCCACTGTTATCGTTTGGAACGTATCCGCCGGTGAGGCTTCCTCCCTCATTCGTTACGATGACTCCGGTGTTGACATTTGAAAAATGATCGCCGCTCTCATATTGGCGTGGAATTCGTGAAGGAGCCTTTACTTGAGAAGTCATATCAATCATCAAGCTTCCGCTCGGAGAGATACCCATAGGAGGCTCTGGCCGCGGAGTTCGAACCAGCCTGTTCAGAATTTGCCGCTGCTGTCGCGGGTCCACAGGCAAAGTGGGTGGCGCCGGAGCCGGAGTCGAGGATTGTTTGGGAATCCGCGATGGAGCCTTCGCTTGAGATGTCAGATCGATAATGCGGCTTCCAATCGACGATCCATTGCCGGCGGTGGTTTGGCTTGGGTCGGGCTGGACGTTAGATGTTTGCGAAGAAGCTGTGGTTCCGGTGAGATCCATGATCCGTTTTCCAATGGACGGATACTCCGTGTTTGGCAGCTTCGACGTGGCTAAGTCTTGATCTTTTTCGAGGTCGTCAAATTCCACGTTTACCCCCTGTCAAAGTTGTTCTATTTCTCCAGGATGATTTACTTCTGCCGATGGTGGTAGGCCAACTCCTCATCGCGATAGGAATCGAGTTTGTTCTCGATTCGATCGACTACGGCCTTCACGGCATCGACTTCGCGGCGAGTCACTGCGTCTTTTTCGAGAAGTTCGAGCCGCCGCTCCTGGTCTTTTTGCAGGTCTTCAATATGGGTATTGCGCGAGGAGTACTGGTTCACAAATGACAAACCCGCCATCACAATTGCCAATACAATGCCTAGCTTCGCTGAGAGGCCTTCTTTGAGAGAATCAATGATGCCCTGAGAACTATTGCTCATAGCTTTTGCCATCCTTCGAAAATGATTGCGGCCGGTCAGAAGTCGGGAGTCAGCCCCAACCAGCGGTTTGGCCGGATTGCCAAAATTGCCAAAATCGCCGTAATTGCCAAAATTTCAATTGCTTCTTGATCTTCTGACTCCTGACTTCTATTTGTTTCTTTTCAAAAATGATTGCGGCCGGTCTTATCGCCGGCCAATGAGCCCACGATCATTGGCCAGCGATCATAGTCATCCAGATTGGGTTTACGATTGCCGCGACGTGCGATACCTTCCCATTCCCAATCGATATCGCTTTCTTCCTGGACGGCGGGTTCAGGCGCCAGAACGTCAGGATCGAGGATCGTGGACTGAACTCCATTCCTGACGGAACACCGGCGTACTCTTGATCGGTGAGATGAGTGTGTTTTCATGGGGCAGCCCTTAGCTGTTAGTTCTTAGAGCGTGTTTCAAAAATAGGTTTGTGTCAGGGCACAGCCTGTCCTGAGGCAACGAAGGAAAATTTATTCGTGCCGATAGAGTTCAATAAAATCGCGGGCTTTAGCCTAATGTCACTTACTTTTAGAAAATGGTCCGTTTTTGCGATGCCCTTATTCCCCTGTCATCCTGAACGTAGCGCGTGAAAAAACTCACAAACTATGTTTATGATCGGCGCGGAGTGAAGGACCCCGATAATGTTTCACGCTAAATTGCTGATCCGAGATATTTGACCGGGTAGCCCATCGGAACCCTCTGGTATAAACGTGGGTAGAACACCTCGTATCTGTAATTAAGCCCTAAACATTCTCGGGGTCCTTCACTCCGCGCCAATCGTATTCGTAGTTATAAGATTTCTTGTCGCGCTACGTTCAGGATGACAGGGGGTGTGGGTTATCCCATTGCGATGCGATTTCTACGCGGTCACAAAGCACTAACAGCTAATAGCTAATGGCTGAAACTGCGACCTGCTATCCCCTCAATTGCAAAGTCGTGTAACCGATTCTTTCTCCCAGGAATTTCTGGGTCACGGTTCGCCAGCCTAGCTTGCCATTAGGGACGATCATCGCGTAGGTCCGTCCCAGCCCAATGTATTTAAGATCACGGCATCTCAAGGCTTCGTCCGCTTCCTCGCGTGTAATATGTCCGTGGCAGTAACAGTTTGGCCTGCGCTTGAACTTGACGAGCGCTTCCACTTCTCGGGATTGCAAGAGACACACTTTTCTGGACATAGGTAGCTGTTAGCTCCTAGCTTTTAGCTTGTAGCTTTGGATTTTCTGAATGAGTTGCTTCGAAAAAAACCGAGTGATTTGATAATCGTTAGTCGTTGTGGTGCTTTAGCAAAGTAATAAGCTAGAGGCTCGTAGCCAGTAGCTGCATTTCAAGACACACTTGGATCAACCTGAATCTATGAGCCACGCCAGTTATGGTCCGCGCGAATGACCCGAATTGTTAAGACCCTTCGCTGCGCTCAGGGTTTCGCCTCGCGGCTCGGACGCCGCGATAACGGCTCAAGTTACGGTCCGCGCGAATGACCCCGAATTGTTAAGACCCTTCGCTGCGCTCAGGGTTTCGCCTCGCGGCTCAGACGCCGCGATAACGGCTCAAGTTATGGTCCGCGCGAATGACCCGAATTGTTCAGACCCTTCGCTCTGCTCAGGGTTTCGCCTCGCGGCTCGGACGCCGCGATAACGGCTCAAGTTATGGTCCGCGCGAATGACCCCGAATTGTTAAGACCCTTCGCTGCGCTCAGGGTTTCGCCTCGCGGCTCGGACGCCGCGATAACGGCTCAACTTACCCAATTACCAAATTACCCATTTACCAAATTGCTCATTACCCAATCGCCTTACCTGCTTCGTCTTGCTTTTTTGGCTTTCGGTCGCGGCGTGGTCCGGGCCGGTCTGGCCTTGCTGTGGCAGCGGCAGCGACAACCTCTCCCCTTCACGCGACCGGTGCCGTGGCCGTCCGGTAAACATCCGTTGTTTATCAACGTGTTTGGCCGATGCTTGCGCTCGCGGTCTTCCGATTGCGATGTAGGAGGCGCGATCCGCCTTTGAACGTTATGGGCCCATTGCATGAGCCTTGAAAACGACCAGTTCCTCAGGTCGGTAACGTGATAGTCAAACAGGTGGCAGAGAGTGACCAGCACCGAAGGATGCAGGATCGGGCACCGGCATGGGACCTTGATCCGTGCCTCCAGCCATGGCCAGGCTGATTGGATTGCCATGTAACTGGGCTTCTGACCCAGAACCAGGCAGAGCGCGCCAACCAGGTCATCCTGGTCCTCGCAATAGGCCACGGCCTCGACGAAATCCATCATCGGCTTGCGTTGGCGGGGAAAGCGACGGCACGGGTTTTTCGGTTGCGGATCACGACGGCCGAAGCTGTTTCTTAATTCATGCATGGGATCCTCCCGGTCGCCGAAACTCTATTTCGCTTTTTATTTGCCATAGCCGATTTTCCGTCGTGGTATAGCTAAAGTCAAGACACAAAATCTTGTGGTATATCTACAAGCTATAGGGCGTTCGTGAATTTGGTAATTGGGTAAATGAGTAATTGGGTAATTTTCAATTTACCCATTTACCAAATTACCCAATTACCCAATTTGGACACACTTGGATCAACCTGAATCTATAAGCCACGCCAGTTATGGTCCGCGCGAATGACCCCGAATTGTTTTAGACCCTTCGCTCCGCTCAGGGTTTCGCCTCGCGGCTCGAACGCCGCGATAACGGCTCAAGTTATGGTCCGCGCGAATGACCCGAATTCTTCGCGCTTGCTGGAGAATTCACAACAAGCGGTGATGTTATTTGCTTCTCGCTTCCAGCCGGTTCGCTCCTGGACGAAAAGACCAGGAGACCAAAGCTAAGAACCGACAGCCCAACAGCTGCTAGCGGCTAACTCCAGCGGCATAGTTCGGCGGACAATTCCGCCACGACCGACTCGTAATCCTCATCGGAGCACCAGGGGAGGCGTCGGGGTAGATGCGACGAGAGGTCAGCTAATGCCATCTCCTCTTCCTCGCTCTTGCTTCCCGTGAACTCCACAGGTGGTATCTCCCGTTTGGTGGCGATTGAGCTTCAAAAATCTCGCCGCCACTTCGGAAGATAGGGTTTATCCTAAAAACTGTCAATAGGAATCGACAACTATATCTCCTTATTTTTCAATAAGATACAAAATCTATTTCGTCAAATAGTAGTATCGCTATTGGCCCGAACCACAGTAGTTGTTCTATGGCTAGAATTTGGACCAGAGTAGTAGTGCTAATTTTTAAGGTGTAATTTTAAATTTGTGATTTTCCCGAACCAAGGGCACGGATTTCGTCTTTCTCAAGCCCTGAGTTCGGTTAATGGGTCAGTTTTCCAGAATACTTAGCAGCTCCGAGGAGACCTTGCACGGCCCGACGCAGGGTTTTCTATTGGATTTGCGTCTTCTCTATGTAGGAAAGCTTGGATTCGCGCACTGAAGCTGGTGCAAGGCGCTTGAGCTAATAAAGAAGGCACCTTGGAAAGTGATGCAAGGAAAGCACTTATCCTTTGTGCAAAAACAAATGAAACAAAATCGGGTTTGCATTCACTAATAAAGGTAAGGCAAAGAAGTTTTAGGAGGAGAAGGTGAAGGTATTCGATATGCTGTTCGGTTGCTGGCACAAACGTGTTAGCTTCCCCATAACGCGCAAGGTAGCCCCACAGCGTCCGGGTGAATCTCATTGCTCCGGTACATATATTGTGTGTCTCGATTGCGGAAAAGAGTTTGCCTATGACTGGAAGCAGATGCGCGTCCTTTCACCACAAGAACAGCGCTCGAGTGCGAACGCTCACCTGGAGGCAGAGGCAAGCTAATTTCTAATTTGTGATTTTGAAATCAGAGCCATTTTTTTTTTCGGCGTTCATTCAGCGCAGATCAACGCTGGTCAAAATTACAATCATTTTGATTCTAGGAATAAAGCCAAGCTGCTTCAGTGCAGTCTAGTCGATCTTGTTTGATTACGCTCCCTAGGCCACGCGCTGGCCCATTTATAATTCACACTCTCTGTGACCTCTGAAAAGGGTGATTCGTGCCGGAAAGGAAGCCGCAATGTTCTGGAGGCGATGGAAGTGGTGGAAGCGGTGGGACACGAAAAGCAAACTCACGATCCTACAAAGCATTGTCACGATCTTGGCATTCGGGTTCGGTGCCTTTTGGGCTGTCTGGACCTGGTGGAGACAATCTGAAGAAAAAACTGCTCGCGAAGTTCCGGCCCTTGAGGTAAGGGTCTTTGCAGAAGAAGCGATTCTGACTGATGAGAATAAAGCTTGTTTGCTTGTAAGCAGGATGCCGGACATGCGCTTCATTCGAGGGGTTGTCACTCTCAAGAATGTGGGAACGTCACAAACGAACCTTCACTTATGTGAGTGTGGAATGATGTCAGATGCAACGCCCGAGATATGTGAAATCAACGAAACCGATGGAACTCCAAAATGTAAGGGAAAGAACTCCATCCCTCAAGGTCCCATTGTCGTTTCAAGTGTCTTTTCTATGAAAAATCCTTTGATGCAATTTGAAAAAGGTGATCTGAAGAGATTCTGGCTGGTAAGTCCCTCGGTGGAATACAGACGTCCCGATAAAATACTAGAAGACGAAATGCGGCCTCAGGCCAAAGATAAGTTCGAATTTCTGGTAACAGTACCGCACCCAGGATTGTATGCCGTCATGTTTACGAGTCCGGTTGACGAAGATGAATTCGGTCGCATGAAGAAGAATATGAAGAAGAAATGGGAGCGTCCTTATTGGCCCAGATGGGATGCGACGACATTCGTAGAAGTGGGATCAGACAAAACCTCGGCGAAATGCAAGATCTCTCAGGTCTACCCTCGCTGACGCATGGGCAGACCTTCGGGCTGACGATCAGGGTTCTTGCCGAGATGATACGTCTAGAGCTAGTATCCAGTAGCCAGCAGCGATCCTAGTGCTGTCGATCGTATGAAAATGGGAATGACGTACAGCTATGTCGCTGGCTTCGCCAGCTCTGCGTCTATTCTGTCTCTTTACCCACAACTTGCGTTGTGGGCTAGAAGAATGTCGCCAGCTTCGCTGGCTGGTAGTATCCAAAAACCATGCGGTCAGGGCACTAGAACAACACATCAAAATCCAATTTAAAACGCCGCTTATAGGTTCCAAAGAAAGCTCCAAATTGGGGGTCGCCAATGTTGGAATGCACGGCCAGAGGGTTGAAGTGGTTGGTTAGATTCAATCCTTTTGTGGCCAGTCGCAGTGCGTACTTCGAGGTAACCTGGAAGTCCTTGGACAGACGCGCATCGAATGAGAAGAAATTGGGGAAGCGGCTCTGGTTTGGGATACCGATATATTGCTGAAGCGCGTTGGTCACGGTGAAAGGAAAGCCGGTCCGATACTCGACCAGCGGAGTGATGTGCATACGCCACGGTAAAGGCGATTCACCCCAGGCCAACATTCGGTGAGGTACATCGGTATAAAGGTTCGCCACCTGGTCGCGATTGAGGATGGGAAAGGGAAAATTCCCGGTGTATCCGGAAGAAGCATTCAGGTCGCCGCGATCGAGACTGTGCGTGTAGGCCAGAAACAGCTTTCGTTTGGTTGCGGCGCCGATACCAGCGGTCAGCGAAATCTCCCGGTAGTGCGCAAACCCCGCAGCGGAGGCTACAAACGACGTCTGCCCGTTGGGCAACGGGTTGGGATTGATCGCCACCAGCCCGTCAGAATTGCGGTCGGTGAACTTCGCCCGCAAATTCACCAGGCGTCCTAAGCCTTGCTCCAGTTCCAGGCTGGAAGTCAGGCTATAGGGACGAAACTTGCGATTGACGCCGGACAAACGCACCTTAGCTTGCGGCACTACGTTGACTTGAGTCGCAAAGGGTTGCATAGCCTGAAGAGTTAAGCCGGAATCGATGAAATCAGTGACACTTTCCTGGGGATAATGCTCAAAGGCATAAACATTCAACGGGACATGATCGTAGAAGACGCCAACCCCGCCCCGGATGACAGTGCGGCGGGTTTCACCCAGCGGACTCCAGACAAAGCCCGTCCGGGGCGCGAGCCGCGCGGCGCCTGTAATCGTTTGCCCTTCAAGCCGAATGCCGCCATCGAGCGCGAATCTCCGGCTGAGCACGAAATGGTCTTGGACGTAGGTGGCTAATTCCAGATCCTGTTCATGAAAACGCGAGCCGTTGGTGAATTCCAACCGGCGAAGAAGCACTCGCATGTCGCGCAGGTCGATGGTACTGAAACGAAAGATACCGCGATCTTCGCTGCGAGCCACGGTCGTGCCGATCTGGATGCTGTGTAGTCCCTTGGCTTCAATTGGATCAAAGGCATAGTTTTCCAGCCACTCCGCCCGGAAAGAATGACGCGACTGCCGGCTGTAATAGTTGCCCCGGTTTCCCAGGGGGGTGATGATCATTCGTCCTCTGGTCGACTGCGGAGTTACCATGGCATGGAAGTCTTGCCAGGCCACCGTGCTTTGCAGCACACCGCTGCCGAGGGTGAGTCGATCAATCAATGCCGCCCCACCCGCCTGCAGATCAAAGTTGGGTGTTACAGGTTGCGGGTTGAAAAAATCCAGATTGGCAAACTCGGTGGACTGCGGAGCAACGTGCACGGTCCCGGTCAGGGTGTGCGTCGGACGAAAAATGTAATCGAGCTGAGTAAAGGAGTTGACCGAGGTGGAGGTGGTCTCGTTGAAGGGAAAAGGCAGGGTTCGCACCGGCGTCTTATCGAGCTGATACTGCAACGCCTCGGCAAAATAAAGTTTTTGGCGCAGGATTGGACCGCTTACGGTGGCATGCGGCGTCAACGAACGTAACCCCTGGAGGTGCAGACTACGGATACGAAACTCGGGCATGGGGTCGTTCAATTCATAGTTCCATTTGTCGCCGCCCGGACGCGTGAGAGCCGAAACAACGCCCGCGCTGAAGTTTCCATATTGAGTCAGAAAAGGTGACGACATCACATTCACCGATTCCGCGCTGTCGACGGGAATGGTCAGGCCAAACTGTCCGGTAGCAGGATCGGTTGTATCCACAAAGTTCACGAGCAACGCGCTGTGCTGTTCTGAGGCTCCAGCAATCGTCAATTCACCATTCGGCGCGCGCACTACTCCGGGAAGCGTCGGCAGCGCGTCGAGGATGGTGGAGGGCCTTTGCGGCAGCGATTTGGCCTGTTCGCGCTCCATGGTTTGCGGCGGAGACGAGCCCACGTTGACAGGAGTCGCGTCACCCTTTACATCCACGGACTGATGAACCTCGATCTTGGGGATCAGAGTGATGTCCAGGCTGGCAGGCGAATCGGCAGTGAGAGCAAGCGGCTGGTCTTCAAGGGGCTGAAAGCCAGTCTTGGAGACCGTATATTTGAATTCGCCCGGCAGCAGGTTTGAAAAGCTGACTTTGCCCTCATCGGTGGTCCTGGCGGTCTGCACCAGTAGGCCATCGAGTTTTACGGTGATCGTCGCGCCAGAAACGGGCTTACCGGCTTCGTCATGTACTGTGATCTGGAGGGATTGATTCAAAGCCCAGGCAGGTAAGATTGCGCACGCAATAATAATAATGATGGCAGAGATAGCTCCAGCCAAGTCCCGACGGTGGCGCACATGGGGAGACAAAGGCATTTCGTTGGCACGATTCTAACCCGGATGGTTACCAAAGTACTATGAAATTTTGGATTTAATAAATCAAACTGAGGATCAAAACCAATAGTCAACCGCAGAGTACGCAGAGACCGCAGAGTAGCAAAGCCACGACCGAACCCGTTTTTACCGCGGATTAACGCGGAAGAACGCGGATCAAATACTTGCTTACCACTGATCTTCACAGACGCCACTGATCTAGTAAACTGACGAGTTAAACTGGGTTTAAATTCTATGGATTCTCAAATTGCTCAACTTTATCTCGAAGAAGCACGGCACAATCTTCATCAATACAAGCGTGTGGCGGAGAAAGCTTTTGCCCAGTTGCTTCCTGAGCATTGGTTCATCTGCCTTGATTCCGAGGCCAACAGCATTGCTCTTATCGTGAAACATCTGGCGGGCAACATGCGCTCACGGTTTACCGATTTTCTGACAACCGATGGGGAAAAACCAGACCGCAACCGCGATCAGGAATTTGTAATGGACCCGGCGACTACACCGGAACAGGTCCTGGCATGGTGGGAAGCTGGATGGCGCTGCGTATTTCAGGCCCTCGACACGCTTGGACCAAATGATCTGAGCCGCATCGTTTTGATTCGCGGCCAAGAGCACACAGTGCTGGCCGCCATCAACCGCCAGCTCCTGCACTACGCCTATCACGCAGGACAAATCGTTTTTCTTGCGAAACATCTGCGGGGGGTGGAATGGAAATCGTTGAGCATTCCCAGAGGACAGTCCGCGTTGGCGGGAGTGAAGGCGGAAAAGGAGTTTGGCCGGCGGGAGAATTCTTAGCACTCAGCCATTGGCACTCAGCATTCAGCCCGCTCAGCTTTTGGGCTGAGGGAAGCAGCATTATGCGCATGGCTAGTATGCCAAACCTCTTAGCCACGAATAAGCACGAATTAGGGCAGCAGCCGGATCCAGGCCTTGAATTCTCGCTGCGGATGAGTCAAATGTTCAAATTTGTTTCAAATTACAAATTAAGAAATTCCTATCAGTGGATTCAGGATGACGATCCGTTTTTTTAGAACTTTCCTTAACTGAACAGTATTGCGGTAGGGCCTTGGTTTTCAAATTACAAATTTGAAATTGGCAGATTTTAAATTCTTCATGCTGCTTTGCCGACTTCGCTCAATGCCAGGACTGCCAGTTCAAGCCGGTCGCGGGCTCCGGTTTTGGTGAAGATGCTTTGCAGGTGGCGTTTTACGGTGTTTTCGCTGATAGTGAGGGTTTGGCCGATATCCTTATTCTTCATTCCTCGGGCCACATAGAAGGCGATCTGGCGTTCCCGCTCGGAGAGCCGGATCAGCGCGTTCGCAGAACTCTTTGACTCAGCCGTCATGGTGGTCAGAACCTGTTGCGCGAGTTCATCGGAGAACGCGAGTTCGCCATTGGCGACGGTGCGAATTGCAGCAAAGAGCTTCTCCGGGCCATCAGTCTTGAGGACCAACCCACGGGCACCCAGTTTTACTACTTGCGCATAGTCCAGTTCGCTGTCGGAGCCGGTCAGGACCACGGCCGCAACCCGGCTTCCAGCGCGGTCCAACGTGCGCAGGACCTCGAAGCCATCGCCGCCGGGCATGAACAAATCAAGCACCAGAACCTCTGGATGATACTGTTGCACCTGGGCAAGGGCTTCCTGGCCGTTGGCGGCAAGCCCATCAACATGAAACTCGGGCTGGGTGGAAAGCAGGGCCGCGAGCGATTCGCGCAGCACGGTATGGTCGTCGGCTATAACAATGCGGATTTTGTGGTCTGATGCGTTATCTGGACACATAACAAAAGCTTTGATGCAATTTGCAGCGGACATGGCCGTATGGCGATGTTGGGAGATTGCACTTGGCAATCAGCATTCAGTAAAACTAACTGAGTTACGAAAAGCAGTTTCTGGAGAGCCCACTCACATTTTGGGCTAAAGCGAGACTTTTTCGTGGGCATGGTTAGTGTTTGGAAACCTTTTTTAGCCACGAATACACGCGAATGAACACGAATCAGAAGCTGTCAAGCCAACCGCAGAGGGCACAAACTAGCAGAGCCACAACCAACAACCAAAACCCACCACGGGAGGCACGGAGACACGGAGAAAAACCTCAAAAAGAAAAGCAAACCACAGAGGACACGAAGGGGCACAGAGGAAGTCAAATCAAATCCCACCGCAGAGAGCGCAGAATTGCGCAGAGAAGCAAAGCCACAACCGAACCCGTTTTTACCGCGGATTAACGCGGAAGAACGCGGATCAATACTTGATTACCACTGATCTCCACAGACGCCACTGATCTGAAGGCGGCTTGATGAACTTCTTCGCGCCTCGGCACGAATTCGATTGTTAGCATTGCAGAGGATTTAAGGTGGCTTGGGCGCGATTCAAATTTGTGAGAAAAAACACGACTTCAAAGCATCTCGCAACGTGGGGTCACCCCCACTGCCTTGGACTCTTGCAGATTGTTGGGCTTGCACTTTTGATTGCATCCTGACCCGGCGGCCTGAAGGGATAGGCCTTATTCTGTGGTATATTCCGGTCAATGGGCAGGCCGTGAGTAGTGGGTCCGCGCGGGGGTTTTTGTCCGTGACGATTGATGAGGAAATATCCCAACTTGATGATTACGTCCGCCGCCTGAAGATCGAATACGACATCTATTTTGGCGGGGGGTCGAAGAAAGTCCCAGCCGAGGTTGAATGGCGCGTCCATGGTCTTCTGAAGAAATATTCCGACGGATCGAAGCTGAACTTTGCTCAGAGGTTTCGCTTTAATTCCATCCAACAGCGGTATGCGCTGTTTTCTGCGCTCTGGCAGCAAAAACTGAGAATCAAGGAAGAGGGCTACCGGCGTCCCCAGGATGCGGTGTTAGGCATTCAGGGCCTGCGGGGCGAAGAACAACACGCAGCCGAAGAGGCTTTGAAGCCCCATGCGCACCATGATGACAAGCCTTTCAGCGTTGCCTGTACCGATGTAGATTCCGATCGGGAAAATGTGGAAGCGTTGTTTCGTGCCCTCACCGAAGCACGTGGCAAGACCGGCGAGAGCGGGGGCGGATCGCTGGAATCGTTCAAGAGCTTTGTTCGCCAGAAGACCGCACAGATCCGCAAACAATACGGCTGCCCGGCAGTGGAATATTCCGTGGAAGAGACAGATGGCCAGGTGCGGTTAAAAGCCAAACCCAAGACCTAGTAACCGCAGCGTTGCGGAGCCACAACCAAAAACCGGTTCACCGCAAAGGACGCGAAGGCCGCAAAGTCAAAATCAGACTCAACCGCAGAGGACGCAGAAAAGCGCAGAGGTAGAAAAATACCGATCCCCTGATGTCCTGATCGCGGATTCTTCTATTCAAATGCTGGAGTAGCCCCGCCAAACCCGATCGACCTCAGATGATCGACCTCGGATTACCGTCACAAGGCCAAGCCTGCCAATAGCTTGATGCTTGCTGTTCGCTACCGAACAGCCTTTGGCGAAAGCGAACATACGAGGGCATCGTTCTCTCTTGCTTGAATCCGAGTTTTCCCTTTACTTCAACGCTTTAGCGGCCATTCGTGATTTGGCATGCCGGATGCACATATACACAACGAAAGGATTATTAAGGAGTCTATATGTTCGGTGGAGAAAACAATCGCATGCTTGACAGTATCTATTTTCGCCTCACCATCAAGACCGTGGGATTCCTCCTCTGGTTCGGTGTCAGCTACCTGGTGTTGAGCGCTTAATCCTTGTACTTTACGGTGCATCCGTAAGGGCGCGTCGCTGAATCGCTGACAGGCTTTCCATTCATGGCTTGCTGCAATGCAGTCGACACATAGTTTCTTGAGGTCGGAATATCGGAAGGATCCGCCGTTGGATGATCGTCGATCGCGCCGTTATAGATCAATTTTCCGCTGGGGTCGATGATATACATGTGAGGCGTTGTCTTGGCTGCATATAAGTGCCCGAGCGTGCCTTCCGGATCGAGTAACACGGCTGAAGGAACGGCTTTCATCTTATTTACGTATTCATTTTCCTGCTGGCCGGTCACGTAGCCTTGGGTTCCCGGAGCTGACGAGATAACCGTGAACCACACTACGCCCTTGCTGGTCCATTCTTTCTGGAGACGCTGCATATTGCCGCTGTCATAATGCTTGCGCGTGTAGGGGCAGCCTTGGTTGTGCCACTCCAGCACCACATATTTTCCTTTGTAGTCGGCGAGATGATGGCGGGTTCCGTTGCTGTCAGTGGCGGTGAAGTCAGGCGCCGGCTCACCCACTTTGGCGGCCAAGGCAGAAGAGATCAGAATAAACACAACACTCAAGCTGGCAATCGATAACAAGAACTTCTTCATGGCATCCCTCCTATCAGGCAGTGCTTCCTTATGATTTCGATGCTCATTATTGGACTACGGGAGCGGCGAGTTCGTAAGCACGTCCGTCGCGCGTCACCAGAAGTCCCCGCAGTGTGGAGACTGGTTTCACCAGTTGCTCGGATTTCTTGAGAGTGATCCTTGCTCCTTGTGCAGTGACTCTCCAAGGTTGGGGAGCGCCATTATCAATCTGGCTGAACTCCAATGGAAAAAACTCCGCCTCTCGCAGCGGCTTGCCTGCCGTAATGGACAGAACGAAATCATCTTTGTTGGAGGTCGCAGTGGCCTTCCATCGTGCAGGCCATGCTTGAGGTAAAAGCTGCCTGGCATGGCCGAAGAGCTGAGCATGGCGTTTGTCTGGAGATGGAGTAGAAGAAACCGGCAAGGCAAGATGAAGCCGTGCGCGGTCCGCCAGACAGATTTCCCGGCAGATCAGCCAGTTGACATCCGCATTGAGATCGACTGCCGGAGAATTGCTGTTGAGGCTGGATGGCACAGTCATTGGAATCATGAGCAAGAGATCGTCTTTGAAAACATAATCGGCAGACTGCGAACTCTTCAGTTTTTCCGGACGCGGCCACTGAACCTCTTCAACGCTGAAGCCCGATGGAAGCTGCCAGCGAATCACCGGAGGCTGGCCGGAGTCCCCCGGATTGATCCAATACATGTGCCAATCTTTTTCAAGTTGGAAATGTACGCCCAATAAGAGCTTGTGGCCGGGAGTAACGCCAGTGTTTTCCGCGATTAATTCTACGCGGGCGTGTTTGGCTGGCACAGGCTGAGCGAAGAGCGAAGCGCATCCCAAGAACAACAGGGATAGAGAGCGGGGGAGACGCATAAGTGTTTCAAGTATATCCATCGCGGACTCGTCTCGGTAGGTTCGTTACTTCGCCTTTGCTTGTTGAGCCGAACCTGCGTCGCTGAATGAAAATGCATTGGCGACATTGGGATAAGGCTTTCCCTCCATTTCAACATAGGGATAGATAAAGTAGTTCAACCGATCGCCTTGCTGCTTGGGGCTGAGTTCCAGGTCACGGCCTACGCTGAACTGTATCCGGTTGACATCGTGGGCGCCGAAAAAGTAATCGCGTTTTTCCTGGTGTTTCCATGCTTCGGAAATGTCTACGGGAACCCATCCGCGCTCGTGCGTGTAAAACTCCGCCCAGCAATGATAGCCGGCTATATCAGAGGCACTCTGATTCTCGGGCACGGAGAATCCCATTTCAAAGCGTCCAGGAATGTGCTGGGAGCGCGCCATGGAGATAAACAACGAGTGGAAATCGGTGCAGTTGCCATGCTTGGAATCACAAGCCCAAAGGGTATCGCCGCGTCCCCAGCCAGAGCCGCTCTTGTCGTAGCGCATATTGTCGAACGTGAAATCGTAGAATGCGCGCGCCTTTTGCATCTCCGACATTCCGGGTTTGACCTGCTGCGCCGCGAGATCAGCAGGACGGCCAGTAACCGGTACAAGCTTGTCCGGTTGCAAGAAACGATCCAGCGTTTTCTGCGAAACGTGCCTATGTGCGGCAGTATCGGCGAGGTGCTCGTAGCGGACCACGTCATACTTAACGCTGAAGTGATACTCAGCTTTGTCAGCCTTATCAGTGTGGGCATAGAACATCTGATTGCCATTCTCGGACTCGCGAGTCTGGAGCAATGGCAGATCGCCGGATTTGGAGATGATCCTCACCTGTTGAAACTGGTCCGAAGCGGCTATGGGAAACCAGATTTGTAACGGCTTGCCTGGGTCGGTATTGCGAACCGTAAATGAGTAGTCGAAAACAAAATGCCGGGATTTGGTTTGGGCAAAAGCTGCAATGCTCAGGAGTAGGAACAAGGTGGACGACAATATCCTGCGAGATACTCTGGATGGCATGGAATATTCCTTTCGGCTTTGATGAATGATGGATTGAAAACAAACAGACGTCGGACCCGGCGTGAGTGGTTACTGTCAAGTAAAGCCGTGGAATACGGTGGGCATGGACGAAAGCTATTATAATATCTGCAAACTACTTTTATCGAACTGGCTGATGACCGCGAATCGTCTCATCATGAGACACTTAAGAAGATCGAGACATGGGCAACCAAATTCTGCGTTTCATCATGGATGGATGGCTTCAAGCCTCATTTTTCGCCCAAGATTGTCGAAAGCGCAGCCGAATTCAACTTTAAGTCAATAATGTCGATCTCTCTTTAAATCAACGGTTTACAGTTTCTGTTTTCCCCACAGGAGAACTAAGTTCGAACAGATCGATAAAGTTTCTGCCTCTTAAGATGGACTTAGGTTCGCCAGAGGCTCCAGCTGAAATACAAGAATATGAAAATCAAACTGCCCTATTTTACGAGTAACCACAAAAGCCCAACCTTGCAAATACTTCGGGAAAATGTCATTTACCTGACCCTTTTATTTCGGTAACCATGTCACGTAACTTAATTTTGCATCTTTTCCCGGTGGATCACCATCCACTTCGAAAGGTATTCTGCTCGGGAAATCAAGCAAAACTCTTCAGTGCGAGGTTAAGGAGATGGACAGCGAAGTAGTTAAAAAAGTGTTAAAGAGCGTGGTACTAGGCAAACCACAAACTGCGGAGCCTGCTATCGAAGAGAGGCTAAGAGAAGACTATGAAATAGCTTTGTGGTTGCTGCCGGATAAGGAGAAAGCAGAGCAAGCTGTTACCATCGCCTGGGCAAAGACTAAAAGCGCAGTATCCGCTCTACTGGACAACCAGCGTTCGCGTTATGAAGCTGCGACGCCGCGTGCATCCTACCGCCCTCTTAACAACGAAGCTGCGGTTCGTCGACAGGTGTTGCTGGGAGAAATTAGGAGGTTGCAGATGAAAGCCGAGGCGATCCAACTGCCGCAGGATGATAATTACTGGTATCGATGTTTTTGCCAGGAGATTGCAACTTTATCTTTAAATCGAACCTCTTTTCAAACTGCCGTATCAATGACTCAGATTTTCCATAATTATCCCGCTCCCACAACTCTAAGGTTATACGATTCAATTGCTAATAACAGAAGCGCGACCAAAGACTCATCTAGCGTTTCACGGATTAAGAAAAGCACAATGACACATTTGGAGAAGAGGTTCGGCGACTTATTGCGCGTCACATACACCAAAAAAAGCTACAGATTCAAAGAGCGACCTGCCACTGAACAAGAAATACGATCTATATCAATATTGTTCCAGCATTTACTACCGCCACCCCCCAATCAGGATCACTTGGTCCCTTCAGTCATTCAAGGAATAATTCCAGATGAGAATGTGGTCGAGATGACACTACACCGCAACCTTACCGATATCGATACGTTCAACAAGATCGCCTCCAATGTGGGCGTGACGCCGGAAGAGAACATATTTCTAATCCCTGAATTTTCCGGAATCGCGCCTGATGGCCCTGGGCCTGGCTCTGCCACCCCGGTCCCAGCATCCGATTTGGACCTCAATCGGATCAAAAATGCCATTATTGAAGAACAAAACAAACAATCCCGAACTGTGCCCCGCGCGTACATCATTTCAGTTGATGGGGTTGAACGCGGCAGTTTGGATATTGAAACGCATTCTACTAGCTTGCTCCTTGAAGACGGTGCCAATGTCGTCGAGGTCATTGGCGTTAACGATGACGACAAGAGGGTCAACCTGGCGACCTACGTTTTAACTTATGACGGCATGGCTAAGACTGAGCGCTGGAATATTCAATTGGGAAACTCAGCAAGTCATGGTCTCCAGCGTTTAGATGTTGATTTTCAGTATAGTGCGGACGACATGGTGTCGGCCAAACTACACCTGGTGTCAGATTTGCCTATTTGTGATAAATCGAATGTGGCAAAAATTGGAAGCCACGACAGCCAGAAGCTCTCCACGTCTCCAGATAAACCCAATGTGGTCACCAACGAGCCAATACTAAAGCGTATCGTTATTTGCGGAAAGCATGATGTAGGGAAGTCTACGTTTGTTGCGGCAGTAGTAAGCTATTTCACTAAACTACGGCATCGTTTAGTGGTACCACACATATTTGACAATCGCACCTCGGAAATTACGGATACCAGTGACTACGACGGTACGAGATCTTCTGGATTCACAGGCACTCTCATGGATTTAGGCTCTGCAGGATGCATGGAGGATTTCGCGGTCAGCCCCGCAGTTACCGTGGTTAACTTAGAAACTGATGACTTTAAAAAGCTAACTTTGTGGGATATGCCCGGCGTGGACAATGTAAATGACATTCTAGCCTGGAGGGAATCGATGCCGTCACCCGATCTTGCCATTGGCGTCATTGAATTTGCTCGCTATAATCGACGCGAAGTACGTCGATTGATAGCATCACTCAAAAAGCTCGGTGCAAGCGCAGTATCGATCGTGTTAGCCAAGCGCGATACTTTGCCAAAAAGGTTTGTTTTCAATTCTTATTTTTCCGCATTGAAAAAAGAAGTGGAGGTTAAGGCGCTCCTAAAACAATCTGGCTATTCTCTGCGCACTGGAAGTATCGTCGTTAGTCTGTCCGCTTTGGATATTGTTCATGGGGAGACAAAATGGAACTCGAAACTGGATAAACTCGTAAGAGCCTTCAATATTGCAGGATGGTCTATGGATAACAGGAATGACACATTTACTCCTCCCCATAAAAAGAACCTTGGAGTTAGTTCTGAGAGAAAGAAAGGAGGAATTATTAACGAGTCGATTGATCAATGCGCCGAGAAGCAATCAAAACTTGTGCAGGCATTTTTAGATCGCGCCGCTTATTTTGGCATCGCCCAAGACCCGGCGCCACGTATTTGCCAAAAACACGATCGGCTGAGTCGGTTGTTTTCTGTGATAGCTCTTGTCGGTTTGGTTATCATGCTTGGTACAGCTGACATTTGTATATCTGCAAATATGCCTGCCGTGCGCGTTGTAACATTATTGTTTGCGGAGATAACTATGCCGCTCAGTTTTTTTCTCCTTTCGCGAAGATGGGGATGGAGTCGCCGGCTCTATGAGGAGTATCGTGCGCTCGATCGGACTATCACGGAGGCAAAAGTTCGGCTTGAAGAAACTCGTGTCAATAAGACAGGGCGAGTTAATCTTATAGAGCATAGGGAGGATTGGAGAGGTTTCGCTATTGCACAGGCGCTCTATGCATCTTTAGTAGGACCTCATGCGGGGCATACACCACTCTCCAAAATCCACCTTTGCGACCTTCTATGCTCTTGTGGCATAAAGCTAAATAAAGCTATGGAGATAGTCGACACAATTATGCGCGAGTGTACTGATGAAAGTGGAGTATTGCAGCACCCTCGTCAACTTTCCCTACTCCTTATTAAGGAGCTAGGACTAACAAAACAGGCAGGGTGGGCTTTGGAGGAGTCTATGAATTTACCGCCTGTAGAACTGGCCTTTGATGGAGATACGCCGGCGCAACTAATCCACGAAGATATTGCTTCATACAATCCAGATTGCTATTGATGATTGACGAAGGCTCGGCTGATACGAACAGCCGAGCTTTTGTCCTTGATTTTGCATCGTTCCCGCCAGTCACCAAAACTTTCATTTCAAATGGATCATTAGAACTTCTTGTAATTTTCCCGCCGGTTTTTTGAAATTGATCGCTGAGTCAACTTGATGAAAAATGAGGTTGGAGGTTAAACCGAATTTTTTATGGACTGGAATCGCTTAATCGAGTTTTTGGCAAAAATGGAATCAGTGCTGCTTCGGGTAGTAGTTTTTCTTTTGTTTCTCTTATCATTATATAGATTTGTTATTGATGAAGTGACAAATCTGCTGCAATAGGCAAAATGGTAGATCATGGTTCCAAAACAGTGGTCCTGAATCTTGTTGCTAGGTCGAGCTGGGATTTTGCTCGATCTGCGGAGAGCGTTCATCCCCTTTGGCTCCTGTAGGTTATTCATGTTCTCAAATGCATGATTGGGGAGTTGTCTAGGCTCCTTTCGAAAACACCTAAGATAGTAACTAAGTTATAACTTAAAAATTGTGCAATCCATCCTCCAAGATTAATCACAGAAACACCCAACATTAAAAAAAATTAATAAAACTACCCTCCAGAAGGCTCTTGTCTTTGCGTGAACTCAAGCACTTGTTTGTGACTCATTTACGCCAGTGCGATTTTTGCTTCCAGTAAACCGGGTCGAGCATATATCCTTTTGCGCTCTGTGACAATTCTTTCCAAGAGGAGCTTTATGAAAGCTACAACGTGGTTGCTACTGTTAAGTGGACTTGGGGTAAGCATGCTAGTACCGAACCTGGGCGGAACAGAAGTAGTGCAGCACGTGACAAAGGCGCAGTATTCATTTGAATCGGCAAGGCGGCAGCAGACGGGTGGCGGAGGGCAGGTGCCGTGGCCACAATGCGTTCCCGGTAGTGCCTGCGGGCTAGCGCCAGTTGATACAAAGAGAAATAGCTTGAGCGGCGATACGAAACTAGGATAACCTTGCACGCCCGATTTCCCAATCATGGACTTTCTTTCGAAAGTGTCGCTCATATCGGCGTGTTTTCTTGGGGCGTGGATTACCTGGTCAGTAATGAGGTGCAAGGGGACAAAGCGATTTCCTTGGTTTTTCAGGTATATCTTGTACTCATTACTCCGGGATGGTTCACGCCTCCTGGTATCCATTCTCGGAAACAATGACGCATATTTCTATGCCTATTGGGGGTTTGAACCCCTCGATGTTGCTCTTACTTTTTTGGCGGTGCAAGAGAGCTTCTTTCACGTATTTGGTGCCTTCCGTCGGTTTGATTGGTTTGTTGGCGCATTTTGGGGATCTCTTGTGCTGGCGATCATTTATGCCGTTTGGAAGTCATCCGCTTACCCGCCAGCCCAGGCGAGCGCTCAAATGTCATGGATCATCTCGGTCGAGCTAATCGGGCAATACGGATTGACTGCGATTTGTCTACTGTATTTTATTTTCCTTCGGGCATTTAGAATCAAGTGGACAAAACAGGAATCATGGGTAGTCACGGGTTTTGCGCTGACGTCGACCTTCTTTGTGGTTGCCGGCTTAATCCGCTCCGTTTTTGGAGTAAAAATGCTACCTCTATCGCAATTGCTTCCGCCTGTCGGATATCTTGCTGCGCAAATCTGCTGGCTCATAGGAGCATATCGCGGTCTCCAGACTCTGGACGCTAGGCCCGCTCGGGTAAGTTAGGGAATAATCTTATCTTCCGGACCTTTTGAAAGGTTGAAGCGTGAGTTTGCTCTCCTACCGGCGAACCTGGCGCATCCAATTTCCCCAGGTGATTTAGACCCAGTTATGCGACGCCGGTGAAAACATCAGGAAGTTGGCAAACGGCCATTGGACAGCGATCAAGACTCCAACAAAGAGAATGCCGCTCAGCAGGGCCTGCTGCCATTTTGTCCAATTTTGGAGCCGCGGGCTGAGCCAATCCAGGACAAACGCCGGAACAATAATCAGGATCGGAAACGCCAGCGGGACCATATGTGTAATCTGCCGGTAGACGGGAGCGAGTCTTGGCTCTGCCGGAAATAGCGGAAGGACCCACAGCATGAATATGGCAAAGGCCGAATAAAAGCCCGTCATAATCGTTCGTGCCCAGCGGTGCTCAGTGGCGCGGGCGATGCCTTCCAAGAGAAGTGGCAGTCCGAGAGCAATCGCCAGGTAAAAGCTCGCGAGGTGCATGCGGCTGCGAAAGTTGTATTCCAGCTTGAAGACCATGTCCTGAACGACGATGGCGCCGCCACTGAGGAGCAACATCCATTCCAGGTGCTTGCGCAACGTCCCTTCAGCGCGGTTCATGTGGCTCAGGACCAGAATCACCCCACCCCACATAATTCCGGCAATTCCTATCGCCAGGAGTACGTGGGGAGGGCTGATGATCTTCACATCCAGCCCATAAGCGTTGTGCCACCAATCGTCAAAGGGCGCTGAGAGCAGCATGGCCCCGCCGCCCCAGGCGCAGATGAACGCTCCCAGAGGTCCGCGGAAGCCGAGGACTTTTACGGAAGCTTCTTTGGCCGCTGTATTGTTTCCAAACGTGGTGCTGAAAATCAGGTACGACGAATATATGGCTGCCAATACGGCAGCGAACTGGATCAAGAGATGTGCGGGTGTCCAGAATGTATCGCGGCCAATGGTTTCATGCCACGATATATCCCAAAAGACTCCGGTGATGATCGACATTGCACCCAGCAGGCAGGCCCACAAATACCAGGGGATCGCCTCGACTCGGGACAACGTCAATCCTGAAACACGCGCAGGCGCCTGTGTGGTTACAACCGCACTATTCATATCCAGCTCCCGAGATTTGGCCCTACAAATCTCGGGTACAAGGATACACTGAACGGCGGTTCATTCGAAATCCAACTCAAGCCATAGCATGGCTGAAGGTTGCTACAGGACGCAACGGTTCTGACAGGCCCTCCATGACCTTGGCAAATTCTTTCAGATTCAAAGATTGTGCGCCATCGGAAAGAGCGCGTTCCGGGCACGGATGGACTTCAATGATCAAGCCGTCTGCGCCAATTGCCAGAGCGGCGCGGCTGGCTTGCGGAATCAGCTCTCTCCTGCCGGTACCATGCGAAGGGTCGGCTATCACGGGCAGGTGAGAAAGCTCGCGAACCATGGCTATGGCAGCCAAGTCGAGGGTGTTGCGGGTCATCTCGGTGTCAAATGTCTTGATACCACGTTCGCACAAGACCACATTGGGGTTGCCGCCGGCCAGAAGGTATTCAGCCGCCAGCAACCATTCCTTAATGCTTGCCGAGGGACCGCGTTTCAGCAGAATGGGCTTATCGATCTTAGCGAGCTGGCGCAGTAGATCGTAGTTCTGCATGTTGCGAGCGCCTACCTGCAGCATGTCCGAATGGTCAGCGATCAGGTCGATATCATTGGTGCTCATCACTTCCGTGACGACAGCCAGATCGAGTTCCCGCCGCACTTCGTCGAGCAAGCGCAACGCTTCGATCCCCAAACCCTGGAAATCATAAGGCGAGGTGCGAGGTTTGTATGCGCCTCCACGCAAGATGCTTGCGCCGGCGGCTTTCACGGCGATCGCTGTAGTGAAAATCTGGTCCCGGGACTCGACCGAGCAGGGACCAGCTATCACCACAGCTTCGTCCCCGCCAAAGACAGCATCTCCTACTCTAACGTGTGTTCTTCCCGGCTTCGTCTGGCGGCTTACCAGCTTGAAAGGATGGGCGATTGGAACCACAGCTTCCACGCCTGGAACCGCCTTCAGCGCCTCCAGACTGCTTCGCGACCCGTTCGATCCCACGGCTGCCACAATCGCCCGTTCCGCCCCGCAGGTCACGTGCGGTTGGAACCCGCATTCTTTGACCCGCTCGATCACATATTGAAGCTCAGCCGCAGTTGAATCTGCTGACATATTAATTACCATTGCGATATCTCCCCTGGAATAATCCCTTTTTGAAAAATTTTCTTATCTCACTGCTCAATGGCAGTTTGTCCAATCCGGCGAAACTCCTGGATCAGAGCGCGAAACAACGTAATGACGCTTTCCCGCTCCAACGGCCCTGGGTTCTCCCGGCACATGCATTCCAAAACCTGCTGCTCGCGCTGACCGTCGTAGGCTGGCAAGCCACAATCCTTCTTGACTTCGGCGAGTTCCAGGACAATCCTGGCTCGCTGGTTGAATAGACGAAGCAACTCCGCATCCAGCAGATCAATCTCGTCTCTGCCATGCTGCAGCAAATCCTGAACGGTCTGGACTTGAGTGCCCATATTGAAAATCCCCCCAAAAAAGCAAAAGCCGCGACCCTTAGGGAAGTCGCGGCTTGCGGAAACTTTGGATGTACGGTTTATGTATCGATTGCCACCTGCACACCACCCGCTACGCCGCTACTTCTAAAAAAGTAGCGGTAAGTAAACACGTAGCTAAATCGATTGGTGTACATGTTGCGCACATAGTAACGTGGGTTTTTCACAATGTCAAGAAATTAGTGTATTCTAATGATCTGTAATAATCTGCACAGGAAAAGGAAGACGCCTTACAATTTCAAGTTTGGCGTGTACGTGTAGTGGCATGAAAAGGAAAGCAGCAAGAGTTCGAGACCGGCGCTCAACCAAACTACTTATGCTCAAGCCAATAGGTCCTAAGCACTCCCCCGCAGCCACAAACGAACAAAGCTCCTGGAATGAATATGTTGAGGATTTTCGCCGCGCCGGACACGAAGCTGTTGAATGGGTGGCCGAATATCTTGCGAATCCCGGTCAGCATCCCGTAGTCGCTCAAACAAAGCCAGGCGACCTGGTAGACAGTCTGCCGCGTTCTGCTCCCAGGGAGGGGGAATCCTTTCAGGCCATCCTCGAAGATTTTGACCGCGTGATTATGCCGGCAGTAACTCAATGGAACCATCCGCGGTTCTTTGCTTATTTTGCCTGCACCGGTTCTACTCCGGCCATCCTGGGAGACATGCTCGCCGCAGCCTTAAATACAAATGGGTTGCATTGGAAGACCTCTCCTGCCATTGCGGAATTGGAACTGGTCGCACTGGACTGGCTGCGCCAATGGATGGGATTGGCGGAAGGCTGGCTTGGGATTGCCTACGAGACAGCGTCCGAAAGCAACATGCATGCAATTGCAGCAGCACGCGAATTTGTTGCTCCGGAGATGCGAGTCAATGGGAGTCAGCCCAATCTGGTGCTCTACGCCTCGGAGCAGTCACACTCGTCGGTAGAGAAAGGGGCAATTGCGGTTGGAATCGGGCAGAGCAATGTACGCCGGGTACCGGCAGATAATCATTTCCGGATGCGCGCCGATGCGCTTGCCAGGATGGTTGAGCAAGATCTTGCTGGCGGGAAACGCCCATGCGGCATTGTGGCTACGGTAGGTACTACCTCCACTGCCAGCATCGACCCGGTACCAGAGATCGCAGACGTGGCCGAAAAACACGGTTTGTGGCTACACATTGATGCTGCTTATGCCGGTGCAGCCGCCATTTTGCCGGAATGCCGCTACATCATGAATGGCGTCGAGCGAGCGCATTCCTTTGTGGTGAACACGCACAAGTGGCTGCTGACGCCGATCGGCCTGAGCGCTTTTTACACCCGCCGCCCCGACGTTCTGCGGCAAGCTTTTTCTATTGAACCTCCTGGATACCTGCGAACGGAAAAAGATCCGCGCGCCCATGACTTGATGGATTATGGCGTGGCTCTGGGCCACCGTTTTCGCGCGTTGAAGTTGTGGTTTGTGATGCGGTATTTCGGCCTTGAAAAGTTTCAGGCTGTGCTTCGCTCTCATATTGAATGGGCACAAAGGTTTGCCGGGTTGGTCGAGTCCCATGCAGATTTTGAGCGCGTCGCCCCATTAAGTCTTTCCGTGGTGTGTTTCCGCTACAAGGGCAGCGACGAGCAAAACAGGGCCATCCTGGAGAAAATCAATTCCACTGGACGGGTATTTTTGATCAGCACCGTGCTCCACGGAAAACTCGTCCTTAGGATGACCATCGGGAATCTGGCGACCACCTGGGAGGATGTAGAGGAAGCCTGGGACCTGATTCAAGAAGCAGCAAAGAGTCCGTAAACATGCGGTTTTCTCGTAGCGCAGCCTCGCTGGTTGGGCTCATTTTGAAAATGAGGAAGTGATTTACTTCTCGATAATGCTTAAGACGTAGATTCGTCCTCTACCATCACCCACAATGCATCTGTTATCAGTGCATGCACAGCAAAAAGCTTCCCCTTCACAACCAAAAGTTGCCAGCGGCAGACCGCTTTCCAAGTCCCATACCTTGAGCTTTTGATCATAAGAGGTTGAGATAGCTCGTTGGCCATTGGCCGTGATTGCCACTCCGCTGACAAAACCTGAGAAACCTTTCAGGGTACGCAGAGTCCGGCCGCTTTCCAAGTCCCAGATTTTCAGTGTCTGATCCTCTGAGCCGGAAACTATATACCGTCCGTCCGACGAGACTACAACGCAACGAACTGACTGGGAATGGCCTTTGAAAGTGCGCACGGTCTGGCCGTTTTCCAAGTTCCATAGTTTCAGCGTTTGGTCTGACGAGGCGGAGATTGCGCGCTTTCCATCTGGGGTGACTGCCACACCTTGAACAAAGCTGGAATGTCCTTTAAGCGTCCGCAACTCATGGCCGTTTTCGAGATACCACACCCTCAGAGTTCCGTCATGAGAAGCCGAAATTGCCCGCCGTCCGTCAGGGGTAACCGCGACGGCGCGAACCGCTTGCGAATGGCCTTTGAGGGTGTGCAGAGTCCTGCCGCTTTCCAGGTCCCAAACTTTGAGCGTTTGGTCTGATGAGGCGGAGATTGCGCATTTTCCATCTGGGGTGACTGCGACGCCGTGAACAAAGCTGGAATGTCCCTCAAGTGCACACAGTTCTATTCCGTTTTCCAAATTCCATAACTTTATGGTCCGGTCATGAGACGCGGAGATGGCTCGCTTCCCATCCGGAGTGACCGCAATGCCGCGGATCACACTGGAGTGCGCTTCAATAACACTTACCTGAGAAAGTGATGTGAGTCGAGATATTGAAATATCTTGAGAAACTAGCTTCGGTGCAGACAATTCGGGCTGTTGGCCAAAGGAAGAAATGTTAGTGGTTGGATTTGCTACTTCTCCAATCCCCAGTGCATGGGAGCGAATCATGAGTGCGCGCAATAATTTGTGAAATTCGTCAAATAAATTCACCCATTGCCAACGTCGTAAACGCTCAGGGACATTGACATCCTCTAACCGAGCGGGAATGATAAAAATTGTATCTGGAGGCTTCTCATCTGCCCTATCAAGAGCAAATTGGATTTCTTTATGGACAAAGCCTTCCTTGGTTAGGGAACTCTTAGATAAGCATACTAATACCACATCTGAGGCCCGTATTGCTTTGGAAATCTCTTCTTTCCAGTCTTGCCCTGGAATCAAGTCCTCTTCGTCAAACCACGGAGCGAAGCCTTCTTGGCGAAGTTGAGCATAAAGATTGCGGACTTGCGGCTTGTCACCGTGACAGTGGCATAAGAAGATACGTAGCTGCCGGACAGCTGATTCTTGTCCATTCATGTGCGCAATGCTATAGCATACACGCGGAAGAAGAATCGTAATAATTCAAAATTCCCAGAATGCAAACTGCAAAATAAATAGAAGATGGTTTTCTTCGCAAAAGGCAATTTGAAGGATCGACGCGAACGCAGCATCGCCCATTGATGGCGCTTTGCGGCAAAGTTGTTTTCATTCATCAAGGTTTTCGCCTGACAACTGATCAATTAGAGGTAAGGATTGCATTTGTTATTGCACTGGCAGTTATAGGCAAGTTCCACTTTCGGAAATGTCAATATACTCTTGGCCTACCTTCCAGAGATACGGGTTGCCCGCTGCGAATACCGGATTCCCCTGAGTCGTCCGTGGCTACGAAATAGCCTGCCCGAACATTTCATCGTCCCACCAAATAGGCTCCCCACGAGAGTCCGATCAAGCCTGCTTCAAACACTGCGAACAGCAGCCAGAAACTTGTTTGCAGGCGGGCGAGTATCTTGTTTTGCACTCCAGCAGAACTGGCTGGCGGAATCTGCATCGCCTTAAAGAGGTCTTTTGAGACGACAAAAAAGTAGTAGACCATTGCACCGAAGATAGCTATAAGCAGCAGGATGGAAAAGATTGGTCCGATGGATTGGGACGAGCCGCCCAGGCCATAGGCATTGGAGCTGAGCCAAAGGTGCATTACGATCACCAGGCCGCAATTGATCCAGATACCCCGTGAGACTGCGAAATAGAGATAAAAATCGTCGGCCTGCCGCACCAGCTTGAACTTGCCAAAATCCTTCTGAATCCACCGCCGGAAGACCTGGGCCGTGAATATCAAGGCCAATGAAAACACCAGGGGAGTGCCGGAATAAGCCAGAGCCCAGGCATCGCCTTGGGCGCGCAGTTCATGCTCTCTTGCTTCATTACGTTTTTTGTACTGCTCTTCCAGTTTTTTGGTCTCGTCGATTAGAGTATTGTGCCGCTGGAGTGCATCCTCACGATTGAGAAACTCTGGCGAGCCGGCGACTGTGAACTCTTTTTTCTTGGATCGGTTGATTCTCTCGATGTCTTGTTGTGTAGCCGCGATTACGCCTTCTTGGCGACTCATCTCCGCTTCCATCTCATGCTGCAGGACCGCAATCTGATCGGCTTGCTTGCCCCGGTCCTTGGTGATGAGCCAATTGGCCAACGATAGCAGCAGAGAAACCAAGACCAGGCCTTGCAGCCCGAAAACCAGGGGCTCAGCCCATCCTTTCAATGATGCAAGGGATGCATATTGGATCGACTGCGGATTTTGATTGATCACCCTGACTTGGCGCAGGAAGTTGATCCCCCCTGCATGCTTCTCCCATTGCTCCTTGAAACGGTCAATCGGAGATTTGACCTCCAGGAACTCGGATTCGCCGGGAGCTTGCATGGGGAGTACGCAACTTGGTTTAACACAGCTCTCTGGCTTGGAACAAGGGACCAGGAGTGCATAGCAAGTCGGGTGGATTCGGTGATCCGGCGATCGGGTGATTGGGTGATCGAAAACCACCAATTCCTGCACCGCCTTCATGGACATGCTCTAGGCAGAAGCCAGAAGCTAAGGAGCCAGAAGCTAGAAGCTCTCTTGCATCTCCACCTCTCCCGCGTTTATCGTGAATTTCGGGTAGGTGCTATGGGCAACGGCGAATCTGGAACTGGTGTCGCGGCATTTGGGTATCCTGGGATACCGGCTACCTGGTCTCCCGGCTCCAAAGACGGCGTGGGTACAGCCTACTCCCAAGCCAGCAAGGTCTGGTTCACGCTGTCGATGGGAATCCTCACTGAGATTTACTATCCCACCATTGATCATCCCCAGATTCGCGACGCACAGTTCCTGGTTTCCGACGGCAAAACGTTCTTTCACGAAGAAAAGCGTGATCTGGATAGTCATGTTGAGCTTATTGCCCCTGAGGTTCTTGGCTATCGAGTCACCAGCTCCGATCCCAAGGGCCGCTACCGAATCGTTAAAGAGGTGATCACCGATCCGTACCAGGCCTGCGTGCTGGTACACACCCGGTTTGAGGTCTCCAAAGACTGGGAAAGGAAGCTGCATCTCTATTTTCTGCTTGCCCCTCATCTCGATATTGGAGGATCGGACAATTCGGCCAAGAAGATGGAGGTTGCCGGCCGGCAGATCCTTCTTTGTTGGAAGAACGGCACTTACATGGCAGTAGGCTGCGATCACGGTTTTTCCCGAAGCTCTTGCGGTTTCGTCGGTCAGAGCGATGGCTGGCAGGACCTGCGCGGGAATTTCAAAATGGATTGGGAGTTTGACCGCGCGGAGCATGGAAACATCGCCGTTATGGGCGAAATTGACCTGGGCAAAGGAAACGAATTCACGGTAGGCATTGCCTTCGGCGAAAGCCTTCATGCGCCCACTGCGGTTCTCACGCAGGCTTTGGCTGTTCCCTTTCGTCGCTACCAGGCGAGATTCATCGAACAATGGCAGCGGGCAAGCGCCCGGTCGGAGCCTTTAGGTCGATTCTCCAGCGATGACGGACATCTATATTGGACCAGCAGCAGCCTGCTCCTGGCCCACGAAGACAAGACTTTTGCTGGGGCCTTTATCGCTTCCGCCAGCATCCCTTGGGGGGATGTTGTGGGCGACGACAACCTGGGCGGCTACCACCTCGTATGGACGCGCGACATGGTTAACACTGCCACCGGCCTTCTGGCCTGCGGACATTCGGCCAGCGCGCTACGGGCTTTGATCTACCTGGCTTGTTCGCAGCAAGCCGATGGCTCCTTCCCGCAGAATTTCTGGATTGATGGGCGGCCCTATTGGAAAGGCATGCAGTTGGATGAAGTGGCGTTTCCTATCATGCTCGCCTGGAGGCTGTGGAAGTCCGGCGCGCTCGAAGGATTCGATCCTTATTCCCTGGTGAAGTACGCGACCAGCTATCTCCTGCAAAATGGCCCCAAAACACCCCAGGAGCGCTGGGAGGAAAGTTCTGGATACTCGCCTTCTACCTTGGCGGCCTGCATCGCCGCCCTCATTTGTTCTGCCGATCTGAGCCGCCATCGGGGAGAGGAGCAAACCGCCAGGTTCATCGAAGATTACGCCGATTTTCTGGAGTCCCATGTCGAGGCCTGGACTGTGACCACCCAAGGCAGCCTGCACCCGGAAATAAAACGGCATTACATCCGCATCTTGCCGATTGATGTCGATGTACATTCTCACCCTGAAGATCCCAATTCCGAGATCCTTACCATTGCCAACCGGAGTTACGACGAAGTCAACAAATTCCCGGCCAAAGATGTGGTGGATGCAGGTTTTTTGGAACTCGTCCGCTACGGCATTCGCAAGGCTGGGGACCCGCTTATGGAGGATTCCTTAAGGGTGATTGATGCGATCCTAAGAGTCGAGACGCCCTATGGTCCTTGCTGGCGGCGTTACAATCACGATGGCTATGGCCCGCAACCCGACGGCAGGCCTTATCAGGGACACGGCGAAGGACGGGCGTGGCCACTGCTGACCGGGGAGCGTGCCCATTACGAGTTGGCGGCCGGGCGCGATCTCCGTCCCCTGGTCACGGCCATGGAAAAGTTTGCCATCTGCGCCGGCCGCGGCTTCATGCTGCCTGAGCAGGTTTGGGACCAGCCCGATATTCCTTCCGCCTTCATGTTTTTCGGAAAGCCCTGCGGATCAGCCATGCCGCTGGTATGGGCTCATGCCGAGTACATCAAGCTACTACGCTCGATTCGGGATCAGCAGGTATTCGACCGGCTACCTCTGGTTGCCGAACGCTATCTTGGCAACCGGGGACGCAAAGATCTGGAAATATGGAAGTTCCACCGGCGAGTCGCAGCCATGGCCGCAGGCAAAACATTGCGGATTCAGGCCCCAGGCCAGTTTCTGCTGCGCTGGTCCATCGACGGCGGAACCACCTTAAACGAATCCGCAGCGATTGATAGCGGGCTCGGAATCGGCTTCGTGGACATCGAGACCCGCCCTGGACAGGCCGCCCCGGTCCAATTCAGCTTCAAGCGGAGCAACTCAGACCAACAGGATTCCGCTATATATGAAGTCAAAACGGCGTGAAAGCCAGAGCGCCTGGCTTATTCCCGCTTGAATTGAGGTGGAAGAACCAATTCGAATGGTTCGCTGGTAACAGCACAATCTTCGCCGAGTTGTAATTCCCCTTGGGCCATCCACTGCTGCCGTAACTTCTTTCCGAATGGGTTATCGTCCCAGCTTCCCATCGGTTCAATGTTGGTTGGCCATACGGGCAGTGTTACTTCCAACCAGAGATTGGAGGCGGGCAATTCGCTGGCGGAATAATTTATGGTAGTCCGAAAGGGTGGGGTAGCGGCTCCAGGCTGGAGCACCCATACCAGATTTTCAGGCGGCTTTGGTTGGTCCAGCGCCTCCCGCAAGGGCTCCCACGACTTACCTCTGCTATTGGATAGAACAAGCCCGCCACGGTACAGGTATTTGTTGGTCTCTATCGCTTCCCGGTTGGCGCTGACTCCCCAAGTCGTATACCAAAGATCGTGCTCTTTGGCATCCGGACGAAGCAGGATCACCGGTTTTTTCCCGGTATTCACAAGGCTGAGTTCAACCTCAATTTCAAACTTCGCGCCTGTAGTGGTCCGCTCGGTTCCAAGTGAGGTCACGTGGCCCTTGAGCACCAGGCCGGAGTCTGAGGGCGAATCCGGTTGGGATGGCAATGGAATTTCGATCGGTTCCGATTCGATCTTTTCCAAATGCAGCTTCCCTATCGCTGCCCATCTTTTTTGCAGCACTTCCGGCATTTCACTGGAGTTGAAATCGTCGTCATCAGACCCTGAATCATCGTCCGCGAGCGTGTTTCGGCTGGAATCGGGAACCACGTCCGGCGCTCCAATGAGGGTTAGCTCCAGTTGTGCGCGTTTCGATTGTGGATAAAAAGGCGTGGTAGTGCGTCCGGGCCTTGATCGGTAGAACTCGAAGGGAATCGTCGTGTGGGTTGTATAGGTTTCGCGTGGACCGAGGGTGATTGTCGAGTCATTAGGAGGAATCTGCTGGTCGATCGCTGAGCGCCCCACAACGGGTGGGCGGCTTTCTGAGGCTTCGAAAATCAAATCCCCCTGATCTGTCCAGCGCGAACTGGAAGACCAAGTGTGGACAGGATCCCGCCGGGTTAGAATGATCTTGTCGTCGCCGACATTCGTAATCTGCAGTTCGAACTTGCCCTCGAATCTGAGACCCCAGCTTTCATTGACCTTAAGGTCAAGCGAAGTGAGCTTCCCCCGCAGGACCAACGGGGACTTGGGATCGTCATCGCTTTTAGCGGAACAGGGAAGGGCAAACGCCAGGATAACCAGCACCAAGAACCGAGCAGCCGTCATATCGTCGTCCTTCCGGCAACTTTGCCAAATTTCTAATTCGACCGGGCAAGTAGCCTGGGGCTTCGCCTCGGGGAGGTTAGGAGCCAGAAAGTCAGGCCGCCCATCGACATGAAAGCACCGCCCCCCACCCTGAGGCAACAACCGAAGAGCCTGCCCTGAGGTGGCATCCGAAGGGGGGGCCCCCTGATGAATTCGTAGAAAGAATGCGGAAGGTTCAAGAAAATGCACCCAAATTCACAGGGAAACCGGGCCTTTCGGCTTGAAAAGGGATTGGGAGAAGAGCCAAGAACTAAGGGCTAAGAACTAAGGGCTAAGAACTAATGGTAGCCCCGATGCAACGCCCTTAGTGCAGCCAGGCATCTGAAACCCAATCAGTGTTAGGTACTGCTCCTGGCTCTGAAGGACAGATTATCTATCACACACGTGGTAAAAAGGCAACACTTTTATTTTGGGTTGGAGAAAAGAGATTTGCTCTTTTGTCCTTCAGATACATACAATTAGAGGGCACGAGTCGTTCTGCAAGTCTCTTGTTGTATGTCCAAGGAAGTACCAATGAACCGAGTAATCTCCATCTTGATGGCAACCTTAGTACTCGCAGCCAGCGTGGGGGCAGCTCCCGTTCCAAAGCACCAACAGCCGAAGACCAAAGTAACATCCAAAGCTTCCAACTCCGTCCATCATGCCTATCAGGTAGGCAATGCCTCCTGGTATGGCAAGAGCTTCCATGGACGAGCCACAGCCAGCGGCGAAGATTTCGACATGTTTGAGTTGACTGCCGCCCACCGGCAGCTTCCTCTAGGCAGCCTTGTTAAGGTCACGAACCTCCATAATGGCAAATCGATCATTGTCCGGGTCAATGACCGGGGGCCCTATATCAAGAATCGTATCCTCGATCTGAGTTATGGAGCAGCCCGGATGCTCGATTTCCAGCGTGGCGTTGAGAAGGTCCGGCTCGATTTGGTCGAACCGGAAGCCATAGCATCCGCCCAAGGAAGCGTGACCGGATCAGAATAGGCCAGCTACCCTAATGCCTCCTCGATCTTTTGCCAGGTTCAGATGCAAGATGGTGATAATCCAGCGTTCTTTTGCCAGGGAGTCGTCTGCCCTTCTTCACATTTTTGAATCGTAAGGGGCGCTTTGTCCGGGTAGAAAGGGCTACAATTATAGGTCAGAGAGGTTGTCATGAGCCGTTTTATCCCCCTGATGGTCGTTGCCACGCTGGTGATGGGAGCGTGCACTCAAGTCAATGGGCAGTCCAATGATGGTTCCAACCAGCCGTCAGGCCGGCAAATCACCGTGCCTGCCGGAACCACGGTTCTCCTTCACTTGAAGAGTCCCATCGATACCCACAGTGCGCGGGTCGGCGACGGTGTTTATTGCGAGACCAGCTTCCCGGTAACCATTGACAATATGATGGCGATCCCTGCCGGAACCTATGTCAAGGGACACATCACCCGGGTCGAGCGTTCAGGAAGGATCAAGGGAAGGGCTGAACTGCAAGTCCATTTCACCACCTTGATTTTTCCCAACGGATATACGATAGAACTACCGGGTGCGCTCCAAAATACTCCAGGCGCTGAGCATAGCAGCGTGACCGACAAGGAAGGCACGGTTAAAGCCAACGGCCAGAAAGGCAAAGATGCCGCTACGATCGGTACAACTACCGCAGGAGGTGCGGCCATTGGAGGCTTGGCCACAGGGACTCTCAAGGGCGCAGGTATTGGGGGTGGCATCGGCGCGGGCGTGGGCCTGATCAAGGTTTTAGCGACCCGCGGGCAGGAGGTTCGCCTGCCAACTGGCACCTCGCTGGAAATGGTGCTCCAGCGGCCACTAACCGTTGATGTAGGCAATGAACCCAGCCACTCGAACATTCGGCCCCGTAGTGGCCAGAATTCCTCGTTGCAGGTTCGTTAACCTGGACTTTGGCCCTGATTGTCATACCGTCAATAGCCGGTAACGTCTTAGCTCCCGATATCGGTAGACTGCCTTCCTTCGACTCTATGAAATTTTGAATATCCGGGCTTTCCCCGTATGTAACCAATTGAAAATATAGACACTTCTCCTTGGAACCAAGAATGCTCTTAACATTGTTCAGTGTTTCGACATTGAAGTAGTGTCAGGCTGAAACCGGGGTCAACCTTCGATCAGCTACTTTATTCACCAAATCGCTGTTTGCTTTGTTTTCAGGAGGGAGTTAAATGTCTAAAAAGGTGTCCTTTCCCCAATGGATGCTGCTACTAGTTCTGATGATGTTCACGGTAGCGGCTTATGCCCAAACTACCGCCAGTATCAAAGGTACTGTCACAGACCAAACCGGCGCTGCTGTTGTCGGCGCCAAGGTGACCGTGAAGGATGCCGCACTAGGCATTGAGCGCACCGCCCAGACCAACTCCAGCGGCGACTATGAAGTTCCGGCCCTTCCGCCCGGGAGCTACAGCGTTGAGATTCAGATGGCCGGTTTCCAGCCCCAGCAAGCCAACAATCTGGTGCTGGCCGTGAGCCAGAACTCGGTGCAGAACTTCAATCTGAAGATCGCCAATTCAACCGAGGTGATCACGGTAGAGGCGACAACCCCAGTGATTGAAACCACCACCATGACGGTTGGCCAGTCGATCGACCAGCGCACGGTACAGGAGATCCCGCTCAATGGACGGCACTTTGTCGACCTCGGCCTTCTGATTCCTGGTTCCGTGACTCCACCGCAAAACGGCTTCCTGACAGCTCCTCTGCGTGGCCAGGGCTCCTTTGCTTTCAACACCGCCGGCAATCGCGAAGACACTGTGAACTTCATGGTCAACGGCATCAACCTCAACGACATGGTGCAGAACCAGATCACCTTCCAACCGTCCATTAACACGGTTTCGGAATTCAAGGTTGACAACTCAACCTACAGCGCTGAATACGGCCGCAACTCGGGCGCAATTGTGAACATCGCCACCCGTTCCGGCAGCAATGCATATCATGGTGAGCTGTTTGAGTTCCTGCGCAATCACGACCTGGACGCCAGAAACTTCTTCAATCCGGCCGGCACGCAGCAATCTACATTCAAGCGTAACCAGTTCGGCGCGAACTTTGGCGGACCGATTATCAAAGACAAGACGTTCTTCTTTCTGAGTTATGAGGGCTTGCGCCAGCGCCAGGGAATCACTCTGAACACGCCGGTACTTACCAACGCTCAACGTCAGCAGGTGGTTGCGGGAGGCAACTCCACCAGCAATCAACTCTTGCAGCTAATCCCTTCTGCCAATGATCCCACAGGTACTAGCTTCCTCGGTTCCGCCACCGCCCCGGTAAACATCGATCAGGGGACCGCGGATATCAGCCACAACCTGGGAACGAATGTTCGTCTCCATGGCTACTATGCTGGACAGCACGATTTGCGCCAGGAACCCACGTTGCAGGGAAATAGCGTTCCCAACTTTGGCGATACGCGCGAATCCAAGCGGCAGATTGCCACCTTTAGTGTCGATCAAACTTTCTCGGCGAACTTAGTCAACGAGGCCCGCCTGGGCTTCAACCGCATTCACATTACGTTTACGCCGAACGCCAACCAGAACCCGGCTTCCTTCGGTATCGTGGACGGATTAAATGGTCCCTTTGGACTCCCGCAAATCTCGATCGGCGGCACCGGCATCAATTTCGGCGGCCCCACGGGTTTTCCTCAAGGTCGCGGCGACACGACTGCAGTGTTGTCTGATACTTTGAATTACCTGCACGGCAAGCACTCGTTCAAGTTCGGGGGCGAATTCCGGCGTTTCTACAACAACAATTTCAACAGCGACATAGGATCGCTTACTTTCCTGAACGTTACTCAATTCATCAATGGAACGCCCAACGGCTTCACGCTTAGCCCCGGCAACAATCCGAGCCGTATTTCTACCGGAGAACTCGGCTTCTTTGCCCAGGATAGCTGGAAACTCTTCCCTCGATTCACGATGGAGCTTGGCCTGCGCTACGACTGGAACCAAACGCCAAGCGAAGCCCTGAATCGTTTTGTGAACTTCATTCCCGCTACCGACTCGCTGGTTCCGGCTGCATCGCCCTACAAACAAAACAACCTGAACTTCCAACCGCGTCTGGGTTTTGCCTGGGACGTGTTTGGCAACAGCAAGACCGTGGTTCGTTCAGGGTACGCCTTGCTGACCGATCAACCGATTACTAACCTCGTAACCGGATTGACGAACAATCCGCCTCTGGGTAACCCGCAAGTATTTATCGGAGGCACCACAAAGACCACAACTTACGGCAACCTGTTGGGCGCTGCTGCAGCCAGTGGACTATCACCCACCGTGGTTGACCCGAACTTCAAGAACTCCTATATCCAGTCGTACAACCTCAACATTCAGCAACAACTTGCCAGTAAGTGGAGTGTGATGGTTGGCTACTTCGGCTCGGTAGGCCGCGATCTGCGGACCCGCGAGAATTTGAACCAGTTCATCGGTGGTGTCCGTCCGTTTGCCAAACTCTCTCCGACGAGTCCAATTCTACCTGGCGCAAACGTGGGTAATATTTCCGGGAACGAGAGCAATGGCAACTCCAGCTATAACGCTCTGTGGATTACTTCCAATCTGAGCGCCTGGCATGGGCTGCAGTTCAATGCCTCCTACACTTTCTCGAAGTCGCTGGACTCTACCTCGCAAAATGGGCAGGGCGTCAATGTGCAGAATAGCTTCAACATTGCGGGCGACAGAGGATTGTCGGACTACGATGCTCGCCACCGGTTCTCGATGAACTTCATCTATTCGGTGCCGTCTTTCCGGCATAACCGTTTCTTTGATGGATGGCAACTGGGCAGCATCATCCAGTCTCAGAGCGGCAACCCGGTCAACCTCGTGGATACCGGTCTCTCGGGACTTACTGGTGTAGCGACTTTGCGGCCGGACCAGATCGGACCCATTCAGATCCTGAATCAGCCGGTTGCCGGTGGCATTCAATGGATTGCCCCGTTGGTCTGCGATCCGACCAAGACTGCAAACGCGCCTTCATGCAATGGCGCCTCCTTCGCGTTGCCTACGGCTGGCGGCCTGCATTTTGGTGACTTTGGCCGCAACGTGATCATTGGCCCTCGCTTCAATAATGTCGACTTCTCTCTGATCAAGAGAACCAAGATCAGCGAGCGGTTTACTCATGAATTCCGCTTTGAAGCGTTTGATCTCTTCAACCACGCGAACCTTGGGCAACCGGCGCGCGGGGCACAACTGGTCCTAACCAATCCCGCTCTGCCCAACAGTCCAACGAATCCTTTCATCGTGAGCCCGACGTTCGGTGTCATCAGTAGCACGCGCTTCCCGGTAGGCGATTCCGGTTCAGCACGGCAGCTCCAGTTCGCCATGAAGCTGTTGTTCTAACTTCGAAGGTAGATAGAAAACTTGAGCGCACCGGCATTGCCGGTGCGCTTTTTCACGCTTGATCCTTGATCCGGAATGTGCGCTCCATCCCGCGCAATGAAACTATTGCTGCCCCCTGAACCCGATCTACGCCCTCAACCACTTCGCTCCCTGACTGGCATAATTAACCATCAGTCCAAACACGTTATTGCATTTCTCGATGAACTCCGCAGGCTCATAGCTCTTAGGCAGATTGTCATCCAAAACTTCCTCAACCGCCGACTGTACGATTCGCTTGGACTGTGCGTCCCTGAACCAGTCCGTAACCAGGACTTTAGGCTGCCCGGCGGTCAGGCGTTCCAGCAGCTTCTTCGCCGCCAGCCGGACCTTCTGCGTCTCCTCCTGCGTCATTTTGTCCTTCTTCAGCAAATCGAATAGCTCTAACTCATCTGGCGTGAAGCATTCCCGAACATGGCGGTCTGATTCCTCGCTTAACTCCTTCGCGAACTTCACCAGGTCCTCAAAATAATTGTCTACCGATGAGCTCCCGGCATTGTAGGTGTCGATAATGCCCTGGAGCCGCGTGGCAAAGTCCATGCGGGTGGCATTCTCTCTGAGCATCTGCTCCAGCTTGTGCTGCAGGAAGGCCCGCAGATCGGCGATCTCGATGTTCTTATATTTCGCTTGCTTGAAATCCTCTTTGAGCTTGTCGAAATTGATCTTGCTCAGGTCCCTCAGGTCCAACGTCCGGCCCGATTGCGTGATCCTGAATTCAGGCTTGTCGTTTTTGGGAAGCCGGTCATCGCTCACCACAACGCTTTCGTCCAGCAATTCTCCTACCTTCACCGCCACCGCATCGATGTCTTTCTGTTCAATGACTGCGTCTACAACTCCGCGCAGGTATTGAAACAGGGCCACTGAGCGCACGATTGGCTTGCCCAGAATCTCGGGCTTGCTGGCTTCGTAGAGCGAGGAGATGGTATTTTCGTAAACCGCAAACCCTTTTCTCCATTCATCCCTCTTCAATAGCGTGTTTGCATATTCTCCAAATGTGCCAACATTCTTGAAGACATCTTTTGTCTTGAGCGGCGCCGTCAGGTCAATGCCGATCTCTGCGCAAAATGCGATCCCCTGCGCGATGCCATCATCCAGCAATTTGAAAAGCTCTGCCTTCTCGCGGACAGGCAGGTTTTCCTGGCCTTCCTGGCCCAGCGCATAGTCCCTCAACGCCTTGCGCATGTTGCGGAAGACGTTGTAGTAATCGATGATCTCCCCGCTGCTCTTCTCCACTCCATTGATCTTCCACGAGGTCACCCGGTTGGCGCGGGCGATGGTCTGCATCAGTGTGTGGTCCTTCATTGGCTTGTCGAGATACATGGTTGACACGGTATGAGCGTCAAAGCCGGTCAGCCACATCGCGCATACAAAAACCAGTTGCAGAGGGTCTGCCGGGTCTTTGAACTTGAATTCAACGTCGTGTCCCTTCTCGTCCACGCTGTTCATCCGCTCGCGATGCGGCTTGATGTTCAGCTTCTGCCCGGCAAATTTCCTCTCTTCGTCAGCCTCCTCGCTCACAATCACCGCCATTTGCGCACGCCGCATATACTCCACCTGCCGCTGTAACCGTTGACGGTGTTCTTCATTTTTCGACTTCCTGATCTCACTTCGTAATTCCTTGATCTGCTCCTTCCACAGCCGCTGTACCTTGTCGTGCATCTTCACGGCTGTAAACTTGTCCAGCGACACCACCATCCCTTTGCCCAGATAACCCCGGCGCGGGAAGTGGTAAACAATGTCCTTGGCAATTGTCTCCAGCCGGTCGTCGCGCTTGATGATCTCGATCTCCTGGGCAAAACGGTTTTCCAGCTTGGACTGCTGGGCATCATCGAGGTTTTCGTCTTCGATGATTTCCGCCAGCTCTTCATTCAACTCCTCATTTTGGATCAACACCTGGGGTACCCGCTTTTGATAAAACAACGGAACCGTCGCCCCGTCATCGATGGATTGCTGGAAGTTGTATTCGGAGACATAATCCCCGAACCATTGATTGGTCTTGCGCTCGCGCCCCAGCAGCGGTGTGCCCGTAAAAGCGAGATACTGCGCATTTTTGAGCCCGGCGCGCATATTCTCCGCCAGCCTGCGATATTGAGTGCGGTGGGCCTCATCGACCATTACGATGATGTCGCTCCGCGGCGATAGTGCTGGATATTCCTTTCCCGCAGGCCAGCCGAATTTCTGGATCAGGGTAAAGACCACGCGCTTGTTCTCACCCAGGAATTTCCGCATCTCCTGGCTGTCCCTGGGTCGTACAGCCTCGTTCGGAGTTACGGTTCCCGTTTCCAGGAAATTGTTGTAGATCTGTTTATCCAGGTCTTCCCGGTCCGTCACCACCACAAAAGTGAAGTTGCCGGTCTGCTTGCGGAAGATCTTGCGGACATAGAAGATCATGGAAAAGCTCTTGCCCGATCCTTGCGTGTGCCAGAAGACGCCCAGCTTGCCCTTCAACTCCTCCCGCCGCAGAAAAGCGTCGTAGGCATGGTTCACGCCCAGGAACTGGTGGTTTTGCGCGATGATCTTCTGTTTGCTGCCGTAGTAGAGGATGAAGTTCTCAACGTAATCCAGCAGCCGCTCGGGTGCCAACAGCCCTTCAATCAACGCCTCCAGGCTGGTGCCTTCTTCTTTGACCCGCTCGCGGTCGATCTTTTCTTTTTCATCGTCAACGCGCAGCCAGTTGAAGAAGTGCTCCCACTCGGCGCTGATGCTTCCCATCCTGGTCTCCAGGCCATTCGAAAGCACGCAGAAAGCGTTCGTCAGGAAGACCTGTGGAATGTCGCGCCTGTAGTTCAAGATGTTGTCGCCGTAAGCGTTCTTGAGCTTCACATTGGAGTTCTTGAGCTCGATGAAGACCAGGGGCATGCCGTTGACGTAGAGCAGCACATCTGTCCTTCGAAATCCCAACTCTCCTTGAATCCAAAGCTGCGTGACGATCAGGTACTGGTTATTTCCGGGGACGCCGAAATCGATGAACCGCACCCGTTCCCGCTGCCTCTTCCCCTGCTCATTGTCGAACTCCACCGGGATGCTATCGCGCAGCAAGTGATAAATCTCCTGGTTGGCCACCACCGGCGGCATCGACCGTCGGCTTTCGGTGACCTTTTCCAATGCCTCAGCGATGACCGCTGCGGGGATACCGGGATTCAAGCGAAGGGCAGATTCTTTGAGTCGATCGGTTAGGATCACGTCTCGCTTGCTGGCGCGCCCTGAACCGTCGTTCAGGTCCTCAGGGTCCTTGGTATGGCAGTTAAGCGAGTCAAAAGGATAGAGTTCCCGAAGCCTCTGCACCAACGCCTGCTCGATCTCGTCTTCTGAGATGAAGTTAGGCATACACGGCCACAGGTTCCTTCGGCTCTAATTCCTCAGCCATGCTCGGCGGGAATTGTATGTCGAGGTTCTCAACGGAGAGCTTTCCGGAAATTAGCCGGGGGAGAAGCTTGTTCTGCATCGCTGCTAAAATCCTATTTGCTCGGAGACACACCTCAATGCCCTTTAACAGCGGCATCGAAAGCTGCGTAAACCCAGCAAGTATCGGTCTAGGAGGCGTAAGAATCTCAATTCGCTTAAAGACACCTTTTGTCAATTCGGCAAACGTCGCACCGACAGCCAGCGATTCGAAGTATGACCTCGATAACTTAATCCAGTGGTATAGATAGGGTAGAGGATATCTTTCATTTGGAATGCAAGTAATAAAGCCTTGATTCGTACTGGCCGGGGCAAGATTAATTCCTACCGCCCCGACGGTAGCTCGGCTTGTAAGCATCACCGAATATTCCGGGAACATTCTTGCAGAACTGTTGTTCAGGCCCTCCTCGGTGCATTGCACAGAGGATTTTTCCAGAAATATTCCATCAGAGCTTGTTATATCTGATGGAGTAAACCAGTTCAAATTGCCACCAATCCAATAACGATCAACTGCTGTTGATGGAGTGCCTCCCCCGGTAAAATCAAAAGCATCGGCTATCTTCTCTAAATGCCACCCTGCTGGTACACCTCTAATTACGTCGACGGTTTGGTGACCTGGGAAACGAAAGCGAACAAACCATTCGCGATAAATCTCTTCAGCCAACTTTTCCAAAAGTGCGATTCGACGCTTGTTAATTTCAATAAGCTCATCATACGAGTAGAGTATCGCAGCAATTTTCTGTTGACAGGACTTTTCAGGTACAAGAGCTTTAATCTGATAAATCCGTTCGGGAGACGTGTGCCGAACCTTTGCCCCCGACGAACTATTCCTAATTTGTCGCCGTATGAAATCAGTATTAAATAAGTAGTAAACAAATCTCTTGTCGCTACCAGTCTTTACAGTGACTCGGCCGAGTCGTTGATTATGTAAATACCTGTTCTCATCAGGAATCAGCGCTGCACTGCCAAGAAGGCCTTCACCCTGTTCCGTCATTGCCACGATCAGGTCGTTTTTAGCCAGCAGGTATTTTGATGGGAATTTGCCTTGATAGAAGCGATCTTTGCTGGGTCTCGCTCTAAAGCCTCCGGATTCATGAAAATTCCCTGGTGTGAGGACGACGAACTCTCCTGTCTCCGAGAAATATTTGCTCTTGAGAGCAAACCCATGTTCGACTTTCAGCAATTGTCCCAGCGTTGTCTCATGCCAGATTGTCATGATTCTCCAGAAATAAGTCTCACATTCGTATCGATAACACGCTGCAGTTGCGAAGCAGTTTTGCCCAACAAGCTGATTTCGCGGTGGAGACTAAGGATTTCTTCAAGGAACTCTTCTTCGGTCTTTCCGTCTTCCTCAATCACCACACCGACATAACGACCAGGATTCAAGGAATATTCCTGCTCCCTTATTTCATTCCGGCTGGCAAGTTTGCACAGACCGGTCACATCTTCATATTCCGCCCTTGGGAATCTCTCTTGCAACCAGCCAATATGCCGATAAAAGATTTCAGCATTCTTTACCTCAGTGTGCAATTCCTCAAGCGCAGTTTTGAGCGCCTTGGTCTCGCGATCGATTGCAACCCGCCTCCCTTCGGTTTGCGCCTCCTCTGCCTGCTGCTTCTCGTGCCGGCGCATTATCTTGTCCAATTGCCTCAATCCTTCATGAAGCGTGGCAAAGAAGGGGCCGAAGGCTTCTCGCAGATGCCGTTGAGCTTTGTTTTTTTGGTCTACTACTTGTTCTGCTGCGTATCTCTCGCGGTATTGCTGGTAGCGGCTCTCCAGCTTGTCGAGGCCCGCCCATTGCTTCACCATCAAATCCACAGCCTGTTTACCGTCAGCATCTTCAAGCACATCCAGCAATTGCTTGCAGACCGGCTCAACCTTGGCCTTGTTCTCCAGAAGCCGTTCCATGCCCGCAGCAAAATAGCGGTCGATAAGCTGCACGAACTTTTCCCGCCGGCCTTTTCGTAGCTGGCTGATGATGGCGATGTTCTGGATCTGCTCGTCTGAGAATTCCCGGTGGGCGCGGTCCACCTGGGTAAAGATATTGCGCGCGTCGATGAAAAGAATGCGGTCGTCAGTCTTGCCCTTGTCGAAGAACCATAGAGTGGCTGGCAACGTCACGGTATAAAACATGTTCGAGGGCAAAGTGACCATGGCGTAGACGAGGTTCTTCTCAATCAGGGTCCGCCGGATTTCGGCTTCGGAGTGGCGGCCATCCGAGGCAGAGTTGGCCATCACCAGTCCGGCGCGGCCCTTGGGTTTCAGCGACGTGGCAAACAAGTTGATCCAAAGATAGTTCGCATTGGGGACCGTTTCTCTGCCCCGATCCTTCTTCTTTACCTTCGATTTATTGCGCGGGATGCCGTAGGTGTTGAAGCGCCTGTCCTTCTCAACGTCGCTAAGACTCACATCGTCTAAGTTGAAAGGCGGATTAGCGAGAACGTAATCAAACGCCCCGAAACTCCCAAAAGCATCTACGCTCCACGTATTGGCCTGCTTGATCTCGCCCCGCAAGCCGTTCACAACCAGATTCATCTTGGCCAGGTTTACCGTCTCCTGCGTCTTCTCCTGCCCGCAAACATAGACGCCGCTGTCGGAGTCCTTCAACTCTTTCCGATGCTCCTCGATGAAATGAGCCGATTGCACGAACATGCCGCCCGATCCGCACGCCGGATCGAACACCCTTCCGCCATGTGGCTCGACCATCTCCACCATCAGCCGGACCACCGAGCGTGGCGTAAAGAACTCCCCTGCCTTCGATCCCTCGCTCCGCGCAAACTCCGCCAGAAAATATTCATAAATCTGCCCGAAAAGATCGCCCGTCAGATCGGCAGGGATGTTGGCGAAATTCTTGAGCAATTGTTTGAGAATCATGCCTTTTTTTTCCCCGCTAGCCAGGCGGGTGTACTCTCGTTTGGGCAGCGCGCCGTCGAGTTCGGGCCTGTATTTCTCGATATCGGTCATCGCCTTCTCTACCGCCTTGGCAATGTCTTCTTTTTCCGGCAGCGTCAGCAGGTAGTCATAGCGCGCGTGCTCGGGCAGATAGAACCCGCATTTCTTGATGGCAATCTCCGAAATCTGTTTTTGCCTGCGCGTCCCTTTGAGCTTGTTGTATTCGGCCAGGATTTCCACCTCATGCCGCCGGTAGTTGTTGTCGGCGAACTTCAGGAAGATCAATCCTAAAACCGGGGTGGAATACTCGCTTGACTTAAGGTCGGAATTGGCGCGCAGGTTATCGGCGGCGCTCCATAGGTCAGCTTCAAGTTGCTTGAGTTGTTCGCGGGTCATGGAAAGAAGCTTAGTTGTATCGCGGTTGCAGGGTCAGGGGCAAGACGAAAACCAAGCCGCTGAGCCCCAACCATTGCTTGCTAATTCGTTTTCAGGATCACTTGCAGACTGTCCACACTGTCCACCATGGGTCCACATCGTCCACGAAAGGTTCTCGCGGGTAAAGTCTTTGAAAATAAATGGCTTCCTCACCACCACGGGAATCAAAAACTCAAAAATTCAGAATACTAAAAATACTAAGCGAATGCTTGACGAAACTAAAAAGACATGCTAGGATCGAACAGTAGTATTGTTATTTGTTTGGCACAGAGGCTGCCCAGGCAGAACCGAAATCTGCGTTCCTTGACAACAACTGAAAGTCATCAAGTTGAAGCCTACCCCCCGCCCCATTTTTAACTTTAAACCAACTTCAAACCAACTTTCGTCCAGTTTTTGGACAACCAACCCGCTACAGGCCGCTACATCGATTCAATATGAGTTTTTGCCACAACCTGAAGTGCAGAAAGAACTTAGCTACTGGAGGGCGCAGAATTTGTGGCGGTGTAGCGGCTGTAGCGGCCTTTCTACCACGTCACTCCAAAGATTCAGTTTCTGGCCTGCTTAAGAGCTAAAAACTAAAAACTGGCCGGGTCGGCATAAACGGGCTCCTCAGGTTGGCGCAAATGGGGGTCAGGTTGGCGAAAAACACCCTCAGGTCGGCGCAAATGACCCTCAGGTTGGCGCAAACCGGCTTCGTTTTTCCTAGTTCTCAAATGTTTTCAACACTTTACGTTTTTTGGCCCGTGATTTTTGGGAAATTATGTTCGGTCCCCCCCGCCCGTGGTTTTTCACGGGAAAATCTCGTGAGACGCCTCCATATTAAAATCTTCAATTAGTTCGTCAATTCCATTCCTGCGAGAACTCTAAATGCCCAGCAGCCCTTTGCGCTTTGTCACCTTGTCCGGCGTTCCAATCGAAATTACCGATCTGAAGTGGCCGTTTCACCAATCGACTTCCGGCGCCGACTGGTATGTGCTCCATGGACGTGCTGACCTGCTGGAGGGTCCCGGCGATCTTCACGCTGAAGTCGCCGTAGGTATGACCCAGACCATCAAAGAAACCATTGGCTCGCTCGAACCCGGAAATACTGAAGGGTTGGTGGTCAACGCGATTCGCAAAACCATCGACAATGGGCAGATTGCGTTCATGAAGTCAGGCAAGCTTCAGCCGGCGCATGTGACCAGCCGCTTCTATAATTTTCGCGAAAAAAAGATTCAGTTCCCGACGCAGACAGAGCAGTATGTCCGCGAGATGCTCAAACGTCGTGTCTTCTGGCTGGGCGCTCATGGCCCGGTAGACATTGCTCATCCTTACGATTGCCAGTACGTGAATTTTGCACCTGAGAAGATGATCGAACTTGCTGGACAATTGGCCTCAGAGGGTTTGATTCAACTCCAAGGTACAACCGCCACAGCGACTGAGGAGCTGAAAAAGCATGCAGGCGAGATTCGTGCAGCCATGCAGAAAGGCGTGGAGGCGGGCCTTGCCGCTACCAGGATCACGGCCTGATCATTCCGCCGTTTCGAGCACCTTGGCTAGTTCTTCCCATTCTGTCATGGTTTGTTCAAGCTCGGTGCGATAGCGGACCAGCAGATCATTCTGGCGCTGGATCTCGGCGGCGCTCACAAAGGTGAGGAGCGCATTCTCGGTCACAGCAATAGCCGCTTCCAGGCGGGTTATCTCCTCTTCAAGTTCGTGGCAGAGGTCCTTCATCTGTTTGAGTTTGATGGGATTCAAGCGTTTCTGTTTGGGTGCCTGAGGAACATTGTTGGTTTGGACATCAGAAGAACGCGCTGACTCCACAGAGGTCCCGTTTTGGGAAACCGCCACAGTTGTTGGCTGGACCTGCAAGCCTTGTTTGCGCCACAGATAATCTTCGTAGTTGCCGGGGAAGACCTGGACCTCTCCGCCTCCGATCTCGAACACGCGTGTTGCCAGCCGGTCGATGAAATAACGGTCATGGGAGACGAAGACTACAGTTCCGGTAAACTTCTGCAATGCTTCTAACAGTACATCCTTGGCGCGAAGATCGAGGTGGTTGGTAGGCTCATCGAGCAGCAGGAAATTCGAGGGATGCTGCAACATCTTGGCCAGAGCATAGCGGTTGCGCTCGCCGCCGGAGAGCACGCCGATGGCCTTGAATACGTCGTCTTCGGAAAAGAGAAAGCAGCCCAGCAAGCTACGCAGCTCGGTTTGCGTGGAGCGCGGCGCAATCCCAAAAAGATCGTCGATCATGCGGGCTTCGGGATCGAGCGCCTTGTATTGGTCCTGGGCAAAATAATCGACTTCGACGTTGTGGCCCAGCCGAATCTCGCCTCCGGTCGGCTGATCGAGACCTGCAAGCAATCGAATCAAGGTGGATTTGCCCGCGCCGTTGACTCCGACCAGAGCGATGCGGTCGCCCCGCTCGATCACAAAATTGACATTGGAGAAGACGTGTTTCGGCCCGTAGCTCTTGGATAGATCTTTGGCTTCGACTACAGTGCGTCCACTAGGCTTGGGCTGCGGGAAATTGAAGTGGATGGTCTTCTCCTCCGCCGGTATCTCGATCCTCTCCATGCGTTCCAGTTCTTTAACGCGGCTCTGGACCTGCTTGGCTTTGGTCGCCTGGTAGCGGAAGCGGTTAATGAAAACCTGTAGTTGCTCGACTTTTTCCCGCTGGTTGCGATAGGCGGCCTCGAGTTGAGCCCGGCGTTCGGCTTTTTGCGCCAGATATTTTTCGTAGTTGCCGGAATAGAAAAACACACGCTTGTTCCAAAGCTCCGCAATCTTGTTCACCGTGACATCGAGAAAATAGCGGTCATGGGAGATCAAGACATAAGCGTATGGATACTCCAACAAATATTGCTCCAGCCAGTTGCGCGACTCCAGGTCGAGATGGTTGGTGGGTTCGTCCAGGAGCAGCAGGTTGGGTTTTTGCAGCAATAACTTGGCCAGCGCGATGCGCATCTGCCATCCGCCTGAGAACTCTTCGGTCGCACGCTCCCAATCTTCTTTTTTGAAACCTAAGCCGTTGAGCACCGATCCAACTTCAGCTTCAATGCTGTATCCATCCCGGGATTGCAGCTCAGCCTCGATGCGGTGAAAGCGCTCGGCGATTTGCGCGTACTCGGCGCCGGCATGGTCGATCTCCCCTATTCTTTGCGCGAGTTCTTCAAACTCCTTTTGCATCAGGTGGATATCACTGAAGACCGAGAGGCATTCACCAAACACGCTCCTGCCGGAAAGCGAGAGTCCATCTTGCGGCAGGTAGCCAAAGTTGGCGCCCCGTTGGCGCGTGATGTTGCCGTAATCCAGCCCCTCCATGCTCGCCAGAATCTTGAGCAAGGTGGTCTTGCCTGTGCCATTAGCCCCTACGAGGCCAACGCGGTCGCGGGGCGTAATCAGCCAGTCAAGCTCCTGAAACAGAACCTTTGGGCCAAACCGTTTTCCGGCCTCGGAGAGTTGGATCATGACAATTTCAATCTAACTCAGGGAAGAGAGGTTAGCCAATCGGATCATCGGGCGATCTGGCAATCAGGTGATCACTTCGGCGTTCACCTCAGTGAGGCTACCTCGGCTATGCCTGACTGCAAGGGCTGGTCATCGGATGATCGGTGTCAACACCAGGAGGTTGTACTTTCGTATCTTCGGCTGCTTGTTTCTTGTTGCGCTTTCGTCGGATAATCAGCCTACGCCTTCCGAGTCTATCCCGAAGATGAGGTGATTATGGTTACCAGGCCAACGGCCGGAGTGAACAGAACTGGAGAAACGCAGTTGTTGTCTCCGGGCTATAAATACATCCAATTCAATATCTCCAACTTCATTGCCCGGCTGACGCTCAATCACCCTCCCCACAATGTCCTGACGGTTCCCATGATGAAAGAGATGGCTGAAGCCATTGAGAGCCTGAATGGCAGGGGAGAGGTCAAGGCGATCCTCATGCAGTCTTCGCAAGCTGCGTTTTCCGCCGGAATTTCTCTCGACGATTCGCGGCCCGACAAGGTTTTTCAAACGCTCGATGCGTTCACGCGCGTATTTCAGGCAATGGTGGATATCTCGAAGCCGGTGATCGTGGTGGTGAACGGTCCTGCCATCGGCGCCGGATCGGAACTCGTGGGCTTTGCCGACGTAGTGCTGGCCACTCCCAAGGCCAAGTTTGCACAGCCCGAAGTGAAACTAGGTGTTTTTCCTCCCTTTGCGGCAGTCATGCTTCCGGCTTTGATCGGTCCTAAAAAAACCTACGAGCTGATTCTTACGGGAGAGGCGCTTTCTGCGGAAGACGCTCTGAAGTTCGGTTTTGTGAACAAGGTCGTCCCGGAAGCCGAGTTGAAGAAGCACGTTGACGCGCTGCTGACCCGAATCTCTGAGTTCAGCGGTCCGGTGTTGGAAGTGACAAAGCGAGTGATTTCCGGCTCTCAGGGCCTCCCGCTGAAAGATGCGATGAAGAAATCCCAGGACCTCTATTTAAACGAATTGATGAATCTGGAAGATGTGCAGGAAGGCCTGCGCGCAGTGATCGAAAAACGCAAGCCGGTTTGGAAAAACAAGTAGGTTTATATTCCTCAATACCAATTTACACAATTACCCAATTTTCATGAGGGCCGTTCTTTCCGTTCTTTTTCGCGCCGCTCTGCCTGGTTCCGTAGCGCCCGGCCTTTATCGGGAGTGGGATCTTTCACTTCTCCATAGATCTCTCTTCCTTCATGATCGGCAGGCAGGTACTCGGTAATCGGAAGTCCCTGTTCGTTAACGAAAAGCAGGCAATGGCAATACTTGTAAATCTGCATGTCGTCGCAGGCGCAGATCCATGTGCGGTGTTTGATCTCTTCTTGTTTGTCGGGATAAAACCGGCAAGGGCACAGAGGCTTGCCCAGCGTATCGATATTGTGGGCCAGTCCCAGTACGACAGCCTCGGTAACGCCTGCGTCAGGATGAACGCTTGTGCCTGATTTCACGCAGTACTTTTCGACGAACTTTTTGATCCGCTGAACGCTTTCTTCCTTGGGGTTGTTCATGATGATCGTTTCTTGATGACAACGTTATGTTAACACCGAAATCTACGCACTTTTCCTGTAAACCACCCTGATTCCTTCGCGCCAGCGTTCATCCAGGCCAATCAAGGTCCATGCGATCGACGGTGAAAAGTATTTGAGGATTGTGTCCACTGCCGGGTGCACGCGCAGTGAGGGCGAGACCAGAAACAACAATGGCGGTTGTTGGGAAAGCTGGATACCGGAGAAATAGCCGTATTTCTGGAACTCCTGGCGCTGCTGATGCCAGAGCACGCGGGCCCAATAGTCGAGGCCTTGCAGAGGCAGGTGAATGTCTTCATCTGCTTTCAATTCGAGTACGGCCAGTCGGCTGTCGCGGGTACAGGTGAGCACATCGATCATGGAGCGGTCAGAGGCGGAAAAGGCAGGTACTTGAGAATAGGTCAGATCGGAATTGAATTGCGAATCAAGGGCAGTGATGTTCTTCAAAACCAGCGATTCAAGCCAGCGTTCCGGATAGGCGCGATAAATAGGATCACGTTTTCCCCCTTGGCTGCTGCGCGTTGCAACCAGTTGCCGAACAAAGTCGCAAAAGGCAGATTCTTGTTCCGGTCTAAGGACCTGTTGTGAGCCGGGGAGACCAAAAACAATTTCTTCTGCTGCATTGAACGAAGCCGTCTCGTTCAACAGACGGGCGCGAGCAAATTCCAATCCATAAAGCCGAAATGAGATTTCAAGTGGCGACAGAACCGTGATGTCAGCTTCTGCCGCCGAGCTGGTGATTTTTGCAATGGCCTTTTGAAAGCGGGCATGTGCGTGGGTCGGATCGGGGCGTTGGGCCAAATGGCTATCGAGGTATGCAAGGCCGGCAATGTCCTTTTCGACGGCTGTTTGCTCGTGCTCATCCACCTCGAAAAGACGGAGGCTGGCAATCTTCTGGTTGAGATGGCACATGCGAATTTGCAACGTGCTCGACTTTTTTGCGGGCGCATACAGTCTTAATCCCTCGATCACCGAGCGTCCGGATTCACGTTCGCGGCAGCTTTCCAACCAAAGCAGGCCAAAGGTAAGTGCGGCATCCACGGCGGCCTGTGTTTCCTCAGGGTTCACTCCCAGAATCGCAATCGTCCTCTGCCCTTTCCGTGCCAAGCCGCGCGCATAGACCGGCGAGAAACTGCGTTCCAGGTCCATGCTGGTTGAAAAAGGTTCTACTGTCCATCCGGAAAGTTCGCGTTCAACGATCTGTTGCAAATGGCCGGCATAATGGGTTCTTGCAGTCTTGCGGGCCGCAGGCGTGCGATATTCACGGCTCCGGCGAATTTCCATTTGATGAGCACGGGCTTGGGCGAACTTCCGCACCTTCAAACGCAGGACTCCATTCTTCAATTCCGAGTCGAGCACCTGACGCACCATGTTTCTTTCTTCCGACCACAAATGGAGCAGGCACTTGCCGTGGTCAGACGAAACCGAATAACGGGCAGAGCCGAGGTCGAAGACAATCTGCCCTTCCTCAGCCACAACTCCGCTGGGGGATTCGGAAAGAAACTCATCCAGACAGCGGGCCAACAGGTCAGGGGTCATGGAAGTAATTGAAAAATAAAGTCCTTATTTTGGAGGAAATCAGCCGATCGGGCGGAAAATGATATCCTGAGAGGCTGCTTAGCGGCAATTGTACTTCTTAAGGTAGAATCACTGAATTGCCGTTCATGCGACAATGGAAAGTTTGCGGGTAGGTTCTTCCGGAGGCCTGACGCATCCAATAGAGAGACATGACTCAGAACCAGAACCTTTTCTTCAAGAAGTTCGGCATTACTCCCACCGATCTCCAAAAATATCTTAGCGAGGCGCTTTCCGCCGGGGGAGATTATGCTGATCTTTATTTTGAGTATCTTACGTCCACATCGATCAGTGTTGATGAATCGATTGTGAAATCCGCCTCCCAGGGAATCTCAGCCGGTTGTGGTGTGCGGGTGGTGGCAGGCGAGCGGACGGGCTATGCCTACACGGATGATCTTTCTCCGGACAAGATTTTACGAGCGGCGCGGACAGCAGCCCTGATCGCCCGGGGACCAGCGCGCGAGCCGATCCAAGGATTTAAGGACCGCAAGGTCCATCAGCTATATCAGGTGAAATCGCCCTCAGTGGATGCCGATGTGGCCTCAAAACTCGACCTGGTGATGCGAGCGGACAATGCAGCGCGGGCCTACGATCCTCGCATTGTACAGGTGCGTGGAGGGTATGCCGACGAGCTTCGCCAGATTCTTGTGGTCGGTTCAGATGGCACATTTGCTACCGATGTTCAACCCTTGGCGCGTCTCAGCGTTATCTGCATTGCCAAATCCGGCGAGAACGCTGCACGCGGCCACGCTGGCGGAGGCGGACGAGTCGGCATAGATTACTTCTTGACAGAAAAAACGCCGGATCATTTTGCCCGGGAGTCAGCGCGACAGGCGATTATTCAACTCGATGCGCGCGAGGCCCCTGCGGGCGAGATGGAGGTTGTGCTCGGTCCGGGATGGCCTGGCATCCTGCTGCACGAAGCGATTGGCCACGGTTTGGAAGCTGATTTCAATCGCAAGGGCACCTCCGCATTTAGCGGATTGATTGGAAAGCGGGTGGCTTCGGAAAAATGCACCATCGTTGATAATGGAACCTTGCCCTCACGGCGTGGCTCCATCAATGTGGATGACGAAGGCTCGCCCACGCGCGAGACGGTCCTGATCGAGAAGGGCATACTCAAAGGTTATTTGAGCGACAAACTCTCCTCCAAGCTCACCGGCTCGCCCGATACCGGCAACGGACGCCGGGAGAGTTACGAGCACATTCCCATGCCGCGCATGACGAATACCTACATGCTTTCAGGGACAGATTCTCCTGAGGACATTATTCGTTCGGTAAAGCGCGGCATCTATGCTGTAAATTTTGGTGGAGGCCAGGTTGACATCACCAATGGCAAGTTTGTTTTTTCCACCTCGGAAGCCTATCTGATCGAAGACGGCGTGATCACTGCCCCCTTAAGAAATTGCTCCCTGATCGGCAATGGGCCCGATGCTCTTACCAAAGTCTCCATGGTCGGCAATGACCTGCAGCTTGACGAGGGCGTAGGCACTTGCGGCAAAGATGGACAGTCCGTCCCTGTAGGGGTCGGCATTCCTACAATCAAGCTCGACAGCATGACAGTCGGTGGAACTGCCGCTTAAAAAACAAGCGCTGCATAAGGAAACTGTGGCTACTTCTACAGAAATCCTCGGTGAGGTGAAAACCGATCTTCGCGAGATCGCCGCTGACGTAGTTGCCCGTGCTGTTAAGGCCGGCGCGACGGCGGCTGATGCCATTGCGCGCGAAAGCGAGGAGTTTTCTACTGTCGTCCGTATGGGACAGGTAGAAACGTTGAAAGAATCGGGATCGCGTGGCCTGGGATTGCGAGTGTTCAATGGGAAACGCGCCGCAAGCACCTATTCCAGTGATTTCAGCCACGATGGCGTCGAGCGCATGATTTCGGGAGCCTTGGCTCTGGTGAAGGTGACTTCTGAGGATCCGTATGCTGGCCTGCCTGATCCTTCCGAGTTCGGTTCACTTGGCGATCTGAAACTCTATTACGACGATGTGAACTCATTACCTGCAGAAGAGAGGATTGACCATGCTCTCCGGACGGAAGCAGCAGCCCTGAACTATGATTCCCGCATCAGGAATTCTGAGGGTGGCTCATTCGATGCAAACACCGGCAGAATGGCGCTAGCCAACTCTCTTGGATTTGTTGGAAGCTACCGTCGGTCTTCGTGCTCTATCTCCGTAACACCGATCGCCCAGGCCGGCAATGGGGCCATGCAACGGGATTACTGGTACTCAAGCACCCGAAGCCTTGCCCGTCTGGAATCACCCGAGGCCATAGGCAAAGAAGCTGCGCGCCGGGCACTGCGCCGCCTGGGGGCACGAAAAATCGCCTCCACTCAAGTGCCACTTGTGTTCGATCCGCACGTTTCGAAATCGATCATCGACGATATCTCCGACGCAGTGAATGGAGACGCCATCTACCGCCATGCCTCATTCCTGGCTGGGAAGCTCGGGCAACGAGTCGCTGGAGAGAATGTGACCGTTATCGACGATGGCACGATGCCCGGCGGTTTTGGCAGCAGCCCCTTTGATGGAGAAGGCGTTCCCAGCAGGCGAACGGTAGTGATCGAAAAAGGGGTCCTTCAATCCTATCTGCTCAACACCTACACGGCTAAGAAGCTTGGCATGACAACCACAGGAAGTGCGGCCCGAGGTCTCGCTGGAAATCCCGGGATTGGCACTGGTAATTTCTATTTAGAAAAAGGCGTGCGTAGTCCCAAGGAGATCATCGCCGATATCAAGCAAGGGCTCTACGTAATCGAATTTCTAGGTTTTGGCGTGAACCTGGTGACCGGCGATTTCTCCCGAGGCGTGAGTGGTATTTGGATTGAAAATGGGGAATTCGCCTACCCGGTAGAAGAGATCACTGTAGGCGGCAATCTCAAGCAGATGCTGAATAACATCACCGAAATCGGCAATGATCTGGAATTCCGCAGCTCCATAACCGCACCCACGATCCGCATTGATGGCATGATCATTGCGGGTGAGTAAACGAAATGTCTCAAAATCTCATCAAGCCATGAATTCTGCTGAGTGTAAGTTGTTGCAAACAAAGGGTTAATAGCTACAAAACAACTTGACAAATACTTCGCCGTCAATCATCATGGTATTACTCATCTACCATGTGTAGAAGGAGCTGGGCTGACGATCCTCGTTGGCCTTTTCTCTTATCTGATCCTCTTCTCATATTTGGACTGTAAAGTCCTTCTCTTGCTTGCATAATCTATACAGTGCGCTGTGATCAATCGGTGAGACCCGTTAGGCATTTTCTTGAGGACGATTATGTAATCATCATTCCGCAACCATAAATAGGTGCGTAAAGACTTGTCTGATTCGATGTAGTCCCAGCACAGAACTTCTGGGCTGGATGCATTGTCGATAATGGCGCGTATCCAGCATAATCGCGCACAACGGGCAAAATCAGGCAGTCGATCATTAACGTGCTTGTCATCCCGTTGGGTCAAGTGCCAAAAAATACACTCTTTCCCATCTTCCATTTCTGGAAAGAACCAAACTTCAGCACCATTCAACGTTGGCCGCGTTGTTTTGAAATCCCTAGTAAACACCGCATACAGTTCGTCAAATGTATTCTGCGTCCAAGGATCGACGACCAGCATTTGCGGCAGCCAATTCGGTGGCATTCACTTCATCTCCCGAGGAGACCAGCGCAAGATATTAAACTTTTCCTCTCTAACCAAAGTACTCTTTTGAAGCGAATAGCCGGTTTGCTTGCGAATGAAATCAACTAACCTAATCTTTCCACGATTTTCATCCTTTTCTCTGGCGGCATAAGAAACAGCTCCAATCAATAAATCTGCAACTTGGAGCAATTCAGATTCATGAGAGCGCATGATCTGCATTCTTTCCACGATGGTCCGAGAAAAGTCGTACATATTATTTGAAAGAACTTCATGAAGGTGGTCCACCTTTGACCCGCCCCAATCATCTTTGATGTCAATGTAAATCCTGTACTTGGCCTTAGGACCAATGATGAATTTGAGCATGTCGAAGAACATTTTGTAATACCATTGATCATGATTTTGATTATGCGCCTTGTGGTCCAATAATCGTTTGTCGGTAATAAGAAGCGCTCTGAAGTGTATATCTTGATTGGTGAAGAACTGTTCCAGGATTTCTAGATAGAAGTCAATCTTAGACTCAGACACTTTCGTCCATTTGATTTCAAAATGAGGATCTAATCCATGTTTGATCTTAATGGATCGGAACGTCCGGGCATGTGCCCTGGCCAGCAACGAAGAACACCAGACCGCGCCGATAACCATCGCGCCCTGACGGTCGTGTTCTAAATGACAACTCTCGTCGCAATAGATGTTGTAAATCTCATTCAAATCTTCGTCTCTCCTTTTCGCTAATGCTATGACTCCTACAAGAGTTCTGCAATGCTTGAAGACGCATCCAATTCGTATGGTTTCGCCTCTCAATCAGTCGGATCGAAGGGTTTGTAGCATGACTCAAGATTTGACTGTCCCTCAGGCCATAGGCTAGCCTCAATAGCTGGCCTCTGGCTTCCATCTTGTGCTGGTGGCCCTGCCTAATACGCGGCAAATGAGAGGATTGCCCGGCTGGTATTTTCCGGCTGGCTCGGGCGTCTGGAGCCCGCTACTCGCATGAAAATTTTGCGTAAATCTATGATTCTTAGGCTCGTTGTCCTCGTGGCGACGGCTCTCCCGCTGGTACAGAATCTGGCCGCCGATGGGCTGCGTCCGGTCCACGCTAAACACGCCATTGTGGTGAGTGTTCATCAGGAAGCGTCCAAAGCAGGGGTGGCCGTGATGCAGCAAGGCGGAAACGCCGTGGACGCGGCAGTTGCCACCGGGTTCGCTCTGGCGGTGGTGCATCCGGCTGCGGGAAACATCGGTGGCGGCGGATTCATGCTTCTTCGTCTAGCCAACGGTGAAATCCACTTTCTCGACTACCGGGAGAAGGCCCCTAAGGCGGCCACCCGCGACATGTATCTTGACGCAAACGGAAATGTCATCCCGGATGCCAGCCTCGTAGGTTACAAAGCCGTTGGCGTGCCTGGGTCAGTCGCAGGTTTGGTCTACGCTCAGAAGCACTGGGGCAAATTGCCGCTACGGACGGTCATGCAGCCAGCGATTCGCCTGGCGCGGCAAGGAGTTGTACTTACCTACGAAGAAGCCCAGTCCATGCATGAGGGCCACCTCGCCGATTTTCCGGATTCGAAGCGGATTTTCCAGCGAAACGGCAAGTATTACCAGCCAGGCGAAATCTTCCGCCAGCCGGAATTGGCCCGGACCTTGGAACGGATCGCGGCTAATCCCGATGATTTCTACAGAGGCGCATTGGCAAGCGAGCTGGCCGCAAGCATTAAGCAAGGTGGAGGCCTGATCACCGCAGAAGACCTTGCCGCATACGAGGTCAAGGAGCGGCAGCCGGTGCGAGGGACGTATCGCGGCTATGAAATCTTAAGTGCGCCACCTCCCAGTTCGGGGGGCGTGACTTTGCTGGAGACGCTCAATATTCTCGAAGGGTACGATCTGGCCAAGCTTGGCAACCGCTCTGCGGATTCCATTCACCTTACCTCCGAAGCCATGCGGCGCGCGTTTTACGATCGGGCAGAGTTTCTGGGTGATCCTGACTTCAGCCAGCTTCCTGTGCCGCAGTTGATTGATAAGAAGTATGCGGAGGCCTGGCGCACATCGCTTGAAATCATGCGCTCCAGCATCAGCAAGGAGCTGCGGCGTCCTTCGGGCTTCGGTCAATTGGACCGCGAGGCCGCATCGCATCCGCCGTATAAAGGCCCTGAGCCGGAGAACACCACCCATTATTCCGTTGTAGACCCCCAGGGCAACGCCGTGGCTGTTACGACTACCTTGAATGAGGGCTTTGGATCGCGTGTAACTGCGGGAAAGCTGGGTTTTCTGTTGAACGACGAGATGGACGACTTCACCTCCAAGCCCGGTGTTCCCAATGGCTACGGTCTGATTCAAGGAGAAGCCAATGCGATTGGGCCGGGCAAGCGTCCGTTGAGTGCCATGGCGCCGACCATCGTGCTCAAAAATGGGAAGCTCTTTCTGGTGCTAGGCTCTCCTGGAGGTCCACGCATTATCTCCACCGTGGCAAACATCCTCATGGGAGTTGTGGATTATGGACTCGATATCCAGCAGGCGGTGAATGCTCCGCGTTTCCATCACCAGTGGGAGCCTGATCAGATTTACATCGAGAAAACAGGAGTCTCACCCGATACGCTCAAGTTGCTCGAAGCCCGCGGCCATAAGATCCAGTTGAACGGCTATTGGAGCGATGGCGAATGTATCGCGATTGATTTGACGACGGGCGAACGGTTGGGTGCGCCCGATGGCCGCAACGGCGGAAAGGCGGTGGGATTCTGATGTTGCGGGCCATGTCCAGTTATGTGTTGATCAAGCAGAGGCTGCATCCCGGCTTGCTTGACAAGATGGCCAGTGGCGGAGCTCAGGCCATTGAGGTATTTGCCGCCCGCGGCCACTTTGATTACACCAACCGCGCCGATGTCCAGGAACTGGGGAAATGGTTCAAGTCAGGGCAGGTGGAATTCCACTCCATGCATTCTCCCATTTTTACGACCAATGATTTCGCCCGTGCGGTAGAGCCGCCGTTGAACATCGTGGACATGGAGAAGCGCCGCCGCATCGAAGCGATGGATGAGATCAAGCGCGCCATTGAAGTGGCCGAGCACGCGCCTTTTCGATTCCTGGTTCAGCATATCGGCAACAGCAATGAGTCGGACGATACGCGCAAGTTTGAAGCCGCACTGAGCTCGATCGAACACTTGCGGGCGTTTGCCAAGCCGCTGGGAGTTACGTTGCTGCTCGAAAACATTCCCAACGACATCTCCACGCCGGAGCGGCTCATGGAGATGCTGCGAATCTTGCGTTATGACGATCTGGGCATCTGCTTCGATACCGGGCACGCTCATATGATGAGCACCGTTCACCAGGCTTTTGGAGTGCTGGAAACCCGCATTCGCTCTACCCATGTCCATGACAATCAGGGAATCCGCGACTCGCACCTCTGGCCCGGCGACGGCACTGTGGACTGGGAGCAGACGATGCAACTTTTGCGCTCCGCACCACACAACCCCGCTCTGCTCATGGAGATTGAAGGGCAAGAAGGCGTGGATGCCGGCAGCAAGATGGCAGAATCATTTAAGAAGCTCGAAAGCATCGCAGCGCCGGTGGAGTAGTCAGAGAGGCACAAATAGATAATGGAAACGACAACGCAAGCGCCCGTCAGCACGATTGCGCAGATTGGCCAGCATGATGGCCAGACGGTCACAGTGCAAGGCTGGCTTTACAACAAGCGTGAAAGCGGGAAGCTTCTCTTTCCCATATTTCGCGATGGAACCGGCGTGATCCAGGGAGTCGTCGCCAAGAACCAGGTCTCCCCCGAAGTTTTTGATACAGTCAAGAACCTCACCGATGAGTCGAGCGTGGTGGTCACGGGCAAGGTACGCGCCGACAAGCGCGCTCCCGGCGGCTACGAGATGGATGTTACTGATATCCGCGTGGTTCAACGCGTGCCCGAGGACGATCCGTTCCCGATCTCCCGTAAGGAACATGGAATCGATTTCCTGATGGAGCACCGGCATCTTTGGATGCGAACCCCTCGGCAAGGCGCCATTCTGCGAGTGAGAGCAGAGATTATCAAAGCAGCGCGCAATTTCTTTGATGATCGAGGATTTGTTCTTACCGATCCGCCCATTCTTACTCCTGCAGCTTGTGAGGGAACTACGACACTCTTCCCAGTCGATTACTTTGAGGAGCAAGCCTATCTTACGCAATCCGGGCAGCTTTATATCGAAGCGACTGCAATGGCTCTGGGCAAGGTTTACTCCTTCGGCCCTACTTTTCGCGCTGAGAAATCGAAAACCCGCCGCCATCTTACCGAATTCTGGATGGTAGAACCGGAAATTGCTTACGCCGAGTTGGCCGACATTATGGAGTTGGCGGAGAACTTCATCAGCCATATCGTCCAAGCGGTCGTCGCCAACCGCCGTGATGATCTCAAGACTGTGGAGCGGGACATCACGAAGCTGGAGAACATCAAAGCACCTTTTCCACGTCTCAGCTACGACGATGCGGTGAAACTGCTTCAAGAAGGGCACAGCAAAGGGCAACTCGAAAGCCGATTTGAATGGGGTGGCGATTTCGGCTCTCCCGATGAGACCTACATCTCCTCGCAGTTCGACAAGCCTGTGATGGTCCATCGTTATCCGACCCAGATAAAGGCTTTTTATATGGAGCCTGACCCGCAGCGGCCGGAGCTCGCCCTATGTTGCGATGTGCTGGCCCCGGAAGGCTACGGCGAAATCATTGGAGGATCACAGCGCATCGGCGATTATCAGTTGCTTCTGAAACGCATCCGCGAACATGGTTTGCCCGAGGACGCCTTCAAATGGTATTTGGACCTGCGTAAATATGGCGGCGTTCCCCATGCAGGATTTGGCATGGGCATCGAGCGCGCAGTTACATGGATCTGCGGACTCGAGCACGTGCGTGAGACCATTCCTTTTGCCCGGACGCTCACTCGTATTTATCCGTAGAACGAAAGTTTATGACACCGGAAACAACAACTCCCGTCTTAACGCCCTCGAAGGGCGAAGCAGTCAACAAGCCTATTCTGGCAGACAACATTGTCCCCAAGAAAATCCGGATCTTGGGCATTCCCCTGGATTTAGGACAGACGCGGAGAGGAGTAGATATGGGACCCTCCGCGGTTCGGGTCGCTGGCCTGGAAGCCCGGCTGGAAGCTCTGGGGCACATTGTGGAAGATGGCGGAAATGTATCGGTAGCCATTGCCGAGCAGAAAAAAGAGGGTGATCCGCGAGCCAAGTATTTGAAAGAGATCACCGCCACCTGCACCAAGCATGCGGATATGGTGCTGAAAACTCTCGAAGCCGGAAAGTTTCCGCTGGTGCTGGGTGGGGACCATTCTGTGGCCGCAGGAACCGTGGCTGGCGTGGCCGAGTTTTATCGCCGCCAGAACCAGAAAATCGGTCTGATCTGGATTGATGCTCACGCTGACATCAACACGCCTGAGACCTCTCCGAGCGGCAACGTTCATGGCATGCCGCTGGCGGCTATTTTGGGATTAGGCCCGCAAGAGCTGGCGAATATTTTCAATTTCTCTCCTAAAGTCCAGGTGGAAAACTGTGTCCTGGTAGGAGTTCGCGACATCGATGCGCGCGAACGGGAAACCATCCGTGAATCCGGCATTGAGGTCTATACCATGCGCGACATCGATGAGCGCGGCATGAGGACTGTCATCGAAGAGGCCTTGCGCGTAGCTGGCCGAGGAACTGCGGGCTATCACATTTCGCTCGATATGGATTGGATCGATCCCGAAGACGCTCCTGGCGTCGGAACACCAGTCCGAGGTGGCGCGAGCTATCGGGAGGCGCACCTGGCAATGGAGATCATCGCCGACCATGGCCGCATGACCAGCTTCGAAATCGTGGAGGTCAATCCCGTAATCGATGAGCACAATCGCACTGCTGATTTGGCGGTAGAGCTGACGCTTTCAGCTTTGGGGAAGAAGATTCTGTGATATTGCTGAAGCGCGGCCGTCCTCGGCTGCGCAATGGAATTTTTGCAGTGCGGGCAGCTCAGCGGCCTTGAATCAACGAGGAGGAACATTGAGAAAAACCATTCTGATCGGGTTCGTCCTGTGTTCACTTGTCCTGGCCGGCGCAGCCCCAGGCAATGAGAAACGCGGCCCCTCCACGCCTGAGGAACGCCAGCGATTCCTAACCATCGTTCACAGGATGGAACAGGCGCCTTTAGATAAGGGCCTTAAGAAAGATCGGGAATGGGCGTTACGTTTGCTAATAGAGATTCCCGATGTGAGCGTAAGTATCTGTTTAGCTCCACTGGGAGACGCTATGCATGAAAAGTACAAGTATGAACCTGAGATCTTTGGTCAGTTCACTCTTTCCATGGGAGCATTCCTGTTCGAACATCCTGAGAAAACGAAAGACCTCGACGCGCAATTTCTGGCTGGAGTAGAAAGCGCCCTTAAAGCCTACAAAGCCATTCTGGAGAGCAAGCCCGAGGCCAAGTCCACAGGCCTTGATCAGCTTCTGGAAAAACAGAAACAAGGGAGTCTGGAAGCCTTTGTGCACGAAGCCAACCAGACGGGATGCAAAAGCCGTATTGATCGTAGTGGCTCTTAAGCACGGATTTGCGAAGAAACTACTTGCCGTCCATCGGTCATAAATCTATATTCGATCTAGAGCAGGGCGGGAATTTGCGATGAATTGCCCACAATGTGGTAATCGAATCTGGAGTGATTATAGCTACTGTAAATCGTGTGGCATTAACCTGCATACTCCTTCTCCAGCAGCCACGCTCCCATTTGCCGTTCGTTATTCAGACCGCGTCAAGGCCACGTTTGGCTCAAACCTGAGCTTTCCTTTTTAGCCGCCAGTTCACTTTGTCTCCATGATTGCCCAATCGAACAGCTTTCTTGATAATTGAATGCTGATGAAGAAACTCCGGGTTGGTGTCCTCTTTGGCGGGCGTAGTGGCGAACACGAAATCTCTTTGCTTTCGGCAGCTTCGGTTCTTGCGGCCCTCAACAAAGACAAATACGAGGTAGTCCCGATTGGCATTACGAAAGAGGGACGATGGCTCAGCCAAGCCCTAGCCGAACGCCTCTTGAAGGGTGAACAACTTCCAGAGGAATCCGGCCGGAGTCCGGCGACTGCTTCAACCACAGCCATCCTGGCTAAAGGCGAGTCGGTCATTGTTCCTCCCATTCCAAATTCGGAGTCTATCGTGCCCTTGGAACGCGAACGGCGAGATGCGGAACAAGGCATCAGCGTAGACATTATTTTTCCGGTGCTGCATGGCACGTTTGGAGAGGATGGGACGATTCAGGGCTTGTTCGAATTGTCGGACATTCCCTACGTCGGCGCCGGAGTTCTCGGGTCGGCGGCTGGGATGGACAAGAGCATCATGAAGAGTCTTTTTGTCGCAGCCGGGCTTCCCATCGTGAAACATGTGACCCTGCTGCGCACGCAGTGGGAAGAGAATCCCAAGAACGTCGTGCGGGAAGTAGAGCGGGAACTCAAATATCCGGTGTTTGTGAAGCCCGCGAACTTGGGTTCCTCGGTAGGCATTTCCAAGGCCCATGACCGCAAGGAATTAGGTTCAGCCATCGAGACTGCGGCCATCTACGATCGCAAAATCGTGGTCGAGCAAGGCGTGGGCGGGAAGAAACATAAAGCGCGGGAGTTGGAATGCTCGGTGCTGGGCAATGACAAACCCGAGGCCTCGATTGCCGGCGAGATCGTGCCCTCGGCTGAGTTCTATGATTACAACGCGAAGTATCATGATGAAGGTTCGCGGCTTATTGTTCCCGCGAAGATCACAAAAAAGCAGATGCAGGAATTGCAAGAAATGGCCATCGCAGCGTTCCAAGCAGTGGAGTGTTGTGGTCTGGCGCGGGTTGATTTCCTGATGGATCCCAAGTCCGGCAAGATCTATCTGAACGAAATCAATACGATGCCCGGGTTTACCTCGATCAGCATGTATCCCAAATTATGGGCGGCTTCAGGAATCGAGTACCCGGAATTGATCGATCGCCTCATCCAATTCGGCCTGGAGCGTTATCGGGAGAAGAAGAAGAGCCGTTATAGCCGGAACTGACCGCAGGATGATTAGGTAATTGGGTGATTTGGTAATTGGGTAATTGGGTAATTGGGTAATTGTGAATCAAGTGGGTTATATGGGTTACAACGTGAATTTTGTTTTCGTTAGCGAGGGACTTTACCTCTCCTGACTCCTGACTTCTGGCTTCTGGCTTCTTGGGGTATCAGTCTACTTTGCAGCAAGAGATAGCACATGAGATACCTGACACTGATTGCGACGTTGGTATTGCAAGCATCCAGCTTCACAATCGCTCAACAAGCGGCTGCATCGGGACACGCCACGGTTGAGGGGACGGTTGTCAATGCAATCAATTCGCGGCAGCTTCCCAGGGCCGGAGTACTTCTTCGCGACTCTCAAAACCCCAATAACACAGCTTGGACGCGGGCCGACGACACTGGCCACTTTCTTTTCAAAAATGTAGATGCCGGAACCTATCGTGTGTCAGGAGACCGGCAAGGCTTCTTCTTTGACAACCGCAAGAACACTGCGCAGACATACGTCGATGTACCTGCCGATGGCCACGTCGGCAACGTGCTGGTTCGCCTGGTTCCCTTTGGTGTGATTTCGGGCAGGATCGTGGATGAAAAAAACGATCCCATACAGCATGCTGAGACGCGGCTGTATGCATGGGACTTCGTCCGCGGGCGCCGGGTGCTAACCAGTAAAGGCAGCACCGCCACAGATGATCGCGGTGAATATCGTCTCGCCGGAGTGCGCCCAGGCAGCTATTTTCTCCTGGCCAGCTATGACTTCAAGAAGGAATGGCTGCGCTCTATGGGGGACGTCGCCAAGATCACACGGCCAGACATTGCTTATCTGCCCGAATTCTTTCCTGGAACTACCGACTTTCGCGAAGCCCAGCAGCTTACCGTCAAAGCTGGTGACGAGGTACTGGAGAATTTTTCTTTTTCGTCCCATCCGGCAGTCTCGATCCATGGCCGCGTAGTCAATGGGATTTCGGGCCAGCCCATATCGAAGGCGGCCGTGACTGCAACCTGGGCCAACATTCCGGCAGGTGTGGATCCCATCAACGCCCAAGCCGGTGAAGATGGGACCTTTGAGATTTGGGGTTTGGCTCCTGGTTCCTACACTTTGCGGACCAGCTTTCAGGATCAAGGTGAAAACTATGCGGGCCAGCAACAGATCGAGGTAGGCTCTGCGGGTGTTTCCCAGGCTGAGATAGCGGGAATGCCGGATTTTGAGATGAAAGGAAGCGTCACCATTGAGGGCACACAGCCCCCACCGATACGCTATGTTTCCGTGGAGTTCATGACTGTCGGGGATAGCCCCTTCAATATCTTCAGGGTGGGCGCGGGCAGTCCAAATTTCCAGATCCAGGGAAAGCTTCATCTGGAAACTCACTACCGTGTAAATGCTGTCAACTTGCCCGACGAATATTATTTGAAATCGATCAAGGTGGCCGGACGTGAAGTGCCCAAGAATGATGTGGTAGTCACCGCCAAACACAGCCAGCTCGAATTGGTCGTGAGCCCAGCCGGGGGCCATGTCGAAGGCATGGTATTGGACTTTAAGAACCAGGCAGTAAGGAGCAGCTATGTGATGCTGGCTCCGGATGTCGCTGAGATCGATCCTGACCAGATTCTGCAGAGCCGGTCCGATGCCAACGGCAAATTTGTATTGCGAGGAGTTCCACCTGGATCTTACAAGCTAATTGCCTTTGAAGATGTCAACGTGAACGAACTGATGGCGCAGCCCGATATTCTTAAGCGCTTTGTCGACCAAGGCCAGGCGCTCAACGTGGCGGAAAGCCGCAAATACAATTTTGCCATCCCAAAATTCATTGCAGCAGATGCGGTTCCTTAAAAATACTGTAATTGTTTAGCGTCTTGATTCTCTCGCAAATATGAAGTTTCCAACGATAGCGCCAGAAGTTAATCTAGTGCGTGGCAGAAGAGAGCAGTTCAGAAAAGATCGCTCGGCTGGAGCGCCAGATCGAAGCTCTGCAAGCCG
>DASZFU010000132.1:0-33244 GCA_035939495.1 Candidatus Angelobacter sp. | reverse complement strand
TGCATCAGAGAAGCGCGGGAAGACTCCAGAGCAGAAAGGGAGTTGGCCATAGTGCCTCCTATTTAAAGTAATATATACTTTAAGTAAGGACAGCTACAATCACACTTTGTGCTCACCCTGCACTTTTATGTCGCACACCCTTACCGTTTCTGACGATTGACTCATGACGCTACAAACCTGTACTTTTCTGAGTTTGCTTATTACAACGCTAAAGATTGAGGTGGGGGTTTGAAGCAGAAGCACGAAGGCGAAGGAATCGACCGTAAGCTGCATGATCCGGTGAAGGACAAACTGTCTCCCGTATTTCCGTTGGATCTTTCCAAGGTCAAGAATGTTGACGACCTGGTTCGAGGCATGGCCGACACGGCTTTTACCGGACGCCAGCTTGGAGAAGCTGTGGACGTCCTGGAAGCCATGGGGCGTGATCGTGACTGTTTTGTTGTCATGACTCTGGCTGGGGCGATGACGGTTGCCAAGCAAGGATTGATCGTCTGCGACCTGATTGACAAAGGTCTGGTAAACGCCATCGTTTCGACGGGAGCTCTCATGGCCCACGGGTTGGTGGAGGCAACGGGATGCAAGCACTATCGGTACGATCCTCGCATGAGTGATGTCCAGTTGTATGAGGCCGGCTACAACCGGGTTTACGACACCCTGGAGCCGGAGCAGAACCTCGACCATGTTGAGCTGGTTATGGAAGAAGTCCTGGGAAACTGGAATGCTGATGAAACCATGTGCTCCTGGCGGCTCAACCAGGAAATTGGACAGCATTTGAAAAAGCACACCAAAGGAAGAGGCATTCTGAAGTCGGCCTTCGAGAAAAAGGTACCGGTATTTGTGCCCGCTTTTACCGATTCCGAGCTAGGACTGGATGTGGCCCTCACCAATCGCATGAGAGCACGCGATGGCCGGCCGCAGCTTCGCTATGATCCTTTCCTGGACCTGAACCATTTTGCTGAAACTCTGCTCCAGCAGAAGCGGATCGGCATATTCACGATCGGCGGAGGAGTGCCACGTAACTGGGCCCAGCAGTTTGGTCCCTATTGTGAACTGCGGGTGCGGCGAGCAGGAGAAACCGTTGAATTGAAGCGGTATCACTATGGAGTGAGAGTCTGCCCCGAACCGGTCCATTGGGGAGGACTCTCCGGATCACCCTACAGCGAGGCGATTTCCTGGGGCAAATTTGTCCCTCCCGCGGAGGGTGGGCGTTTTGGCGAAGTCTTTGTCGATGCAACCGTTGGTCTGCCCATTATGGTCGCAGCACTCTTCCAGCGGCTAGGCAAGGGCTACAGAAAATCACTCAAACACTAAAATGGCGGCCGCAATCACCGTCGTCCAGAGTCCACGTTTGTCCCCGACGGCGGTCTGGGTAGAGTTCGTCGTACGAACGATCTTGTTGGAAATCCGGTAAATTTCTTTCTTCTCGTCCCAGGATTTATCGGGATCAAATTCGACATCGAGGGTGGTGGCCAGCATCTCTGCTGCCAACTCTTCCGCATATTCGCCGGCAATATTGTCAGGTTCGCCAAACGAGTGGTGCTCGCTGAGGTAGCCATAGGTGCTGCGGTCGGCTGGTATTGCAAGACCGATGCTGGCAGCAGTAAGCCGATGGGGCTCGCGCGTGGAATTCTCAGCAACAACAGCAAAGGTCACCTCGCCAGGATAGAGAAACTTAACGCCTTCCTTGCGTGAGATCAGCTTGCAGTTGGGCGGAAAAATGGATGACACCCGCACGAGGTTTTGGGCGGCAATCCCCGCATCTCTTAGCCCTAGCTCAAACGATGTCAGGCGTTCTTTGTGTTTGCCCACACCTTTGGTCAAGAAGATGCGCTTGGGCACCATGTTTATCCCCAATGTGATGGCCTCCGGAAAAAGATTAGTGATGGCTGATTAAAAAAAATAACACACGAACATGTTCATACGTTAAAAAATCCATAAGTTTTTTGCGGAGGCGGCCTTTGGCGGGCGAGAAAACGGGGATAACGTCCCTTGCGGCTCACATTTCGAGAGGGCCATGTCCTATCGCCAGCTTAATTAGTGCTGTAAGAGGTGCTATTTGCCTTCAGCACCGGTAGAACGCTTCAGCAACTCCACCAGGTGGTCTTGCCAGATCGCCGGAAGGGAATGGGTGCCATGGCCGCGAGTCTGGTCGGTAATCGGCAATACCACCAGCTTGCCTTTTTTCACCCGGTGGATGTCAGCGTCAATGATCTTCAATTCCGGCGGGTTGATGAGGTCGTCTGCCGAGTTGATGGCCGTGAGAGGGGCCGTGATTTTCTCCAGTTGGGGTTCTGGATTGTAATTTCTCGAAGCGTCGAAGTAATACAGCATGTCATTGGCGTCGGTGGTTTTGATGCGGCTGGAGATGTAATTGTCCAGGAAGGCGTCTGCCTTTTCCCGCGTAGGCGATTGCTTTTGCATCTGCAACGGACTGCTGCCCATGAGCAGCAGGACATCGAGCGCACAGGCCAGGCCGTGGGGCGGTTTGGTGTATTCACCGTTGTTCCACTCCGGATCGGTGCGGATGGCATCCATGATCATCTTCCTCGTCATGCGGTTGCGCCCGGCAATCTCGATGGGCTGGCTGGCCAGCGGCATCAGGGCATCCATGAAATCCGGATGCTGCTCGCCCCACAACCACGTATGCATCCCACCCATCGAGGTTCCCATGACCAGCCGCAAATGGTTTACTCCGAGGCCCTGGGTAAGCATCCGGTATTGCAACTCAATCATGTCGTCGTATTCATAGTGCGGAAAGCGCATGTGCTGACCATCACTGGGTTTGCTGGATTGGCCATGGCCGACGTTGTCGGGTAGGACGATGAAATACTTGGTGGCGTCCAGCAACTGGCCCGGACCAAACAGCACGCCGGCAAAGTTCGGGCTGAGAAACTGCGTTCCTGCGCCTCCTGTGCCGTGCAGAATCAGGACTGCGTTGCGCACCGTTCCCTGCGCGTCTTTCTGGGGAGTTCCCAGGGTGTAATAGTGCAGCTTGACCTCGGCCATCCGCTCGCCCGATTTGAATTGAAAATCTTTGACCACGAAATTCCCTTGCTGCGGTGGTGGATAATCAGCGCCAAGAGCAGTCGCAGCAGAAATCAGGGCGAAAAGCGCAAAGAGGGCCGGTCGAAGCAGTTTCATATGGTCTCCTAGCTGGATTGATAAGACTCAAAAAGGTAAATCATTCGTCGCATCAGGGTACAGTCCCACCTCCTTCATTGTCACGGCCCCGCTTTCCAATCGCACTTGACCGCAACTCGCATTCGACAAATTTTGACATCCGGTTATAATGTCCAGCCAATTCAAAACAATTCTTAGGAGACACAAATGCTCGACCGCCGGGATTTTCTCGCAGTCTTTTCGCGCTTTGGACTTACCACTACTTTGCTGCCTGGCGTGTTGTGGGCCATGGCCGACGAAAAGGGCAAGATCACTCGCGAGATGATTGACAATGCCGCGAGCGTTGCCGGCGTTCACATTCTTGATGAATACAAGGAGATGATGCTGGACTCCTTGACCACCTACGCCAGGGACTATGAAGCCATCTATGCCTTGAAAATTCCAAACCAGGTCGCTCCGGCAGTAATTTTTGATCCAGTGTTGCCAGGCATGAAGCTGCCAACCGAAAAGCGGCCCATGAGAATCTCTGCCGCTCCCAGCGTGAGTACGGGCGCCCCTAAGAACCTTGAGGATGTGGCCTTTTACTCTGTGCGCGCACTTGCCGAACTGGTCCGCAGCCGCAAGATCTCTTCCACGGCGCTTACTCAGATGTATCTTGAGCGGCTCAAGCGCTACGATCCAACTCTGAAGTTTGTGATCACGCTCACTGAAGAGCGCGCGTTGGCCCAAGCGAAAGAAGCCGATCGGGACATCGCCGCAGGAAAATATCGTGGTCCGCTCCACGGATTGCCGTGGGGTGCAAAAGATTTGCTGGCGGTAAAAGGGTATCGGACAACCTGGGGCGCGGGTGGCTTTGAAGAGCAAAAGATCGACGAGGATGCAACCGTTGTTCAACGTCTGGACGCTGCGGGGGCGGTGCTGGTGGCCAAACTCACTCTCGGCGCTCTCGCGCAAGGTGATAAGTGGTTTGGAGGCATGACTCGCAACCCCTGGAACACGAAACAGGGATCCAGCGGATCGTCTGCGGGTTCGGCGTCATCTACGGCGGCAGGTTGTGTAGCGTTTGCTATCGGCTCAGAGACTTTGGGGTCCATTTCTTCTCCATCGACTCGCTGCGGCACGACGGGGCTGCGCCCAACATTTGGGCTCGTACCGCGTACCGGAGCCATGGCCCTTTCCTGGACCATGGACAAGCTTGGTCCTATCTGCCGCGCGGTGGAAGACTGCGCCATTGTTTTGCACGCAATCCATGGCCCTGACGGCCATGATCGAACCGTTCATCCGGTGGTTTTTAATTGGGATGCCAGCCTGGATTGGCGCAAACTCCGGGTTGGTTACCTGAAAAACGATTTCGAATTGCAACCTCCTAACCAACCTGAGCCGCCTAAAGACGAAAAAGAAGCCACTCCAGAAGAGATGAAAAAACGGGAAGAGGACCGGAACAACCGGGCCTTGGCTCGCGCCCGGCGTGTCTACGACAAACAGTTTGACGATGCCGCCCTCGACAAGCTGCGCAAAATGGGAATCAACCTGATTCCAGTGGAGCTGCCAAAATTCCCATATCAGTCCATGGTTCCGATCCTGCTGGCGGAAGGCGCCGCCGCTTTCGACGACCTTACTCGCAGTGGCCGCGACAAGCTGCTCACGCAGCAAACCAAAGACGACTGGCCCAATACCTTCAGAAGTGCACGTTTCATTCCCGCAGTTGAATACCTCCAGGCCAACCGTGCCCGCATGATGGCCATGGAAGCCGTGAACAAGGCTTTTGAGAATGTGGATGTAATTGTCGCTCCGACCGGCAGCACGCAACTGGTCGTTACAAATCTGACAGGACACCCGGCAGTAATCCTTCCCAACGGAATTCGCGGCGACGATGCTCCCAAACCGCGCGTGCGCGACAACGGCGAGCTGGAACCGGGCGGCCCCGGAACTCCTGTCAGCTTGACCTTTTTGGGACAACTGTATGGCGAAGCCAAGCTGCTGGCGTTGGCCAAGGCGTACCAGGATGGGACCGATTTTCACCTGAAGCACCCTCCAATAAATTAGTAATCACTAATTTTTGTGAATTAGATTCATCATGCAAGCCGTTCTATATTTAGCGTTAATATCAATATACATAATAACTTAATGAGTTTACTTGGAATAAGAAGTAGTGCTACTATATTTAAAAATAATCTAATAAATTAGATTGATTTAATGTTCAAATTGCTCTAGACTGCTCCTCGGTTTCCCAAAAAGGTTCTTCCCCCCTTGTCTTGTGCAAAGCCAAGTCAATTTTTTGTACTCGCAAGTTCGGAGGGACCTTTTTCACAAATTACAAAAATAAAAAAATATAAAAACGAAAGGTTAAAGAACCCTCATGAATACTCTGCGTCTCTCAGTTCTTGCCGTTATGTTAGTAGCCATAAGTTCCGGAGCCAAGCAAGAGAAGTTGGATGGTGGTGGTCCCGGATGCACTATTTCACCTACTCAGCCTCAGTGTGGTTAGGCCAGATTTCAATTGTAGATTCTGTGTGGCTGGTTTAGGCTGGCCACACAGTCATGTTGTCCGATTTTATTCTCAGCTGGTTCTCACTACCGGTATTGGCAGTTCTTGCGATAATTTTTGTTTGGTATCGTCTCTATAAGGATTTTCCGCTTTTCTTTATTTACATCATTGCCAGCGAGTTGGTCACAATCAGCCGATATATTGTCCATGAAATTACCAAGAGTTTGCCTCCCACCGAATCCTGGTATCAATCTTTTTATTGGGGCTCCAATCTCGTTTTGTCGGTATTCGGATTGATGTCAGTGTATGAAGTGTTTGTCAGGCGGCTTTTTGTAAATTTTTACAAAGTGCGACTTTACCGGCTGCTGTTTCCTACGGCCACCCTGTTGATAATCGCCTTTAGCGTGATCACCGTAGCTCTCTATCGGCCAGAGGCGGTAATCTTGGGGAAAGTATATGGGGTGCTTCTTTTTGCCCGAGGTGCGCTGCTGGCGTTCTTTGTGGCCTTGATGTTACTCATGGGCCGCACGTGGACAAGATACGAACTCGGTTTCGCCTTGGGTCTTGGTGCTCTTTATGTACCTTCTGCTTTCTCTTTAGCCATGTGGACCCGAGCACTTTACGCGAAATGGACGGCCAATTTAGCACCTATTGCATGGAATGTAGCATGCCTCATCTGGCTTGTCGCGTTTGGGAAGCGTCCGCCGCCTGAAGTTCCTGTTTCCCCTGAATCACTCAAACCAGAATTACTGCAACAAGCAAGAGAATGGGAGGGAACATTGAGGCAATGGCTTTCGTCCAAGAAGGAGTAACGATTCTGAAGGTTACAAACTCTGTACCAGCGCTTCGCGAAAATCACTATCTTTCAAGCTGGTAAGACTCTCGGCCTTGGCTCTCAAAGCCTCATAAGCGGGGATGAGGCTGGAACTCATAAGCTCGCGAATGTCGGAAACTTTTGGAAGAGATACGAACGATACGGCATACAACCCCAGGAGCCGCCATAAAAAAAGCACGGCCAATCCAACAAACGTATAGAGGCGGACGTGCACGCCTGCGTCGATCAATTCCTGGGCCTGTGCTGCGATAAAGGAATTCGTATTATGTATCCGGCTATAGCCCAACTGCTGCAAAAGCGCGGCGTTGTGGCTCATGCGGCGCAGATATTCCACGGTTTGACGGGCCTGCTTGCGTCGGAGTCTTTTGAAATCCTCTTTTGAAGAAGATCGCTTGGCAGCGGCTTCAATTTGAGGATCGATCAATTCCGAAAGTGCGGCCACATCGACAGGCAGAAGGAACGGAACCACATCACCTAAATCGACTTGGGGTCTTTTTTTTCTCCGTACGTTGACGTAGGCTGCGTAAAAGAACAGCAACAACAACGCTACCGAGAGAATGATCCAGATCGCGAATAGGTAATTAGACATATGGCGCTCAATCAACGAGGGCTATAATTTAAACCCATTGGTCGCATTCGTCAATAGAAAGTTAAGAATTTGTTAAATTTAATCTTTCGAAATGGGAAACTTTGGTAACTAAGATTTCTCCCCGTTTCAAGCGCAATCCCAGCAACTGAATTTGTGGCGAGTTTTTCGTAAATTGTCACGACAAATGATTGAAAACAAACTGTTAGCAGCGGTCCAGTTCATGGAAGTGCATTTGAGTACCGCCGGCGATCAACGATGGCTGGCATGTGTTCAAACTCCAGAGCAGTCGTTTCATGCGACACTGGCGACTAAGTCTCGCTTCTATTGAGTTTCTCCAACCTTCTCCGGCTTCAGCAAAATGATTGCCGGAACTTCCTGCTTGCGCACGACGTCGTCGTAAGCTGGAATGTCAGTGATCAAAATCTGATTCCATTTCGCCAATTGCTCATCAAGTTGTTTGCTTAACATCTCAAAGACGGCATAGGACGCCTGCGTGGGAGCAGAATCGGCACTCGCGACAACTCCGCCTAACGCTACGAGCTGGTTGTTCAACCGGATCGGATAGTTCAGGACATCCTGGCTGCTCTTTGCCTTGGTCTGAATGAGCGCTTCTTCCACTGCGGTCATTTTTTTATCAAGCTGTTTGCCGGCATCGGCAACGACCTTGGCTTGCGGACTATTTTCCAGGCGCTTGTTCAACGCGTTGACTTGCCCACGAATGTCCCGGATCTGGTTGACAGTATCGTGGGTTTGCGTGACTCGCTCACGAATCTTCATGAGCAGATCGAATTGTTTCTCCAGGTCCTGCTGCGTGGTCTTCAAGCGGGGATCAGCCTTGATCTCCAGGGGCGCAGTCGATGATTTGCCGTTGACTGTAAGCCTGACCTGATAACTACCAGGGACCGCTTCAGGACCATCGGTTGTTCCAGCCCACAATGGAGAGTGCGGAACGCGGCTGGCGCTCTCATAATGCAAATCCCAAACAAAGCGATTCAAACCGGCTTCGGCTGGCAAAGCGCGTTCTGGCCGAGGGCCAAAACCTTCGTCCGGCTCATCTTCCTGGGGCTGTGGTTTCGGTGGGAACTTACGAACCACTTGGCCTTTTTGGTCAAGAATCTCTATCGTGACCGGCGGGTTCTTTGCGCTTGCTTCAGTTTCGACTGTTGCCGTTTCCTGATTCGGAGGCTCAGGAGTCGTTGGTGGATGAGTTTGCCCAGGTTCTTTCCCTTGTGGTGATGTCTGCGCGGCTGGACCTGCGGCTGTCGCAGGTTTCTTAGCCTCAGGCTTTTTCAAGGCCGTCTTCAAGGAGTAATAGATCACGGCGCCCGTAGGAGGATTCTGCCCTACAGCGCCGCCACCGCCGAAGCCTCCAAAATCGGAACGAACTGCCACACTAGGCTGGTAGAGGTGTACATCCTCATTGACGATTTGCGCGGTGTATTGCCGCAGCGGCGCCAGATCATCCAGAATCCAGAACGAGCGGCCGTGCGTAGCAACAATGAGATCATTTTCGTGGACAACGAGATCATTTGCCGGTGAGGCCGGCAGATTGAGCTGTTGCGGCTGCCAGTTGGCTCCATCATCGAACGAAACATAAACGCCTTTTTCGGTTCCCGCGTAGAGCAGTCCTTTGTGCTTGATGTCTTCCCGCACAGCGTGAACGTAGGTGTCAGAGGGAATGCCATTCGTGATGCTCGACCAGGTTTTGCCGAAATCCGTAGTCTTGAACGCGTAGGGAGCAAAGTCATCCATCCTGTGCCGCTCCACCGCGATATAGGCCGTACCTGCCTGAAATGGAGACGCCTCAATCATGCTCACCGTTCCCCACTCCGGTATCCCCTTGGGGGTAACATTCGACCAGTTCTTGCCGCCATCGCTGGTAAGGTGCACCAAACCGTCGTCCGACCCAGCCCAGATCAGGTCTTTTTGCAGTGGAGATTCCACGACAGAAAAGATCGTGTCGTAGACTTCAATGCCCGTGTTGTCCTTTGTAATCGGGCCGCCCGCAGCCTGTTGTTTGCTCTTATCATTGCGAGTCAGGTCCGGGCTAATGATCTGCCAGGTCATCCCCTGGTCCGTGGTTTTGAACAGCACCTGTGCGGCGAAGTACAAAGCATTGGGATCATGCGGTGAGAAAACAATCGGTTCGGTCCATTGGAAGCGGTATTTCTGGTCAACAGCGGCGGATCCAATCGGGTTCAACGGCCAGGGTGTGACATTTTTGGTCTGGCCGGTGTGGTGATCGTATCTTGTGATCTCACCACCATACGAACCGGCATACACGATCTCAGGATCGTGAGGATCGGGAGCGATGTATCCACTTTCTCCGCCACCTACTGCATACCATTCTGGACGGTCGATCCCACCCCGGTCACTGGCAGTAGCGGTTCCTACAGTGCTGTTATCTTGCTGTGCCCCATAGACAAAATAGGGGAAACGATTGTCGGCAATCACGTGGTAGAACTGCGCAGTCGGCTGATTGCCCTGTGTGGTCCAGCTTGCGCCTCCGTTCGTGCTTACGTTGGCGCCACCGTCATTGGACTCGATCATCCGGTCGGGATCATTAGGATCGATCCACAGCCCGTGATTGTCGCCATGCGGAACACGGATAGGCCTGAAAGTCTTTCCGCCATCGTTGGAGCGGTACATCCCTGTATTAAGAGCGTAAACGCCATCGACCAAGCGCGGATCGGCGAAAACATGCGTATAGTAAAACGCCCGCTGGCGGTAGCGGCGATCGTCATTCACCAAAGTCCAGTTTTCCCCGCCATCATCCGAACGGAACAGGCCGCCTTTATCTGCTTCGATCAGAGCCCACACGCGATTGCCGTTGGCATACGCAACCGCGACCCCAATGCGGCCAATGGTGCCGCCGGGCAGTCCGTGCCCTTCGAGCCGCTTCCAGGTAGTGCCACCGTCAGTCGAGCGATAGAGTCCGCTGCCAGGACCACCGCTATCCATGCCCCAGGGGGAGCGGCGCGCCTGCCACAAGCCGGCAAAAAGAATGTTGGGATTGCCAGGATCAAAAACTATATCAATGCCGCCAGTGTTTTCGTCTCTGTACAAGACCTTCGTCCAGTTCTTGCCGCCATCAGTAGTGCGAAAGATGCCGCGCTCAGCATTGGGACCGAAGGGGTGTCCAAGAGCGGCCACAAAAACAACGTCAGGGTTCTTCGGATGAACAATGATCCTTCCGATTGCACGCGTGTCTTTGAGACCTGCAAACGACCAGTTCTTCCCGGCATCGATGGATTTGTAAACGCCATTTCCTGAGATGATGTTGCCGCGAATACAGGCCTCACCGGTGGCCGCATAAACCACATTCGGATCGGATGCCGATACGGCGATGCTGCCAATCGAAGCCGCCATATCTTTGACCTTGTCGGTCACCGGACGCCACGTTAGCCCGCCATCAGTACTCTTCCAAACGCCTCCGCCGACACCGCCAAAATAGTACGTGTGTGGATTACCGACCACGCCCGCGACCGCCAGCACGCGTCCTCCACGAAACGGCCCGATAGAGCGCCAGCGCAATCCATGCCACGGACCTTTCTGATCATCCTGCTCTTCTGTGTCCGATACAGGCGCACTCGTGGCCGACTCCGCTTTGGCTGCGCTCGGTGGTTCCTTGGTGGAGCGTGACGCGGCTTGTTCGGGTTCACCGCTCTTTTTCGGATTCTTCTTCGTCTGTGCAAACGACAGAGTGGCCACAAACAGAAAGCTTATGAGCATCAATGACGTGGAGCACAGCCGCCCCCGGCTGTGAGTACCAGATAGACTGAGCAACATTTGGAAACCACCTCGCAAAATTTAAAGACAAATGTGAACCGCACATCCTAAATTTCTTTGGACGTTTTGGCGAGTGAATTGCGAGCAAAGGAATCGCGCAAACCGGGCACATGGTTGACACATTGGATCTGGTTCCAGCGAGTCAACCTATTGACCCCCGCCGTGGAGTCAGATATAACTCAATTCGTCTGATGTCTGGGAAGCGCGGTGAAAAGCCGCCACTGCCCCGCAACTGTAAACATCGAGAACTGAGCTAGAGCCACTGGGACCACCGGGAAGGCGCTCAGGTCGTTTGAGGTGTGAGTCAGGAGATCAGCCAGACCCCCGTCATTTGGGTTATTCCTGTTTCGAGGGCGAGCAGGACAGTTCTGTAATTTTCTTCATTAGCTGAACATTGTCCCTCTTGAAATCGGGTGATCGGAACACGCAAACGCATGACTTTGCAAAAATCCATCACGCTCGTCCTGGGCGGCGCCAGAAGTGGAAAGAGCAGCTATGCTCAGCAACTTGCTTCGGCTTGGGAGAAGGTCACATTTATCGCAACGGCCCAGCGCAGCGATGAAGAGATGCGAGCCCGAATTGAGCGGCACCGGCAGGAGCGGCCTGCGGCTTGGTCCACGGTAGAAGTTCCAGTAGACCTCGACTCTGCCGTTACCCAGCATGGCACGATGTGTGAAATCTTGCTCATCGACTGTCTCTCGCTCTATGCCGCCAACCTGATGACAGCCGAACACAACGACGAAGAGAAGATATACGAAAGGGTCGACCGCCTGTGCCGAGCCCTGAAGCTAGCGCAATCCTCGGTGATCTTGGTGTCCAACGAAGTCGGCAGCGGCGTTCATCCGTCCCATCCAAGCGGCAGGTTTTTCCGGGATCTAATGGGACGAATCAACCAGCAGGTGGCGCAACATGCTGACCATGTTTTGCTCATGGTTGCCGGTATCCCGCTGCCGATTAAAGGACAACTGCCACATGCGTAACAAGACACGAGCATTGATCGTGGCAATGATTGTGGGCGTGTGTTCCTGCTCATGGGCGCAACGCCAAGTTCAGGATGAGCTTGGCCGGTCGATGAGCATTCCTGATAAGCCTCATCGCTTGGTCTGTCTTACGCCCAGCATTACCGATACGGTCTTTGCTCTGGGAGCGGGCGATGAGGTGGTTGGCGTCAGCGATTACACGAAATTCCCTACCGAAGCCCTGAAGAGACCGAGCGTCGGCCAGGTGTTGAATCCTTCGGTCGAGGCCGTCGTTGCCTTGCATCCGGATTTGCTGATCGGAGTCGGAGACTTGAATACCGAAGCGGCCGTTCTCAAGATCGAGAGGCTCGGTATTCCGGTGTTCTTGGTGCTGCCCCGAGGCATCAGCGGCATTTACCGTTCGATTGAAAATGTCGGCAAGATCCTCAATCGGGAGCGGGAGGCCCGGGAATTGGTTTCCAGCCTCCGAGCTCGCGAGGAGGCTGTACGCAAACGTGTTGCTGGTAAGCCTGCGGTCCGTGTGTTCATGCCTTTGTCGGAGGATCCTGTGATCACGATCGGCAAAAACGCTTTTTTGACCGAATTGATCGCGGCTGCTGGAGGAAGATCTGTCACCGACGACCTGGCTCAGGATTGGCCCAACATCAGCATGGAGACTGTATTGATCCGCCAGCCTGACTACCTTCTGCTGATCGAAGATTCGCCCATGACTATCCACGACCTGAAGAAAAAGCCGGGATGGAAGAATCTGGCGTGTGTCCAGCAGAACCGAATTTTTTACATTGATGAGCGGATGAACTACTCCAGCCCCGTGGTATTCGGGGCTCTGGAAAGCCTGGCAAGGCAGTTTCATCCCTAACAAAAAATCGCAGCCGGATGCCCGGGAAAGCGGTGAGATTCCGCTACTGCCCCGCAACTGTAAGCGACCTTGCTCGACGTCGGTGAAGCCACTGTGCTTTTTACGGGAAGGCCCCGATGGAAAGTCGCGAGTCAGGATACCGGTCCTGCTGCCGCATACGCCTCTTTCGAGGGGAAGGAGACCTGATCATGAAAGGAACGGCAAGACCTATTTTTTTGCTGCTTTTCCTGTTGTTTTTTGCTTCCGCAATGTTTGCCGACAGCGGAACACTGCGAGGAGCCGTAATTGACCCGCTGAACGCCGCCATCCAGGGCGCGAATGTTGAGCTACTCCACGATGGAAAAAAAATAAGCGCAACCACTACCGGACAGGACGGAAAATTCCAATTTACCTCGCTCGCGCCAGGTCATTATCAGGTGCGCGCTGCAGCTCCAACTTTCGCCTCCCAAACTTCCCCAGCGGTTTACATAGGCAGCGGAAATTCGGCGGAGATTAATCTCACCCTGGGTCTGGGTACAATTGCCCAGCAGATCGTCGTTTCTTCCACGGGGACGGAACTTCCTCTCTCCCAGGTTGGCGCTTCAGTCTCACTTATCCCCAGCGAACAATTTCAAAACAAGCTGGACTTGCTGGAGCCGTTGCGGCAGGCGCCGGGAGCACAGATTCTCCAGACGGGCCAGCGCGGCGGAATCACAGCGCTGTTTGTCCGGGGAGGAAATGACAATGCCAACAAGGTCTTGCTGGATGGGATTCCAATGAATGACATTGGAGGTTTGGTCGAGTTTGCCAACATCTCGACGACTGGAATCGATCATGTAGAGTTTCTTCGCGGACCCAATAGTGTGCTCTACGGGTCAGACGCGCTGGCCAGCGTCGTCAACCTGACTACGCGCAGAGGAACAACTCCACTGCCTGAGATCACTTATGCTTTTGACGGCGGCAACTTCAATTCCTGGCGGCATGATGTTTCCCTGGCCGGCGCTTTTCGCCAAATCGACTATTTTTCGGAATTTACCCGCTTTGATACCGGTAACAGCCTGCCCAACGACAGTTTTCACAACGGATCGTATGCAGGGAACTTTGGCTGGACACCCAATACCTCCACCGACATACGTCTTACGGCACGCTATACGACTGCGGCTGTTGGAGTTCCCAATGCGATTGATTTTTTTGCTATCCCTGATAACTCATTTCAAAGGGAGCAAGATACGTATATAGGAGTAACGGCGCAAAACCAGACCACCTCCCGCTGGCACAATCTGTTCCGTTATGGCGCAACCCGGTTGCGTTCGCAGTTCGAGAACCCTTCGCCGACCGGAATCCCTTTTGATCCATTTGGGTTTGGGCCGAATTTTCTGGGAGAGGCAGTGACCATTCGAGGCGCGAACGGTTTCACTACGAATGGCCAGGCCATACTCGATTTTGGAGGAATCTATCCGATTCTCTCCAGTTCATCGAGCAAGCGGGATTTTGCCTACCTGCAATCAGACTACACGTTGAATCCGCACCTTACGGCCCTCTTCGGATTCCGCTATGAGAATGAGCGAGGGTTCACACTCTCCTCCGGGCAGAAGACGCCCACAACCCGTAACAATTTCAGCTACACGGCGCAATTGCAGGGAAATCTGGCAAGCCGTGTCTTTGCCACCGCCGGCGCCGGCATAGAAGACAATGCTGTTTTCGGCGTTGCCGTAACTCCGCGTGTTTCTCTCGCCTACCATTTGATCCGTCCAAGATCGAGCGGCGTGCTGAATGGGACTAAGCTGAAATTCAACTATGGGCAAGGAATCAAAGAGCCAAGCATATTTGAGGAAAGCACATCGTTATTCGGTTTGTTGTCGCAGCTTCCAGGCGGCGCGCAGCTGATCTCTCAATTTCGCGTGTCGCCGATTGGGGCGGAGCGCTCTCGCAGCTTTGATTTTGGCGTGGAGCAACTTGCCTGGAATGGCCGCGCCCGGCTCAACGTCACCTTCTTCCACAACCGATTTACCAACCAGGTGGAGTTTGTGAACAACACAGCGCTGCCACAACTGGGAGTTCCTGTTTTGGTCGCTGCTGCTACAGTTTTCGGAGCAACCGTGAATTCCGCCGACACGCGAGCCCTGGGAGCCGAAACCGAACTCGAGTTCAACCTTGGCCACGGATTCAGCGCCAAGGCGGCATACACCTACCTGGACGCGGTGGTTCAAAGATCATTCAGCAGCGACAATCTTGCGCCGTCATTCAATCCGAATTTCCCCACGATTCCTATTGGCGCATTCTCGCCGCTGGTCGGAAACAGGCCATTCCGGCGCGCTCCTCATACCGGGACTTTCTTCCTGGCCTATTCCAAACCAAAATTCACGGTTTCCTTGAGCGGCTACCTGGTGAGCCGTCGTGATGACAGTACGTTTCTCTCCGACGCTTTTTTCAACAACATCACGACTGTGCTTCTGCCCAATCGCAACCTGGCTCCGGCCTATCAGAAGATAGATTTCGGCGGAAGCTATCGGTTGAATCGTCATCTTTCGTTCTACAGCAGCGTGGAAAATCTGGCCAATGAACACTACGATGCCGCTTTTGGTTTTCCGGCATTGCCGCTTACATTCCGGACCGGCTTCAAACTTGCTCTAGGAGGGGAATCTTGGAGGTAGGCCAACAGGAAAAACGGGCCTCCGAAGCAAACACAGGGAATCGTCCACGTTTCCCTCGCTTCCTATTGGTGATCGCCGGACTAGCTCTAGTACTGATGGTCGTAATATTGGCCAGCACAACAGTCGGAGCTGTTCCAGTCAAAGTCAGGAGCGTGGTGGCCATGCTGTTTCAGCGCGGCTCCTTCGGACACCACTCCTGGACTGCCGCGGATGAAGCCATCATTTTCCAGATCCGGCTGCCTCGCATCATCGCATCGGCGCTGGTCGGTGGTGCGCTCTCCGCGGCTGGAGTCCTGTTTCAAGGGCTCTTTCGCAATCCCTTGGCCGATCCCTATGTGATTGGCTCGCAGGGAGGGGCTGCCTTGGGAGCGTCGGTGGCTATCCTTGTGCTCCCCCATTTTTCTATTTTGGGTTTTAGCGCTACGGCATCGCTGGCTTTTGTTGGTTCTGTTCTGACGATGGGCGTGGTTTACTGGCTGGCGCGTGTGGGAGGGCGCACTCCCATTGTTACTTTGCTGCTGGCGGGCTTTGCTCTCAGCACCATCCTGAGTTACTCAACTACGTTTTTCATGTACATGAATCCTCAGTCGGAGTTGGCCACCCGGATGCTGATTACCTGGATGCACGGCGCAATTTCCATTTCGGAATGGCCGCAAATCGCGATCATTACTGTCTTGGTTGCGACCGGTGTTATCTTGTCTTTGCCGTTGGCGCGCACCTTGAATGCGCTCAGTCTTGGCGAAGAATATGCCGAACAACTGGGTGTTCGGGTCGAGCTAGCGCGCATGGCTGTAATAGCCGTAGGTTCGCTTCTTACCGCCGCGGCCGTTTCGCTCGGAGGCATGATCGGGTTTGTTGGATTGATCGTCCCTCATTTTTGCCGTTTGCTTCAGGGGCCGGACCATCTTCGCTTGCTGCCGACCGCGGTACTCTCCGGAGCCATCTTTCTCATTCTTGCCGATACTCTTGCCCGTACCGTCATCGCGCCCTCGGAATTGCCGGTTGGGATTCTCACCGCCTTCATTGGCGGACCGGCATTTCTTTTCCTGTTGCGCCGAAACAAGCGGGAGCAATACCTGGCATGAATCCCATCTTGGAACTATCGGCAGTTGCGTTTTCCTACGGGCAGGTACCGGTCTTTCAAAATACTTCTCTCAAGATACAGCGGGGCGAGCGTGTCGCGCTGGTGGGAGCCAATGGGGCAGGAAAGACCACTCTGCTCAAGTTGGCGGCCGGGTTGCTTCGGCCCACAGCAGGAAGCGTACTTCTCGAGGGGCGCGACATTTACCAGACGCCGCGGAGAGAGGTAGCCAAAGAAATTGCTTATGTGCCGCAACAACTGGCGGTTCCGTTTGATTTCACCGTGCAGGAGATTGTAGAGCAGGGGCGTACGCCCTACCTGCGGATGTTGAGCGGGCTGGGCCGTCACGACCGCGAGGCTGTAGACCATGCCATGCAGGTTACGTCGGTGACCCATCTGCAGCGGCGTATCTTTAATCAATTGAGCGGCGGCGAACAGCAGCGAGTGAAGCTCGCCGTTGCTCTGGCCCAGGAACCTCGCTTGCTCTTGTTAGATGAGCCGACGCAGCATCTGGATATCGGACGCCAGGCCGAGATTTTAGAGTTGATCCTGGAACTGAATGAACGCGGCGTCACCATCATTTCCGCCTTGCACGATCTAAATGCGGTCCACTCAGCATTTCCGTCGATTATCTTGCTGTATCTGGATCGTCAAATTGTCCACGGCGCAACTTCGCTGATATTGAAACAAGAGACAATCGAGCGGGCGTTTGCGATCAAAGGACTGGGTGGATTGGGTAATTGGGTAAGTTGGTAATTGAGTAATTGGGAATTGCGATGGTTGCGATGGAAGTTTCACTGATGGCCACACTCCAAACTACGTTGAGCGACGTTCAAGCCCCAGATCCTGTCTGGCGGGAACGAGCCAAGCAGCGTCTCGACCAACTGACCAAACCCATCGGAAGCTTGGGCAAGCTGGAAGAACTAGCTGCACAAATGGTTGCCATCCAGCAAACCATGTCTCCTAAAATCGGGGCGAAAACTGTTTACGTATTCGCGGGCGATCATGGAATCGTCGAGGAAGGAGTAAGCGCATATCCGAGCGACGTAACCCGCCAGATGGTCCTCAACTTTCTTAATGGCGGTGCGGCCATTAATGTGCTCGCTCGCAAGGCCCAGGCAGATGTGATCGTGGTTGATGCAGGCGTCGATGGGGAACTTACCGACCATCCGGGATTGATCCGCCGCAAGATTCGTCGCGGCACGCGAAACATGCTGCATGCTCCAGCCATGACGGATGACGAAGTGATTTCCGCCATTCAGATCGGCATTGATCTGGCCGAGTCCGCCAGTCAACAAGGCGTAAGCCTGATTGCTGTTGGAGAGATGGGAATCGGCAACACCACGGCTGCCAGTGCCATCACCGCGGCATTGACCGGACAATCAGCCAGCAGAGTCACCGGCGCTGGAGCCGGGCTCAACCAGGAAGCAGTGCGCCACAAGACTACAGTGATCGAAGCAGTGTTGCGTAAGCATGGGTTGGCAGGTGAGTCCGCGGCAGATGCGCTTCATGTTTTGCGCTGTGCCGGAGGATTCGAAATCGCGGCCATCTGCGGCATGGTCCTTGCATCCGCTTATTTTGGAATGGCCTGTGTTGTCGACGGGTTCATTTCCACCGCGGGCGCCGCCATTGCTCATTCCTTGCAGCCCCAGGTCTGTGAATATCTGTTCGCTGGACATCAATCCGAAGAGCCAGGACACAAACTCCTGCTTGACAGAATGGGCATCTCGCCTTTATTGACGTTGAATATGCGGCTAGGCGAGGGCACCGGCGCGGTGCTTGCATTTCATTTGATCGAGGCCGCAGTAGGCCTGTTCAATGAGATGGCGACATTTTCCCAAGCCAAGGTCAGCGGGGCCGTTTCGTGATGAGAGTTCTGCACGGGTTTGTTACGGCTTTTCGCTTTCTCACGCGCATCCCGATTCCCGGCAAGTCTCACGCGCACGCATCCCTTTCGGGCGCGACCATGTTCTTTCCAATCGTTGGTCTCGCGATTGCATTGGGAGCCATCGGGCTGCGCCGTGTCCTGTTGAGTCATTTTCCTGCATCCATTGTCGCGGCGCTGGTGCTTTCCTATTTGGTCCTGATCACCGGTGGATTTCATGAAGACGGTCTTGCCGACTCTGCCGATGGATTTGGGGGTGGCTGGACCAAAGAGCGAATTTTGGAAATCATGCGTGACAGCCGCATTGGAAGTTTCGGCGCGCTGGCGATTGGTCTTTCCCTTCTCATCCGCTATAGCCTGTTGAGCAGCCTGCGAGCGGATAGGTTTTCGGCCTACATCATCGTCGCTCATGTGCTGTGCCGTTGGACAACCTTGCCTCTGAGCTTCTTCATGCGGCCGGCGCGCGCCGAAGGGCAAGGAACTGGAATTGCGCAGAAAATATCTGGATTGTCATTGATCTTTGGAACACTCATCGCACTTGCAGTTGGTTATTTCGTAATGCACCTCGCACTCTGGGTCCCATTGATTACAGCGATGATAGTGACTTTGCTGAGTGCCTTGTACTATCAAAGCCAGATTGGCGGGATAACCGGTGACTGTTTCGGAGCCACCAACCAACTTACCGAAATCGCAATCTACCTGTGCGGCGTTTGGGCTGCATGAAAACGCTATTATTAATTCGTCACGCGCACACCGAAATGGCCGGACGCTTCTGTGGGCATTCCGACCCGGAGCTGAGTAATGCAGGCCGTCAACAGCTTCCGGAGATTGTCACCCGGCTTCAGAAGTGGCAACTCTCTGCTATTTTCGCAAGCGACTTAAAACGTGCTGTTCAAACCGCCGAGCCAGTCGCCTTGGGATGCAATCTCCCTGTTCAGCTTCGAACCAGCCTGCGCGAGATCAACTTCGGTATGTGGGAAGGCCATTCATGGGAAGAGATTGAGGCTGTCGATCCGGCTTTCGCATCTTCATGGCTGAAGGAATATCCATATAAAGCTCCTCCAGGCGGAGAAGCCTTTCGCGACTTTGAAAACCGGGTACGAAATGAACTGGCAGAGTTGGCAGGCTTGATAGATCGAAATATGGTTGCGGCAGCCGTGACTCACGCGGGATTCATCCGCACAGCTCTTTCCTTGATCTCAGAAACGCCAATTGCTTCCATTGCTGCCGCAGATTATGGATCGGTGACCGAGTTAAAACTGGTGCGTCAAGAGTGGTCTGTTAAATCGTTGCTTTAGGGACCAGACTATCAGCATGTTTTTGCAAGAATCGATCTCAACGAGCAACCTGAAATGTGCTGTCCAAACTGCTAAGTAATTGCCTCTCATCGTGGATTCACTCTGATCCAAGTCTATTAACCCTTCTGTTTTCAATGATTTAAAAGCTCGACTCGATAAAAGCAAATAATTTTTGGATCTACTTTCCAATTCGCAGTTGGATTGCGCCTATCTACATTAATGGCCTGGTTCAACAACACTTCGATACGAAAGGTTTATTGGCACGCTTCAATTGTTCCCGTTACAGGAATAGATAGTTACTTTCGTACTTATATGTTTTTCACTTTTGCTTTGATCAGGAGGCCAGTCCGATTATGACAAATACAAGGAATACAATGCCCACGAATACTTCAACTACCGCTCTGCTGGGAGAACGAAATAAAGGCAACAAGGAAGCAGAAGCCCAGCTCATCGAACGAATGTACAAGGAGCTGCATCGTCTGGCCCATCATTATATGAGAAAAGAACGGCCGGGCCATCTCCTTCAGACTACAGCGCTTGTCCATGAAGCTTACATTCGCCTGGCAAATGACAAAAAGACTGTTTTCCAAAACCGTACTCATTTCCTGGCTGTAGCCGCCAATACAATGCGCCACGTTCTGGTTGATTTCGCTCGAAAACGTAATTGCATAAAACGTGACGGCGGCATACAGATCTCACTTGAAGATGCCTTCGCCTTTAGCGACGAGCAGTCGTGGCAAGTAGTGGCGATTGATGAGGCACTCACTCGGCTGGAGCAATGGGACCCACGACAAGCCCAAATTGTAGAATTGAGATTGTTTGCTGGTCTCACCATAGAGGAAACCAGCAAGGTTCTAGACGTCTCCACCACTACGGTAAAGGATGAGTACCAACATGCAAAAGCCTGGCTTTATTGTGAATTAAGCAAAGGGTTTGAAACAGCAGGTGGGCAATGACTCCTGAACAATGGGAAAGGATGAAAGAAATCTACAAGAGCCTTTTCGGACTTCCGAAGGAAGAATGGGAAGCCTTACTTCCCAAGTCGTGCGAAGGAGACGAAGAGCTTCAGAACCACCTGAGATGTCTCCTGAACACGCCCCCTGGCTTCCTTGAACGTGAACCTCCAAGACCTAACGGTTGTACAGATATCTCCTTGTCGCCGGGCGAAGTTCTGTCTGGACGTTGGCAAATTGTCGAGTTTCTCGGAAGAGGCGGAATGGCTGCTGTTTATGCAGCAGACGACCAGGTACTCAACAAGAGAGTGGCGCTCAAGGTGATCCGATCAGATAGCAATCTACTTGATCGTTTTAAGAGGGAGGTTGAGCTTGCACAAAAAGTCAAGCAGCGCAATGTTGCCGCTGTTTATGACATTGGACGCGACCACCGCGAATCACAAGATCTCATTTTCTTTACTATGGAGCTCATTCCTGGGGAAACCATGGCCGAGCGACTGAGACGCAACGGTCATCTTGATGCCTCAGAGTGGTTCCCGGTGGCAAAGCAACTGTGCAAAGCTCTTCAGGAAGCGCATCGCGTCAAAGTTCTCCATCGTGATCTAAAGCCTGGGAATGTGATGCTGGTGGGATCGGGAAAGGATATTCGCGCAATTGTGACTGATTTTGGAATTGCTCGCGCTATCGACGGCGAGCAAGACTCGCGGTTAGGACTTACGGCGCGATCCATAATAATGGGAACTTGGCCAAACGGTAGTGGAACCTTGGCGTACATGTCTCCGGAACAAAAAAGTGGAAAGGAGTTAGCCGAGACATCCGACATTTACTCTTTAGGGGCGGTTCTCTACGAAATGATCACAGGGAAGCAATACTACAAGTTTCCAGATTTAGAGAGTATCCCAGAGCAGGAGGGAAATTGGAGGCAGGTGATTCAGCAATGCCTGGCAGATGATCCCGAAAAGAGATTTCGATCGGCGATCGCGGTACTTGACGAACTCAAAAAAACACCTGACCCACCGCAAAAGAAAGAGTCGATTTGGTCTACGCTTTCGCGGTTTTGGCGGCCTTTGCCGATTACCGTGACGATCATCTGCCTTCTACCCATTATGACTGTCCCATGGCATTCATTGCCCGGCTATGTAGCTAAGGTCTGGAACCGAGTCTTTCTTCCTCTACCGCACGATATTCGTGTTGCCATGTTTCTGGCTAGGACAAAGGGCGAGAAGGAGGTTGAAACCTTAACGGCTGGTTGGATCGAAACCTTTCAAGAGCTGTATGACCCCAAAGACCCTCATCTCTCGATAATTCCGCTGAATGACACAATAGACATACCGGAAAGCGAAATACCGGGGGCAGCTAAAAGGCTCCGCTTCAATGTCTATGTAACAATCTCGATCAGGAAAAGAGGCAACCAAATTGATTTCGATCTTCGATTACAAGAGGTAGGTTCAAATCGGCTGCTGCGATCCTCCAAGCTTTCTATTGCCGCAAATGACAGTGGCTCTGCTTTGCCTAACGGTATCGCGGCCCTTCTTGAGCGCCAGGTGTCGCTGGGACCGGATGATTTGTCTTCGCAAAATCAGCAAGCTCTTGGCTTTTTTGAACGCGGCAAAGGTTATCTTCTTCACCGTGATGTCGCAAACATTGATTATGCTGTAGGGCAGTTTGAGAGGGCTGTCCAAGAAGACCCGAAGTTTGCTCAGGCCTACGCCTATCTCGCCTTTGCATATTCACTGAGATATCGGAAAACTCAGGAGCAAGCTTCCATGGCCAACGTGTTGTTGGCTCAAGGAAACTTGATCGAACTCAAACGCGATCTGCCTTTGGCTCATTTGGCTGCCGGCTTAATTTCGCAAGCTACCGGAAAATTGGACTCCGCAGTAGCGGAGTTTGAAAAAGTGTTAAAGCTAAGCCCATCGAATCATGAAGTTCGCGGTCTTCTTTCGATAGCCTACCTCGAGTCGGGAAGAATAGATGAAGCCAAGCAAATCTTAAGAGAGGCGATCGAACTGGATGAATCGGATTGGTTCAACCATCTTGATTTGGGTTATGTTTATTACTCGAATGGCGAATTGGACAATGTGGAAAAGGAGTTTCGGAAAGCGGTTGACCTTGCGCCCGATAACCTAATCGCCAATGCCAGCTTAGCTGGAGTCTGCATTTGTTTTGGAAGATACGACGAAGCAGAAAAGATTTTAAACAGTATCCTTGCTTCTAAAAAGAGTGCCATTTCCGAGATCAACCTGGCCATCGCATACGAACATACAGGCCGCTATCCTGCCGCGATTCTCCTATTAAAAGACGCGACTGGGCGAAAAAGCATGAACGACAGTTATTGGCTGGAGCTTGGCGATGCCTACAAGTTGCAAAATATGAAAGCTAAGGCCATCCAATCTTTTCGAAAAGGCTTTCAGGTGGCTCAAGCCAATTTCGAATCAAATCCCACGGATAGTGACTTGCGGGTCAGAATCGCTCTTTACAATGCAAAGTTGGGCTCGAGAGGGTTAGCTCTCAGCCTATTGCAGCAGGCGCAGGACGCTACATCCGGTAAGAAGCCTTTGAACACAGAATTTCTTCTTAACGCAGCGCGGGTCTACGAGCTGGCGGGAAAACGCACCCAAGCTTTGAAGGTCCTGCGCTCAGTGCTTCACAATAGATGTGTCCGTTCCGAGGCGGAGATCACTCCTGATTTTGCATCGTTGCGTTTAGATCATCGATATGCAAATATGGTCAAAGAGATTCCCTTGCGGTAAGAAACTATGTATATACAGAATAAAAAACCAGATTTTGTTTGAAGAAACACCTTCCCCTTTTGCTCTATTTACCGCCTTATCTATGTAGAAGGCAGTAACATTGCCCGACGAAAGGAGTATTATGAAAAACACTTTTAACATTGCCGTCACAGACAAGTTGGGCGAGCTAGTTCCTGAGCCGTCTTCGGTAGAGGTGAAGACTGGCGACACTGTGGTCTGGAACTATGATGGATCGAAGAAATTCTATGTTAGTTTCAGCCCATTCAACCGATACGAAAGTGGAGGTGAGAACGGCCACCAGTCCCTTGAGTTGCCGGTTGTTACGGAATTCTCTTCTCCGGCACGTTATGACATCGGCCAGGTTGGACCGCCCGACAGTTCTTCATCTGGTGGCGTCATCATCACTTGCTCGACATGCCCACCGGGGGATTGAACCCATGGCAGCATTAGCTGCGGCTCCTTGATCGACTGTTAAGCCTTTTCAGATGATCAAGGAGCTTTCTCTTTGTTGATCTAGCAAAAGATTGCTCGTAAATCCCGCTTTCGAGATAGCGCAATGAATCCTTATGTCCATTTAAGAATTAGTGCGAACACACATCACAGCAAAAGGGAGGAGTTACTATTCCCGTACCCGATATTCAATCCCATTTTTCCCGCGTTGTTTCACGGCGTACATCGCTTCATCGGCCATGTAGATCATCTCCGAGGGATTGTGGTGCATCTGCGTGAAGGTAACTGCACCAATACTGAATGTGACCGGATATTTCTGTTCCTGGAAGTGTTGCAGCAGTTTGTCCTGCACTTTGCTCAATACAGACTTTGCAGCTTCAGAGTTGGTGTCAGGCAGCAGCATGGCAAATTCATCTCCACCCAAGCGGGCCACAAAATCAGTGGATCGTACGGTTTTGGTCATCATCTGGGCTGCTGACTGAAGCAGTGCGTCTCCTCCGGCATGGCCGTGGGCGTCGTTCACCCGCTTGAATTCGTCCAAGTCGATGTAGACCAAGGTAAGCGAGCCCGGATGCCGTTGAAGCCTGCGGTTCTCCGTAGCAACTTTATCGACGAAGGCGCGATGATTCAGCAATCCGGTGAGGGGATCGTGAAGGGAAAGCTCCTGTTCCCGGTCATAAAGTGCGCGAACTTCAGAGAAGATGAAGACCACCGCTGAAAAGAAGACAAGGTTCAACAAAGTATTCGAAACAAGGACGTTGTGATGGACGCTCCCGGAATCTCGCAAATCAAAAAAGAGGAGAACCATCGTCGCGCCCGCGGCAAACAGGCTGCCAATCCATGTTGAAAGAAACCAGGTCGCAAAAGAAATAGGGAGCAGAAACAAAAAAGTAACCTGAAGCTCGGCGGGGGTGAAATAACGCACGCATGAAACGAAAAGCAATCCGAAAATAGCAAGACTGCTGAGAAAAAAACGCGAGCGCCGACCCAGCCATGCAGTGACATTAAGCCGGGCTATCTTGGTCATTTCATCCATGCATTGCCTGGGCGGAAGGCCGCCCAGTTATCACAACCCCGTGGTGATCGCATGTCCAATCAGGCAGGGAGTCTACCATCAGTTTGCCATTGCGATGAACTAATTTGTCGCATTTTTGAGGTCCCCGCATCACCAGAATGGTTATAACTGACATCGTATACTTGTTGTCTTTCTTTGAGGAGGGTTGAAAGATGCGAAATTCATTCACCTTACTGCTGCTTTCATTCACCATTGCTGTGTTGCCGGAGGCCTCCTTCGCATCATCTGCGGACGGAGGAGATTCTCCTCAGGCCACCCAATCGTCTACCCAGGCGCCTCAAACCCTTACCCTACAGGATGCGCTCGTCTTGGCCCGCAAAAACAGTGTCGACTTTCAGGCGGCTCTGACCGACCAGGGAGTTGCCCATCAAGATAAGGTGCAGACGCGCGCCGCTTTGCTGCCCAACGTGAGTTACAACAATCAATATTTATATACTCAGGGCACTGGAACCGCTACGCCTCGCTTTATAGCCAATAACGGAGTCCACGAATATATAAGCCAGGGCAACGTGCACGAGGCGCTAGCCTACAGCGGCGTGAGCGACTATCGGCGTTCCGGCGCGCTCGAGGCTGTAGCTCGCGCCAAGGCCGAAATTGCCGCACGAGGTCTTGTCGTAACCGTTGTCCAGGCCTACTACGGTTTGCTTGCTGCCCAGCGCAAATACGCTACCAACCAGGCTGCTGCCGCTGAATCCGAGCGATTTCTCAAGATCAGCCAGCAGCTCGAGACGGGTGGAGAAGTAGCGCATTCCGATGTGATCAAGGCGCAAATCCAGTATCAGGGCAGCCAGCGCGATCTTCGTGAAGCCGAATTGACCATGAACAAGAGCCGGCTCGATCTCGCCGTCCTGCTGTTCCCCAATTTCAACGAAAACTTTACCGTAGTTGACGATCTTGACCTGGCACCACCGCTTCCCAGTTTTGACGAGTTTGTGAAGGCTGCGCAGGTCAAAAACCCCGAGTTGCGGGCATCGACGGCTTCGCTGCAGGCGGCCCGGTTTGAAGTTTCCTCCGCACGGGCTGCTTATTTCCCGAACATTACTCTCGACTATTGGTATGGCATCGATGCTACCCATTTCGCCGTGAATACTAACGGCATCTCCAACTTAGGAAGTTCGGCCTCGGCCACGGTGAACATTCCAATCTGGAATTGGGGAGCAACGCGCAGCAAGGTGATTCAGGCGGATTTGAAGCGCAAACAGTCGGAGCGCGAGCTTTCGTTGGCCCAGCGCAAACTTCTCGCGGCCATTCGCAATTCTTTTGCGGAAGCCCAGGCTTCACTCTCCGAGCTTGATCTGCTCAAGAGTTCCGCGGATCTGGCGGCCGAGAGCCTGAAGCTCACTACTCTGCGCTATCAGGGGGGCGAGGCCACGGTGCTTGAAGTTGTAGATGCGCAGAACACTCTGAATCAATCCAGAAACGCCTATAGCGATGGCGTGGTCCGCTACCGCGCGGCGCTGGCAGGCCTGCAAACCCTTACAGGTACAATGTAGTGTTTATGACCCTGATCCGTCGCAACTCCATCTTCATCGTCCTTCCGGTGGCTATCCTTGGTCTGGCGGCGATCATTCCATTGAACGGCTGCAAAGGCGCAGAAAAAGCAGAACCGACGGTGGTCTCGGTGCAGGCGGAAGCTGCGAAACAGGAAGATATTTCCCGCATGATTAATACCGAGGCCGTCATCTTCCCTCTGTACCAGGCGGCCATCACACCCAAACTCAGCGCGCCCGTACGCAAGTTCTACGTGGTGCGCGGCCAACAGGTTCGGCAGGGTCAACTGCTGGCAGAACTGGAGAACCGCGATCTGGCCGCTGCGGAACTCGACAACAAAGGCGCTTACGAGCAGGCGCAGGCTGCCTACACCACCAATGTGGGGGCGACCCTGCCCGAGGACACGCGAAAGGCTGAAGCGGACGTCGAAAATGCGCAAAAGGCCCTGGACGCCGCACAGAAACTTTATTCCAGCCGCGAAGTGCTCTTTCAGCAAGGCGCGCTGCCGCGCAAGGACCTTGATACTGCCGGCGTAGCCCTGACACAAGCAAGAACGCAATTTGACATTGCCAAGAAGCATCTCGATGCGCTCAACGCAATTGGGAAGGCGCAGGCGCTAAAAGCTGCCAGCGGACAACTGACTTCGGCCAAGGGCAAATATTTGGGTTCACAGGCACAGCTCAGTTATTCCGAGATACGCAGCCCCATCAACGGGGTTGTTACCGACCGTCCTCTGTATCCCGGAGAAATGGCCTCTACCTCCGCCCCATTCATGACGGTGATGGACATCTCATCGATCATAGCCAAGGCCCACGTTCCCCAGTCGGATGCCATGCTGCTGCGCAAAGGCGATAAAGCCACGATCGAGGTCCCGGGTTTAGAGAAGATGCCGGGAACTGTGACTCTGGTAAGCCCGGCGCTTGATCCAAACAGCACAACGGTTGAGGTTTGGGTTCAGGTTAGCAACCCTAAACAGCAATTGCGACCAGGGGCTACAGGGCAAATCTCCATTACGGCGCAGACCGTTCACGATGCGCTCATCATTCCAGCGTCAGCCTTGCTGAACGCCAGTGGAGACCAGGCACAGGTATTGGTGATTGGCTCTGATGGAATGGCAAAGAGCCGCGACGTGAAGACCGGAATCAAAAATTCAGAGGATGTCCAGATTATCTCCGGACTGAAAGCTGGGGAACAAGTTGTGACCGAGGGAGCTTACGGCCTGAAGGAGAACACCAAAGTCAAAGTCGAAAAGCCCGGCCCCGAAGCCGAAGGCGGCGAAGCCAAAGATAAGGATAAGGATAAGGACAACGATAAAGAAAAAGATGCTGGTAAGGACAAAGGCAAAGACGCAAGCAAGGACAAAGAAAAAGATTAAAGATAGGTTTGAAAGTGAGTAAGAAGCAGGATGCGACCAGTCAAGAGTCTTTCATTCATAGCGACTTGCAACAGGGCATTGACTAGAGGTCTTGGTATGTGTGTCCGTGATAGAGATTAGGGTTACGATCATCAGAGATTGATTTGTGTCAGGGCACGAATTTATTCGTGCCGCAAACGTATAGAATCAATCGGGCTTTAGCCCCTGAGGTCCCCCGTCGTTAACAACAATGAGTTTTTCCCAAGCCCTAGATCAATACAATGGCAGACGAACTCGACATCAAAAATGGCGCGCAAGCCACCGACCCGTGGCTCGTTCGGAACTCCAAGTCAGTGATCTTTGTGATCATTGTAGGTGCGCTGGTGGGAGTGTATCTATCGCTCAGCGTTCCCGTTTCAGTCTTTCCATCTACCGACTTTCCCCGGATCGTGATCGGCGTCGACAGCGGCGTCATGCCCATCGACCAGATGATGGTCACCATTACTCGTCCGCTGGAGCAGGCGGTCAACAGCGTACCGGGTCTTGAGGTTGTGCGTTCCATCACCAGCCGTGGAACGGCAGAGATCGACCTTTTCTTCAACTGGCAAGTGGACATGTTCCAGACGTTGCAACTTGTGGATGCGGCGCTCTCCAAGATACAAACCGAGCTTCCGCCGGGCACCAGGATCGAGAGCCATCGGCTCACCTTTGCATCTTTTCCCATTTTGGGATATAGCCTGACTTCCGACAAAGTCCCACAGACTCAGCTCTGGGAGTTGGCTACCTATCAGATCGCTCCCCGCCTGAATCGCATGACCGGGGTGGCCACCGTAGTCGTTCAGGGCGGGCAAGAGCCGGAGTTCCATATTGTTCCCGATCCCGCCAAGCTGCTCGAAGCCTCGGTTACGGTCACCGACATTCTGAATGCGGTAAAGCAGACCAATTTAATCGATTCGCCGGGCTTGTTTGGCGAAAATCATCAACTGGTCCTGGGACTGGTCAACGGCCAGGCGCGCAGCGCGGCGGATATCGAGCAAACGGTAATCAAGAACACGCCGGCCGGTCTTCCTGTACGCATACGCGATGTCGCTCAGGTGCAGGAAGCGGTCAAACCTGTCTATACTGTGGTAAGGGCCGAGGGCAAACCTGCCGTACTTCTCAACATCAACCGGCAGCCGGACAGCAACACGGTCATCGTTGCCAACGAAGTCCACGCCGAGGTAGACCGCATACGCAGCACTCTTCCTCCAGGGGTTCAGCTCGTTCCTTGGTATGACCAGTCAGGAATCGTGCAGGATTCCATCAAGAGCGTGCGCGACGCCATTCTGCTCGGGCTTCTCCTTTCCGCCATCGTGTTGATTCTCTTTCTGCACGACTGGGGCTCTTCCATCGTGGCGGGCCTGGTCATACCCGTCACCATTTTGGTGACCTTTATTGTGCTCAAGCTCCTGGGCCAAAGCTTCAACCTTATGACTCTGGGCGGCTTGGCGGCTGCTGTAGGGTTGGTGATTGACGATGCCATTGTCGTTGTAGAAAACATCGTGCTGCATCGCGATTCGGGCCAGGGTAAGGTTGAGGCCGCAAAAAGCGCGCTATCGGAGATTACCGTTCCCCTGATCGGCTCCACGCTCACTCCCATCGTGGTCTTCCTGCCGCTGATCACCATGACCGGAGTCAATGGATCCTTTTTCCGTGCGCTGGCAGTCACCATGTGCGCGGCCCTGCTGACCTCGCTGGTTCTAGCGCTCTCCTGGACTCCGACGCTTAGCCTTTACCTGCTACGCCGCGAACCCGCCAGCGGCGTACCGGAGGTTGCAGAGCAATCCGCTGCAACCGATCAGCCTTCGGGGATTCATGACAAGAGCGAGGAAATGCGCAAACTGATGGCTGCCGAAGAAGCCTCGATGAAAGGTTTTTTCAGCCACGTGATTCAATTCTATGAGCGCTGGTTGCGCAGGGCGTTGGAGCATCCTCGATGGCTCTTGGCCCTGGCTGCGTTATTAATTGTTATCTCCGGTGCGTGTGCGCTCTATCTCGGCTCTGATCTACTTCCGGGCATGGACGAAGGCGGTTTTATCGTTGACTACCTTATGCCGCCAGGAAGTTCTCTAGAGGAAACCAACCGCGTAGTCTCCCATGTAGAGGCCATCCTTCACGACATACCAGAAGTGGAAAGCACCTCACGCCGCACCGGCCTGCAACTGGGACTGGCGGCGGTAACCGAAGCTAATACCGGTGATATTTCGGTGAAGTTGAAGGCCAAGCGCAAGCGAAGCGCCGACGAAATCATCGATGATGTTCGCACTACGGTCAAAAAGGAGGAGCCTCGAATTGATATCGACGTAAAGCAGCTTCTGCAGGACATGATTGGCGACCTCACCGGCGCTCCCGAGGCGGTGGTTATCAAGATGTTTTCCGAAGATGCGAACCTTCTAAGCCAAACTGCCCCGCGCGTCGCCGATGCCATCAGCAAAATCGATCTGCCGCCAGGAAAGCCCAAAGAGGGCGACGAGGAGGCGGGTGGGACGATCGTCGATCTCAAAAACGGAATCGAGAATATTACAAGCGGCCCGGCCCAGGAATTCAGGGTAGCTCCAGGCGTGGCCGCCCGTGCCGGATTTACCGCAGAGGAGGTTTCCACCGACGCTACCGCGCTTTTGCAGGGTGTCCCTGCGACCACGCCGCTAGTGGCCAACAACCGCGCTTATACCATCCGCGTCCGTTTCCCCGAACAGAACCGCTCTTCGCAAGATGCCATGAGCAACACTCTTCTGGTCAGCTCCACCGGTAAGACGGCAACTCTCGGATCGCTGGCGCAAGTGAACCAAATACCCGGCCAGACAGAGATCATCCGCGAGAACCTGCAACGCCTGGTCGAGGTAACGGCTAGGCTGAAGACAGGCGAAAGCCTGGGAACCGGAATGGCAAAAGTACAAAAGGTTGTGGCCGGCATGCACCTCCCGCCCTCGATCCGTGTGACCTATGGCGGACTTTATGAACAGCAGCAGAAAGACTTCCATGATATGGCCATTGTTCTGGTGCTGGCCGTGGTGCTGGTCTTTACCGTCTTGCTCTTCGAATTCCGTAACTTCTCGGCGCCGATAGCAATCTTGAGTTCGGCTTTGCTCTCGATCTCCGGTGTCTTTCTAGCTCTGCTGGTTACCGGAAAAACCATTAACCTCGCCTCCATTATGGGAGCCATCATGGTGATTGGCATCGTTGCCAAAAACGGAATTCTATTGCTCGACGCTCATGACAAATTCGAGAACGCAGGTTTCGAACCGGAAGAAGCCATGATCCAGGCCGGCCGCCGCCGGCTTCGTCCTATCTTCATGACAGCCCTGGCGACCATAGCCGGTATGTTGCCGCTATCGTTGGCCTTAGGCGCAGGTTCTCAGATGCTGCAACCCTTGGCAATCGCAGTCATCGGTGGAATTATGATCTCCATGGTGTTGTCATTGATCGTGACCCCGGTAGTGTTTTTCTCGTTGAGGAAGTAACTCAAGTCTGGGCCGGCATGACGCGAAGGCCATAAAACCAGGAATTCCAGCGAAACTCCATGCCATCTCCGATTGCCAAGCTCACCGGCAGCGCCCAAGCAGAACTCTTCCACGATCTCAACTACCTGAACATGGCTGAGATCAAGGCATTTTGCAAAAAGCACTCCATCCCCTACACCATTTGGATCGAAACCAAAGATGGAAGGCGAAAGAGGACTCATGAGCAGGATCGAAAGGGAGTGATTCTCAACCGAATCCGCCATTTTCTCGAGACTGGCTTTGTTCTCGAAGAAACATGTTTTCCTTCTTCTGTAGTTTCCTCTGAGGGTCCATCCGTTCCGCTTAAGCCAGAGGATCGGCTCTACTATGGCCGCTATGACAAGCACGACGCACTCATGACCTCTCTGCTCAAGAAACTCACTGAAGGCAAGTTCAAAAACGGAGCGATTGCCAGGATTCTGGCTCGTGAGTTCTGGACCAAAGGCGAGGCGCCGACATTCAAGCAGTTCGCAGCCGCATGGATGCGCGAGACCAGAGATCACACACGGCCCAACCCGGAATGGGCTTTCCTGTCAGACATCGCAAATAAGACAGCGGGCTCGAATTGGAAACGCATTCGGCTACAGAAGGCGCAAAGAGTGCTGAAGATATTGGATGAACTCTTCAATTATTATTGACATACGGTAGATCTGTATGAAGACGGCGTTGTACGGGCGGATCATCTTTGGCGCGTCGGCGGTGCTGTTCGGCGTGATCGCATTGATGTGGCACGACTCTGACACCTGGCAAACCTTGCGACAGATATGGAGCCTGCCTTTTGGCGCCATCATCGGCGGGTGTCTCATGACCGCTCAAATTGCCGGTGGGATTGGGATTCAGTACCCGCGGACCGTGCGCCTGGCTTCGGTCGTTCTCGGCGTTGTCTATTTGCTTTTCTCGCTGGCCTGCATCCCTGGCATCATCGCGGCGCCCGCCATCTATGCGCAATACGGAAGCTTCTTCGAACAGTTTTCCTTACTCTGCGGCGCGATTGCCCTGCACGCGGCGACTGAAGCGAATGCAACAAGGGCGGTAGTCTTTGGCCGGCTGGCGCGCCTTGGACTCGGAGTCTGTGCAGCTTCGTTTACGCTAAGTCAGATATTCTATCTGCGGGTGACGGCTGACTTGGTTCCAAAGTGGATTCCTCCCAACCAGATGTTTTGGGCGATCCTTACGACGATCGCGTTTGCACTCGCGGCGATTGCCATTCTCATCAATCGCCAGGCACGGCTGGCAATGCGTCTGATGACGCTCATGCTGGCGCTCTTTGGCGTTGTGGTTTGGATTCCGCGCCTGATCGCTCACCCAGAAGCGCATCTGAACTGGTCCGAATTCTGCCTGACTTCCCTTATTACAGGGGCTGCCTGGATGGTGGCTGATTTGAGGTATTGACCTATGGGAGTCGTCCGATGACCGCAGCAGATTTTCGTAGGATTGCGCTGGGCCTGGAGAGCGTGGAAGAGTACTCTCACGCAGGATTGCCGGCCTTTCGTGTAGGAGGCAGAAAATTTGCTTCACTGGCCTCGCAAGCAGAGGGCTACGGAAATCTGATGCTTACGCTGGAGCAACAGACGGCGTTTGTCGAGGAGGCGCCGGAGATTTTTTTGCCGATTCCTGGCGGCTGGGGAAAAATGGGACACACTCATATTCGCCTGGCGCCGGCGAGCGAGGATGTATTGACGGGCGCACTCCGAACCGCGTGGAAACTGCGAACGGAGAAGAACGCAAAAACAAGCGGGAAAACGCGTCCTTTGGAGACGCGCAGCAGGATCGCAAATAAGAAACGCCGGAAGCGATGATGCGTGAGGGCAACAAGAAATTAAAAATTAGAACCTGTCTCAAAAATGCTTTAGCGTCTGAAGGTGTCCGGGCACGACTTTAGAGCTTGCGGAAATTCAACGGCTTTAGCCTTTGAAGGTATCAGGGCATGGCTTTAGCGTGCAGCGATGCTAGCTGCCATTCTAGCGGGTGTAAAGATGTAAGTCCCGCCGGTGGAACTTTCCCAGTTGCCACCGTAGTTATATCCGGCGACGGAGCGGGTGACCAATCCGTCGGAAGCCCGGAAGTAAAAG
>DASZFU010000131.1:0-60989 GCA_035939495.1 Candidatus Angelobacter sp. | reverse complement strand
CTTTTACTTCCGGGCTTCCGACGGATTGGTCACCCGCTCCGTCGCCGGATATAACTACGGTGGCAACTGGGAAAGTTCCACCGGCGGGACTTACATCTTTACACCCGCTAGAATGGCAGCTAGCATCGCTGCACGCTAAAGTAAGCGGTTGTCCGCTGTCAGAGGGAGAAAAGCCTTCCACAAACTTGGAGGCATTGTTAAGCTGAGCTTTTATCCAACCCGCTTCTTTCTCATTTATCGGTTCAATCTTCTGCATGGTCTCTCTCTGCCTATCGCACTAGCCAAGCTAGCCTACCAGGACTTGGGACGCGCGCAAACGTAACTTGGGTTCAGATTTTGGCTGTGTCACTTCCGCCACGGTAGAGGGATGCGTTTGCTGTCTAACCAGCGTAAGGGTTCGACTCATGGAAAAGACCGTGCTACGCAATAAATCCATTGGTACGAAGGTGTGCGAAGAAGAGTATGCCCAGCTTGAGAAGCTGGCCGAGCGCACGGACTGATGCTGAGTAAATGGTTCCGCGAGTTGGTGCTAGCCGAGCTTGATCGCCCATCCCGCCGAGCAAACCATCCTGGCCGATATCCTGGAGCTGCGGATGCTGTACCTGAACACCATATTACTCATCCCGTCATCCCTGGCGAATCCGTGGGTTGGCCAATGAATACAGCAGGTCGGTCGCGAAGTTCACGACTACGTAGGTCAGGCCGATGGCCAGGATGCAGCCTTGGACCAGGAAATAATCACGCCGGTTGATCGCTTGAATGGTGAGCCGGCCGATTCCGGGCCAGGAAAAAATCGTTTCCGTCACGATGGTTCCGGCGAGCAACGCTCCGAATTGCAATCCAACAACGGTGAGGACCGGCACAAGGGCGTTGCGTAACGCATGTTTGTACACTACAACGTTTTCACCAAGACCTTTGGCCCTGGCTGTGCGGATGTAATCCTGGCCCAACTCTTCCAACAGGGCTGTACGCACCATGCGAGTAAGAATGGCCGCCAGCGATCCGCCTAAAGTGATAGCCGGCAACACCAGATGCGCCAGCGTCCCTGACCCGGAAACCGGAACCAATGCCAAACGAATGGCAAACAACAAGATCAGAATGGGCCCAAGAGCAAAGTTGGGGAAAGAGAGCCCCAGCAGGCTGACGAAGCTCAGGAGTCGATCATCCCAGCGGTTTCGGCGGCGCGCAGAGCGTACTCCGGCAGGTATAGAGATCAGCAGCGCCACCGCCATAGCCGCGAGCGTTAGCTGCAATGTCAAGGGGTAACGTTGCGCAATCATTTGGCTGACAGGTTGATTGAAACCCATGGAGCGTCCCAGGTTCCCACGAAGGACGCCCTTCCAATAGTTCAGGTATTGACGACCCAGAGATACATCCAGACCGTAATCATGGCGAACTTTCTCGACGTCGGTGCTGGTTGCATTTTCTCCCAACATCAGTTGAATGGGATCGCCCGGCACCAGATGAATCAGAAGGAATACGACGGAGACCACCAGCCAGAGGACAGGCACTGTATACAGGAGACGGCTTCCGAGATAGCGCAACATCAGCTCACCGATTCCAGCGGAGGCGACTGAGCAATATTCTCAATTTTGACCCGGGCAATGCGACGGCCCTCCATGTGCAAAACCGTGTACCGCCTGCCTTGGAATTCAAAGGATTCTCCGCCCCTCGGTATCTTGCCTAAGCGGGCCATCACGAAGCCGGCGAGAGTTTCAAAACCTTGATCACGAGGCAGAGAGATTTCATATTGCACCTCCAGATCGCGGATATTGGCGGCGCCATCCAGAACCACAGCCCCTGTGGTCAGAGGAATCACCGGACGCTGAGCAACATCAAATTCATCTTCGAGTTCGCCTACGAGTTGCTCGAGGATGTCTTCGACCGTCACCAGCCCGGCGGTGGATCCAAATTCATCAACAACGATTGCCAGATGACGCTTGCGCTGTTGAAACTCAGCCAAGAGGTCAGCGATCGGCTTGGCTTCGGGGACAAACAACACGTCGCGCATGATATGGCTGACTTTCAAACCTGCATTGGCCTTCGCAAACGGCATTCCAGCGGCCAGACGCATGTGCATGACCCGCGAGACATCTTTGGAATAGAGCAAGCCGATGATGCTTTCCTTACCTTTAGTTGGATCATAAACGGGAACCCGGGAATGCTGTTCTTCCACTACCTTGGCCATGGCCTCTTCCACCGGCATATCGGCGGACAAGGAAAAGATATTGTGCCGGGGAACCATGATCTCACGCGCGGTCAGGTTTCCCAGCTCCAGGGCATTGTGGATCATCTCCTCCTGCACTTCCGGCAGCAGACCAACACGGCGGCTGGCAGTCACAATCAACTTCAATTCTTCCGGGGAATGCACGCCTCCTTCGCGCATCAGGCGGGATCCAAATCCCCGCAACACAAGGTTCGCCGATTTATTCATCACTACCAAAAACGGATGAGCGAGGGAGATGAAGAAGTCCATCGGCCCGGCAACAGCAAGGGCTACACGTTCAGCGCGGTGTAGAGCCAGGGACTTGGGTACCAGCTCTCCCAGCAGCACATGCATATAAGTAATGATTATGAAGGCTACAGTCAGCGCAATTCCGTGAGCGTAAAAACGCGCATAGGGAACATTTTGCATCCAGGGTTGCAGAATGCCGGCCAGTGTTCCCTCGCCTGCCCAACCCAGGCCCAGGCTGGCTAGCGTGACCCCCAACTGTACGGCCGGCAGAAACTCGTCGAGCCGTTGTTGCATCTTCTGGACGGTTCGGGCACCCAGGCGGCGCTGCTCAATCAGTTGCTGGATGCGGGTGTCGCGCACACTTACCATAGCGAACTCCGCAGCCACAAAAAATGCATTGGCAGCCACCAGCAGCGCCATTAGAATGATTCGCAGCCACACCAGGGTAATCATTCCGTTCATGTTAAACTGCGCAATTTCCGTAAAGCACGAGAAATCCTCCTTGACGAATTAAGAAATCCTAATATGGGCCGGGGGTTGGCGTGTGCTTGGATCGGCCAAGAAAGGAACATCCAAGGAACATCCACAGAGTCCACCACGTCCACAAAACTCTAAAAACATTCAATTTAGAGGCCTGTGAGTACCAGAGTTCTGATCCCGTTAGATTAAGCTTTGCCAAGCATGGTGATTCGGCCTAAAATAACGCTGCTCCTTCCCTCATTTGCCTTGGCCGAACGCTTTAAAAGCCCGGAAGAAGATTAAAAAACCAATGAAGATCCGTCGTAGATCTGTCAGGACATTTCTGCTGATGTCCTTGTTAGTGGTGACGGAAACTTGTGCCACGGCGCTGGATCCCGCAAAACCTATCAAGCAATACGTGCTGGATTCCTGGCGAACGACAGATGGGCTGCCTCAGAATGCAATCCTTTCCATGGCTCAGACCAAAGATGGGTATCTTTGGTTCGGAACTGACGAAGGCCTGGCCCGGTTTAACGGAGCAGAGTTTGCCGTATTCAATTACTCAACTACTCCAGAGCTCAAAACCAACACCATCAGCGCGCTTCTGGAGGACAGCAACGACGATAGTCTCTGGATTGGTACCAGTGGAGGCTTGTCGCGTTACAGCTCAGGACGGTTCACCTCATACGCGGCCGCCCCAGGCACACTTCAAAATGTCGTCAAAGCTCTGGCCCAAGACAGCCACGGAAACATCTGGATCGGCACAGCTGAAGGGCTGGCGCAATTCAAGAGTGGAAAGGTCGTACGTTACGACGAACCCAGGGAACTCGACCGTGAAGTCATGGCTTTAGCGCCTGCTCCCGATGGGAGCTTGTGGGTGGCAACGCGCTCCAACATCTTTAGGATAGATAACGAGCATGGCGCCAAAATCGAATTTGGCCAGGCGATCAGCGATCCTTCGGCGCTCTATTTCGATCGTGAAGGCACCCTCTGGATTGGAACTGTCTCTCATGGGTTACAGAAGTTTTCTGAGGGAAAATTAAGCCATTACGAAACCGGCCAGAGGCCTGAAACCCAGATCAACAGAATTTATCAGAGCAAAGAGGGCAGCCTCTGGATCGGACTTCGAAAGGGAGGTGCATGCCATCTCCGCTCGCAAAAATTTGAGTGCTACACACAAAAAGAAGGCCTCACCAGTAACTTCGTGTTCTCTCTTTTGGAAGACAGCGAGGGCAGCTTATGGATCGGAACGATTGCCGGTGGCCTGGATCGTCTCAAGGATCGAAAATTCTTAACCTATGACCACAATTCGGGATTACCCAGTGACTTGGTCATCTCGTTGTACCAAGCTCGTGATGGAACGATTTGGGCCGGCACCTTCAACGGCACCGCCCAGTTCAAGAATGCCACAGTGGCCTCCTACAAGATTGGAAACACCGATACCGGCAATACAGTGACCGCCATTGCCGAGGATAAAACGGGAGACTTGTGGCTTGGAACGCAAGGAGGTTTAAAGCAGTTCCGCAATGGCCGCGTCATCAACAGCTATGGAGCCCAGCAGGGCCTTCCCAACGAGCGAATAGCCGCCCTTCATCAGGACCGGCTTGGCAATCTGTGGATCGGCATGGGTGACAGCCGCCAGGGATACCTGGCCCGTTTCAGGGATGGCAAATTCAATCTCATTACAGACAACGAGGGGCTGACAAACACTTATACGCATAGCATTACCGAGGACCGTCAAGGCAATCTGTGGTTTGCTACATCCAAGGGTGTTATCGAATTCACCAACGGCGCTTTTGTGAATTATGCGCTCGACAAGGACCGAAATGGCAAACCAGCCGCCGCGACCTGCATTTACGAAGATGCTAATTACGACTTGTGGATTGGAACGTATGGCGGAGGCATGAGCCGGTTGCGGGCCGGAAAACTTAACACCTTCAGAATGAAAGATGGGCTTTTCGATGATGTGGTTTGGAGCATTCTCGAAGATAGCAGCGGCAATCTGTGGACAAGCTCCGATCGGGGCTTGAGCCGTGTACGCAAGAGCGATTTGAACGATTTTGCAGACCACAAGAGAGAGAGCATTCCGCACGTCTCCTATGGCGTCAAAGATGGCCTGTTGGACTCGGAATTCAACGGGAACTTTCAGTCCATGGGCTGGAAAACTCTTGATGGCAAATTGCTCTTTGCTTCCACGCGCGGCGTGGTTGAGATCGATCCGGAACATTTTCCGCCCAGCGCGCCGCAGCCGCCGATCGTGATGGAAGACGTGTTCGTCAACGACAAGCCTGTAGGAGCGGGCGCTCGCATACCGGTAGGCGCGGGAAAGATCCAATTTCATTTTGCCGCTCTGACCTTTCTGGGCCAGGAAAATGTAACCTATCGATATCGACTCGAAGGCTCGGCTGAGGATTGGGAGAGTAACAAGTCACGCACCGCCGAATATCACAATCTAGCCCCCGGGACCTACGTCTTTCGAGTGACTGGTTCCAACAACGATGGCGTTTGGAACAATACCGGGACGTCGTTTGTTCTGGTCCTTGAGGCTCGTTTCTATCAAACATTTTGGTTTAAAGCACTGGGCGCACTCGCTCTGGTATTGATCGGAATAGCAGTGAACCTGTTGCGCATGTTGAACATGAAGACAACAGAACGGCGCCTGGTTTCCCTGGTAGAGAAGCGTACCCAGGAACTGCGGGAAGCCAAAGAAGCGGCCGAAGCGGCCACGCGCGCGAAAGGGGAATTCCTGGCCAATATGAGCCATGAAATCAGGACCCCCTTGAACGGTGTTCTCGGCATGTTGGAAGTAGCTGCCCAGACTGGATTGACTCCCGAACAGGCAGAGATTCTAGGAGTGGCTGGATATTCGGCCAAACTCCTGCTGGGCGTACTCAACGATATTCTCGATTTTTCCAAAATTGAAGCCGGAAAGCTGGAGCTGTCTTCAGAAGAATTTCGGCCTGCTCAAATCATCGAGGAAGTAGAGCAGATGTTTTCCATCAGCGCCCGCGAAAAGAACGTGGCCATTTTGTGCCACATCGCGTCGGAGGTGCCTGAATGGGTGCTTGGCGATCCCTCAAGGCTGAAGCAAGTGCTGGTCAACCTTGTTGGCAATGCTCTCAAGTTCACCGAGCAAGGCAAGATCGAGATTTCCACCAATCTCTTGGGTAGAGCCGGCAGCGAGGTCGCTCTTAAGATTTGCGTTTCCGATACCGGCATTGGGATTCCTCCCGAGCAGCAGCAAACGATATTCAAAGCTTTTCACCAGGCCGATGCCTCCTCCACCCGACGCTTCGGCGGCACAGGGTTGGGACTGGCAATCTCCCACCACCTCGTTGCTCTCATGGGAGGTGCGATTTGGGTCGAAAGCGCACTGGGAACGGGATCGAGCTTTTATTTCACTGCCATGCTCAAGGTCGCCGGGGACGTTGCTCCAACACTGGAGAACGGGCTGGCAGAGGCTCTGCACGAGCGGATACCTCCCTTGCGCATATTGTTGGCTGAAGACAATGTCATCAACCAAAAACTGGCCATCCGGCTCCTGGAGAGTCATGGGCACGCCGTCGTCGTGGCCCAAAATGGGAAAGAGGCATTAACCCGCCTGGAGCAATCGAACTTTGACTTGATCCTGATGGACGTGCAGATGCCCGAGATGGATGGCTACCGGACCACTGCCGCCATTCGAAGCCGCGAACAAGATACGCTGCGTCATATCCCAATCATCGCCATGACAGCCCATGCAATGAAGGGCGACAGGGAACGCTGCCTTGATTCAGGCATGGATGGTTACGTAGCAAAGCCCATTAATTCTGCTAACCTGTTTCAAACCATCCAGACGGTATTGTCGACGCAACATTCATCTGCCGGCTTCGATCAATCCCACGATTGATTCCCCAAAGTTCCGCGCCCCAACGATCTCTTCAGAAATCTTGAGCCAAGCAAGGACTTGAATTGGGAATACAGCCATGAGGGGAGCATTCTCTACCTTGGCATTCCCCAATCACTGGTCCAATTCAGTGCGGCCACGGTGTCGGCAGGGGACCTTGCGGCGGGCATATCGGAGTCTTGGTCATCCAAAACTCAGGGTCAATCGGAATGCCGCCTTGCGTGAGATTTGTTAGCGCCTCCTGTTCCAAGGTGAATCTCTTAGGCTCCATAAAAACCTCCTCGATGCAGAGTTCCGCTTTTGGGGCTGAAAGTCTTGATATTGCTTGTTTCCCAAAAAGGTGGAGGCACAATACCATAGAATCGCACAATTTATTAGAAAATTTTTATTTTCAGAGTGAGTCTTAGATCAAGCCAAATTCTAATCTTTCTAATCTTGGCTCGTAAGCCTTGCAGGACAAAAACGACAAAACAAAGGGGAGCGCCAGGTAAACTGTGCGCTCCCCAAAGCATCTTGCCCTCAAAATCTTCGTCGTTTCTTACTTGTTTCTAGGAACATTCCACATGGAGCAACTTGGGCAAAGTGGTGGAATTGTATCTACTATTTCTGCGGGGTTTCTTAGATTAGTTTGGGTAAGATGCGTAACAACCTCTTGGGTCAAATCAAGTTTTTGTTGCATGGCTCCTCTTTTCAGTGCCTCTTTGGGCATTAAATTAGAAATCTCTAATATTATAGCACGGACTCCTCTATTTATTAGAAAAGTTTAATCGTTTGTGGATTTGTTATGTAAATGCTTATATTTCAATTATTTATGGGCATAAAGGTACTGGGGCTGGGAATTATGGGTTGAAGATACATTTTTCAGGTTTCCCGGGGGTTCAAACTGCGCTTTGGCTCGGTTTTTTTCTGGATACCTATCGACACGAATAAACTTTCCTTCGGCTCGTTTGCCGCACACTGTTACAAAACGGCGTCTCTCCAAGGTCTCCGCGTCGCGGATCATCAGTCGGGATGGCAGTGCCTGACGGCAAATATCACCTGCTAAGGAATGGACGGCGAAGTTTTTTTGTTTTGCGGGCATCAAACTAAAGTCGGGTCCGCTCAACAACGGCTCTGCATGCAACCGCACTCTGAACAGAGCCGGCAGCTCTCCACCCGTTCTTTGTTTTTTTGTGGCTCGCTTCACACTTCTATTTCCAAAAACAGGAATTGCGCGTGAACTCGTAACTTGATATTTCAAACAGAGGACATAACATACGAGGTACTACAGTTTCTGACAGTAACACATTATTTTTGCGCAAGCATCCCGAATAAGCCTAAAATATCGCCTGCTAAATCCAATCATTCAGCCGAGCGATTCCAAGCCGGATAGAAAGAAGTGTGCAACCATAATGAGCACCCACCGCAATACTGCCAGGACATCTTTGTTGATGTTTCTGCTGCTGGTTGCGGCCAGTTGTGCCAACGCAGTGGATCCCAGCAAACCCATTCGTGATTACGTCCGGGATTCCTGGGGAACGACTGACGGGCTGCCCCAAGGCTCAGTTCTCGCCATGGTTCAGACCGCCGACGGATATCTTTGGATCGGCACTCAGGAAGGCCTAGTGCGCTTTAACGGCGCTGAGTTCACACCTTTCTCTCCTCCTGACGCTCAACGGTTAAAACGAAACATAATATCAGCACTCCTGGAAGATAAGCGCGACGGCGGCATTCTGGTCGGATCCTTTGGTGGCGGACTGATGCGCTTTCGTGCGGGACAATTCATCAGTTATGCGGTTGAGACTGATTCTCTACAAAACATGATCCAGGCCCTGGCCGAGGACCATCAGGGAAATGTCTGGGTCGCGACCAAGAGGGGCTTGAATCAATTCCAGCATGACAAGTTGACCTTATACACGGATGCGAAGGAATTAGGCGGACCCATCACCGGCCTGGCTATCGCGCTCGATAACTCCGTTTGGGTAGCAACCGAGACTTCTATCTTCAGGATCGACCAAGGACACAGCACGAAGTTCGAATTCAACCAGAGCATACACTCACCTTCAGCATTGTATTTCGATCGCTCCGGAGTACTTTGGATTGGGACGGTAGAACATGGACTCTACAGCTTCTCCAACCAAAAACTAACTCACTACGAAGTTCAAAACTCTCCCGGAGATCCAATTGACACGATCTATCAAGACCGGGAGGGCAACCTTTGGGTCGGCTTAAAAAAAGGAGGCGCCTGCCGGCTGCAGTCACAGACATTCGAATGCTATTCCGAATCCGACGGCCTGGTCGGCAACTATGTGTACGTTATCACTGAGGACCGGGAGGGCAGCCTTTGGATTGGCACCATCAGCGGCGGCCTGAATCGTTTCAAGAATAGAAAGTTTTTGACCTATGGCCGGGGGCGTGGTCTGCCTGCTGATTCTGTCCTGGCGCTGTATCAAAGCCGCGACCGAAGCATTTGGGCTGGAACTTCGAATGGAATAGCTCAATTCAGCAATGGCAAGATAACATCGTACAAAATTGGGAACACTGACGCGGGTAACAGGGCTACAGCGTTTACCGAGGATGCCACCGGCGGGTTTTGGATCGGCACAGACGGTGGACTCAAGGAGTTCCGCAACGGGCGCGTGTTCAAGACCCTGGGCACAAAACAAGGACTTCCGAACGACAGCATTTCCGGACTTTATGGAGACCGCCAGGGCAATCTCTGGATCAGTAATGGCGGTGGGGAGCATCCGTATTTGGCCCGGTTCAAGGATGGCAAGTTCACCCTTTTCACAGAAAAAGATGGCCTGGCATCCAGGCGAGTTCACAGTATTACCGGGGATAGCCAAGGGAATCTTTGGTTTTCAACCACAAGAGGTCTCACGCAGCTCACCAACGGGGTTTTTGTTAATTATTTAATTGAAAAAGACGATGCCAATCCGGTTAATGCGCTGGGCGTTTACGAAGATAGCAGTCATGACTTGTGGATCCCTACTCTTGGCTCGGGGTTGATCCGTTTGCGCACGGGGCACGCTATCTCATTCAAAACGAAAGACGGGATGTTTGATGATACGATCTGGAGCGTCCTTGAAGATCATAGCGGCAATTTATGGATGACATCGAATCGCGGCTTGTGCCGGGTACGCAAGAGTGACTTGAACGATTTCGCGGATCATAAGCGCAATGATATCCCAAATATCGTCTTTGGCGTGAAAGATGGTCTGCTGAATACGGAATTCAACGGCACCTTGCAGGCTATGGGATGGAGAGCGGCCGACGGAAAGCTGCTCTTCGCCTCCGTGAAAGGAATTGTGGAAGTCGACCCTGAACACTTCCAGGGCAACGCTCCGCCCCCGCCCATTGCAATTGAGAAAGTACTGGCGGACGAGAAACTGGTTGAATCCGGCGCCCGAATCCCGGTGGGCACAGGAAAGCTTCAATTCAGTTTTGCAGCACTTACTTTTCTTGGCCAGCAAAATGTCAATTATCAATACAAGCTGGAAAACTTTGACAGAGATTGGATCGATGCCGGTCATGCGCGCGTAGCTCCCTATACCAACGTTCCGCCGGGATCCTACTCATTCAAGGTGAAAGGATCGAATAACGATGGAGTTTGGAACGAAAGCCAGCCTTTTACATTTGCTCTTGAGCCTCGTTTCGCCCAAACCCTGCTGTTCAAAGTACTGTGTGCATTAGCGCTGGTTTTACTCGGACTCGGCCTCAACCTGCTCCGCATCTTCGCCTTGAAAGCCACAGAGCGGCGCCTGGTGTCGCTGGTTGAAGAACGTACACGGGAATTGCGCGAGGCCAAGGAAGCGGCCGAATCTTCAACCCGCGCCAAGGGTGAATTCCTAGCCAATATGAGCCACGAGATTCGGACGCCGCTCAATGGCGTTTTGGGCATGTTGGAAGTGGCTTCTCAGACAGGGCTGACCCCGGAACAGGCTGAAATTCTAGGGGTAGCTGGATATTCAGCCAAGCTTCTGCTGGGCGTGTTGAATGATATTTTGGACTTTTCCAAGATCGAAGCCGGCAAATTGGAGCTATCTTCCGACGACTTTCGCCTGGCTGAAGTCATCGATGAAGTTGAACAGATGTTCGCAGTTAGCGCCCGAGAAAAGAAGATTGTTATATCCTGCCGCATCGCCTCGGAGATTCCTGAATGGGTTGTCGGGGATCCGGCAAGGCTGAAGCAAGTCCTGGTCAATCTGGTTGGCAATGCGCTTAAGTTTACCGATAAGGGAAAAATCACGGTTTCAGTTGAATTGCAAAGCCGATCCGAGGAAGGTATCGCTATCAAGATTTGCGTGGCCGATACCGGCATCGGTATTCCTCTGGAGCAACAGCAAACCATATTCAAGGCTTTTCACCAGGCCGATGCTTCTTCCACCCGCCGCTTTGGCGGCACCGGCCTGGGCCTGGCAATCTCTTCGCACCTGATTTCTCTTATGGGAGGGCAGATTTGGGTCGAAAGTACCCCGGGCGTCGGATCAAGATTCTACTTCACACTCTTGCTCAACCATGCCGTCGATACCACCGGGGCTGTTGGGGACAATGGAATAGCAGCGGCCTTGCATTCGTCTCTCCCGCTGCTTCGTATCTTGCTGGCAGAGGATAATGTAATCAACCAGAAGCTGGCGGTACGGCTCTTGCAGAGCCACGGTCATGAAGTAATTGTGGCGCATAACGGCCAGGAAGCATTGGACTACCTGGAGCAATCCTCATTTGATGTGGTGCTTATGGATGTGCAGATGCCGGAGATGGATGGATATCGCGCAACTTCAATCATTCGCCGTCACGAAGAGAATACACTGCGCCATATTCCTATTATCGCTATGACTGCTCATGCTATGAAGGGCGACCGCGAACGCTGCCTTGAGGCCGGGATGGATGGCTACGTAGCCAAACCCATCAATTCTTCAGCGCTTTTTCATGCCATACGGACTGTCTTAGCGGAGTTGAATTCTTCTTCAGCCGCAATGAACTAAGACGGCCGAACTCCTGAAAGTAAGGCAAAGGGGGGAGCCTGTTTCTCTGCCTTACGATTGTCACCGCTTCTCTTAGCCCTGGTGGGGCGGGCCAAAAGAACAAGTTGTGGGGCATGGATATTGCGTTCCCATAAAGTTGAGATCACTCGGCTGCTCGTATTGAGTAAGAGTCCTCACGCTCTCTTGTTCCAGAACTAGTTCTTGCTTTTTCATGTTTAAACCCTCCTTATTTCGGCCACATCGTTCCAAAATGGTTCTTAGTGGCATCGGCTGGACAATATCACAGATTAATAAATACTAATAAAAATATTTTCCGGCTCCTGAGCACATTTATGTCACTAATAATTCGGTAATTCTAATATTAGAGTTCTAATTCTCTCATCTTTCATCAATAAATCTAATCTTTAAAGTCTATGTTCCAAATTGGGATTTGTTATCCGGGGCAAAAATCTGGGGAGAGAAAGTTCACAGAACGAGAGAGGAATTTAAAGTGGAGAGAGCAGAAATGTCAAGTTTTTGGTGTAACCGGGTTTTTTGTGTAACGTGGCCTCGCAATTGTGTCCATTCAACACAGCTGGGCAGAAGCTGTGAGCCACCTCCTCAGGAAGAGTCCTGCTCCAAATTTCATCAACCATTCTGGGGCTAGGACGCCCAAATTTTGGGATCGAGACTCGATTACGCAAGAAAAGATTCCAAAAACAAGGGGAGCGCCCTTCGGCATCTCCCCAAGCATTTCACCTTCCCAGACTTCTATTCGGCAGAGGCAGCGTGCACGGGCGGCGCTGAGCAAGTTGGACAACCCGGTTGTGGATAGACCGTACCTACAAAATCTAGAGGGCTGGGTTGTGTGAGATGCGTAACAACCTCCTGGGTTAAATTGAGTCTTTGCATTTTCGTCGATTTTCCCTTTCCTGCCTCTATATGGGCAGTTTCTAAATTAGAATCCATTAATATAATAACCCAGAATTCCTTTAATTTTATTAAGATGGTTAACTTTATCTCTGATTTAGGAACAACATGTTTATTTTCAATATTTTAAATGGGAATATATCTTATCAGCCCCGGAAATCCACCAAGCTGGAATGACAAAAATAGACAACATACAACTGTGTTCGGCTGCGCCGAGCTTTGGAGTTTTTACATTTTTCGGATTTAGCCGCCGCAGTCTAAAAAGAATAAAAACTCCAGCGTTCTTCAAACAATATGACCAACGATCTGAAAACAACCCAAGTTCCTGCGGAGATCAGCTTTTTAAACGTTGCGGAGAAAATCGGATTTAATCTTTGTGCCGACGCGTTATGGTCCAGCGAGCTTTGTACATGGATTAGCGACTCTATGGCGTTCGAACAATCGTCGTGGCAACTTGTTCGCCGGCCACTTGGGCCCAATCTCTACTCCGGCACGACCGGCATCGCGTTATTCCTGTCTCATTTGTCTCGTCATTCTGCCGACCCAATCTTCAGGAAGACCGCTGAAGGGGCAATTCGATATGCCATTTCGCATCTGGACAGATTAATGGCCACAGGCAACTTTGGATTTTATTCGGGCGCGACAGGCTTAGCCTATGTGTTGGCCCAGATGGCGGCGATCTTCGGAACCGCGCAGCTTGCCGAGCAGGGGCTCGCAATTCTGCGTCAACTCGCAGATCAACAGGATCGATATTCCGCGTTGGGGCAATGGGACGTAATCTCGGGAAGCGCCGGATTAATTCCAGTGTTTCTTAAGCTTCATGCCTGGTATGGGGAGCGATTTCTTCTGGATTCAGCGGTATTTCACGGCGACATTCTTCTCGAACGCGCGATCCAGAGTGAACAAGGTTGGTCCTGGTCTCAAAAAGAATTCCCAGGCCATAACAACTTAACCGGATTTTCTCATGGCACAGCGGGAGTCGCGTGGTCCCTAGTTGAGTTGCACAAGATAACCGGTAACCATAGTCTCTTAGCAGCCGCGCAGGAAGCTTTTCGATATGAACGCCATTGGTATGACCCGGAATGGGAAAATTGGCCGGATTTCCGGACCCTTTCCGACAGCGGACAACCAGGTTATGTCGCAGCTTGGTGCCATGGAGCACCCGGCATCGGATTGTCCCGAATACGGGCCTTTCAACTTCTAGGAGACCGCGACTGCCGAATTGAAGCAGAGATCGCGGTGCGCACCACCACAAGGGCCCTATATTTCGGACTCTCCAACAACCAGGGTAATTATTCCCTTTGCCACGGGCATTGCGGCAATGCCGAGCTGTTGCTTTGTGCCGGTGATGTCCTGGGGGACGAAGCCAGCATGAACATCGTGCACGAAATGGGAATTGAGGCAATTCAGAAATATTCAGTTGAAAAGAAACCGTGGCCATGCGGAGTCACGAATGCCGGCGAGACTCCTGATCTTATGCTCGGACTGGCCGGTATCGGCTACTTTTATCTGCGACTCTATGACCGGCAAAGAACGCCCTCGGTGTTGCTGGTAGGGCCAAGTAAAATTAGAAATTACCAATCTTAGATTTTCGAATTTTAAATGCGGCAGAGTTCTTGTAAAATCCATCCCAATCCAAGCCCAGGAGACTCAACTGAGATGGCTCCCGCATCAGGGGAAATCACTGAGTTATTGTTCGCGTTGAATGGAAGTTCTAGCGACGCCGTCGATAGGCTGATACCTTTGGTCTATTCCGAACTTCGGAAGATGGCACGCAAATACCTGAGCCGGGAACGGACCGATCACAGTCTTGAAGCCACCGCCCTGGTACACGAAGTTTATGTTAAGTTGCGCGGTCAACGGGATACCACCTGGCAGAACCGGGTTCACTTCTTTGGAGTCGCGGCATATTTCATGCGCCGGGTCTTGATTGACCATGCACGCGCACACTACGCGGAAAAACGTGGCGGGCTAGGAGAAAAACTGTCTCTGGATGCGGTCGTGAACATGTGCCTGGTGCGTGATCCGATGGTCCAGGAACAGTTCTATTCCCAGTTAATCATGCTGGACGGCGCTCTCTTGCGGCTTGAGAAATTCGACCAGCAGCAATGCCAGATTGTGGAGCTGCGGTTTTTTGCCGGATTTACAGAAGAAGAAATCTCACATGCATTGGGAATCTCGGTACGTACGGTTCGGCGTGAATGGAGAGCGGCACGCGCGTGGCTTTACCGGGAGATCACCAAGTGAACGCTGCACAATGGGCCAAAGTCAAGGAGATTCTCGACACAGCCCTCGATCTTCCAGTCGAGACCAGAGCATCATATTTGAACGAGACTTGCGGAGACGATCCTGAGGTCTACGTGGAAGTTAAAAGCTTATTGGACAGCTCCGATCAAGCTGGTATTTTTCTGCAATCTTCTCATCCCTCTCCCCGCAGCAGCCCGCGCACCCAACAGGCTCCTGCTTTTTCCAGTGGCCAACTCGTGGCCAACAGGTTTCAAATCGTAAGGTTTATCGCTCATGGAGGCATGGGCGAGGTTTACGAGGCGACGGATCTCAGCCTTCATCAAAATATTGCATTAAAGCTGGTACGTCCTGACATGTTGTCGGAACAAACGATTACGCGCTTCAAGCAAGAGGTCGCTTGTGCGCGACGCATCACACATCCTAACGTTTGCCGGGTCTTCGATCTGGAACAGTGCGTGTGTGCAGATTCAGGAAAAGAGGTTTTATTCCTGACGATGGAGTTCCTCGAAGGGGAAACCTTGAGAGACAAGCTCAACCGGCAAGGACGAATGACGGTTACCGAGACGCTCCCCATCATTTGCCAGATGGCAAAAGCTTTGGCCGCTTCCCATGCCGTAGGAGTTATCCATAGGGACTTGAAGCCTTCCAATGTAATCCTGTCTACAGAGGCCATGCCGGATGGCGTACCAAGGGCTGTGATCACCGACTTCGGCGTGGCCCGGGTATCAGATCAGGGTGGAGCAGACAATGCTTTTGCCAACACGTCCACTAGCCATGGCCAAATGATAGGCACAACCTTGTATATGGCGCCCGAACAGGCCGAGGGCGGCCGCGTGTCTCCGGCTACAGACATCTATGCACTGGGCCTCATCCTGTACGAGATGCTGGCCGGCAGAAAGCCATTTTCAGAAAAGACTCCTTTTACCGGCTTGATTGAGCGATTGAAGAGCCCACCGGTTTCCCCGCGAATCTACGCAAGAGAAGTGGGCAGCTATCTTGAATCCCTGATCTTGAGCTGTCTTGAAGTGAAGCCCGCCGACCGGATCCAGGATGCCACTGTGCTGGTAAAGGCTGTAGAAAGGCTCATATCGGATCCATCCCGCGCTTCCGAGATGCCGGCAGTCTCCTCACCACCTGTATCCCAGCTTTCGCTTGCGGTCCTGCCCTTTATTAACCTGAGCCGGGACCCCGAGAATGAATACTTCAGCGACGGCCTGACCGAAGAATTGATGGGGGCATTAGCCAAGGTGGAGGGTTTGCGTGTGGTTTCGCGCAACTCATCGTTTCGCTACCGGCGAACCGCGGTGGAATTTCAAGAGATCGCACGCCAGCTTAAGGTCAGCGCCATACTGGTAGGCACGGTTCGCCACAACCACGACCGGTTGCGAGTTACGGTCAAGTTGATTGACGCAGCCCTGGGATGGAACATCTGGGCCGAACACTATGATCGCCGAATGGAAGATATCTTTGCCGTGCAGGAGGAAATCGCAAATACCATCGCATGCGAATTGGAGATGAAGCTTAGGACAGAAGCGCCGACTGGGTGGACGACTCGCAGAACCAAAAGCAGTGACGCTTATGACTGCTTCCTCAAAGGACTTTATTTTTCCAAAAAACGGACATCGAGCAATCTCGAAAGAGCGGCTGAGAATTTCCGCCAGGCTATCGCGCTGGATCCAAAATTTGCTTCCGCTCATGCTGCCCTGGCAAATTGTTTCGCTGCCCAGGGTGTTTACGGCAATCATCCGCCCAACCGGGCTTTCGCTTTAGCCAAACAGCATGTCGAGCAAGCGCTCAAAATAGATTCCCATCTATCTGCGGCCCATTGTACGTCCGGCATCGTTCAGATGTTCCTGGAGCACGACTTAGGTTCGGCCGAGCGGTCATTCCTGCGTGCGGTCGAGCTTGACCCCAATTACGCCCTCGCGCGCCAATGGTACGGAGCGCCTTGCCTGATGGTTCAGGGCCGTTTTCGCGAGGCGCGCACCCAGCTTCAACTCGCCCACGAGCTCGATCCTCTCTCTCTGCTTGTCAGGGCCACTCTGGGATCGGAACTCTACTTTGAACGCCGTTATGACGATGCAATACGTGAACTGAGCGCAGTGGTGGAGATGGATCCAACATTTGGTCTTGCCTACTACGCCTTGGGTCCGGTCTATGAGAAGAAAGAAATGTACCCTGAAGCCATTACCGCGCTGAAGCGTGCCGTCGAATTGACCGAGGGCAGCGCGCCACCTCTGGCTATGCTCGGCCGGGCGTACGCATTGGCCGGCCACGCCTCAGACGCTCGTGCTCTTTTAGCTGACCTGGAGCGCCTCGCTGCGACAAGATATGTTTCGCCTGTTTGTTTTGCGTATGTGTTCTCCGGGCTTCACGAGACTTCGCTTGCCCTGGATTCCCTGGAAAGAGCTTTTCAATGGCGCACACCCGAGATTATCGGCATACGAGTTTGGCCGGTCTTTGATTCACTCCATCCTGAACCTAGATTTCGAGCCCTTTGCAAGGCAATGGGCATTTGAAAACCTCCAGAAATTGCACAGTTTGATAGGTCGTGGCTAAATTACACCGCTATGAAGATTACTTGTAGGCTATTCAATAACTAGACGACCTGTTCTGCCAAGAGAATAAATTCCCATTCTGAAATGGATATACTTTTTTTGAAAAAAGTGATCTAAATGGAAATACCTTAGGCTATCTAGTATCCAGTCTAAAATATGGAAGATAGGCATAGGTCTTTTTATCTAGCACTTTTGCTGATAATTTTCTTGACTCTTTCAACCATGGCGGCTTAGAGTCAGATTAACCTTGAAGAAAACTCCATGAGGTGTATTATGAATGCCCTTCCGGATCTCCAACAAAAACTTAATTCTGACGCTGCTCTTCGCGCTCAATTCATGAAAGAGCCTGGATCGTTACTGCGATCGGCAGGGCTTAAGGTCTTCCCGGAACAAGCGAAGAAGCTGACAAAGAGTTTGAGATCATTGACAAGCAGGCAATCGATAGCCAACACTCCCGGCATTATCATCATTCAGATTGATGGACGATAAGCTCAAGGAATAGCGGCTCCCTGATTGAGAAACAACTGCGAGATTTCCTGGTACATCGAGTATGTCTGCCGTTCACTCCTCCTTTGTTCCCGAGAAAGCAGAAGCGATCATTGTCGTTCCTCCATTTGCTGGGATTGACCGCCCTTGCCTGGCTGCGCATCTGCTGCAAGCATGTGCGAGGAGTTGGGGAATCGATGTCGGCGTCGTCTACGCTAACCTGATGTTTGCCAAGGAGATTGGGGAATCAATATATTCCTCAATCTGCTATGCTTCTACCGCTTATCTTGCTGGTGAGAGCTTCTTCGCTGGACTGGCATTTGGTGTAAACGCATTTGCCGATTCAGGATCTCATCTGCTTCCCAACTTAGCCCACGCCGGTTCGAAGTTGGAGTTCAATGTTTCCCTTGACGAGCTACAGATTCTCCAGCAAAAGGCAGGAAGATGGGTGGAACTATTGGCTGCAGGGATTTGCGCTTCGGGCACGCCAATCGTGGGCTGCACCACGGCGTTTGAACAGACAGCAGCCAGTGTAGCCATTCTTCGAGCGATCAGGACCCAAAGTCCTCAATGCATCACCTTGCTGGGTGGATCGAACTGCGAAGGCAAAATGGCAGAAGGGATCGCGGAACTTCACGCGCCTGTCGACTTCATATTTTCCGGAGAAAGCGAGATCACCTTTCCGCAATTTCTCGACAACTACCGGCGGACCGGAACGGTTCCGGCAACGAGGATCATACGAGGCAAGCCATGCATGGATTTGGACTCACTGCCCACACCGGAGTTCGACGAATACTTCGAACAACTGGCGATGTTTCATCCCAACAAGCAAGCCGTCGAAGTCCGGGACGCGTGGCTTCCCTATGAAACCAGCAGGGGCTGCTGGTGGGGCGAGAAGCAGCACTGCACGTTTTGCGGCATCAATGGCGAGACTATGTCGTTCCGGGAGCGCAATCCGTCGCGCGTGATCAACGACATCCGGGAAATGTCGCAGAGATATCGCTCTAAACGGATCTTCATGGTCGACAACATCATGCCCTACAGCTACTTCAACAGCTTTTTGCCACAATTGGCTGAAGCTCAGCTCAATCTGCAAATCTTCTACGAACAAAAAGCCAATCTTTCTCTGGCCAAGGTTCTCGCTTTGCGCCAGGCCGGAATCAACTTTATTCAACCAGGGATTGAAGCCCTTTCGAGCGGATTGCTGAAGCTGATGCGCAAAGGAGTAACAGCCCGCCAAAATATAAACCTGCTGCGCTATGCGCGATCCGCGGGAGTTTCGGTTAGCTGGAACCTGCTCTATGCATTTCCAGGCGACCACATCGACTACTATAGCGAGACGCTAAAGCTCGTACCTATGCTGCGGCATCTGAATCCGCCGACCGGCGTTCATCATCTTTCGATTGACCGGTTTAGCCCCTATTTCAATCAGGCTGAGCAGTATGGAATTGACAATCTGCAGCCCATGGCGGCTTATCGGTCCGTCTTCCCATCGGATGCGCCCCTCGAGGAGATCGCCTACCATTTTATCGGAGAGTATAGATCCAAGAGCCGCGAGGCCCCTGAGGTGATTCGCGCACTGGCTCGGGAAGTTGAACTTTGGCAGACAACCTGGAAGAACGAAGACGTTCTGCCGACGCTCTGCGTGCTGGAGATTGTTCCAGAAAACTTCATGTTACTCGATACCCGTTCCGGGATTGGACAAGAAAGGATCCTCTTTATCAGTGAGGCCCAGGCTTTTGCAGGATTGATTGGCGGGAGGGTGGAAAAGCTAACAGCAGAGTCGGTGAATTGGGCTTTGGAAAACAAGGTTTCCGTGATGCTCGATGGCGTCCTCGTACCCCTGGCCATTGGGGAGCCAGAGCTCTTAGAGCGATTTGAAGCTCTAAATTCCGAATGCACCAAAAATGCATTTGCCGCAGACCAACTGGTCCACATTGCGAGTCCTGCTTGAGCGAAGATCAAAAATGAAAAAAGGCCACATTTCCCGAAGCATGTGGCCTGGTTGGGAGCAGAGTTCCCGCAGGTGAAACGGGCCGGATGAAGGAGCCGTCTCTACTCCCAAACTTCTCCCACAGGTACGCTGTCGATAAGCACCTGGGGAACAGAGATGATGCACTTTTCATCAAATCCGTATTTGTTCATAACCTGTGAACTGCTGATCAGTTTCTTTGTGCCTTTATCCAATAGATAAACCGATTCCAGGGATGCTCCTCTGACCAGGATTGCCCTCTCGTCCAGAGGAGGCCCTATAGCTATATCGCCAACTTCTTCTGCAACCATCATGCTGTTAACAGGGATGGCGCCCCCGAACAGGTTCACAAAAGTTGAAGAGCAGGACACGTAACGGCGGTAACCTTTACGGTCGATGAGGTAGATCGGAGTGGTCCCCGGAATTCGAGCCTTGCGACCGGCTAACTCCGGGTGCGGAATTCCGGCTTCCTGATGACCGTGAGCCGGATCAGTAAACTGTATCGCCCCAACTTCGTTGTTATGCAACATCGAAACTTCTCCTTAAAGTTTCCAGGCAATTCAAAAAACGGTTTTGGGGGACCTGGGAAAAGAAATCGTTTGTCCCTGGAGTGGACGGCATTTCGGCCGTCCACTTCTGTCTCGACAAACTGCTCTTAATTTATTAACGCGAGAAATCGGGCCAGGCCGGGCCAGGTAAATCAAAGAAAATTTGCGGTTTAGAAGGCGACAAGATTAAATCTTTTTAAGAAAACGCTCGATGCCCTTGCGGCAATCTTCTGTCATGCGGGCGATCACATTGATTTCGACACCGGCTTCGAGGGCAGCTTCAAACGACATGGGATCCATGTTGTAGAGAAGGCGTTTGGACAACATGATGGCCGAGGCCGATTTCGATGCCAACTTCTTTGAGTAAGCATCTACTTCGGCGGCAAATTGCTGGTCGGGATAGACCCGGTGGATGAGGCCAAGTTCATGGGCACGCGCCGCAGAGACGGTTTCTCCAGTGACAACCAGCTCAAAGGCGGCCTTCTCAGGGAGCGAGCGGCGCAGGATTGCCATGACCATAGCAGGCACAAATCCAATGTTGACTTCAGGATAGCCAAACTGCGCCGATTCCGCGGCCAGGATAATGTCGCAGGCAGTTGCCAGCCCGCATCCACCTGCCAGCGCTCTTCCCTGCACCGCCGCAATGATTGGCCGAGGATGATTGCGCATCATCAGGAACAGTTCGGCCGTTTGACGTGTGCCCGCCATGTTCTCAAGAACATCAGCCTGGGCTGTCTTTTCGAGACCTTCCAGATCAGCGCCTGAACAGAAATCTTTTCCCGCGCCCGAAAGCAGCACGACCCGGCAGCGCGGATCACGGCTACTCTCGGTCAAGGCCGATTTCAGTTCGTCAACAACTTCACCATTCAGAGCATTGCGTTTTTCGGGACGATTGAGCGTAACCCGCGCAATACCTTCTTGCAATTCGTAGAGAATTTTATGGTAGGTCAATTTGCATCCTAAGCAACGCTGAACTATAGGTTTTAGCCTGGGAGTCGGTTTTGAGCGAGATGGTGCCACCACCGTCGAGAGCCTGGTGCAGGACAAAGTTCAGCGCATTCAAATTGGGAATTTCGTAGCGCTCGACACCACCGAGACAGACTCCGGCAAAATGCTGTTTCACCCGCTCTGCGGTGACTTCACGCACCAGAACAGGATAGTACTCCGGCTTGAGCGCGATCAGGCCGATGTTGGCGTTGTCGCCTTTATCCCCCGAACGAGCATGTGCAATTTCGCGAAGCTGGATTTTAGGCATGATCAGCTCACCACTGAAACTTGTGGCGCGATTAAGTTTCTGGGAATCAACGCGGGCCAGTAGGCGACGATTTCTTCAACTTTCGCGCGGCCGTGCCCCAGTCCGGTTACTGCCGGAGGGCCATTCAAGGCGATGGGAGCGAGTTCCCGCGTAAACCGCTCAATTGAAGCTTTGTCGGTGCTGCGCACAGCCAGGCGAAGGACGATTTCCACGATGTCGGGCGATGGCTCGCCTGACATCCCTCCGTGGCAGGCGTTGGCGCCGACAAACTCAGAGCGTATGGCATCAAACTTGAGTCCCATTCTGGCCATGCGTTCGCGCAGAATGCGGTCGGACGCTTTGGCTTTTTTGTAGGCATCCGGCCAGGCATAGACCAAAGTTCCTACAGCTTTGTAGCCGGCTGAGTAACTGATCGAGACCTTATAGAACTCGGTGGAAGGCCGTCCTTTGATGCCGCTGAAACGCACTCGATCCGGCGCCTGCTGTTCAAGATGAATGCTATTGAAGTCGGCGATGCAGTCCGGAGTAATGTAGCTATGTGGATCACCTATTTCGTATAGAAGCTGCTCGGTCACGCTTGCCACGGTCACACGGCCTCCAGTGCCGGTGTGCTTCGTGATCACAAATCCGCCATCAGCTTCAGCCTCGATGATGGGGTAGCCAATGCCGGCATAGTCAGGCATGGTCTCCCAGTCCACCTGGCAATTCCCTCCGGTACATTGCGCACCGCATTCAATCGTGTGGCCGGCAATCGTCCCGGACGACAGCAAGTCCCAGTCATCGGCCTTCCAGCCGAACTCGTAAATCATGGGCCCCAGAGCCAGTGCTGCATCATTGCAACGGCCGGTAATCACGATCCCTGCTCCCTGGCATAGAGCCTCAGCGATTGGGAATGCTCCAAAATAAGCATTCGCGCTGAGTACCTGACCGCGCACTGCACTTAAGGACTGGCCGGTATCAAGATTCTTAAAGTCGATGCCACGATCCAGAAATTCATCCATGCGAGGCATGATATCGTCGCCCGTAACGGTTCCGACTTTGATTCGGCCCTCGTATCCGGTCGTCTTCAGCATGGCCAACACTGCATCGCGGCAGGCGCCCAGATTGATGCCGCCGGCATTGGCAACTACCTTGACTCCGCGCTCCACGATTTCTTTGGCTCCTCGCTTGATCAAGCCGGGAAAGTCGTGAGCATATCCGGTGCGCGGATCGCGGGCCCGCTGCTTCTGCAGGATGGACATCGTTATCTCAGCCAAATAGTCGAGAGTGAGATAGTCGAGAGGGCCACCCCGCAGTAGCTGGAGCGGCGCTTCTGCTGAATCCCCCCAAAATGCCGAACCGTTGGCAATGCGAATCATGCTGTCGCTCCACTGACATCGGCGCTGAGTTGTTGTCGCAAAATGCGTTTAAGAACTTTGCCGCTGGGATTTTTGGGAAATTCTTTCAGGATGAATAACTGTTTTGGAACCTTGAAATTCGCAAGCCGCGAGCGCGCGTGAACCAGCAGTTCTTGTTCAGTGAGTTGCACTCCGGCCAGAGGCACGACACAGGCGACCACCTTTTCGATCCAGTAGGGGTCCGGCATGCCAATTACCGCCACTTCGGCCACACCCGGATGCTGGGCAATGGCCTCTTCGACTTCCTGGCTGGAGACATTTTCTCCGCCGGTTTTGATCATGTCTTTCTTGCGATCGAGGAAATATAGCCAGCCATGTTCATCGCGGTAGGCAACATCGCCGGTATGGTGCCAGCCACCACGAAAGAGAGCTTCGTTCGCCTCGGGATCTTCAAAATAACCAGGCGTAATGCTGGGACCACGGACGACGATCTCGCCCGGCTTTCCCGGTTCGACATCGTTCATATCGTCATCAACGATTCGCAATTCTAAAGGCATGTGCTCGAGTCCGATGGGATCAGGAGAAGTCAGCATCTGTTGCAACTCAGCAGGGGGAGTTGACGAACCGATCGCCGTGGTTTCGGTCTGGCCCCACGCGTTGATCCATTCGGCTTGAGGAGCCATTTGCCGCCAGCGATTGAATACCGGCGTAGGCAAATACTGAAAGACGAACAATCGCCTGAGGCAAGAAAGGTCGGCTGTTTCGATGCCGGGTACGCCGGCAAGGCCTACCCAGAGCGTAGCGGGCAGAGCCATGACATTGATTCTGTGTACCTGGATCGCGTGAAAAATGGGTTCGACCTTGGGCAGGGGCAGAATCACGCTGTCACATCCGGAGGCAAAGCAGGCAAAGCTTTGCACCAATCCGGCGATATGAAACATAGGCAGAGCAAGCAGGTAACGAAAGCTTCGGTCTACGCCGTGTTCAGTAACAGTGGCTAAAAGATAAGCATAAAGATTGAGATGAGTCAGCACCACGCCCTTAGGACGAGCTGTCGTGCCACTGGTGAAAACAATAAGCGAGGTATCCTCACTGGAAACGAACTGTTCCACCGGCGAGCCGTCGTAACCAGCCAGGGTTTGGCAAAAAGCGCTGTCCATTGAGAAACAGACACCCGGCTTTCGATGGACTTTGTCAAGAAATACAGGTTCCACCAACAAGGCTTTTACCCTGGTCTTTTCGAAAACGTAATCAACATCATCGCCGGTAAACATGAGGTTAATGGGTACCAGGGCCGCGCCAATTCGAGCGCACCCGAAAAAAGTCGCAACAAATTCCGGAGAGTTCATCGAAAAAATGGCAACACTGTCGCCACGTCCGATGCCATTGGCCAATAATAGGCGGGCGATGCGGTTGGCAAGCTCATCCAACTCGGAGTAGTTGAGGTCTCGTCCCTGAAAATGCAGAGCACGCTGCCGTGGCGAGCGCACCGCAGCCCGCCGAAGGGCATCGCCGGCGTTGAAACGATGAATGAGGTTATCGGAAAGCATGGTCTGGCTTCTAGCTACTAGCTCCTGGCTTCTAGCTCTTAGTATTTAGGTCTTAGCAGTTCTGATCACCCGATCACCCGATGATCCGATCACCCGATTCTTACAGCTTCTCTTCCTTGGCAATAATCTCCTTCATAATCTCCGATGCGCCTGCGCCGATGGTGCTTAGGCGAACATCGCGCCACATACGTCCAACTGGATATTCGGTGGTATAGGCGAAGCCCCCCATGATCTGCATGCAATCGTAGGCTACCTTTTGCGCCAATTCCGAAGTGTAAAGCTTGGCCATTGTAATTTCTTTAACGGCACGCTGGCGGCGATTTACCAGGTCGACCGCATGGTATACAAGCCAGCGTCCGGCTTCAACGGCAGTGAGGTGCTCGGCGAAGCGATGCTTCCATACTTGAAACTTTCCAATGGGAGTGCCAAAGGCCGTGCGCGTGCGCCCGTATTCGATCGCATTGCGAAGAGCCTTATCCATGCCAGCCAGAGAACCGATGGAAGCCACCAGGCGTTCGCCCTGAAAGTTTTCCATGATGTAGTAAAAGCCCCGGTCTTTCTCGCCGAGAATATAGCGTGCTGGAATGCGACATTCGTCGAAGAACAGTTCGGCGGTGTCGGAAGCCAGATTTCCGATTTTCTTGAGCTTTTTGCCAACGGAAAATCCTTTGGTCTTTGTGGGAAACAAGACTAAGGAAATTCCTTTGTGCCCCTCGACGCCGGTCCGCACGGCCAGAACGATAAAGTCGGCGCGAGTGCCATTGGTGATCCACAGCTTTTGCCCGGAGATGACCAGGTCGCTGCCATCGGTGCGGGCGCGGGTCTTGATGTTGGCAACGTCGGAGCCACCACCGGGTTCGCTGATCCCCAGCGATGCAATCCACTCGCCGCGCACAGCCGGCCGCAGGAATTGTTCCTTTTGCTCCTCGGTGCCCAACTCTTGAATCACTGGGATTGTCATATCCGATTGGACCATCAGCGCCATGTTGACGCTACCGCTATCGGAAAAAGTGAGAGATTCGACGTATGCAGTTGTGGCCCACCAGTCCAGGCCGCCGCCGCCCCACTTGGGGTCGATACGGATGCCAAAGAGTCCCAGGTCGCCGGCTTTCTTGAACAACTCACGGGGAAAGATGCCTTGCTCATCCCATTCAGCGGCGTAGGGTGCGATCTCTTCCTTGGAAAAGCGGGTCACCGTCTGGCGGATAAGGTCATGCTCTTCGGTAAAGTAGGGAAACTCAGTTGCTTGCTGCTGAACTACTTGGGTGCTCATTGGCATTCTCCGTGGATTCAATTTCTACCAGCATTTGTCCGGGTGCAACGATATCACCAAGTTTGACCAGGATGGCCTTGACGACGCCGTCGATAGTGGTCTTGATTGTCTGCTCCATCTTCATCGCCTCAAGGACCACGAGTTGATCGCCAGGTTTCACATGCTGGCCTGCGGCTACAAGGATACGCAAAATCTGCCCTGGCATGGGAGAATTCGCAGTTTCGTGCTGTCCGGCCCCGGTGCGCCGGGGATAGCGAGGCATACGAACGACCTTGCGCTGCGCGAAGCTGGAGCGAACATAGTATTCGTCGCCATGCTGATGAATCTGGAAGTGACGGCGGATTCCGTCGATCAGTGCGACCGCTTGTCCCGGCGATGTCTGTACGATTTCGATAGTCTGATCATCCGGTGAAGCGTCGTATTCGCGTCCGTTGATCTCCAGCTTCATCGCCGGACTACGATAAGGATTGTTGCGATACCGTAGAGGAATCGACGGCAGAACCTTGCGTTGCCCGTGTTCCGTGCGCTCAATATAGGTTCTCATCACTGTAGCCAAGGCCGCATCATTGCTTTTATAGGTTTGTGGCGGCAAACAAAATCCAGTATGGGCGCGGCCGGCGCGAAACTCATCGTGCTCCAGCACATCAATCAGAAATTGCCGGTTATTGATGACCCCTTGCGCGGCAAAATTTTTCAGAGCGTAAACCAGCTTCGCGATGGCGGTATTGCGATCAGGAGCATGAGCGATCACCTTGGCCAGCAAGGGATCGTAGTAGACGCCGATTTCCGTTCCCGCTTCAACACCGGAATCCACGCGCAGTCCCTCGATGCCAATTGGTGGATGCCAGACATGCAAGGTGCCCGTAGACGGGAGAAAATCGTGATCCGGATCTTCGGCATAAAGCCGGACTTCGATGGCATGTCCATTTTGCTGAGGCCGGGAAGAAGGGAGCAGCTTGCCCTGCGCAATCTCAATTTGCAGGCGAATGAGATCGAACCCGGTGATCATCTCGGTGACCGGATGCTCGACCTGAATGCGCGTGTTAACCTCAATGAAATAGAACTCGCCGGTAGGCACCAGCAGAAACTCTACTGTGCCTGCATTGGTGTAGCCGATGGCGCGTCCCAGGGCCAGGGCCGCTTCAGTCATTCGGTTGCGAATTTCGGGCGTTACAGCCGGTGAAGGGCTTTCCTCGATGATCTTTTGATGGCGCCGCTGAATAGAGCAATCGCGTTCAAAGAGATGCATGACATTGCCGTGGTGGTCGCCAAAGATCTGGACTTCAACGTGACGCGCCCCTTCAATGTATTGTTCGATAAGCAATGTGCCATCGCCGAAGGCTCGCTCTGCTTCGCCTCGGGCTGCGCTCAGGGATTCCTGAAACTCATGGGCCGATCGAACAATCCTCATGCCGCGTCCTCCGCCTCCGGCAGAGGCTTTGATCAACCAGGGGAATCCCGATGCGGGAGAATCGTTCTCCGGCAGTGCTGGCACAACGGGCACACCGGCATCCTGCGCAATCCGTCGTGCACCGGCCTTTGAACCCATCGCCTGAATGACTTTGGATGAAGGGCCGATGAAAACGATATCGGCATTCTCACAAGCTGCGGCGAAGCCGGCGTTTTCAGCCAGAAAGCCATAGCCGGGATGGATGGCATCAGCCCCGCAGCGACGAGCAGCGGCAAGAAGAGCGTCTATATTAAGGTAAGAGTCACGAGCCGCAGCTCCGCCAATTGGAACTGCCTGATCGGCGAGACGAACATGCAATGCGTTCGCGTCAAAATCAGAATAGACCGCAACTGTTTCAATGCCCATCGCCCGGCAGGTACGCATGATGCGTACGGCAATCTCGCCACGATTGGCGATCAGGATTTTTCGAAGCAATGGCATAGTTAAAGAAAAACCTTCTTAGCCACGAATACACGCGAATGAACGCGAATAAAAAACCAAAAATCGGAATCAAAATTCGCTCTTTTCGCTACTTCTGCCGCTGCTTATCTCTCTTTAGTTTTGATCTTGATTCGTGTTAATTCGCGTGTATTCGCGGCTAAAAAAGTTCTTGGTTCTCTCCGTGTCTCCGTGCCTCCGTGGTGGGTTTTGTTTTGGTTGTTGGTTTTCCTTTGCGGCCTTCGCGCTCTCTGCGTTTTCTGCGGTTGAACCTTTGCCTTTGATCAATGCCGAAACACACCCCACTCCATCGTTCCTTCCACCGGCGCATTGTATGCCGCTGACAGGGCGATCGCAATCACCGTCCGTGTGTCGCGAGGATCGATGATGCCATCATCCCAAAGGCGTGCGGTGGCATAATAGCAATCGGATTCTTTTTGGATCTGGCTTTCGAGCATCTTGCGTCCAGCTTCCAGTTTGGCTTCGTCGATAGGTTGGCCAGTTTTGGCGGCGGCCTCGCGCTTGATAATGTCCATTACGCCGGAAAGTTGCTTTTCTCCCATCACAGCGATGCGGTGGTTCGGCCAGGTAAATAAAAACCGGGGATCATAGGCGCGTCCGCACATGGCATAGTTCCCTGCTCCGTAAGAACCGCCAACCATGATCGTGATTGCCGGGACAGTGGAGTTCGATACTGCGTTGATCAGCTTGGCTCCATTGCGAATGATGCCGTCTTCTTCGTAGGTTCGGCCCACCATGAACCCGGTAATATTTTGCAGGAACAGAAGCGGAATATTCTGCTGGTTGCACAACTGGATAAATTGCGCGCCCTTCCCGGACGACTCGGACATCAGCACGCCATTGTTGCCGAGGATACCGATGGGGAAACCATGAAGATGCGCGAATCCGGTCACCAGGGTAGGCCCGTATTCGGGCTTGAATTCTTCAAACTCGCTGCCATCCACAATTCGAGCAATTACATCGCGGATTTCAAAGGGCACGCGCACATCGGCCGAGGCGATTCCCAGAAGTTCGTTAGGATCGTAAGCAGGCTCGACGACTGCTCGAAGATTTGGGACCTCCGGCTTGGGACGATTCAGATGGCGAACAATGTCGCGGGCGATCCGTATGCCATCCAGTTCATCTTCCGCCAGATAATCGGAGAGGCCAGAGACACGAGAGTGCATCTCTGCGCCACCCAGGGACTCTTCATCGGAAATCTCTCCGGTGGCCATCTTGACCAACGGAGGCCCAGCAAGAAATACCTGGGCCTGCTTCTTTACCATGACCACGTAGTCGGACATGCCGGGCAGATAAGCTCCTCCAGCGGTGGAGCTGCCAAAGACTATGGAAATGGTTGGAATGCGATGCCGGGAGCGACGCGTAATCTCGCGGAAGCCGCGTCCGCCAGGAACAAATATCTTGGCTTGAACAGGCAGATCAGCGCCCGCAGACTCCACCAACATGACTCCAGGCAAGTGATTGATACGCGCAATATCGCTAAGGCGCGCACTTTTCCACGAGCCGGCCTCACTGGTCGCTCCACCCCGCGCTGTGGCCTCGTTGGCGGTAATGACACACTCGCGTCCACAAACCAGGCCTACTCCACCAATCGAGCCTGCTCCGGGAAACTCGTTCTCCATGCCATAGCCAGCAAGCGCCGCAATCTCCAGGAAGAAGGAGCCTTCATCCAGAAGCATCTCCACACGGTCACGAGGCAGCAACTTGCCGCGTTCGATATGCCGTTTCACATATTTTTCGCCGCCACCTTCGGTGGAACGCTTCAATTCCACGCGAAGCCGCTCCACCGCAGCCTGCATCGCCGCATAATTGGATTGATAGAGAGTAGATGTTCGGTCAACAATCGATCGGATAGGCTGCACGGGGGATTAATATATCCTACTGGCAGCATTCGCGCAGGCCGAGGTAGCCACAATACGTTCACTAAAGGAAAACCATAAGCGGCATTCGTTGAATCGATCCAACCCCCGTCGGGGGTGAAATAGAGTAGCCCAGGTGCATAAGCCCTGGGTAGGCATTGGAGATAAGACCAAAGCCCCGTTTAGGGGCGACACGCTCTTACTGGTGGACAGTAATAGCAGGTAGCGAACACACACTACGGCTTAAACGCAATACTGTTCACTTAAGGATGAAATTAAGAAAATCTTCGTCCTCCCGAGGGATTCCCACTGCCCATAAGAATCAACCCATGAATTAGACCCATGAATTAGATTTGACAGATTATCTACTTTCGTATATTATTCGTTTTTGTACTGGATCCCTATCGCTTGGCGTGCCCCTGAGTCAGCTCATGAGCAACTTACCGCTAAAGCGAGCCGAGTGTTCACAACCACCCCTGAATTGGTTTTTCAAATTAGAAATTCTCCGATTCGTGTCTATTCGTGTGCATTCGTGGCTAAATTGGACATCTAACCATGCCCCACGATGCTATAGTCGTTAGCACAAAATGCCGAGCGGGGCTGAGTGCTATCGTTCAAATTAGAAATTACAAATTCTCCGATTGCTTTTCTCTAATTTTGTAACGGTTCTTGCTTTTCGCGCACTACTTAGTAGAGAGAATGCACGGAACCAAGCAGCATTGGAGCCGGGTCACAAGTTTCTTCGTATTCTGGCTGGCAGTTGTCGCTGGTCTATTGGTCGCTTCCGATGTAAAGGACACAAAGGACTTGAAGTCCACAAGTGAGCTTTACAGGAAGCATCTAGCCAATCTTCCTGAAGGTTTTCGTTCTGATTTGTGCCTTGCGACTCAACCTTAGCTTCCGGGCGTACGATCTGAGGCTTTATTTGGAGGTGAAATCATGATGTTGCTGGTGGCGATTCTTTGCGCGGCGGCAGCAGCCGTTCTCTCAACCATTGTCCTTAATTTTTCTTCTTTAAGTTCGGCCAAAGCCTTTGTGCTGTCTCTCCTTGTGATGTTCATTTGCGCTTTTGCGCTTCCAGCAAAGGAAGCAGCTCTAAAGAAGGGAATATCCCCAGTAGCAAAATGGTTGATATGGATTGTAGCCATTGCTATTCTGAGCCCGGCCGCAAAGCCCTATCTTAGCCTGTGGCAGGGCACACACGGCTTTTGGCCTGTAACATTCCTGCTGTGGCTAGCGCTGCTCGCCCTCATAACAGTATGGTTGCCCCTTCAAGGTGGCGACGAGTCGTCAAACACGTGATAAACGCAGCGCAATAGCGGACTTTCTGGTGGGAGTTTTGGCGCCATCAAACAGAAAAGCTGAAGGAACATTTTAGTTGGAACGTCTGATAGAAGACCGGCTCCCGTATATAGGCAGAATGGAAGGCTACATGGGACCGTTTGGTTCCGTATCGCAAGTCATGCCGTAAGGCCGAAAGCGGCTCTGAGCTTTTACTCAATTCTCAGTACTCCGCTATTAAGGGAACCCCCAGATGAACGGGTCCACTTCGTTTTTCAATGTACTGTTGTCCATGACTAGAACTCCTCAGGAGAAGGCTGTCATTGAGGACATTTTTAGTGGCGAGGACTTCGTCGAGCGGCTATCAGGACCGCCGTCGCCACGTGAGAAGCCACGTGTGATCAAGTTAATCCGTGAAGCCCTGACACGTTTGCCCAGGAACCAAAATCCAGTGATCTGGGCCGCCTTGCACTTCGAGCTGGCTCGTAGTCTGGCGGCAAGTGCATCGGGCAACCGAGCGGAAAATATAGACGATGCTATTGCACACTATGAGACCACTCTCGAGATCTTCACGCAACAGGCGTATCCGGCAGCATGGGCCATGATTCAGCATAACCTGGCCGAAATGTACCTGGAACGCATCACTGGCGAGCGCGCACAGAACGTTGAGGTGAGTATGAACCTCTACAAAGCTGCTCTTAAGGTATTAGATTCACCGTCTGAAACCTGGGCAACGCTGCAGAGAGGTCTCGCCAACGCGTATAGCAATCGAGTCAACGGCGACCCCAAAGCAAATGTGGATCTGGCGACAACCTACTGCAAGAACGCTTTGAGCGTCTTTACTCAGAACGAGTATCCGAACGAGTGGGCGAAGACCCAAGTAGTCCGGGGAAACATCTACATGCGTTCTTACCCCGGAGCAGATCAGGCACAAAAGATTGAAGATGCAATTTCATGTTACGAATCCGCATTAAGCACGTGGATCGGGATTTCAGAGAAGGTCGCAATCCAGAGTCAACTGGCCATTGCTTACCATGATCGTATGCGTGGCGATTTGGCGCAAAACCGGGAGCAGGTTATCACGCTTGCTTCGGCTGCTTTGGAGAACTGCAAATGGCATTCCTCGCCGTATAACTGCGCGAAACTCCAGAACCTTCTTGCCAATGCTTACAGAGATCGCCTTTTGAATGACCGGGCAGACAATATTGAAACGGCGATTGCCTACTATGAGCCTGCCCTGGAGATCTTCACGCGCCAGGCATTTCCCGAGAATTGGGCACAAATCCAGAAGGACCTGGCTCAAACCTATCTGATGCGGCGTCGTGGAATTCAAGCAGACAACTTGCAGCGGGCAGTCATCTATTATCGCGCTGCTCTGGAGGTCTTCTCACGCGACAGATTTCCCGGTGACTGGGCGATGGTACAGTGTGAACTTGGAAACGCCCTCGCAGAGTCGTTCAAATTAGACTCTACCACGAATATCAGGGAGGCCATCGCTTGCCAAAGGGCTGCCTTGGAAGTCATTGACCAAAAGTCTTCTCCTGAGCATTGGGCGCGAATTCAACACTCCCTTGCCAACACATACAAGATTGCTGCTCACGCAGTCGATCCAGCGCTCTCACGCCAGGCAATTCAATGTTACGTTGCTGCGCTTGAGACATACGAGAGTGCTCACATGCGTGGCTACCAGCGTGATGTTGGAATTGATCTGGGAGATGCCGCCAGCGCTCTCGCTGATTGGAAAGCGGCGTTCCGAGGCTATTCGAGTGCTGTTACCGCTATCGAAGAATTCCGAACCGAAGTTCTCACTCAGGAGGGGGAACACCAACTCATTGCAGATAACGATAGAGCTTTCTGGGGCGTAATAAGGGCCGCGGCGCAAATAGGCCAGTTTGCGGCTGTAGTCGAATATATTGAATCTGCTAAGTCACGCCAATTTCTTAAGCTTCTGGGAGAAAAAGGATACGACTTGCCAGCCGGTCTGCCCGAGGCTTGGCGCGAGGAAGAGGCTGGCCTCAGTTTTCAAAAGGGGGAGCTTGAGTCGCTATTGAAAAGAGCGCAGGGCGAACCACGGCTGCGCCTCGTCCGCGATCTTGAGAACACGGAACGGGAACTTTCAGCCCTCTACAGCCGTATTCAGGCTCAAGCTCCGGAGTATGTATCTTTGCGCAGGGGCCGCCCTCCGACTCTTGCAGAAATCAAACACTTTATTGCCGAGCAAGCCGTAGGAACTCTGTTGCTCGAGTTCTTTGATCTGCCGGATCGAATCTTGGTACTTGCTCTGTCGAAGGAGGCTGAACCTCTTCTTGTTGACCTACCGTTGAATCAGGATCGGCTTGTCGAGTTCCTGGGTAGCGTATTTGAGGAAATCAAGCAGCGACCCGAATCATCCGATGCATCTTTGCCGGTTTCGTGGTCGCAACTGAGCGAAGAGCTCTTGCCAAAGGAACTTGATCGATTGTTGGAGCAGTCTCAAAGTCTACTGGTAATTCCATCAGGTCTGCTAAACGAACTGCCAATACATGCATTGTTATGGAATGGGGAACCTCTGATTGCCAAATATTCCGTGCGGTATGCGCCAAGCATCTCGGTTGCTATGCGAGCACAAGCACGAGAATCGTATGGGGAGATCCCCATGACTGCTATTGGGTATGTCGATGATCCGCAACTTAAGCCGGTTTTTGAAGGGGAAGCAATAGCCGTGGCTGAATTGTTCGGCCAGGAAGCTATAGTCGGAAACCATGCCACCGGCGAGGCCATCGTTCGAGCCGCAAGGCGATCCCGGATCATGCATGTTTCCTGCCACGGGTTGTTCGATTTCAATGATCCAATGCGCTCAGGTCTGGTAATAGCGGACGGTGTACTGACAGCGGCTGCAATATTAACCTGGGATTTACCCGGGTCCTTTGTAAATTTGAGCGCGTGTGCTACGGGGCGCAACCGCATCATGCCTGGGGATGAGTTGTACGGTCTGTTGCGCGCATTCTTCTATGCAGGAGCCTCCTCGCTTGTCCTCGGCATGTGGTCAGTCGACGCTGTCACCACGCTTGAATTAATGCGGAGTTTCTATAGCCATATCCGGGAGGCATCAGATCCCGCGTCTGCGCTGCGGGCAGCAATGCTGGAAATCCGTAAGCATAAGCCCCATCCGTTTTATTGGGCGCCGTTTTTCCTGGTCGGCGGAGGCTTCCGGCCCTTGGTATGATTTTGTTGGAAATCTGTGAGTCACGGTCATCCTCAGAATTGGAAGTGATCCATGTCGACTAAAATCGTTGCGCCTGCCGCCGTTGGCGGTGACGTCGTAGAGTTAACTTTGAATTTTCAACTTAACGGACCTGAAACCTCCAAGGAGGCGCATGTACAAGATGAGACGCCGCCCCGAACCAGCGCTGATCATTTTTTACCCCCAAAGGTGGCCCTGCCAAAGGACCATCTAAACTGCTGGAATTTGGGATTGCTGGAAAATGATCCTCTCCTGGATGTTCGAGTCAAAGCCCTGTTACCGACATGGGACTTCCACCTTATAGAGATTCCGACCTCGTTTCAGCCCGGCCTCGATACCCGAATCATCTTTGGGGAGGTTGAGGTGTCATTAGATTGTGGCAACCGTAATCCGCAACCGCGGGTCTATCGCCTGATTCCCGAGCAAGTTACAGCCGACACTAAGGAGACAACTGAATTTGGCTTGGATCCCAGCCTGGAAATAAAAGATACTGCTAAGGTATCCTTGGGCCGCTGGATAAAGACGATAGAAATTGCGAATCTCAAACCCCGAGTTACCGGCTTTTGGCATGAGCATCGAGCAAGCTGGGCATTGGCAGATGACAGCTCGACAGGCGTGTTGGGTACCAAGGTGTTTTATCTCATTCTTCAAGAATCTAAGAATGGTGGATCCTGTGGCCTGATTCTAAGAGCTAGAGCCAGAGTGCAGACGCGCGTCGGGTTATTCTTTACCCGCACTAGTGATTACAATTATGTCCTGAGAATTGATAATCCTTATTGAAAGGCACTTTAATTTTGGACATCTGTACTGCTGGAGCCCTGGGGCACTCTTCCAAGTCCCGGTGCGAAGATGTACTACTAGAGAGGATGATTGAGAGCTTAGGAAGCGAGTTTGGGCGGTCTTGATATGGTAAAATTTAGTAGTTAATGTCTACTACAACACCACTGGGCATCACCGTTTCAGAGCATCTGCAGCGAGGACAAGCTCTTGAAGAGGCGCTCACGAATCATCGTCTGGAGGGACTCGCTCCCTCTGCCGAAGCGCGATTGCTCTTCGAGCAGTTTGTTCGCGGTGAATTGACGGAAGAGCAGTTGATGAATGCAGTGCTGGGTCGATGACCGATCCTTACATCGATCCTCAATCTGGTATCCTTCGCAACAAATTCGGGCTAACCGATCAAGCCTCACTGAATCGCGAGGAAGCGAACGCAGTGATAGCACGGTCGATGTTGCTTAGACTCAACCCACTAAAGGGAAACTTTGATTCCGCGCATCTCAAAGCAATTCACTCCTACCTGTTTCGAGATGTTTATGATTGGGCGGGCAAGTATCGCACAGTCCCTCTAGCAAAAGCCGAGTTCGCCGGAAGTGGACGAATTACGAAGTTCGCTCCTCCAGAGTTGATCGAAGCGGAATTAATCAAAGTTTTTCGCCAGTTGGCGAAAGAACGTTTTCTCCAGGGACTGCCGCGGAAGGAATTTGTTAGCAAAATCGCGAGTTTATTGTCTGAGATCAATCGCATCCATCCTTTCAGAGAAGGCAATGGCAGAACACAACGAATCTTCGTGAGCCAACTCGCGCAGCGACTGGGCTATGAACTCCATTTCGAGGTCGTCAGTCGGGAGCGTCTCGTCCAGGCCAGTGTCCTCTCTGCTCATGGAGACGAGGCCATGACGTCGCGCTTGATGGATGAGATCACTGATACAGAGCGCATTCAATCCCTGGAAAACTTGATCACATATTTTGAGCAAGTTCAATTCAAGTGGAACGATGTTTATCTGGCAACAACCACACCCGGAGAGAGCTACGCTGGGACTTTCGCAGGCAGCGATGGAGCCAACTTTTTCTTTCGCGATGAGGACAATCGGGTGCTCGTGGGGAAGTTCAGCGATCTAGAGCAGCCGGTGAAATCGGGGGAGAAGATCAGTTTTAAAGCACGCTAATACCACTACCATTCTCCTTGAATTACGAATCCAGCCCAATAATACGGCAGGCTCCATCGGGTTTGCTCCCACATTGCCACCTGGGCCCGGCGCAGGGCTGCAGCCGGTTGCAATTTGTCTTTGAAGATTCCGTTGTAGAACTTTGACATAAGCTGCGCAGTCGCAGCATCGTTCACATTCCACAGACTCGCCACCACTCTGGAGGCGCCCGCATACATGAATCCGCGCGTAATTCCCAGAAGGCCCTCACCCTGAATCTGTTTGCCCAGCCCTGTTTCGCACGCGCTTAGCACGACGAGGTCGACAGGAAGCGTCATGTTGTAAATGGTCTCCAGAGAGAGAAAGCCAGGGCGTGAACGCCCCTGCTCGTCAACGAGAGACAGAACCAATCCCGAGAGTTCCGGGTGGACGCTATTAAGGAGTCCATGAGTTGCAAAGTGGACGATCCGGTACTGGGAAAGTTTCGGACCCACGGCGGTCGCCAGGCTGGCATTGAAATCCAACGCGGTCAAAGCCTGTTTCCTTGGCGCAACCTTTGCAATTGCATCGGCTTCTTTGCGGGAAAAAAGTAATCGTGGAAAGTTCAGCCTGCCATCGAGTGCGCCGACCTCGGTCGCGGACCGAAGAAGATCAGAATCCGCTGCACTCTCATCGCCTGTTGATTTCCCTGGTCTTCGATCGGTTGGGGTTGCCTCTGCTTTTTGAATTCGGGAATCGTTTGCCTGGAAGACCGGATCAGCAAGAACAGCAATGGCCTTCTCTGCTTTCTTCCGTCCTGCCTCTTGCTGACGCAGCACCTGTAAGACAGATGCGGAAGGCAGATTCACGATGTCATGATCGACAATCAGCGGCGTGAAACGCGCATCCTGCACCGGAGAAGGCAGCGCAGCAAACGGGACGTATTCGAGAATGCCATCGCGCACGATCAGCAGGCGTTGCCCGTGCAGAAGTGATGCCACCGGTCCGAGAATCATGCGGCTCAGCTTGCCGGCAATTCCAGGATATTGGGAATCGGCATCTTGCACCCGAAGTGCGCGCTGCGCCGCGCTCTCTCCCTGCGGCGCATGGCTGCGGGCTGAGAGTATGTCGTAAACCTGGCGGGCAACAGCCTCTATATCAGCTTTTTTCGGCAGCTCAAAGGCGGAGACCTCCGTGGAACTCACGGCGAAGACGTAGCTACGCTCTACACCCAGGGTGTATTCCAACAGCAGCGTGCCCGGCTCAAGCACTTGTTGCTGAATTTCTTTTGTACTAAGCGGCTTAGGATGCTTGAGGGCCGCATACGCAGGACTGCTCACGCGAATCTCATCCTCTATGCCCTTGTATTGACGGAAAAGCTCGGTGATTTCTTTTTCGATGGCCACTGCCTGCTCATCCGTATGTTTTCCGGCGAGCACCTGAACACGACTATCGGTCTTGGACTCGATCTCAGCCTGTAATGCCCGCTCTTTTTGCAGCAGCGGCGGGGGTACACCTTGACGGATATCCACTTGGGCAGCAGACAGAGTCTCCAGGAGAGAACGGGCGCGGGAACGCTCCAACACATTGAACGCTTGCTCGGGTTGCCGTTGCTCGATCAAGAGCCGGATATAGTCGTTGTAAAAAGCAAGAACATTGGCTCGAAAGTTGGAGCGGATTTCGGCTGACCCACCCAAGTGCTCCGTTTGAGCCTCAAGAGTAGCCAGAGCGCGCTCAAAAAACTGAGCGGCTCGGCCCATTTGCCCGCGATCGCGCATGATCGATGCCAGGCCTGCCAACGATTCCGCTTCACCCATACTTTCAGGAGCCATCTTTTCTTCGATTGCCAGAGCCTGCTCGTAAGCTTGTTCCGCTTCGCCGGACTTTCCGCTCCGATAAAATACTTCAGCCAGATGATTCGTAGTTTGCGAGACGAATACGGTGCCGGGAGCAAGGCGCTCGCGCAGAGTCAATGCCTGCCGGTAATAGCGCTCTGCTTGAGCCAGATCTTTTCGCGCTAAAAATACATTGCCCAAATTGTTGAGGCTCCAGGCGATGTCAAGGCTATCGGGAGCAAGTTTTTGCTGGATATCGAGCGCCCGTTGCTGATAATTCTGAGCTTTATCCAGGTCTCCGCCATCAAGCGCCACAGTGCCTAGATTATTGAAGCGGGCGGCAACCTCGACGCCTCCGGGGTCTTCTTTTTCTTGAATCTTTAACGCTTCGGAGAGGTATTTTTCAGCCTGTTCGAGGTCATTGCGATCCATAAGCACAACACCCAGGTTGGTGAGAATCGTGCCCAGGAATGATTCTGTTCCAAATCCCTGTTTTTCAATGGCGAGTGCTTGCCGGAGATATTGTTCCGCCTGGCGAAGCTCACCGCGACCGCGGGCCACCAAAGCCAGGCTGCTCAAACTCTTAGCGACTCCCAAACCACCGTTGGCCTTCTTCCGCCGGATCGCCAGGGCTTGCCGGTGATAGTGCTCCGCTTCGATTAGATTGCCGCGATCAATCGCTACCAGACCCAATGTTGCAAAATTGTTCGCTATCGCTAAGCTGTCAGGATCGAGCCGCTCTTGTATGGCGATGGCCTGCAGCATAAATTGCTTCGCAGCTACACTGTCGTCGCGGCGGCGCGCATGATAACCAAGCGTGGTAGCAGCTTCGACAGTGATATCGAGGCCGGCGGGAACAAGCCTCGCCTCAATCTCCACTGCCTGGCGAAGATGCTCGTCCGCTTGTTGCCGGTCGCCCCGGGCATTAATCGCGAGACCGAGACAACTGAGTGTGGCGGCGACATCAAGACTGTTGGGAATCAGTTTTTGCTCTATCGCCAGCGCGCGGCGGTGGTACTCTTCTCCCTTGGCATGGTTGCCACCTATCTCGGCAAGGATGCCAAGATTATTTAGACAGTCCGCGAGGTCAAGGCCATCGGGAGCCTTCTGCTCTTCAATGCCTACGGCCTGCAAGTAATATTCTTCCGCCTTGGCGAGATGACCGCGTGCTCTCGCAGCCAGCCCCATCAAGTTGAAGCTGCGCGCACGCTCAAGATCGACGCCTGCCCGGCTGGGATCGTGAATGCTGTCAGCCCAGTGCCACAGCAGGTAATTCGTTCCGCGGCCCGAGGCTTCGGTCCGCTGAAAGACTCCTTCGTATAGGTCAATCGCTTCTTGCAGTTTTTGCGCGTCAGCCAGCAAGTCTCCAGCTTGTAAGAGAAGCCATTGCACTACCCAGGCAAACCGGGGCTGAGCGCTGGATATCTGGGAAGCTGCTCGTTTCAACTGCTCAGCAGCCCCCGACGGATTGCCTGCCCTCACTGAGGCTTGGGCTTGGCGATAGATAAGGAGTAATTGTTGCGAGAAGTTGGGCCGTCCTTGAATTCCCCATTTGCCGCTGCCCAGAGTCCATGTGCGCTCTTCTCCGTTGCGGAGCCCCCTGATCCTTATTGGCCCATACAACTTCTGTCCTGCTTCAAGATCGTAAAGGCTCACCGGTGACTTGATTTGATCTTCAAAGCCGCCATAGTTGCAGATGAGCAGAATGTCGCCTTCCTGCAATCCCGCTCTTTCGCCTTCCGATTGCTTTGCCACTTGTTCCACGACCACACCCGGCCATACCGGTCCGGCAATTGGAGAAACAGCTTGCTGGCGTGGGATGCCAAGTAGGAAGGTGGAGAAGAAGATGAAAAGCAATACCAGCCCGATCTTGACTCGGGCACCCTGCCTCACACGGTTGGGTATCTGCAGGAGGGATCTCAACAAACTGCGGTTCGACATGAGACTGACGATTTCTGAAGGGATGGTACCAACAGCACAGAAAAGTCGCAACTTGAAATATGCGGCAAAATCGTGGGTAGAAAATCGGTCGTTTTGCGGTTCATGGACGCACACTACGCGCTGAAAACGAGGTTCGATCGTGAGCGGTGCGTGAACCGCATCTTTACGGAGTGGGAAAGGTTGTGGTTTGCCATTGGGCCAAGCGTTGCGCGTGACGGAGCTTCCATTGATGGGGCAACCATTCCGACAATTGGCTCATTTTGGTCTGGGGCAGGTTTATGAGCAACTGGGTGAAATAGAGTTGGGGATCGACATCATGCCGGCTGCAGGTACTAGTCAGACTGGCTAAGATCGCCGCCGTCCGTCCGCCGCGTTCATTGCCCACAAACAACGCCGATCTTGAGATAAGAGCCGGCCAGCAGGCGAGTAAGCTTCTCGTAGCTTCCTCCCAGGTCGAATAACTTGCTATATGCAAACAGGTTGTAGACAGGCAAAAAGGGGAGATGGAGAATCCCCTGAGATATTTCGCCGAGTTGAAGGATCCGCGGGTGGAGCGCAACCGGGAACACCTGCTGGACGAAATTGTGCTGATCGCCATCGCCGCCGTGCTGAGCGGGGCTGAGAGTTGGAACGACCTGGAGGAATATGGAAAAGCCAAGGTAGATTGGCTGCGAACTTTTCTCCGGCTTCCCTCCGGCATTCCTTCGCACGATACCTTCAACCGAGTCTTTGCCGCTCTGGATCCGGAGGAGTTGGAGAAGGGCTTCTTGGATTGGGTTTCCTCGATCGCCAAGCTGACGGCAGGGGAAGTAGTGGCCATTGACGGCAAATCGCTGCGCGGCACGCGCGAACCGGGGCAGAAAGCCATCGTCCACATGGTTTCGGCCTGGGCTTGCGCCAACAATGTGGTGCTGGGACAGCGCAAGGTGGATGAAAAATCCAATGAGATCACAGCGATTCCCAAGCTTCTTGGGGTTCTGGCGCTGGAAGGTGCGGTGGTCACCATCGATGCCATCGGCTGCCAGCGCGCGATTGCCAAACAGATCGTGGAGCAGAAAGCCGACTATATCCTGGCGGTGAAGGAGAATCAGGGCCATTTGCTGGAGGAAGTCGAGGACTCTTTCCGCATGCTCGCCGCCGATTCGGTAGCCGAGGAAATCGATGGTGGCCATGGTCGCGTGGAACGGCGTAACTGCTCGGTGATCGCCGATACGAGCTTAGTGGAGAATGCCTCCTAGTGGGCTTCGTTACAGGGCTTGGTGCGCATCGAGGCGGAACGATACCACAAGGTCTCCGGCCAAACCGAACGCGAAACCCGCTACTACATCACCAGTTTGAACCCCGAGGCAGCGCGATTGAATACAGCTATTCGCCAACACTGGGGCATCGAAAACAAACTTCACTGGGTACTGGATGTTGGCTTTGGGGAGGATGCCAGCCGCAAAACGGGCCGGCCACACCGCTCACAATTTCTCTCTGCTGAACCGCATCGCCCTCAACCTGCTCCGACAAGAAACAAGCCTGAAGCGGGGTATCAAAGGAAAACGTCTCAAGGCAGCTTGGGATCATGCTTACCTGCTTAAGCTACTCGGAATTTGATGTGCGTCGGCCCTGGTGTTGCCCGGTCGATCTCCTCTTCAATCAGCAGGATTTCCTTCCTGGTGCTGAATAGGGATTTAAGGTTGGCTATTCCGGCGCTGGGTCCCTGGCTCAGAAAGCTCCCCAACGTTTTTAAAAAGGCCATCTTGGTTGCGCTGGAGCTACCCTGATAGAGCAACACGTAAAAAAGACGGATGGAAAACATCTCGTCCGCTTTTTGCGCGAAATAACTGGCACGCTCCTGCTCGGCGCGCTGGACGACTGGGTTGTCATAGCTCTGAGGCGGCTCGGGTTGGAAATGAGATTTAAAGAGGTATTGATAGACGCGGAATTCCGGGCCAAACAGCTTGAAGGCTGTTTGCAGCCGCTTAGTGGCACTATCGAGGTCGCCCTGGTCCAGGCATTCGTAGTCGATGCCTTCTAACTGGATCACCACCCCGACAGCGCCGGTTTTCGTAGTAAAGCAGTGGTCGTCAATGAAGCTGAATATGCTGCACTGCTCGGCCAAAGCGCCGGTTTCCTTGTAATTCTTGACGAGTTTTCTGAGATTAAGCACGGCTGCGAATTCTCCTGACGGTTGACGGTGTGTATTTGCATGGGTCGTATTCACCGCGAAACATTCCTGACATTGCCTGGATAATGAAAACCAGCATCTTGGGGTCTCGCTGGGTGGCCATGCGGGCCAAGGTGAGCAAAATGGCGAAGACCACGATGGCGCCCAAGAGGCTGATGAAAAGCACCTGGAAGCCCGCGCCCGTAAACAGCGCGGTAGCGAACAAAGTGCGCTCCACCCCCAAGATGGTCAGCGGCTTGTTAAGCGTCTTGTAAATAGGATTGCTGCGCATCGTAATCTCCGCCATCGTTGCCTACCCTGCCTGCTGGATATAGGCAAAAATGTTGGCTGCGCCCACGATCAGGGCTGCGCCGATGGCCAGCCGTCCGATATGAGAGTTATCGCTTTGCTTGCTGTACATGTAGCTGACGCCACACAGGACGATGGCGATCAGCGTGATAGCTTTGCCGAAAGGGCCGGTAAAGAATGCCGCGATTACGACAGGAACAAAATCTTTGTCCGGCGTTCATGGACGCGAGGACAGATCGGCAAGCCCAAGAGCAAAGCTTCCAAGGCCCCGGTCCCCCTCCACTCGATACTGGCCACTTTTCTCCGCGAATGGCAGCGTGAAACGCAGTATTCCAAATGTGACAACTGGGTCTTTCCCAGTGTCCGGCTGGAGGGAAAGAAACCGCGGGTGGCCAATATGCTGGTTGAAGATTATCTGCGACCGGCTGGGGTCAAAGCTGGGGCTCCCGAACTGCAGGACGATCAGAAGGTGCGTTTTGGTTTCCATAATTTGAGGCATTCGTTGGCCTCATTTTTGGTGGACAGCGGGACGGATCCGAAGACCGTGCAGGACATCCTGCGGCAAGCCGATGTTCAGACGACGCTCAAGTTTTATGCTCATAGCAAGCATGAAACCAAGCTGGCGGCGCAGGGCCAGATGCTCGAAGCGATCTTGCAGAAGCCGGTTTCACAAGCAGTAAATTGAGAACGGGTGATCGAAAACGGGTGATTTTTGACTTGGTTAAATTCGCTACAAACGAAGAAATCGTTGCAAACGCTGTTTTTTCAGTGGTTTGGAATGGTGGCCAGGGACGGAATCGAACCGCCGACGCCAGCCTTTTCAGGGCTGCGCTCTACCAACTGAGCTACCTGGCCAACTGATTGATTTCCAACGCGAGCTGCGGTGGGGATCAGTGAGGAAAGATTGTCTGCCCGCTGAACTCGATTGATTATAGCAATCGTTCGGCTTTCCCTCAAATTCGCGCATAAAAGAATTCACTTAAAAAATGTTGTAGAGCGGCAAGTCTCAAACAGGGCCTCCTCAACTCCTCCGATTCCCGATCTTCCCCAGTCTTGTGAGAATCCGGCGCACTTTTTTAGGCGAGATTGACAATCGCGTGGCCACCCGCGAGATCTTTTTTCCTTCTTTTTCCCACACCCTTGGGATCACCAGTTCTGCGAATTGTTCCGTCATTTGTTGGAAGGTTTTTTCGCCTGTGATGCCTTGTGACCACGAGCGCAATAACGGATCAATATTGCCCTTGGGAACGACCTTTTGTTTCAGCAATTGGAGTTCTTCCCAGAGTTCGTCGTAATCTACCGTTTTCAGAAACGAACTGGCCGTGTCGCAACAGTGTTTGGCGTCATCCATGTCGTTGGAGCTACAGGCGATCAGTCCGCGCCATATGTGGGCTCGGGCTAAGAGGCGTTGATTTTGTGTGTGGCGCGCGGCTTCTACCGCATCACGGGCGTAATCGCGGGCAGCCTGGATGTGGTCCCAGGAGTTTGCGCTGCCCTCGATTTCTTCTTCCAGCTTGGCGTTTTCGATGGAACATTGCAGTAACCGCGAGCGGGCCATCAGGATCGCATCGCCTTCCTCTTTTCCTATGGAGTAGGCCATGGCTGCCTGGGCGGCGGCGTTGTCCAGGTCGCCGACATCACGATAGAGCAGGCCACGGTTCTCATAGATACTGCCAATGCCGTGATGGTGATTGTGGTGCCGGTAGATTTTCTCGGCCTGCTCCAGATTGGCAAAGGCATCCGCTCGAAGCTGTTCGAATTGCTCCCAATGACTCTGCTTCCTCACGCCGGTTCCGGACGCTGCGCCAGCCTTCCGCCGTTTCGCGCTGTCGGCGTCGATTTGTCTGCTGATCTCTACGGCCGCCAGGCGCTGCACATAAGCGACGTTGGTCAGCGCGCGAGCGAGATTGCGATGCTGTGGATTACGTTTCTTGTAATGTTCAATGGCTTTCGAAAAGAATTTCAAGGCTTCGTTGTAGCGGCCCTGGCGGCGAATCATGCGGCCATGAGCCGAATAGATATTGCCCAGCGTGATGTCGTCGTCCGTATCCCTCAAGGCCTGCTCGGCTTTTTCCAGAATGCGGCTCGCCTCCCGCCGGTTTCCTTTTTGGAAGTGAAGCCAGCTTTCCAGCACGCGCATCACGGCTGCCATCCGCTCGAATCCAAGATTCCCGGCCAGTTCCCTGCCCAGCAACGTCTGTTTCAAGGCGACGTCATACTCTCCTTTTTTGCGATGGCAACGGCCATTCCAGAAATGCGCGATGGCCACCAGTTCCTTGTCCTCAATTTCATTTTCCATCGAAAGCACAAGATCGAAATGACCAAGAGCCTTGTCCGGCTCATCGCGCAAAAGCGCGTAGAGTCCTTCCGCCATGCGCAGCCGCAGATAGTCACCAACCGGCAGCCTGCTCTTCGACGATGCAGGAAAGCGCTCCAGCAACTGCTGCAGCAACTTGGGATCGCGATATCCGATGTCCACCCACTGGGCTACACAACTGACGAAGCCGGCAGCGTTGGGTTGCGCAGGATCCAACGAATGAAACAGTTGAACATTGGCATTCAGTAAGGCGATGCCGTCGCTCACCTGGCGGGCGACCAGGTGTTCTCTCAAACCTTGAAGCAGTGAGTCAGGTATCTCGGAAATCTTTTTCGCGCGCGGAGAGGTAACCACTGTGAACCTCATCATAACCTTCGATTTTGCGAATCACAAGAAGATGGCTGGATCAAAGGTTGTCTGCCTTCCCCAATAGTGCGGTCTGGCCAACTAGTCCGAATCGGACTACCTCATTTGATGCCTACGCAGATTGCACGTCTAATCACAGGGCAGCATCCCTGCGTTGTAACTCATCAACCGGAGAAATAGAGTCATGCATCAATTGAACGATACCCAGCTTGAAAAAAATTGGAAAACCGATGATCGCTGGCACGGGATCACTCGTCCTTATTCGGCGCAAGACGTAGCACGCCTGCGGGGCACAATTCATATCGAATATAGCCTGGCCCGGCTGGGCGCAGAGCGGCTCTGGGACCTTTTGCACAGCGAGTCTTATGTAGCCGCATTGGGTGCTTTGACAGGTAATCAGGCGGTGCAGCAAGTGCAAGCGGGTCTCAAGGCCATCTACCTGAGCGGCTGGCAGGTTGCCGGAGACGCCAACCTTGCAGGCCAGATGTATCCGGACCAAAGCCTGTATCCCGCTAACAGCGTGCCCAATGTTGTCCGCGCTATTAATAATGCTTTTGTCCGCGCGGATCAGGTACATCACTCTGAGGGCAAAAATGGAATTCACTGGTTTGCTCCTATCGTCGCCGACGCAGAGGCGGGTTTCGGAGGCAGCCTCAACGCCTTCGAATTGATGAAGAACATGATCGAGGCGGGCGCAGCAGGAGTTCATTTTGAAGACCAGTTGGCGTCGGCCAAGAAGTGTGGCCACATGGGCGGCAAGGTGCTGGTGCCGGCCCAGGAGTTTGTCAATAAATTGATTGCGGCGCGACTGGCGGCGGATATCTGCGGCGTGCCGACCCTCCTGATCGCCCGCACGGACGCCAATAGCGCCAAGCTTCTCACTGGTGACAGTGATATTCGCGATGTCGAATTCCTCACCGGCGAACGCACCGCCGACGGCTTCCTCGGTTTCAAAGGCGGAATCCATGCGGCTATCGCGCGCGGCCTGATCTATGCGCCTTATGCCGACATGATCTGGTGCGAAACTTCAGAGCCCGATATTGACGAGGCTAGAGAATTCGCTGAGGCCATCCATGAACGATTCCCCGGTAAATTGCTGGCGTACAACTGCTCTCCATCGTTCCATTGGAAGAGAAAGTTGGATGATGCCGCCATCGCCCGTTTCCAGCGTGAACTGGGCGCTATGGGATACAAGTTCCAATTCGTAACCCTGGCTGGATTCCACGCATTGAATTTCAGCATGTTCGAACTGGCCCGTCATTACGCGACCGATGGCATGGCTGCTTACGCTCGCTTGCAGGAGAAAGAATTTTTGAGCGCCGAATCGGCCGGCTATAGCGCAGTGCGGCATCAACGATTTGTAGGGACCGGGTACTTCGACGACGTGGCCCAAACCATTGCCAATGGCGCTTCCTCCACGGTTGCCCTGGCAGGTTCTACTGAGACGGAGCAGTTTATGTTCGAAGAGAGACCAGCAGTTTAGTGACGCAGAGGGCAAACAACCTTGCCTCTATTCGGCCTTCCCGTTGAAAAACGGGAAGGCCTTTTTTCCGCAAATCAGAATCGTTTAGTTAACTGGCGTACACGGGAACGGACAGTTGGAAATAACCTGAGTGTGGCAAGCGGCGTCGTGCGTGCCCATGACGGCCTTGCTGTCTGTAGCCGTAAGTTTCCTGAGCGCTTCTTGATTGAGCACCAGTTTGTTCAGTTTCTTCGTGTTTTCCATTTTGGGACCTCCTTGCAAAATGCGGGCAAAATTATACCAACATCTGGGAACCGCAGAGAACACCGTAGCGGAGCCACAATCAAAACCATTTCACCGCAAAGAATTGAAAAAATGGGGCAGGCTCTGCCTGCCCCAATGGAATTGATGACGCTGATCGCTATTAATTTTTCTTTGCGCCTCCACCTGCATTCGAAGAGCCCGCCGAGGATGATCCGGCCGAGGAACCACTCGACATTCCAGAGCCACCAGAACTGTGGCTTGGTGACGAAGCCGAAGACGAGCCTCCGCTGTAACTGCCGCCAGAGGATCCATGCGAGACGGAGCTGCCGCCGGAATAAGAAGAGTTGGAATTCCCACTTCCGGAAGAATGAACGGTTCCAGAGGAATGGGTATTTCCCGAAGAATTTGCCGAAGAATTGAAACCTCCTGAAGAACGCGAACCGCTACCTGAACTGCCGGTATCTGCGGGCATAGGATGCGGAGGATTGTGCGACGTCTTTGCCTGATTCGAAGACCCCGTCGTTCCAGACCCATCTCGTTCTGGGGGACCAAGCTTTGCCGGCGCGCCATTCCCCGTCGTTCCAGGAGGGCCATCTGATTCCGGTGGACCAATCTTTGCTGGCCCAGGATTATTTGCCGGGGGCTTGGCTGTAGGTTTCTCATCGTCGTTGTCGACGTAGGGCTGTCGATCTCCCTGGCCACAGCCTCCTCTATTCGGACTCTGGCGGCCATTCAGGTCCTCGATCCTAAACAATGGATCGTTAATGCAGTTTTGCAGTTGGATATCCCGGCTTTGTCTTAGTTGCCGTATCTCTTGTTGCTGCTGTTCCTTGAGACTACGGCAAAGTTCAGATTTTTTGCCGTTGGCTGCACGGCACTCATTTAGCTCGTTCTGCTGTTGTAGTTTCAGGCTGCTGATCCGGCGCTCCAATGAATCCTTCACTTGCGGGCAACGAAAATCAACACCTCTCCTGCTCTGGGCGGAGACACACCCAGGCAGCACTGCAAGGAGGAAAACCGACAGGAGTAAGGGACCAACCCAATGTCTATTCATACGAACCACCTCCGCATGATAGTAAATCAAATCCCAGCCGAATCTCGGCATATAGATTTATGAATTATTTATGAAGTTTTGTTTGCGATCATTTTGGCCACAGGAAGATCAATTTACAATTTCTAATTTGGCTTCTAGCTACTGGCTTCCTTCAGTTGACACCTCAGGACAGGTTCTAGCTGTTAGCCGGAAAATAGGTAATTAGGAACCATGCGTTTCATCACCGCCCATAGGCCTTTCGACACCAAATTACAAAATTGGAAATTAGAAATTACAAATTTCTCCTATCTCAATGCTTCGGCTGGGTCTACCTTGGTGGCCTGGCGAGCTGGGATATAGCAGGCCAGCAGGAAGATTGCCAGGAATACTGGAGGCACGAAGGCGAATGTTGTCAGGTCGCGCAGGCCGGCTTTGTAAAGCAGGGTTTCCATGAAGCCTACTCCTACCAGCGAAACAGCAAGTGCTGCGACCAGCGCGATCACCAGTCCAACTGAGATTCCAACCAGGGTGAGCTTCAATCCGTGTTGGATGATCATCCTCATGATTTGTGATTTGTCTGCGCCGAGGGCCAGCCGGATTCCTAGTTCCTGGCGTCTTTGCGCTACCAGGTACGCCAAGACACCATACAGACCGACCATCACCAAAGCTAAGGCAGTGGCTGAGAAGATCGTCAGCAAAAGCATGGTAGAGCGAGGTTGGGCCCGTGAGTCGTCGAGCAACTCCTCGATGCTTTGGATACCGGTGACTGGCTGGTCAGGATCGACAGCGGAGATCTGCCCGCGCACTGCGGAAATCATGGCGTGCGGCTCCATGTTGGTACGCACCAGCAAATTCATATTGCCCCAGGGCAACTGCCGGAAAGGAAGATAAAGTTGCGGCTGGGTATCCAAGGCCAAGCCTGAGTTCTTGACGTTTGCAGCAACGCCGATGATTTCGGCTGCGCTTGTCTGGCGGCCAACCAGGATATGTTTGCCCAGAGGGTTTTCATTGGGCCAATATTGATGCGCTAAAGCTTCATTGATGATCACTACGTTCGGCGACTGACCGGTGTCGGTGTCCTTGAAGTCGCGACCGGCTTTCAAAGGGACACGCATGGTGTGAAACCAGCCAGGCGTGATGGCTTCAATAATGATGAAGGGGCGCTGGGCCAGGGGAACATCAGGCTGTCCTTCAGGGAGTACTGGGGTAACGCGAATCGGGGTTAGCGGCAGAGCAGCCGACATAGCTGTAGAGCCCACTCCCGGAACTGCCGACACCTTGCGCAGCATCTCATCAAAAAAGGCGATCTGCTGCTCCGGTTTGGCATATTTCACCGTGGGCAACGACACTTTCATGGTGAGCACACGCGCTGGATCGAAGCCGGGATCGACGCTCATCAGCCGCATAAAGCTTCGCAGCAGCAAGCCGGCGGCGATCAACAGCATCAATGAAAGCGCAACCTGACCGACGACCAGAAGTCCCTTGAGTTCCAGGTGATGGCGTCCGCCGGTGGCGCCCCGGCCTTCATCGCGTAACGTCTGATTGATGTTGGTTCCCGAGAGCTGCAAAGCAGGAAAAATTCCAAAACCCAGTCCGGTCATCACGGAAACGACCAGCGTAAACAAAAGCACACGCCAATCCACGACGATGGGAAATCCCAGGGACAAACTGTTTTGGCCATTGGTAGAGACAATCGTGGCGAGGTATTTGGTTGCAGCCAGACCTAAGCCAAGTCCGAGCAGCGTGATGAAGCTTGGGAAGCTGAAAGACGAAAACGAGAAGCGGAACTCACTAACGCACTCGTCGAAGCATGGTCAAGCCACCGCACAAAACGTGGATATCTCGAAGAAACACAACTCATAAAAGAACTAAGGTACTCTCTCAAAGAGTGGCTATCGAAGCGTCCACAAGGATTCGAGGACCGTCAAATCAAAAGGCGAGATCAGCAAGAAGCTGAAACAAGAAAAGCGATCGATTTGTGGCTACAGCGCAAAGAGGGGTAATTCAGGCCTGGGCTGGAGTTACAGCGGCAGGCATTGATAGAGGGTGCCGAGTGGCAGCCCCCTACGGAACACTGCTGCCAAGAAAAACGCTCATCTCGACGCCCTGTGCTCGAATCTGGCAGTCCTCCATAGCAACTCAGCAGCGGCTGAAGGATACGGCGGACGGCTACAAAAGAAGTTTACAACTCGTTGCAAAAACCAACCGCTTTCCACCGTCTATCACGCACTTCCACGTATATTTAGCTTTCTGCCATGTATTCTTACAAGACATCGACGGTAGAAACAAACTTCCTGTTAGAATCGCTTTAGACCAATTGGGAGGAATTTCATGTATCCAGAAATGATGGTTGCACCTATGCGCCAGGAATTGACTTCGGTGGGAATTGAGGAAGCTCGTACGGCGGATGAGGTGGAGAGCGCAGTGGCCCAGAAAGGGACACTGATGGTTGTCGTGAACTCGATCTGCGGATGCGCTGCTGGAAGAATGCGTCCTGGAGTTCGGGCTGCTCTTCAACATGGCGTGCGTCCCGACCGGGTGATCACCGTATTTGCCGGTCAGGATAAAGAGGCAACCGAGGCCGCTCGCCGTCATTTCACGGGATATCCGCCTTCTTCGCCCTCGATCGGCCTGCTTCGCGATGGCGAACTTGTATTCATGATCGAACGCCGCCATATCGAACCCAGCCATCCTGACCAGATTGCGGGCGCGCTGAAGCAGGCGTTTGAGAAGTATTGCGCGAAAGCTGAGGCGAAGTAAGCGCCAGGCTGATCACCGTCGGTTTCACCAATTGGATAGGTCTAAGGAGCTTGCAGAGAAGAGTTAGGTTAAGCAGAGGGTGCGTCGTGTTCACGCACAGACACTACCACTTTCCGGACAGGCCTCTAGAGTAGTCTCGTCGCAGCCTTATCTATGATCCAGAGTAATTTGCCATCCTCTGGCTGTACTCTCTGGCTGGGGTAGAGGCTCTTGTCCGGGTTTTCAAGAACGTCTTTTAGTACTTCGGCTTTTTCACTTCCTGAAACTGTAAACATCACTTCAGCCGCGTGATTCAAGACTGGGAAGGTGAAGGTGATTCTGTGGGTCTTGAGTTTTTCTACCCAGTTGGCTACCACCTTGCGCTGGGTCTCGTCGAGGGCCGGGCTTCCTGGAAACAATGATGCCGTATGGCCATCTGGTCCCATGCCCAGCATAATCAGGTCGAAGCGCGGCCACTCGTTTGGCTTGAGGTTGAAAAATCGGGTTAGTTGTTGTTCGTATTGAGTGGCGGCGGTGTTGGCGTCCAGTTCGGCGGCGATCCTGAAGATGTTTTCTTTGGGAATGGGGACTTTGGAGAGCAGCGATTCATTGGCCATGCGGTAGTTGCTCTCAGGATCGGTGGGCGGGACGTTACGCTCATCGCCGAAGAAGATGAAGACCTTTTCCCAAGGGAGTTTTTTTGCAGGATTCTTTTGGTCTTCGGCCAACAAGCTATAGATGCCGCGTGGAGTCGAGCCACCTGATAGAGCCACCGAGAGTTTTCCGTGGGCCTGGATGCTGGTTTTTGCGCAATTTGCGAATTCATCGGCGGCTGCGCGGTACAGTTCGGTTGCGTCAGAGACGATTTTGATTTCGGGTGGCATTTGTCTCCTGGTTCATACTATTCAGCGCATAGCGGGCGGCGCCGAGCAAGCCGATGGTGTCGTTGGTGATGACGCGGACCGGGATTTTTTCCAGCAGAGATTGCAGTCTTCCCTTGCTGAGGAAGGCTTGCAGGAATGCCGGGCTTTTCAGCTTGGGCAGTATTTTGAGCGCAATGCCGCCACTGATGAACATTCCACCGGTGGCCATCATCTTGAGTGCCAGGTTGCCGGCTTCTGCTCCATAGATGTCAACGAAGATGTCCAGGGTGCGCGTGCAAATATTGGCTTTGCCTTGCAGCCCGTAGTTGGAGATCAGGGGAACTGGGTCGGCCAATCGGCTCAACTCTTCTTTCAGCCAGGCCGGCTCTTCTTCGACGCCGGTATCGCGCAGGAATTCATAGATGTTTTTGAAGCCGGGACCGGAGAGGACCCGCTCGTAGCTCACGCGTCCGAACTTTTTCAGCAGATATTCGAGGAGGCCGATTTCGATTTCATTGCGCGGAGCAAAATCGCAATGTCCTCCTTCGCAAGGGAAGGCGTGGCGGCGATTTCCATCCCAATAGAGACCGGCTTCCCCCAGGCCTGTTCCAGCGGCGATCAACACAGCGTTGCCGTCGGAGATTTCGATTGGGTTGAGAGGAATAAAGTCCTCGGGTTGCAGGTCGCCGATGCCCGAGGCATGTGCATGCAGATCGTTGATGAGCCAGACGTTTTTAGTTCCAAGCTGCCTGGAAATTTCGGCCGCATCGACTACCCAAGGGAGGTTGGGCGTTGAGACTTTCTCATGCAAGACGGGACCTGCAATTCCAAAAGAGGCCATTTCCGGGTTGCTGCCGTATTCCGGGGGAACCAGCGCGAGAATTTCATTGAGGCTCTTATGCTCGTGGCTGGGATATATCCTCTCCCACACGAGGTCCAAGCGGCCACCATCATGGTTGAAGGACGCAATCCTGGTATTGGTGCCCCCGATGTCTCCCGCGAGGATCATTCCGTTACTTTTCTCCAGAAGCGGCCATCGCGGTTGATAAGCTCATCGGCTTCTTTCGGTCCCCAGGCGCCGGCGCGGTAGTTGGGGAAATTCCGGGTCGGCAGCGCTTTCCAGATATCCAAGATCGGATCGACCACGGCCCAACCTGCTTCCACCATGTCGGCGCGCTGGAAGAGTGTCTGGTCGCCGATAATGCCGTCGTAAAGAAGGACCTCATAGCCGGTGTTGGGGACGGAACCAAAGTAGTCGGCGTAGTTGAAGTCCATCTCTACGGAGCCGACTTTCATTTGCGCGCCGGGAATCTTGGCTCCGAAACGCATGGAGACGCCTTCATCGGGCGCAATATGGATGACGACCTGATTGGCTTTCAGAGAGTCCACCGTGGTGTCGCGGAAAAGAACAAAGGGGGCGCGCTTGAACTGAACGGCAACCTCGGTGTGCCGGGCAGCCATACGCTTTCCCGTCCGCAAATAGAATGGCACGCCGGCCCACCGCCAGTTGTCGATCATCAGCTTGAGCGCGACAAAGGTTTCGGTCTTGGAATCGGGCGGGACTCCGGTTTCGTGGCGGTAAGCCGGCACGACGTCGTTGTTGATCACACCGTCGTCGTATTGGCCGCGAACTGCGTTGGTGAGGACATCTTCCGGGCTGACCGGCTGAATGGCATGGAGAATCTTCGATTGCTCGTCGTGCACCGAATCTGAGCTGAAGGAGATAGGCGGCTCCATCGAGGTAAGCGACAGAAGCTGCAGCAGGTGATTGGGCACCATGTCGCGCAAGGTGCCGGCCATATCGAAATAGCCGCCACGCTTCTCTACGCCCACGGTTTCAGCCACCGTGATCTGTACGTGGTCGACATAATTCTGGTTCCAGATAGGCTCAAAAATGCCGTTGCTGAAACGGAAAACCAGGATGTTTTGTACCGTCTCTTTGCCCAGGTAATGGTCAATGCGGAAGATCTGATTTTCTTTGAGCACCCGGGAGAGGTGCTGGTTCAGCGCCTTGGCGGATTCGAGATCGTTGCCAAAGGGTTTTTCAAATACGATTCTGCGCCAGTGGCCATCTTCTTCAGCAACCAGACCTGCGCCTCCAAGCCGCTCGACAATGTCGGCAAAAAACACCGGGCTGGTGGCGAGATAGAAGAAATAATTGCCATGCGTGTTGTGCTTTTTGTCGGCCTCGGCCAGGGTTTGCGCCAGCGTCTCATAGAGCTTCGGATCTTTGAAGTCGCCGTAGACATAATAGAGGCGGCTCAGCATCCAGTCGCGCAAATCGGGATCGACTTTACCTGTGGCAAAAGTTTCGAGTTGCTTGCCCATGAGTGAACGATACTGGTCGGTGGTCATCTGATCGCGGGCCACGCCCACTATGGCCCACTCGCGGGAGAGCAAGTTACTCTTAGCCAGGTTGTAGATCGCTGGAAAGAGTTTACGGGCGGTCAGGTCGCCGGTCGCGCCAAAGATGACCATAACCGCTGGCCCGGTTTGACGCACGGGTTTTTCGGGTTCCGTAGAGTCTGCGGTCATTAGTTCTTTTTCAATTTGTGGCATGATTCGTTTCTTCTTTCTAATTGATGCAAATTTGGTAAATGCGTAATTGGGTAAATGGGTAATTTAATTTGGTAGTTTAAAATTACCCAATTACCAAATTACCCATTTACCCAATGTCCTACATTTACCCAATCCTCTTCATTTCTTCAGTTCAATGTGCCCACCAAACTTCTGACGCATGGCGCTGAGTATTTTTTCGCCAAAAGTATGGTCCTGACGCGAACGGAAACGCGTATATAAGGATGCTGAAAGCACATCCGCGGGAACAGCCTCCTCGAGCGCGGCTTGAATGGTCCAGCGGCCTTCGCCGGAGTCCGCGACAACGCCTGTGTATTCCGAAAGAGTCGGATTCTCTGTAAGGGCCATGGCCAGCAAATCCAGAAGCCAGGAGGAGACTACACTGCCACGGCGCCAAACTTCGGCGATGTCGCGCAGGTTGAGATCATAACGATAGTCCTGGGGCAATTGCTCGGAAGTGGCGTTGCGGAAGATATCGAAGCCTTCGGCGTAAGCCTGCATCAGGCCATACTCAATTCCGTTGTGCACCATCTTGACGAAATGGCCCGCCCCGGAAGGCCCGCAGTAGAGATAGCCCGACTCGGCAGTGCCGCCGACCTTGTCGCGTCCGGGCGTGGCGGGGATGTTTCCGATTCCGGGCGCGAGGGTTTTGAAGATGGGGTCGAGATGTTCGACCGCCTCCTTGGGTCCGCCGATCATCATGCAGTAGCCGCGCTCCAGGCCCCATATGCCGCCGCTGGTGCCAACGTCGATGTAATGGATGCCGCGTTCCTTGAGCTTATTGGAGCGCCGCACATCATCTTTGAAATAAGAGTTGCCGCCATCGATGATGATGTCGCCGGCCTCGAACTTTTGCGCCAGCGCCAGCACAGTTTGTTCGGTGGGATCGCCGGCCGGGACCATGATCCAGGTGGCTCGCGGTTTTTTCAGTTTGGCCACAAAATCGTCGAGTGACGAGGAACCCGTGGCGCCTTCGTTGGCCAATTCCTTCACATTTTCTGGACTTAGATCCCGGACGACGCATTCGTGTCCACCACGCATGAGGCGGCGCACCATGTTTCCGCCCATGCGTCCCAAACCGATCATTCCAAGTTGCATGTGTTTTCTCCGTTTAACCCAATGCTTCTTTAACTAACTTGTTCAACTTTTCCAGCTCGGCGCTTACGTTTGCGCCTATGTGGACACGTAATGCGCGGCGCTTGCGCTCGGCCAGGACTTGGAAGTCGCCGCGAGCTTGCGCTGCTTTTACTGTGCCGAAGGTGTATTTCTGTCCTGGTACCGGCAGATCAGCGGCGTCATCGGCGGTAATCTGCAAGAAAACGCCTGTATTGGGGCCACCTTTATAAGCCTGTCCCGTGGAGTGCAGGAAGCGCGGGCCAAAACCTAAGCAGGTTGCGACGCGCTTGCGGTCGCGAACCTGGTGGCGAATTGTTTGCAAGATTCCTTCGTGCTCGCGGTTCATCTCAACGTAGGCGAGCAAGCCCAGGTAGTCGCCCGCGCCAAGCTGATTCAGATGGGCGCGCAGCAAAGCTACCAGAGAATTCTGGTTCCCGGCGAGTTGCTTCAGGTTGGCGGAGTTGCGGTCATCGGTGAACAGTTTTATGCCATTCTCTTCAAGAATCGGTTTTTCATCGGGAAGCCTGCCGGTCTTTTCATATTGGGCTGTGAGTTCGCGGGTGACGACCTTGCTGGCTTCAACATCGGGCTGGTCGAATGGATTGATTCCCAAAATGGAACCTGCTACAGCCGTAGCAATCTCCCAGCGGAAGAATTCCTGGCCAAGATCGTAGGTATTGGCAACGTCGATACGGACAACGGGTTGTCCGGCTTTGGTGAGCGCCTCCACCTGGGAATCCTGCTCTGAATCCGGCGCGGTTTGCAGACGCAGATAAGCAAAGATGCGGTCATTGCCGTAGACCTGCGGCGATCCCAGCTTTTCGCGATCGACCGGGATCAGGCCCTTGCCTTGCTTGCCGGTGCTTTCGGCCAGCAGTTGTTCGAGCCATGCGCCCAGATCGGAAATGCCAGGCGATGCGATGATCGTGACTTTGTCACGACCGCTCTTGCCCAGCGTCCCTAGAACTGCACCCAGAACTGCACCCGGATTCTGGTTGACCGGAACAGTTGGACCACAGGCGAGGACCATTTCTTCGGTGCGATCGAGCAAACGTTTGAGATCGAGGCCCAGGACGGCAGCCGGAACCAAGCCGAAGTTCGACAGGGCCGAATACCTGCCGCCGATGCTGGGCACGCCATGGAAGATATGCCAGAAATGGTCGTGCTGCGCGACCTGCTCCATCTTCGAACCAGGATCGGTGATGGCGATGAAGTGCTGTCCGGCACTACCTTTGCCTAAGGTGGATGCAGTACGCTCGTAGAAATATTGCTTGTAGATGTTGGGTTCGAGCGTGCTGCCCGATTTGCTGGCGACGATGAACAAAGTCTTGGCAATGTTGATTTGACTTTCGAGAGCTCGAATTTGCTGGGGATCGGTTGAATCGAGTACCAGCAATTCGGGGTGTCCCGGTTGATTGCCAAAGGTTATCTTGAGGACTTCAGGGCAGAGACTGGAGCCGCCCATGCCCAGCAGCACAGCATGTTCGAAGCCCGCCTTGGCAGCCTGGGACGCAATGGCGGAGAGCTGCTGCGCGTGCGCGATCTGATCTTCGGTGACGTGCAGCCAGCCTAGCCATTTGTCTTCCTCGCCGCTGGTCCAAAGCGAGGTATCGCCCTTCCAAAGACGGTTCATCTTGCCGTTGGCCTGCCAATCTTGGATGGTGGCATCGACCGCTTGCTGGAGTGGAGCGGGCAATTGGGCGCTTTGTTTCTCGATTTTGGGCTTTACTAGCTCGGGTTTAGTTTTTTTTTCCTCGACGGCGGCAATCAGCTTGTCAAAAGCCTCATCGAAGAGCTGAATTGCCTCGACCAGCAACTTGTCAGTGACCTCGCGCATGGAGATGCCGGCCTTTTCCAGGTCGCTCATGACCTTGTCGGCCGCTTGCAGATCGGCATCGAGCGTGCGTGCGGCCTTTCCGTGATCGCGGAAGGCATCGAGCGTGGCTGGTGGAATCGTGTTTACGGTGTCAGGCCCAATCAGATTTTCGACATACATCACATCGCGATACGCCGGGTTCTTGGTGCTGGTGCTGGCCCAAAGCAGTCTCTGGGTTTGCGGCCCGCTGGAGGAGAGTTTTTGCCAGCGTTCGCCGCTGAAGAGCGTTCCATAGCGGCGATAGGCCTGCTTCGCGTTAGCGATGGCGACTTTGCCTTGCAAAGATTGCAGCAACTGCGCCTGCTCGGGGTTGGTCGGGTTTTTGAGCTTGGTGGCGATCAAGGCATCAACGGCAGAATCGATGCGGCTGACAAAGAAGCTGGCCACACCGGCGATCTTGCTGATGTTTCTTCCGGCTTTCTGGGCAATCTCCAGGCCCTCGATATAAGCCTCGGCGACTTTCACATAGGCTTCCTGAGCGAAGAGTAGAGTGGTGTTGATGTTGATGCCCTGGCTGATCAATTGGCGTATGGCTGGAACTCCTTCGAGAGTGCCAGGAATTTTGATCATTACATTTTCGCGGCCAACGGCCTTCCACAAGCGCGTTGCTTCGTCGATAGATTCCTGCGTAAGCCGCGCCAGCTTGGGAGAGACTTCCAGGCTCACGTAGCCGTCACGGGCGTTGGTCTCTTTGTAGACAGGACGGAGAAGATCTGCGGCATCTTGAATGTCGCGGATGGCAATGCGCTCGTAAATCTCTCCGGCGCTCAGGTTCTGCTTATGAAGCTGCTCAAGGACGTCGGCGTAATCTTTGCTCCCGGCGATGGCCTTTTCAAAAATGGCAGGATTGGAAGTGATGCCGCGCAGCCCATCTTCATCAATCAGGCGCTGCAACTCGCCGCTGGTAATCAGGCTGCGGCGGATGAAGTCGAGCCACACCGACTGGCCGTACTTTTGCAGCTCGCGCAAGGGGTTTGGCTGGGCGGTCTTGACTTTGGTGGTATCCGGCACACTCAGAGTACTCATAATTTTTTCTCCTTCATGGTTGGGGCGGCTGCATATCGTTCTTCAATGGCAAGGACTTTATTAAGCCTGCGCTGGTGACGCTCTTCTTTGGTAAAGCGGGCATTGAGGAAGGCCAGTGAAATCTCCTTAGCCAGCTCAGTTCCAATCACACGCGACCCGAGCACCAGCACGTTAACGTCATCATGTTCTACGCCTTGATGGGCGGAGTATGTATCGTGACACAGGCCGGCGCGTATTCCCGGGATCTTGTTGACTGCAACCGAAGCGCCTACGCCGCTGCCACAAATCAGGATACCCCGGTCAGCTTCGCCCTTGGCAACACTGAGTCCCACAGCCTCGGCATAGTCAGGATAATCCACCGGCTGAGTGCTGTTGGTGCCCAAATCCAATACCTGATGGCCGTGTTGTTGCAGGTTGTAGGCAAGAATCTGTTTTAATTCAAAGCCTGCGTGGTCGGAACCAAGGGTTATTCGCATAATTTCTGGTTTTTTGATTTCCAATTTCTAATTTCCAATTTCTAATTTGAAACTAAAGGCTTACCGCGGATCCTTTGGCGGCGGGCACCTCAGGACAGGTTTTGCGCGGATGAAAGCGGATCGGTTTTTCAAGTTAAAAATTAGAAATTGGAAATTAGAAATTAGAAATCCTCCTCGCTGCTTGGATGACCGCATCCGGAGTGAAGCCGAATTTTTTTTGCAGCTCTTTCAGCGGCGCTGATGCCCCGAAGGTCTTCATTCCGATTGTAATGCCATCGTGGCCTACGTATTGCGACCAGCCTAGAGTCGAAGCTTGCTCGACTGAGATTCTGGCTTTGACTTCCGGGGGCAGCACGCTATCGCGGTATTCAGGGCTTTGTTTTTCAAAGATCTCCCAGGAGGGCATACTGACCACGCGCACCTTGCGGCCTTCGGCGATGAGTTGCTCGTAGACGTTCAGGCAGAGCGAGACCTCGCTTCCGGTCGCCATCAGGATCAGCTCCGGTTTGCCATTCGGGGGGTCAGCCAGTACATACGCGCCTTTGGTTAACCCGGCGGCGGATGCATACTTCTTTCGATCAATGGTCGGCAAAGCCTGACGGGATAGAGCCAGAGCGACCGGCTGGTGCTTGAGTTGCAGGATGAAGCGCCAGGCCTCCACAACTTCGTTGGCATCGGCGGGCCGCAAAAGAATAAATCCGGGAAGAGCACGCAACGAGACAAGCTGCTCGACCGGCTGATGCGTGGGACCGTCTTCGCCTACGCCGATCGAGTCATGGGTGAACACGTAGATGACCGGAATTTCCATGATGGCCGCCAGCCGCATAGGCGGACGCGAGTAATCGCTGAAGATCAGGAACCCGGAGCCGAACGGCCGAATCTTGCTGAGGGACATTCCATTCAGGATGGAGCACATGGCGTGCTCACGGATGCCGAAATGGAAGTTTCTTCCGTTGTATTGCCCAGCCTCGAAATCACCGGCGCCTTCAAACGTCAAACGTGTTTTGGTCGAGGGCGCGAGATCGGCTGCGCCTCCCATCAACCAAGGGATGTTCCTGGCAAAGGCATTCAGCACCTTGGCGGATGATTCGCGGCTGGCGAGGCCTTTAGAGTCGGCAGGAAAACTAGGCAGATCTTTATCCCAGCCTTCAGGCAGCTCGCGGTGCTGCATTCGGTGCAGATGATCGGCCAGTACTGGGTATTCTTTCTTATAGCGTTCGAGCATGGCTTCCCATGCAATCCGCAGCTCTCGTCCGCGCTTGCCGATGCAGTTGGCGAAGTTTTCGCGGACTCCATCTGGAATCCAGAATTTTGTATCCTCAGGCCAACCATAGTTTCGCTTGGTGAGCCGGATTTCGTCTTCGCCCAGAGGCTCGCCGTGAGCAGCTTCGGTATCCTGCTTGTGGGGCGCGCCATAAGCGATGTGGCTATCTACAATAATCAGTGTGGGCCGGTCCTTGGTATCCAGGAAACATTGATAGGCCCGCATCAGCATCTCAAGGTCGTTGGCATCGCCCACACGAGTCACGTTCCAGCCATAGCCTATGAATCGAGTGGCAACGTCTTCGGTGAAGGCCAGAGCGGTGTGGCCTTCGATGGTGATGCGGTTGTTGTCGTAAATCCAGCAAAGGTTTGAGAGCTTCAGGTGGCCAGCCAGAGATGCAGCTTCGCCGGAGATACCTTCCATCATGTCGCCATCGCCGCAGAAGGCGTAGACGTTGTAGTTGAAAAGTTCATAACCCGGCTTGTTGAAATAGCCGGCAAGCCAGTGCTCAGCGATAGCCATACCTACACTGTTGGAAACGCCCTGCCCCAGAGGCCCGGTGGTGGTTTCGACGCCGGACGTCCAGCGGTACTCGGGATGTCCAGGACATTTGCTGTCGAGCTGGCGAAAGCGCTTGATGTCATCGAGCTTCACCGAGAGTTCGCCAAGTGTTTCATAGTTGGGATCGACCGCTTTTACTGCAGCCAAGTGCAACAGGGAGTAAAGCAGCATGGACGCGTGACCGATGGAGAGCACAAAGCGATCGCGATTGGGCCAGATGGGATCGTCAGGATCAAAACGCAGAAGCCGCTGCCAAAGGCAATAGGCAACCGGAGCCATCGCCATGGGTGTGCCAGGATGTCCGGAGTTGGCCTGCTGTACGGCATCCATGGCTAACGTGCGAATAGTATTGATGCTGAGCAGATCGATGTTGTCGTTCATCTAGTAGAGCCTTTGACCGTTGAGCCTGGAACAAAATTAGTGTGGAGCGCAGCCGCCCTCGGCTGCATTTTTCAAAACACCCTATGAATAGCCTAAATCAAATTTTGAGTTGTGGGGAAAGGACTTTCGGTGGTTGGAGGTTTTTGATTTTTTAAAGTGTTAGATGTGTCTCTATTTCGACCACCACTACATCCTGTCATCCCGTCTATGACTACGACAGCTCCTGTCAAGCTAAAAAAAGACAGACGGGGGTATCGCGTTGAAAATGGTGTCAAGGGCGGCGCGTTCTTGGCGCCGTTCATCTCGACCCTTGACGCCATTTTCAACGCCCCATAATCGAGCGGGGTTGAAGCGCAGCGT
>DASZFU010000130.1:0-34944 GCA_035939495.1 Candidatus Angelobacter sp. | reverse complement strand
TTAACTTGAGCCGTATTGCAGGCGTGAGCGAAGCGGGAGCCTGCAGGCGAAATCCTGAGCGCAAGCGAAGGATCATACTGGGAACCATTTGACAATGCGAGTCATTCGCGGGGACTTTAACTTGAGCCGTATTGCAGGCGTAAGCGAAGCGGGAGCCTGCAGGCGAAATCCTGAGCGCAAGCGAAGGATCATGCTGGAAACCGTTCGACAATGCGAGTCATTCGCGGGGACTTTAACTTCCGTGGCTCATTTTGCAAAGGTTGGCGGAGCTATGCTCACAAAGTAAAATTAGAGATTTTCAAAAAAGGAATTCTTGGTACCCCCCACCCCGGTATCTTTTAACCACCTTCTAACTAGCTTTTTGGGGTCCGCGAAGATCAAAAAGACAGCGAAATAAATTAGATTTTTCTAATTAATGTGTTTACGAGTAAACGGCCACGCCCTGACTTGCATTCCTGTTCCTTAGGAGGCCGTTCTGTAGCCGAGGAATTTTAGCTATGGGAATTTCTTCTCATTCAGAAATTCTTTGACCACGGCTGCCGCATCTTTTTTTTCGCCGTCTACGGCATAGTTCAAACGGCGCATGTCGTGCTCGGTGATTCGTCGGCTTAAGTGATTCATTGCATTTCCTAGCGCAGGAAATTTTTCGAGGCACTCTCGGCGAACGATTGGTACCGCTTCATAGGGAGGGAAGTAGTGCTCGTCATCCGCCAGCACCACGAGATCGAGTGCTGCAATCAGGCCATCGGTGTTCGAGCCGGCCACGATATCAACCTGCTGGCTTTGAAGCGCGCGATAAAGCAGCCCTAAATCCATAACGCGTGGGGTTTCGGCGAATCGCAATCCGTATTTGTTGATCAGGCCTTTGTAGCCGTCAGGCCGTTCCAGGAATTCGTAGCCGACGCCTAATCGCAGTTGTGGAGCAAAGGGAGCCAATTGGGAAAGCGCTTTGATCCCCAGATTTCGGGTATGCTGGCCGCGCATCACCATGGCAAAGGTGTTGTCGAATCCCAACGAGGGCATCACTTCGAGACCCCATCTTCGGGCGTACTCCTGTTTTACTTCATCGAACACCTTGGTGTGGTCGGAGGTAAATGGTTTTTTCAAGATGGCGGCCAGCGCAGTCCCTGTGTATTCGACGTACATGTCGATTCGTCCGGCCAGCAAAGCCTGATGGCAGATATAGCTTCCCGCCAGATAAAAGCGCCTCTCCATCGGCACCTTGGAAGTCGTTTCGAGATATTGTGCAAGCAATTCGCCCAGCAGCAGTTGCTCGGTGAAGTTCTTGGAGCCGGCCGTGGCTCCTGACCGTTTTAATCCGCATCCTGCCAGCAGCAGAGTAAGGCCGGATAGCTTGCACAAGAATATTCGGCGGTCCATTTCAGTGATGTACCCGCACTAGCCGGCGCTGTACCAGGCCAAGAACCATATCCACGGAAAGCGCCATAACGGCGGCCGGGATGGCTCCAGCCAGAATCACATGATCGTCAACCATGGCAAGGCCACGGAAGATGAATTCTCCCAGGCCTCCGGCGCCAATGGCGGCAGCGATGGTGGCCATGCCTACGGTGATTGCCGTGGCTACGCGGATGCCGGCGACGATCACATTGGCAGCCAGCGGCAATTCCACATGCCACAGGAGTTGCTGCCGCGTCAGTCCCATGCCCAGAGCCGCCTCCCGCACAGGTGCGGATACATCTTTAATGCCGGTATAGGTATTACGGACAATAGGCAGCAACGCGTAAAGGGTAAGGGCCGTTATCGCTAACCGGCCAGCGCGCGCTCCGAGCCAGGGCATGGGCAGCAAGAGTCCAAAAAGCGCCAGGCTAGGTATGGTCTGGATCACATTGTTGGTCCCCAGCACGAGTGTTTTCCATCTGGGACGCCAGGTCAATAGAATCCCCAATGGCACGCCGATAGCGATTGCCAGCAGCATCGAGATGCCCACGAGCCAAAGGTGCTCCATGGTCAAGGTGAAGACCTCGCGCTTGTGGCTTAGGAAAAACTGGAGCATAAATGATGACTCCGTAGTCAGATTTGCGATACTTGCAGCCCGGCCTGGAATGCCTCTACGTACGGTTTGACAAATTGGTCCTGTGAAAGCAGAAATTCACGAGGCGCATAGATGCCGCGAAGTTTACCCGAATCCATCAAGGCGATGCGTGCACCCAGGGTAAGGGCCTCGCCCACGTCGTGGGTCACAAAGACTACAGTTTTGTTGAGTCTTTGCTGAAGATGCTTGAACTCCTTTTGCAGCTCCAGTCGAGTGATTGGATCCAAGGCTCCAAACGGCTCGTCCATCAGCAGAATGGGTGGATCGGCGGCCAAGGCGCGTGCCAGCCCTACTCGCTGTCTCTGTCCCCCGGAAAGTTGGTCGGGATAGCGTCCGTTGTACTCAGCTGGTGGCAGTCCGACCATGTGAAGCACCTCTTCCACGCGCGCCGCGATCTTCTTTCGGTCCCAACCCTCCAGTTTGGGAATCAGCGCGATGTTTTCCTGCACGCTGTAGTGCGGGAAGAGGCCAACATCCTGGATGGCATAGCCAATATGCCGTCGCAGGCGGATTACATCCCAATCCTGGACGGGACGCCCGTCTACGCGAACAGTGCCCTCCGTAGGAGTCAACAGCAGATTGATCAGTTTGAGCGAGGTTGTTTTGCCGGAACCGCTCGGTCCCAACAGCATAAGTATTTCTCCCCGCTCGACGGTGAAGCTGACATCAGACAGCAGGCTTCTACCGTTGATCCGGTATTGTACGTGGACGAATTCGATAGCGTTCTCAGCCATGCTTCCTGCCCGTCAAGCCTACCAGAACGGGCAGTCGTTAGCCGGTGCATTAAATTAGTAAATATCATAATAATATTTTTAAAGTATCTAATATAAAAAGAATTGTTGCAAGATATCCATTTTCATCAGATGAACAGATTTTAACAGTTTCGCATCTCACTGAGTCCTTCGCGAGATCATCTCATTGCGTGGGACATTTTGCTGCAAGTTCTTTGATCTAAGGCAGTTGCATGTGGTCATGTAGTATTTTGGAACTATAGTCTTCCTTAGCACACATGGTCATGGCCTTATTCGCACAAAAACTTTTTCCAATTTTGGGCCTAAAACAGTTGAAGCAGCATACATTTCCTTCTACCTTTTTTCGATGGGTTGGCGTACTATTACCCGGCTTCGCCTGAGACATAAATAGAACCAGCATGAATCAGTCGGACAAGCACAGGGTTTCTGCACCAGAAGAGGGCACTCAGCAGCCGCTTCCTTTGTTTCGCCCCGAGGCGCTGGCATCCCAGCAGCAGAAACTCTACGGCGAGATACTCCTCATCCGTCCACTCTCTCTAGTATTTCTGGGATGGCTTGGGATTGCCATTGCCGGCAGTGTGGTGGGTTTTTTGCTTCTGGGGCATATCACGGAGAAAGTCCGAGTATCGGGAGTTTTGTTGCCCCCACCTGAAACTAGTGCAGCGCCAACGGAAGTGGACCTGTTTGTTCCGGAGAGAATTCTGAGGTTCGTCCAACCAGGGGAACGCTTGTGGATCATCGGGCCGCCTGGCCAGCGCCAAAGCGCCACGGTCAAACAGATATATGACTCTGTGGCCAATTCCCCCCAGCTTCCGCCGGGCGAGGAGGCTGCGACGCGTATTCCTGTGCATAAGGTCGTAGTCACACTTTCCTCTCCGATGCGCGGAACGCCATCAGCAGCCGGTTTTTCCAGCGCCAAGGTTGAGGCCGAGATTCCGCTAGGAAAAACACCATTGATCAAATGGCTGTTCGGGAGGCCAGGTGAGTGAGGACAACGAGGCCGTGAATACCTCCGCCCCAAAGCCTTCCTTTGGACGCAAGCTTCCTGTCATCTTCCAGACCGAAGCGGCCGAATGCGGACTTACCTGCCTGGCAATGGTTGCCTCGTATCATGGCAAAGCGATCGACTTGGCGGAGCTTCGCCGGCGATTCTCGATTTCTTTAAGAGGCACCACGCTTGCACACATTATCAGGTTCGCCGATCGGCTCGATCTTACGGGGCGTCCCTTGCGTATCGAGCTTGAGGACCTGCCGCTACTGAAGGCTCCATGCATCCTGCATTGGGATATGAGCCATTTTGTGGTTTTGAAGTCGGCGACCAGCAGGCATGTGGTTGTGCATGATCCGGCGGTAGGGCGGCGAAAGCTGAGCTATGCCGAGGCCAGCCATCATTTCACCGGCGTAGCTTTGGAACTGACCCCAACACCGGATTTCACATCTCAGGATGAATCGCCACGGCTCAAGCTCAAAGATCTGACCGGCCGGATTGTAGGATTGAAGCGGGCCCTGGGACAGATCTTCGCCCTTGCGGCCGGGCTTGAGATATTCGCCATTATCAGCCCTTTGTTCCTGCAGTTGACAATCGATAAAGTAGTTGCCGCTTTTGACCGTGACCTGTTGGTGACTCTTGGCATCGGATTTACGCTCATGGTCGTTTTGCAGGCAGTCTTGGGCGGCATTCGAAGCTGGACAACACTCTATTTCGGCACGACCCTGAAACTCCAGTGGTATGCCAATATCTTTTCGCACCTGGTACGGCTGCCGGTTTCGTTTTTTGAGAAGCGCTACTTTGGCGACATCATGTCGAGATTCGAGAGCGCAGAGGCCATCCAGCGAACTCTGACCAACAATTTCATTGAAGCATTGCTCGACGGCATCATCTCCATTTTCATTTTGGGAGTAATGTTTTTTTACAGTGTGAAGCTGGCCATGGTCGTAGTGATCAGCGTGCTGCTTTATGCGCTGTTGCGAAACATCGCTTACCAGCCGCTTCGCGGATCGATGGAAGACCAGATCATTCGCATGGCCAAGCAGCAGACCTTTTTTATGGAGACATTGCGTGGCATCCGCACCATCAAGACATTTGGGCGCGAGGACAACCGCAAGACCAAGTGGATGAACCTGTTGGTGGATACCACCAATGCCCAGGTTGCAACGGAAAAGCTGAATATCCTGTTTCACTCCGCCAACATCTTGATTTTCGGCCTGCAAACAGTTGCCATCGTTTGGCTGGGAGCGACGCTCGTGTTGCACGGTGGATTTTCCGTCGGCATGTTATTCGCATTTGTTGCCTACCAGGAGCTGTTTAAAGCACGCATCACCGCGCTGGTGGACCGCCTGTTTGAGTTCCGCATGCTCTCCCTGCAAGCCCAGCGGCTGGCGGACGTGGTGTTTGAAAAGCCGGAAGCCAATCTGTTGGATATGCCTTCCACCGATGAGGGCGAAAGTTTTATTGAAGTCAAATCATTGTTCTTCCGTTATTCGGAGATCGATCCCTGGCTCTTGGAGAATGTCAACCTGCGAATTGAACCTGGCGAATGTGTAGCCATTGTCGGCCCTTCCGGTGCAGGGAAATCGACGCTGCTGAAGCTCATGGCGGGGCTGTTGATTCCTCAGGCTGGAGACGTGATTATCGGCGGCTACTCTGTGTGTACAAGCCGCGCGGCTGTTTTGGGCCGCGTGGGATTCGTTTTGCAGGATGACTCTCTCTTCAACGGCACTATCAGCGAAAACATTTCTTTTGCGGCGGATGTTCCCGATATGGAACGGGTCGAAGAGTGCGCTCGTTTGGCCTGCCTGGATGATGACATCCGCGCCATGCCCATGGCCTACAACACGCTCATTGGAGACATGGGAGGAGCGCTTTCCGGAGGGCAGCAGCAGCGATTGTTGCTGGCGCGCGCACTTTATGCGAAACCTTCCATTTTGATTCTGGACGAGGCAACCAGCCATCTGGACGTGCCGACCGAACACCGCATTGCCGCCATGCTGGCTGATCTTCGCATAACGCGGGTGTTTGCTGCGCACCGCCCCGAGACCATCGCCATTGCCAACCGCGTGATTTCAATGCAGCGGCCTGGATCGGCTGCACGTAAAACCAGTGCATATCAGCGGTCCAGCGAGTCTGGCTCCAGCAATGGGGCCATGATTGAGAAAGGAGAAAAGTATGTCGAATCATGAAAACAGGGTGTTCAGCCGTACGGGCGCCCGGGAACTATCAATCGAAGAAGCTGCAAAAGTAGCTGGCGCAGACAGCACTTGCACCTTCAAAACTACTTTCATTCATGGTGCAGCGGTCGATACGCTGGTGGATAACTGCCTTCAATGATGAATGATGTATGTGAACGGAAAGCATTTCGTTATCAAGTTTGGGCTGCGACGGCCCAAAGACAGAAAGGAGAATTCATGCAAAACCAAGACAACAGAGTACTCAGCCGGACCGGTGCTCGCGAATTAACTCCCGAAGAGGTCGAATACACGACTGGCGCGGGACTTGTACAAACGCAATTCTGCACGGCTCTTCATACACATGGAAGATTCGATGGAGACGGCTGCGGCGATAACAGCTAGCGGCTGGCTTCTAGCCAGAGATGCTCTTTAACCAGATAGCTTCATGAACAGTAGGGAGGAAACTATGAACCGGCAAGAAAACCGAGTCCTTAGCCGTCTAGGCGCACGCCTGTTGACCGACGAAGAACTCAACGGCGTGAGCGCGGCGGGCAGAGCAACAACTACAAAGTGCAGTTTCAATCCGAGTACCGGACAACATGATGGTGATGTTGGGGAATGTTAAGGAGAAAAAATGTCAAATCAAGATAACCGAGTTCTTAGCCGCATGGGCGCACGTGAGTTGAGTGCCGAGGAGCTTAATTGTGTGAATGGCGGCCTCCGGCGGCATACGTGCACCTTTGATCCTAAAATTCACGTTCTCGATGGAGAATGCGTTTGAGAACCGTAAGTTTGGAGCCAGCAATGGACCCAAAACATGAAAGGAGAAACAACGTGTCAGATCAAAACAACAGAACGCTGAACCGTATCGGCGCTCGCATCTTGACTCCTGAGGAAGAAGCCGTTGTCGTGGGCGGAATGTCTCGGGGAACTACAACGATATGCACGCCTCCGAGCACAATCAATCCCCATTCGGATGGAGATCCGGGCGAGTGCTAGGAGCTGTTTCCACACTACTTTAACTATGGAGTGAAATGAAAGGAGAAAATAGATGTCGAATCCGAACAATCGAGTTTTGGGCCGTGTCGGCGCTCGCATCTTGACGCCAGAAGAAGAAGCCGTTGTTGTCGGCGGAGTATCTCGCATAACCCTCACGGTCTGTAGTGCGCCCAGCCCGAGATTTCCCCATGGAGATGGCGACCTCGGGGAATGCGGCTGATCGTGAGACGTTGAAAGATTGCGAAACTTTTCAGGAAATGAGGTGAAATAAATGTCAAACCAAAACAACCGTGTGTTGGGTCGCATTGGCGCTCGCAATCTGACTCATGCGGAAATGGTCCGCGTAAGTGGCGGCGCTACGCTAAGCACGTTGATGCCTTGCACCTTTAATGGCAAGCAAACCGATGGAGAATGTGGTCCAACCTGAACTTGCGGCAACCTTGAAACCTGAAACCGAAAGGGGAAACAAATGTCGAACCCAAACAATCGAGCTCTTGGGCGTATCGGTGCTCGCCATCTGACTGCTGAAGAGGAAGTAATGGTGGCGGGTGGGTCGAGTCGTGGCACAGATACGTTCTGTAGTTGCCCGACTCCAACCCGTCCGGCAGGAGATGGTGATCCCGGAGAGTGCCAATAGCTTGATTCTTACAGAAACGAAAGGAGGAATGAATGTCAAATCAAGACAAACGAGTCCTGAGCCGCGTGAATGCTCGGGATTTGACCCCTAGCGAATTGATTTTCGTCAATGGAGGCAACACGCTTACCACCTTGGCCGCCTGCACCTTCGACGGCAAGCACGCCGATGGAGAATGCGGCACATAGTCCGAAAGCCTACCGAAGTGGATGGCGCTCGCAACGTCATCCACTCGTTCTTTCGAAGGCAATCCAATTACGGAGAGAGCAAATGAAGATCGTAGTTTTGGCCCATGCAAACGACAACCACACTGCCCCCATCAAATGGGCTGCGGAGCAGGCAGGATATGCAGTTGCCTGCTGGGGTGGATTGGCGTCTATAGAGAAGCAGCAAGCATCGATAACATTTAACGGAAGTACCTCCCTGACTTTGGGGCCATACTCTGTGGATGCCGGTGACGTGGTGTGGGTCCGCAGGCCGCAACCATCTGAAGTCAACCCCAAGGTATCCGAAGCTGACAAGAAGTTTGCCGAGGGTGAATACCGCTGGTTTCAATTTTCTTTGATGTACCTCATCGAAACTCTTCCGGTGCGCGTAGTCAACCGGTATTCTGCTTCGCGATTCATCAACAATAAGTCGGTTCAGTTGCTGCTGGCCAAGAAATGCGGAATGAATGTTCCGGAGACGCTCATGTCAAATTCTCCAGCGGAGGTAAGGCGGTTCTTGCAGCAGAGCCGCAACCGGAATGTCTGCAAGGCATTCTTTCCCCACGTCTGGAAAAAAGATAGCGGAGGCGTAGCAGTAACTGAGACCTTTGAAATCAATGCAGGAAACCTGCCTGGCGATGACGAAGTGCTGACTTACGCACCTGCCATTTATCAGCAGATGGTCGTCAAGAAGTTCGATGTGCGAATGGTGTTGCTGGGCACAACCGTCTATTCTTATGCCCTTCACAATCCCAAGGGCGCGCTCGATTGGCGGCAGGATGCAGGCCAGGGACTGGTTGAGGTGGAGATTATTGACACACCTCCGGAAGTAGAGCAGGCGATGCTGGCATTTGCTCGAGACGCAGGAATTACCTTTGGCTCGGCGGATTTTGCTATCGACAACGATGGGAAATGGTGGTTCCTGGAGATCAACGAGCAAGGTCAATTCCTGTGGCTCGATCAATTCAATCCCAAGGTAAACATGCAGCAGAAGTTTCTGGCATTCATGACCTTGCCTGAAGGCGCATCACGGAAAGAAATTGAGGAGAGGCAATCGATCTTTCCCTCGATGAGCGACTACGACAAGACCGGGCTACAGAATGAGCTTGAACCGGAAGTCCAAGCCGGAGCGGGATTTGTGTCGACTGAGCCGTAAGGGATGGGTAGACTACCAGCGCTGAAGCCACTCTTTTCTTAGAGGGGCTTTGCCTTGCCCTTTTTTTCGCAAGATTCCAGACCGGCTCGGGATTCCGCATGGTGTAGCCTTATTCGGTTTTCTTAAGGCCCACAGATGCAACACCAGGAGGTCTACCTCCGGGCAGGTCGCACGATTTTTTTTTCAGTGATTTCCCAAATTGGTCAGGTACCACACATCGTATAGTCGACGAAGGGCGATGGCGCCTTGTTTGTTCCTCCCCGCCTTTTCTAAAATACAATGCATCACTAACCAGGAAGGGAATATGAGGCCGCATCTTGGACAGAATGTTGGTGCACTGGAATCCTGAATTCGCGGCGCCTGCGACCGAGCAGGCCTACCGGGAATGGAGCTATGCCGAGACGTCACGGTATGCGCGGCTCGTACTCCTGGTAGGAAGCGGAGCGGTGCTCCTGCTGGTGGTCAACGATTTCCTGCTGGCGAAACCTCTGCCGTTTTTCCCTCTGCTGGTCGCTGCGCGTCTGGCCATCTTCACGCTCGGCCTGGTGATCGCGGTGCTGCTCCGCCGCCAACTCGATTATCGCGCGCTCGATGCCAGCCTGCTGGCGTGGACCATCGCCGTCGTCGTCTTTAATATCCTGGTGAGTCTTTCCCGTCCGGCAGGGTTCACGCTGCATGTGCTGATCAATCAGACGGTCGTCCTGGCGACATTTCTGGTCATACCCTTACGCTATACCCATCGTCTGCTATGTGGCTTAGGTGGCGCGGCGGCCTATCTGGGAGCGATGGTAGTCTGGCGGCGGCTGGCGGTAACCCAGGTGGTGCCTTTAGCTGTGGCGACGGCCATCGCTGCTGCGATCGGCGGTATCGCCGCCTTCCGGATCGAGCGCCTGCGGCGCCTGGAATTCGCCAATCTGACTGAGGCTCGGCGAATCAACCGCGAGCTGGCCGCGGCCGTTGCCGACCTCCAGGCCTTTACTTCTTCCGTCTCCCACGACTTGAAAGCGCCGCTGCGCGCCATGCGGGGATTTGCTGCCATAATCATGGAAGACGCTGGCGGGAAGCTGGATGAAGCGGCCAGGGAAAATCTGGAGAGGATCGTCAAGTCTGGAACCAGAATGAACGACCTGATCAATGACCTGCTCTCCTATTGTCGGATCGCCCAGCAGGAAATCGTTCCCCGATCTATGGATTTGGCCTCGGCGATTGCCGGCGTGATCGATCAACTACCGGAAGGCGAGCGCATCGAAAAACTCAAAATGGACCTGCCCGACCCTCTTCCCCTTGTGCTTGGTCACGGCCCCACCCTGCAGCAGGTGATCGTGAACTTGCTTTCCAATGCCAGGAAATTCGTGCCTCCAGGCGCCGAGCCCGAGGTGACGATTACGGTCGAAAAGATAGGAGCCAACATCCGGTTATGGTTCCGTGACAAGGGGATTGGAATTCCACGACAGTACCAGGAACGAATTTTCCAGGCCTTCCAACGGCTGCACAGCCAGGATGCCTATCCCGGAACAGGTATTGGCCTGGCTATCGTGAAGCGCGGAGTCGAGCGCATGGGCGGAAGGGTCGGGTTCGATTCTGAAGCCGGTGTCGGAAGCAGTTTCTGGATCGAACTGCCGGTCGGGCTATCGGTGAATCAGGACATCGGTTCCTGAAATAACAATTCTTCTTGCATTCAAAACGATGACGTAGTCTCCGATATCAAAAGATCGTAGATACAGTGCGTTGTCCTTACCCATGAACAATTGTGCAGCACTACTCGCCAGCCTGCCTAATCCCAAACCATCTGCGTCGATCAGAAGCAATCTACGCGGGGCATGCATGAATGGGCGCCGCCCGATCTAGTTCAAACTGCCCAGGAAGGAGCGCATCTCGCGGAGGACATCTGCTTCAGATGCAAGGAAAACGTAATGATCCGACCCCGGCATCTCGACAACACGCACTTGGGCTCGGCACTTCCGGACACTCTTCTCATCTTCATGAATAAAGCCCAGTAGTTGGTTGTACGCCTCCTCGACGGGACCGCGTTCGTCGGTGGCATTGAACTCGTAGGTGCGCAAGATCATCTGGGCGGGGCGAGCAGGCATTGCAAAGATGGCCAGGACTGGGGCATGCACCCGCGAGTAATCAGGCTTCAGCGTCCCCCCGAGGGCGGCGTAGATTCGGCCGCTGCTCCGGCGTGCACCCATGGTGCCATTGGCAGCAGTCTCGTATTCATTGCGCAGTTCGGACTCCGGAAACGCGAATCTGTCGCGGGCCATCTGCCACTCCCGGTACGTGGCAAATGAGGCGTCCTTGGGATCTGGTTGGGTCAGGGCGTGCAGGTGTGCACTCGCCAGCTTCCTACCGATAGGGGAATAGTCGCGAGTGGGGTCGCGCACGGCATCGAGGTAAATGAGGCCGGCCACGCGGTCGGGGTGACGGCCGGCGAACGCGGTCAACTCACCGCCAGCCATCGAATGCCCCACTAGGATGGGTTGTTTCAGCTTCAGCGAGTCGAGGATGCGCAGGACGTCTTCGACCCGGCGCTGCTCGTCGTAGCCAAATTCGGGATGACTGGAGGCGCCGAAGCCGCGACGCGTGATGCCATAAACGTGGAAGCCGCCGGTGAGTTTTTCGGCGAAGCCGTCAAAGATGTGGGCAGTGCATCCCGCCCCGGCCAGCAACACCATCGGACGGCCCGTTCCACCCCAATCGAGCACCTCGAGGCGGACGCCATTGTCCACGGTAATGAACTGCACTTTGTGCGTCGAGGGATCATGCCAAGCCGCGGACGGTTGAGCGCACACGATTGGCGTATACATCGACGCCAAGAGTGCAAGAACCAGGAGATAATACCTATCCACCGGACAGCGCAACGCAGACTTTCCCATGCACGCCATTGTGCCATAGACGTGCGTGCGCCGGGATCGACCGGCACGCGGCAGGGGATGAAAGACTTCTACAGTATAAAACACAAGCTAGAACACCTGACAAAGATGTCTCGCTTTCGTCTGCCTCGGGGTGATTTGCTGGGACTCGTATCAACCTCACTGCAACTTGCAGGTACGTCTCAATCTTCTGGCGGTTGGCCGGGCAATCCTGTTTTTTGTTCTGTTTACAAGTATTTACCTTCCGTTATTACTCTTTACCGCAATCACTTCCGGCTCGGGGTTGGAATCATCAGGAGCGTGACATCAGCTCCCTGGGGGTCCAGCAATGAACTACATCAAGAGCAAATGGTCCATCATCACGGTTGTGCTGATTGCGGTTGGCGTACTAACGGCTTTCGATTTGGAGTCAAAAAAGGCTCCGCAACAGATGACGGCAAAGGTCCAGAAGGGTGACATTCAAAATGTTGTCCAGGCAACGGGCAGTATTAATGCTGTTACCACGGTGCAGGTTGGCTCCCAAGTTTCGGGAACGATCCAGAAGCTCTATGCCGACTTCAACTCACACGTCACCAAAAACGAGATCGTAGCGCAGATTGATGCGTCACTATTTCAAGGAGCGCTGCTGCAAGCAAAAGCCGATTTGGCGGACGCCCAGGCCAACCTGCTAGCTGCCAAGGCCAACCTGGAGAAGGCCCAGGCAACGTCCGTACAGACGAAACTGGACTACGACCGCAACAACGCACTGGCTCAAGAGGGCGTGATTGCGGCGCAGTTACTGGACGCCGCGCGCGCTGCCTGGCAGAGCCCCGAGGCTACCGTGTCTTCTACCAAGGCCCAGGTTACGCAGGCGGCAGCCCAAGTCCAGCAGAAGGCAGCGGCGGTTGCCGTTGCTCAGACGAACGTGGACCACACTACGATCCGCTCGCCCATTGATGGCACGGTGGTCGCCCGCAATGTAGACGTGGGGCAGACTGTGGCTGCATCTCTCCAGGCGCCTACGCTCTTCACCATTGCTCAAGACCTCACCAAGATGCAGGTGTATGTAAGCGCCGATGAGAGCGATGTGGGCGCAATCCGTCCCGGGCAATCCGTTACCTTCAAGGTGGACGCCTTCCCGAAGGAATCTTTTGGCGGCAAGGTGTCGGCAATACGACTGAATGCCACGACGGTACAGAACGTTGTGACCTATACGGCAGTGGTGGACTTCGACAATCCGGGGATGAAGTTGTTCCCCGGAATGACCGCCTACGTGAACATTCCAGTGGCGACCGCAAACGACGTGCTCAAGGTTCCGAATGGCGCCTTGCGCTACACCCCGAACCTGAGCGCCGACCAGTTGAACATTCTGTACCAAAAGGCGGGAATCGCGCCCACCGGCGGACGCGGCAAGGCGGGCAAGGGCATGCAAGCGGATCAGCAGGCCACCACCGCCGTTGTCTGGAAATTGGCTGCGGATAAATCGCTGGAGCCAGTCCAGATCAAACTGGGCATTACCGATCACGCCACGACCGAAGTGGCCCAGCTCATGAAGGGCTCGCTGAACCAAGGCGATGAGGTGGTGGTTGGTTCGGCTGCACCGACTCAGCGTGCCAGTGGACCCACCAGCGCCCCAGGCATGGGCGGCACCAACATCCGTATGGGACGGTAAACGCTTAGCGGCTGATTCAGTGCAAGGAGGATTTATGGCAACCAGCACTCAAGTCGAAATGAATGTGGAAGCAATCGCTACGCTGCCCGTCCCGGTGATTCAGGTGGAAGAAGTACACAAATATTACGACCTTGGCGAAACCAAGGTGCATGCTTTGCGCGGTGTTGACCTGACGATTGGTCCAGCAGAATTTGTGGCTATCATGGGCTCCAGCGGCAGCGGCAAATCCACCTTCATGAATATGCTTGGCTGCCTCGATAAGCCGAGCAGCGGCCGATACATCCTGGAAGGTACGGACGTTTCCCGGCTGGACAAGAAACAACTGGCGGAAATCCGCAACCGCAAGCTGGGATTTGTTTTTCAGGGATTCAATCTGCTCTCTCGCACCACCGCGCTCGAAAATGTGGAACTGCCCACGCTCTATGCGCATATGGATAAGGTGCAGCGCTTCACCCGCTCCAAAGAAGTACTGGAGATGGTGGGCCTGGGAGAGCGGATGGATCACTTTCCATCACAGCTTTCCGGCGGACAGCAGCAGCGCGTGGCCATTGCGCGCGCGCTCGTGAATCGTCCATCGATCCTGCTGGCAGATGAGCCTACCGGGAATCTGGACAGCCGGACGTCGGTGGAGATCATGCAGATATTTCAGGACTTGAACAACCGCGGGCTGACCATCGTCCTGGTCACTCACGAACAGGATATCGCCCGGTTCGCAAAACGTATCGTCGTGTTTCGCGATGGCAAGATTCGCCACGACAATCTTGTACCGGACAGGCCAAGAGCATCCGACATGCTCAAGGCGCTGCCCGCGCTCGATGAGTAAGAGGGGGATTTATGGAACTCATGGCAATTTTACGGATCGCATTTCGCGCATTAATGCGCAACAAACTGCGCTCTTTGCTGACCATGCTGGGAATCATCTTTGGAGTGGGCGCGGTAATCGCAACAGTCGGTCTTGGACAAGGCGCCCAGAAGCAGGTGCAGGATCAGATTGCCTCTATGGGAACGAATCTTCTGTTTATCAGCTCCGGAAGTGTGAACCGTGGTGGCCTGCATCTGGGTGGTGGCGCAACCAAGACCCTGGTCTACGACGATATGAAAGCAATTCTGCAAGAGATACCTGCCATTTCATCAGCGGCGCCCAGCTCTGGAGCCAACGCACAAATTGTCTCTGACAACCAGAATTGGTACACGCGAATTACCGGCACTGAGCCGCCTTATTTTCCGATAAGAAACTGGGATTTTGCTCAAGGTTCCAGCTTCACTCAGGAGGATGTAAGCCGTTCCGCGAATGTGGCCGTGCTGGGCGCAACGGTGCAGCAAAATTTGTTTGGAAATGCCAGCTCGACGGGGCAGACGGTCCGTATTGGTAATCTTCCTTTTCAGGTGGTCGGGGTGCTGGCGGCAAAAGGCCAGTCCGGCATGGGACAGGATCAGGATGATGGCGTGTTTGTGCCGATTACCACTCTGCAAAAGAAAATCACCGGGCAAGACTGGCTGCAAAACATAGTTGCATCGGCGACTTCACAAACGGTCAGCTATGCCGCCCAGGGTCAGATCACGGCGCTGTTGCGGGACCGTCACCGCATCCGTTCCGGCCAGGACGATGACTTCAGCGTGCGTAACCTTGCGGATGTGGCGCAATTGGCGGATAAATCTTCCAGCATCATGACGCTGCTCCTGGCGTCGATTGCCGGCGTGTCTTTAATCGTGGGTGGTATCGGCATCATGAACATCATGCTGGTATCGGTCACCGAGCGGACCCGCGAAATCGGAATCCGTATCGCCATCGGTGCGACCGAGTCCGATGTCTTGCGACAGTTCCTCAGTGAATCTGTGGTGCTCAGCGTAGCTGGGGGCATCATCGGAATCTTTTTCGGTATCGTGTCTTCCATCACGATCACCAAAGTGCTGGGATGGAACATCCTGATAGCGCCGTCAGCAGTCGGGGCTGCGGTGGTGTTCTCCACGGCTGTAGGTATATTCTTTGGCTTCTATCCGGCGCGCAAGGCTGCACAGCTCGATCCCATCGAAGCGCTTCGGTTTGAATAGGGAGAAATCTCTGCGGGCCGCGAGAGGAGTGGGACGATATTGAATCCGTTGCAAGCCGTTCGTTGAATGCTGTTGAACTCGGTGGTTCTTTGAAGCGTTGACAGCTACAACATCGCCTACAGTCGAAAATGAACGCGTCATTATTAAACTATGCGCTTCGGCTGTCGTCGTGCTTTCTCTAGAAGCTGGGTCGCCAGACGACTCTATGCAAAAATCGGGATTTCAGGCTGTGCGGGGATAGCCCGACTGCTCTTCGAAAGCGCGGATTGATTCCTCGAATTCTTCGTGCAGGCCCTCGCCCATGAGCATCATGTCAGAGATGAAAGTGCTCATGTCAATGGAGAGAAGATGCTTGTACAGGACACGAGAGATGACACTGTGCAGTAGACGAGCTTCTATAGCGATACGTCGCACAGTGTAGCCCTGTTCGTACCGCTCCTGGCCGTGTCGTGTCGCGCCCTTTTTCTGGTTGTCCCCGATCACATTTGGTCCAGCCTCGATTCGTTTCGCAAGCTCCTCGATCATCAGGCGAATGTGATCCAGCCGCTCTTTCTCGCTCAGTTGAAGCGAAGAGAGCGCCGTGTTCTTATTCGCTTCCCCGAGCCATTCTTTTACGATCTCGTCGGCGCTCTCTCGCAATACCGCTGACAAGCGCTTGACCTGTAAGGGACTGATTCGCCGGGGATTGGTTGACCGCTCTTTGATGGTCGCGACGAGCTCCTTCACATCGGTCGGCTTTGTCAAATAGTCGTCTAGGGAGTGTTCTTGCAGAGATTGATTCTCGGCAAGAGCTCAAACGGCACGGTTGATCCGGGAGCGACTTGGACAGCGTGAATCTTGCCGCTGAACTTGCCCAACCCATTAGCGTCGATGGGGATGACCAGCGGCGGGGCTTGCACCAACTCCACTGGCCCTGCCACGTGCATCTTCACGCACAGGCTCTCTCCCGTCTGGGGCGCGAACTGCACGTCATATTCAAACGCCGCACCTTGGTTGCTGTGTAACTGTGCGCGATCTAGAAAAGCCCTCACGATCTTGAACACGGTGCCTCGCACTTCGTGTGTCTGGCCGTCGCCACCGACGTAAGAGAGTTGTGCTGGGCCAGGTTTCAGTTCATTCGGTGTCTTGAAGGCGCTGATCGTCTTATCGCCCTTGGGGCTCCAAGCCCGTACGGCAGGCAACAGCCAGGTCCGCCCGCTTTGCGCGATCTTGGGATCGCGCAGCACCCCAATGATGTTTACTTTCTCTCCGGGTTGGAAGAAATCGGGAGGCTTATCGGGTAGCGAAGGCAAGTCGCCAACCGTTTTCACAGGCACAGTAACACCACCGGGCAAGTTTACGCTGACGCTAGGTACGTTCGGCAACACGCAGATCGCGAAGCGGCCGGAAGCGTCGGTCATCAGGCCGCGACCACCTGCGGCAACTGTAGCAGCAGGGGTTCCGGGAAGGTTATTGGCCGAAGGCTGGTTCATCTGGGCCGCGGCGGTGGCTGCCGGGTCGCCTCCAGCCTTCCGCATCATCAGCTTTGCGCAATCCACTGGAGGTCCAGGTGTTATGCCAGCGGGTGGCTTCTGTGGCTGGCACTTTGGATCATCCGGCGGACAAGGCACGGGTTCGCCGATTACTTCCCCGCTCAACGTTGCGGGAATTCCGCCGGCGATCTCCACGGGCGTGTTGGCCACCGGCTGATCGTCAGGGCCTATTACCACTCCGGTCAGCAGGCCACCCTGGAAGCCGTTGTCCGGCACCAGAATTGTTGAGTTGGGCGGCGCGGTTTGCGGTGGCTGGTTCGAGGGCTTGTTGCAATCTCGCGGCGATACCATGAGCTTGAACAGATCGCTGACGGAACCGGAGTACTGCGCATCACCTTGCCAGAGCGCGCGCACCAGCCATTCGCCGGGCGTGGAAGCCGGCAGAGTGTCTTCAAAGTTGCTGGCCGAGTCGGTGTGGACAAGGTGAGTGACTGTCGGACCGCCGCCTGGCGGCGTGTAATCAATGGCGACGATCGTGTTGTCGTGAACCGGATCGAGATGGCCCTTCACCCGGATCGTTCCGGGAAGCACGGCTACAGCAGGCCGTGAATCCGGGCACTTGTACTCCGCCGTGATGGTGATGGTTGACGGATCGACGGTTTGCACGCCTTCCACCACGCCGTTCTCCTGCATCCAGCCAAAATGCCAGTAGTTGGGACTGGTCGTGGGCACTGCCGGATTGATCATGCGGTGTTGGGCAAAAGCGGTCACACGCAGATTGAAAGTTTTGGCCGTGGGCGTTCCAGGAGGAACCTTGACCTTCACCGGAATCTGGCGCACCTCGTGGGGAGCGAGTGTGAATTCCGTCACACCGCCGTTTACTTCGTAGTTCCAGTCATTGGGCAATTCACTCTTGATGCGCAATTGAATGGGCTTATCGAAGTCGGCCGGGGTTTTCATTGCAGCGCCGGTGAAATTGCCGTGGACCATGGAGTAATTATTGGCCAGGAAGAAGAAGTGGTCGGGCACAACGTAGTCATGCGTGATGGGGTCGCGTACGGCCTCGAAGTGATCAAAATTTTCCTGCGCCATTTTGTTCGTGGTAACCAGATCGCCGGCCGGAGGATCGATCCTCACCTGCACGCAACTATGGAAGTTGAAGTGGCGGGCATGGATCTCGGCGTCTGTTAAGGTGACATGGGGTGTCCAGGTCACGTAGACATCCCGCTCGCCGCCGGCGGGCAGGCTGGCAATGGTGGCCGTGCCCACATCAGTCCAGGCGCCGCTCATGCCTACGCCCAGCGGGTCTGTCACCTGGAAATGCACGGTAATGCTCGTGGCAGGCACGCTGCCTCCGTTGCGGATGTGCGCGTAAATGCGGTTCTCGTGGTTCGCGCAGGGATCATCGCCGTTGCCAATTACAGTGCCGTCAGGCCGGCGGCCGTAGCGCAGGCCGCTCGGACCTACGTCGGATTCGTAGCCGTTGCAGGAACTATCCACCCAGATGTCTACGGTCTCATAGGTATTCATGGGGGCAGTCAGCCAGGGATAGAGGAAGACGTCGGGATGCCCGGGAGGAACATTGCGAGTGACGGTGACGCCGTAGCCATCGCCCACCCTGCCGTTGACGTGCATCATGATCGCATTGATCGGGTCATTGAACGTATCGCCCGGGTGCCACAGGGTGAAGGGCCAACAGTAAGGATGCGATTCGGAGAGATGAGCCACATTGTCCGGGCACGTGGAGAGACGCGGGTCGGAATTATCGTAGACGCAGCCGCCCGTTACCGTTGTCTGACAGGCGTCGAGCATGGTCAGCGGCTTGGGCCCGTTGTTGGCGTCGCGGGCGCTCTCGGCCGCCAGGTACATGTGCACACCTTCGTCGAACAAACCATAGGAGCGGTTGTCAGCGCCCGTGTTGGTGCGTGCTTCCACGAAGATGGAGCGGTCGCCGTCCAGCGGTAGCTTAATACCGCGCGGCGCAACTGTGGCCCCTGGATCAGACTTGTTCACCGGCTCTAGGACATAAGTTCCCCCGGCCGTGCCGCTGGGAGGTTTGGGAATCACAATGGTCTTGGTGGAGGGCAGCCATCGTGGGAAAGACGTGTCGTGCTCGTCGGCGATGATAGGGTTCCCGGAAAGCGAGTACACGCTCTCTCCGCAGGGATAGCAACTATCCATCAGGTCGTAGCCGCTGGAGTAACCGCCGGGGTGAGAAAACATGTCGTGGCCTTCGAGTTGCAGGGTATGACCGAGTTCGTGCACCCATCCGTGCCAGTTCACGTGCGATGGTCCCAGGGGCGGAAATTCGGTCGAAGTCACGTAGGGGCACTCGGTGTCGTAGATCTGGTGCACGGTGGCATGCGCGTGGGCGCTGTTGAGATTAGCATCGCCGCCAGCGGTGAAGTTGTTGTAGCGGTCATATACGCCACACGGACTTAGGATACCCACGACTTTCACGTTGCTGAAACTGGCGCCGCCAGCCCCCGCCAGTTCTGCGGCATCCGCCATCAGCGGACCCGAAATGCACATCTTGCTGGCGTCGTCAGCCGAGGGACAAGCGCTCCAGTAGTAGCTCTTGGGGTGAGTAAGCGTCGCCTGGACCATCGTGACTTGCATGTCCAAAGCGCCGAAAGAGAGATTGTTGAAGAAATCATGGATCTCGCCGCCAGCCAGATTCAAGTTGGCGAGTGTATCCACCCGCGTAGTGGCGTCGGTGTAGGTGACCTGGATCAGCAGCACCTTATATGTGCCTGTCACTGGCCCAGAAGCCAGCAGCGTGACAGGCCGAAGCAAGCAAAGGAATGTGAGACAGACCACGAGTGTCCGAACGCGACTGAGCATTGCAGTTCCCCTTAATAATGTATTGGGCAAGATCTGTTGCTGACATACTGCACAAGAACGCGTCGGAGGTCAATGAATCTCTCAGTACACAGGCAGTGCTCGTCTGACCACCAAAGTTAACGCCAAAATAGCAAACATTGTGCGGTGTTTCGTCCATTTCATTGGCTCTTGTATCCACTAATCCTTAAGGACGTAAAACGGGAGAGACTCCCTTGAGCGTATTTTCAAAAACAACGAACGAGGATGGAAGGGACTCAAGCCCGCACGATAGGTACGCTAAAACAATCGACTATTTCCTTCACAAAGCGTCCTGAACCGGAGTCAGAATCTGATCCTGAACAGACACGGTTACGTCTGCCTCGGCTGCCAAGCGTGTCGGGCGCCGATTGATGTTTTCATCCAACATCTCAAATGGAGCGTCATTTTTCTTGTTACCAATTAGCGAATAAAGCATTGAACGATTTGAACCTCCGACCCCCTGGTCCCGAACCGGGTCTGAGCATTTTTTGAAAACTTGAAACAGGGGTCTTGGGGAAGGGGTTTGGAATCAAAGGCTTGCAAAAGCCTTTTTCGGCGCAGATTCAGAGAAACTGAAGATCCGCCGTTTGCCGCCCACCGGCGATGCTACGCTGCAGCCATTCTATGATTGCGGTCTGCGAAGATTTACTTTCCAGCATGTTGTTTGCGGGAGAGCTCGTCGTAATCGCGTTTGGCTTGGTTCAGAGCATCAGTGGTGATTTTGAGTTTTTCTTCCGCCGTCTTGAGTCTTTCTTCCGTGCTCTTGAGTTTGTCAGAAGCGATGTCCATGTCTGACGCTGCCTTGGATACTTTATCGCGAGCGTCTGTCACCTTTCCAAGCAAGAGTGTTACTGTATCCTCTGTTTGCATTACCGATTTTTGTCGGTCGATGATAGCGTTCTGAAATGCTATTACTGCTTCATTCGCTTGTCGAGTGGCGGTCAATGTGCTCGTTAGCGCGCCGGCAATCAACAATGCAACAATACCTGAGAGCACAGCGATGATTTTCACACGATATGCTTTGTTGAAATCCTTTTCGATCTCTACCAAGCGTGTTTTCATCTCTTTTTCGATATTTTCGCGAACGGCCGTTACTTCGGACTCTACACGGCGTTTCACAATCGCCGCGAGTTCATCATTCTCTGACATTGCTTTCCTCCTCGTGATGCTGATACGGCGTGACCTACATTCTCTACAACATACGGAATGCTTTCATCCGGCAAACGAGCAACTGCCCCACAGGTTGTCCATTCCTGGCATTGTTTCTATTGAGTAGTGCGAGTAACGACGCATTTGTTACAAACTTTCTCGTTTTGGAATGCATTCTTCCAAACCACTTCCACCCCTCTTCTTCCAAAGAAATGCCTCCGACGCCCCGCATGGCCGACCCAGGTGGTCTCCGACCCCCTGGTCCCGAACCGTGTCGGACGAATTTGGGAAAACTTGAAAACTGGGGGTATGGGCAAGGGGTTTGGAATGAGAGAGTTGCAAAAGTTCTTCTCGGCGCAGATTCAAAGAATTTGAAGATGCGCCGTTTGCCAACCACTGGATCGGCTACGCCTCGATATTTGTTTAAGCCCAATTCTTTTAATTCAGAAGCATTTACCCCTAATGCTGAATAGATAAAATACGGAGAATGAAAATATCATTGATTGACACGCACATCACAACCTTGAAACAAGGTGTCGAGAGTTGGAATCAGTGGCGAGAACAGAATCCGAAGATTCGACCGGAACTTGCAGGTGCAGACCTGACTAACATCGACCTCCAAGGCGTAAATCTTAAAGATGGTAAACTTTTTGGATCTCGCCTCACAGGTGCAGTCCTGAGAGGTGCAAATCTACGAAGGGTTGATCTCGCCGGCGCCAACCTCACTGGAGTCGATCTTCAGGGTGCGGATCTACGAAGGGCTGACCTGCGGGAATCAAATCTCTCTAAAGCTAACTTGTCCTATACGCAACTCGGCGCAACAAATTTGAACGGCGCAACCTTGAATGATACAGATCTCAAGGGATGCCGCATGTCCAACACTTGCTTGGGCAATTTAAACCTACAGGCTGCGCGGGGAATTGACAGTATCATGCATGCAGGGCCATCAAGTATCGACATTGCTACGATTTATCGCTCCAATGGGATGATCCCAAAAGCATTTCTTCGGGGCGTAGGCGTCCCAGATAGCTTCATCGAATGTATGCATTCCCTTGTGAATGCAACGGTTGACTTTCATTCTTGCTTCATCAGCTACTCGAATGAAGATCGTAAATTTGCAGAGCGTTTGTACGGCGACCTGCAAGCCAAGGGAGTTCGTTGTTGGTATTTTCCACAAGATGCGCGAGGGGGAGAACCAGTTTGGGGAGAAATTGATGGTTCGATAAAAGATCATGACAAACTGGTAGTCATTTGCTCTGCCAACTCATTACAGAGCGTTCCCGTTAGCTGTGAGATTGAGCGAGCACTGCAACGCGAAGATCGCGAAAAATGTCACATTTTGTTCCCTATTAGTCTCGATGAACATCTATTTGGGGTTTGGGAGCATCCGCGCAAGGCTGACGTCCTGAGCAGAGTCGTCACCGACTTTCGCGATTGGGAAAGTGAGAGTTTGTATCAAAAGTCTTTCGACCGTCTACTACGAGACCTGAGAACCAGGGACAAAGCCAAGTCAGACTTTCAAGCATGAATATAAAATGGCTCCGGGCGCGGGCGGGAGGTCGGCTGCTAAACTGCGAACCAAGCAGCCGACCGAGGGGATGTATTTTCCAAACCCTTTTCCCCAGCCTTTTTTCGCTTTCAAGTTTTCTGACCGATTCGGAACACCGCACGACTAACCCAGGAGGCCGACCCCCTGGTCCCGAACCGCATTGGGGCATTTCTTGAAAACTTGAAAACAGGGGTGTTTGGGAAAAGGTTTGGAATGAGAGAGTTGGGAAAGTCTCAAACGGCGCAGATTCAAAGAATTTGAAGATGCGCCGTCTGCCGCCTACGGAGCCGCCGACCAGTCCGGCTACGTGCGCAACCTACGCCTTCTTATCAACATGGTAGCGATCGATATTCTGGCAGAACTTCATACCCAAGTCCGTCATCCTGAAATTGGCAGTGTCGATGAGGATTCTGCCGCGCCCTTCTTGGAATCGTTCACTGAGAAGGCGGTGCTGAACGAGATTCGCTTCAGCAAGATCAATCAAGCCGTGAAGCAAATTGCCGGAGTTCGCAGAAATCAGCTTTACCCACTCTTCATACATTTGACCACCCATCCGGGTTCCCTCGCGTAATTCATTCACTCTTTTGAGTACCAACAAATCATTCGAGCCTAATCGCTTGGCCACTTGGAACAGCTGGTATTCCTGAATGCGATCCGCATCAGATACATTGATTCGGTTGACAGCAAAAAACATCGCCTTAAGAGCGTCAAGCCGTTCCTCGTCAGGCGTCTCTTCGTCAATTATTGCAAAGAGTTCAACCCAAGTTTGAAACCCTTTCTCGTGCTCGGCGAAATCCTCCGGAATCTTCCCCTTCCTGCGAAATTCGCCGATCTCCGCTGCCACCTGCTGAAAGAGGCGCACTTTCAGGGCACCCTGGACGATGCGGCCTGTTGCCAAAGCCCATTCCTTCGGACCGCTCGCGAGCCATCCCGTGATGCTCTCCGCGATCACCATGAGAGGCTGCTCAAAGAAATCAGCAAGAGCGTCCTTGTCAGGGTTGTGAACAATGTCAGACAAATTCCGATGCTTGACTATGAAACTCTCGTCTTCGCTCATGGAAGCAATTGTAAAATAATTCAAAACGTTGATGGACAACACCGAAAGAACTTGCTTTGAGGAAGTGCTGCCAGTTGGAAAGACACCGGTTCGATGAGAAAGAACGGCTCCGGGCGTTGGCGGGAGGTCGGCGGCTACAATTAACTCCAAGCAGCCGACCGACGGGAATATCCTCCAAACCCTTCCCCATCAACCCCTTCCAATTTCAAAAATGTCAGACACATTCGGGACTCCGTACGGCTGACCCAGGTGGCCGACCCCGTGATCCCGAATCAGATTTGGGCTACTACTAAAGCCTGGTGGAATTTGAGGCTTGTAACTGCTTTATATTGAATCTGTTACTGGCCTGTGTTTGAAAGCTGTTGAGAGTTTTTGAAGTCGGAGGCAATCAGTGTCATAAATTTACCTACGGTTCACTCCCGTTGAAAGCATATCTGAGCTGATACCGAAAGGGTTGTCAGTTGCGTAACATGAAAGACAGGCTGCGAAACTCCTTTAATATCTCTGTTGCTGAAATTGATTCAACTGACTTGTGGCAGCGGGCCACTTTGGGTGTGGTGAGTATTTCGGATTCCCGCGATTATCTCGAAGGCCTGATGCGTAACGTCGAGCGCGAAGCTTTTCGTCTTGCTAACAATACCGGGGCGGTGGTGGTGGATTCTTTTTTGGATTACCTGGATTGACGCGCATCCCCACCCTTCACCAAGAACGTGAAGAGTGGGGCGCCACGATAACTAAAGCGTCCCAGCTTGCAGCACGGCAAGCATTGCCGTATCGGCGCGCACCTGCTCGGATTCCAGCCACTCGGGCTCAACCGTTGCCCCGGCAGAGACGAGAAGTGCGGCTACCTCGCACTGCTTCCCTTGGTTTCCGGTCGGCAGGTTGTACCGGCCGTGGACTGCCCATCCAAGAGGCGACGAATTGTATTTTTCGTCCTTGAGGTCTATATCGGAGCCGCTGATCAGCCTTCCCGCCAGCCGATACTCACCAAGCAGCGCCGCCCAATGAAGGGCGGTCTCCCCGAAGAGTCCGCGTAGTTCAGGTCTTGCTCCCGCGTCCACTAGCCTGAGGCCTACCTCCTCCGCTGCGAGGCTCGCCGCTCCGATAAGCGGGGTATCGCTCTTCTTGCCGTCCTCACGGTTTCTCTGAAAATCGAGATCCGCCCCGGCCAGGATGAGCGCTTCAACGAGTGGCAGTTCCTTGCCCTTTTGCAGAGTGCCCTCGAACAGCATGTCCGAGATATAGTGAAGCGGATGCGTAAGGACGCAATCGTTCTCTCCCCAGTGCACAAGTGCATTGGCCCGCGAGGAATCCTCGATAAGCAGACGCCGCAAGGTGTCTGCGTCGCCGTTCCGGATGGCTGTCTTCACGTCCATAGCACCCGCTATTGTATTGCGACTCACCCGATCAAGTCTTTGAAATTGTGGGCTGATTGGGAGTTGTCGGGAAGAGAGGATTTGAACCTCCGACCCCCTTGTCCCGAACCGGGTCTTGAACTTTTTTGAATTTCAGGGGAGAAGAGAGGGAATATGTTTTTTTGTTTTCAGAGACTTGGGAGAGTCTCAATCGGCGCAGATTTAGAGAAACTGAAAATGCGCCGTTTGCCGCCTACGGAATTGCCTACAGCTTCTGAAGCTCATTACTTATTCTGAGGATGGACTCGAAATACTGTCACAAGTGGATGTCTTTGCCCAATCATCCCAGTACGGAATTCTGCTCAAAAGAAATTGGCGGCGTTCCTCCGACATCCACGCACTCTTCCTGATAGCCTGCTCTTTACCAGTTATTTTTGCGAAGTCTCCTGCCACATACGGACCAAGTTCGACAGTTGGCGGAAATGAGATCGCGTAGTAGCCGTCTTTGGAGTGTTTGACACATAAGCAGTCGTGGGCTTTCCACTCTGTCGAAATGCGGTCAAATGTCATCAAGAATTCATCCTTGCGGGCGAGTTCCGCCGCCATTGTGCGGGATCGATCATTAAACTCTGACCTTCTGCCGTAAATAAGCACGAACTGAGGATGGATTTTCTTGCCTTTGTAAAATTCTGCGGGGACCTCAAAAAAATCGAGAAACACACGATGATTTTGCGGATTGCTAATCCACGCTTTCCACGATGCAAGTTGGGTCAACGCCTGGCTCAAATCGCTATGTTGGATTCCCTTGCGGGTGAACCAACGCTTAGTCGGCCTTTCTATTTCTATAAAAATTGGATACACAGTAAAGCTATCAGTGGCTATCCACATGAAATCAGGCACATAAACACCGAGTGCCTGAAGTGGCGGTTTTGAAATCAGGGAATACAAGAATGGCGGATGGCCGGATGCGGGAAAACTGCACACTCCCGGAACCAAGGCCGGATGCTGTTCAAGAAATTCGTGAACTGTCTCTTCGCTCGGGTCGCTTTCAAGTATTTTCTTCCAAGTGCGAAGCACGACCCTCTCATACTTCTTCCAATCCATTGCTGGAGGAGCACCTTGAACGATTTTGTATGTTACTGAAAAGAAGTCGTCACCATCTTTCCTAGCCCGTGGTAATACCAGTTCATTTTCGTGGCGTGGATTGGCTATTCGTTGCTGGCGATGGACGGCGCAAATCCCAAAGAAGCTTACGATCCAGGGGCAGCGAGAAGCATTCCCCCAGAATCCTATCTCCAACGATTTTGCCGTCACATTTCTTTCCAACGAGCCACGGGTTTTCAAAATGAACGCTGTCACCCTTCTGGTACCAACTCATACGTCTTGCCAGATGAGCAACTGAAGGGGGCTTATTCCGATCGAACTCAACTTTTCCCGATCTTAGAAAACGGTATGCTTCGTTGTCGTCTAAATCCACCCATCTACCATCGGCCTTGGGAGTCATATTAGAAACAGGGTTAATCACTGGTGTTCGGGTTGGAGTAGGAGTAGGCATTGGAGTTTGCGGAGCTGCGCGTAAGATGTCAGACTTGTGCCCTTCGTTTGTGGGAGCGTCCAACCCTATCCACTTCCTGACCTCTGGAACCACTGCAAAAGCCGCGATGGCGGCAAGGATTGCCACGATCAATGTGCTGACTGCAATCTTTTCGCTTCTGCTCCATTCGTTCACAACGTTGTCAGGGTAGCACGGAACCGCAATTATCACCTAGATTTGCTGCCCGGCTCGGGCCTACTTAGCCCTTCCATCGACTCAAGGAACACGAAGCACTAGGAACATTGTTCAGAAGCGAAATTGTGATTCGATTGTTTTAAATATAGGTGTCAGAAAAACTCGTTTCGACACTTCTCCACGGCGGAGGCTCAAGATTTGGCCTCGTGTCTATCTGCTTTTCATTCTGGCCAACCGCAAGGATTATGTGCCCTTGGCTGGGGTTGGCGTGCACGCGGGATCTGCAATCTCCACCCGGCGATTTTTGGCCCGGCCCTCGTCGTTATTGTTGTCCGCAACCGGTTTTGTCTTGCCGTATCCGCGCGAGCTCAGGCGCGCGGCCGCCACGCCGTGTCTGGTAAGCCAATCCGCAACGGCCCGCGCCCGCGCTTCCGACAGCGTCTGGTTGTAGGTATCGCCGCCAACATTGTCCGTGTGGCCCTCGACCTCGACCTTCAGAGTATTGTCTTTCGCAAGAAGGTCCGCCACCTGCTGCAGCACTGCGTCCGAAGCTGGTTGCAGCGTGGATTTGTTGAAATCGAACAGTACGCCGTACAGCGCGACGTGGCACGTCTTCTTGAGATTCGCGGCCAGGTCGGTGGCGCCCGCATCCGCGACGGCAATGTCGTATCCATCACCGTTGATGTGGAGAAACGCCCAAACATTACGTCCGTTTTTCGTGAAATGGGCATGCATCGCGGCATCGGCGCTGCTCGACTCGTCGACGATCTCCCAGCCGGCCTTAGTGAGCGCATCCCGATACTCGGTGAGGAACAGCGCGTACGACAACCCTGCGAGCGCATAGCCGCGATGGAGTGAGCCTTGAGCCACCATCTCCGGCTGGTTTCCTCCTTTGGGTGTCACCCAAAAAGGCCCTGGATCACGGCCGCCGCCTCGGAATTTCGACCCCGCCAGGGGCACAAGGTAGGGAAAGTCGCCCTTGTCGGGTGAGGCCATCTTTTGCTGCGTCGCAGTCGGAGGCGTCAGCGTCAGGGTAAAAGGAGGGGACGCCACCTCAACCATCTTGAGCTGCAGGCGGTTATTGTAAAAGTCAATCAGCGCCCAGGCATCTACGCCATTTCGCGAGTATCGCCCGATACCCGGAGACCGGCCTGGCTCCGGCTCTTTTACCACCGTCCAACCGTTGGCCAGGAAAACAGGCTTGAGAAAGTTCCAGGTTTCAATGGCATTCTTGGCCTTCTCGACGTCGCCCCAGACTCGCCAATAATGGCCCCGTTTCACGGGATGTTGTTCGCCGTTCATAGGCGGGAACTGCAATTCGTCCCAGACGTAGTGCTCCGCCACCCAGTCATCTCTGACCTTTAGCACGCTGGGCAAAAACGCCAATTCCGCAGGCGGTTGGTTTAGCTCGGCAAAGGCGGCCGTCGCGAGCGATAGTATGGCCGCAACCAGGAGAAGTAGACGAGAGTAGAGGCGCATCCGTTTATTATGCCGTATTGTTAGCCGCGTAGGCGACGCAAAAGTCACCAATCACGCGCACGAGTTGGTTTCAGTCTGACTTCTTAACCTCCGGGTCTCGAGTTGTTCGCAGAGTTGGGATTTCACCTTCCTGGCGCGCCATCTCAATCTCGCCACCGACAAAGAATCCGATAGTCGAGATGAATCGGATTTCGCGCGCCGTGTGCACGTGTGGCCGGCGATGCTGTAAGTTGATAACTCCCACGACTAGCCCGCGGCAAAGCAAAGGAACAGAGAGAAATGCTTCATAACGGTCTTCGGGCAACTGATTAAAGGACTGGAAACGCGGATCACGATAAGCACTGCGCGATACCGCCACCGGCTGGCGGCGCTGCGCCACCCACCCGGTGATTCCGCGTCCCACAGCCAGCTTCAATCTGCCAACCACTTCGGGATGAGGGTCCCGTGACGCCCGCAACACCAGTTCATCTCTTTCCAAGACGTATAGAAGACAGGAATCGCAGCGCACCACCTCGGACACAAACTCCACAATTCTCTCCAGCACGCGTTCCAGCGGCTCCACCGCAGCCCTGCGGCTGCCGATTTCGTGCAGGAAGTCGACTTCGATATTGTTGTGAAAGGTTGCGGTATCCATTCTTCTTTTACGTTGACATCGTCCGCTGGGTCTGTCCAATAGGATTTTTTTATGAAAGGAATTGCCGTAGCCAGTGTCACCGAAAAATAATCACACGCATAGAATTTTTCGATTTGACTCTACTGCCTCTGTTGCCTAACCTGCCCCTAACTGGATCCCACGATGTGTCCATCTTGAATAGACGCAGTTGTCTAGCCCGCACGGAAGATTCGTTCTTAAACCATTTGGAAGTGTGAAGCTCGGTCATCGAGGTTTCGCAACAGTGGTGTCGGGAGTTGGTGTGCAGCCAATTGGAACCAATTCGAGATGAAGATGCGCACCGGCAGCAATAGCGTGGAGGTCGCCAAGGCCTCCAAGGGCGGCGATGGATTGCGCATACGCGAAGACCTGCCTCGAATGATCGAGCAGGGACATGAGTCGCTGACCCAGGAACAGAAGGATCTGCTGAAATGGGTTGGGGTCTTCTTCCGCAAACCGACTCCCGGCCGCTTTATGATGCGCATCCGAATGCCCAACGGCTTTGCCACCAGCGAACAATTGCGCGCCATCGCTGAACTCTCCCGGCGGCTGGGCAACAGCGTTCTCGATATCACCACGCGCCAACAATTGGAACTCCGGGGCTACGCCCTTGATAGCGTGCCGGAAATCTGGGAAAAGCTTCGCGGCGTCAACCTGCACAGTCTGCAAACCGGCATGGACAACGTTCGTAACATCAATGGCTGCGCGCTTGCCGGCATCACGCTCCATGAAGCTTTCGACGCCTCGCCTGTAGTCTTCGAGCTGGACCGCATTCTGGTGGGACTAAAAGGCAATCCCGAATTTACTGATCTTCCCAGGAAACTCAACGTAACGGTAACTGGTTGCCTCGATAGTTGTATCCACAGTGAATCGCAGGACATCGCTCTTGTACCCGCCAAAACAGCAGACGGCCTGGGGTTTAACATCCTGGTGGGCGGCAAGATGGGGTCAGGAGGATTCACCATTGCGTCCCCTCTGGACGTCTTTGTTGAAGCTCCCGAAGCGGCCAGAGTGGTAGTGGAGCTGATCAGGATTTTTCGCGACCACGGCCCGCGTGAAGCGCGCTCCAAATGCCGGCTCGCGTTTCTGATTGAGGAGTGGGGCGTTCCCCGACTTCGCCAGGAACTGAGTATGCGCCTGGATCGGGAGCTGAGACCCGCAGGCAACGATATGCGCCGCGCTGGTCAGACCGAGCACCTGGGTCTAACGCCGCAGAAGCAGCCGGACCTCGTGGCCGTAGGATTGTGCGTGCCAACCGGCAGGATGGATCCAGAACAGACCTCTGAACTGGCGCATTTGAGCGAAACCTATGGCAACGGTCAGCTCCGATTCACCACCGGACAAAACGTAATCATACCCAACGTACCCAGCAGCCGCGTCACCGCGTTATCTCAGGAGCCGCTGCTTCGCGAGTTCTCTCCTGCTCCATCACCGTTTGTCCGCGGACTGGTTGCATGTACCGGTACCGACTACTGCAATCTTGCAATCATCGAGACGAAACAGCGCGCCGTAGAGCTGTCGCGGGCGGTCGAGCAGCGTCTGGGGAAGAATTTTCCGTCTATGGCCATCCACTGGTCCGGTTGTCCGGCAGTTAGAAGGCATAACAACTGGAACCACTCCGTCTCTCAAATTCTATAGGCTTACGCAAGCTCTCCAATCGTTCCGCGCTCAGTTCATCGTTGTCGATAGATGGGTTGACTGGCAGCACACCAGATCGTAAGCAACATCGCGGGATTCTCACTCAATAAAGACCTTCCGCAGCGTCCCGTTCATGAGATAAACTTGCGGCCATATGGTAAAAAACAAGTTTGTTTTGGCGGCTGTGATCGTTGTCGGTCTCTCTATTCTGGGGCAAGCCACAGCCGACGCTGACTTCAAGCTGTCACTAGTTGATCACAACGGACAACTCAGGTGGTCCGCGGAAGGGTTCAAGGTCAATCAATCTTCGGCCAAACCAAACGGTCGAGAGATCGGAATACGTGCCAGGGAAGGATCAGGGCGTCTTACCTTTTTAGGATTCCTGTTTCTGTTTCCTGAGCGAGCACCCCTGACCAGTGCCAGATGTCGGGATGGCGTTCTTGGGCCAGAAAAGAAAAGCAATATGACTCTGAAGATTCTAGGTACGTCAGAAATCGCCCATTCTGGCAGTCTGCCTGTTTCTTTGGTGACCTACACCGCGCAAGGGCAAAATGGCAAGACCATGTACATGGTACGGGGCTTTATCGGGACCGGAGGCATATGTGGCGATCTGGAGTTTTACAGCGATACACCGATCAGTGCTGACGATGCTGATTTGAAGCGAGTGTTTGCAAGCTATCAGCTCGACGAGAACTATGTTCCCACGTTTAGAGATGTGTTGCTCTACGCGCAGATTCTTTATGAAGCGCACATGTACAAAGCAGCGGCTCCAGTTTTTGAAACAGCGCTGGCTAAGCTGAGTGAGAATCCCGGCATTGACACGAGGACAATGAAACGCCTAGCTACCGATCAAGCAGGTATGGCATATGGGATGTCAGGCGACATCCAGAAGGCCCGTGTGATCTTCGACAAAGCAATTGCAGAAGATCCAGACTATCCATTGTATTATTACAACCTTGCCTGCGCCGATGCGGAGGAGCACAATCTGGGGGACGCACGGAAGCATTTACAGGAAGCGTTCAACCGGAAGGCAAATGTTATACCAGGCGAAAGCATGCCGGATCCAACGGCTGATGACTCGTTCCTCCCCTATCGCAACAACAAGGAGTTCTGGACGTTTTTGGAGGGCCTCCGCTCCAAGTAATAGGTGGCTCACTGACGGCGCTACGGTTCCGGCTAAACCAACTAGCTGTGGGCTTTATAGCCTATGTCTGGTCCCGAACCGAGTCAATTGAAGTAATTCCCCAAAGAACGATGAACCTTGGTGTATCGAAATGAGATTTGTGAATCCAGCCTGGGACATATAATGTGGCATCTGGCCACAAGCGGGATTACCCTAAAACGAGGAATAGGAACACATGAGCAACAGACTGGTTTTGGCAGCGACACTATTGGCCGGTTCTCTAGCATTTGGCCAGGGAAACGGTAATCAAAACGGCAACAGCAACAATCCGCACCACCGTCATCGCAATCATCAGCAGAGCGCACTAAGGGATGACCTCAGGAAAGACAAGGCCGAGCTGCAGAGCGACCGGCAGCAGGCCAAGAGTGATCGGCAACGGTTACAGGCAGATAGAAGAAGTCACGCTGGCAAATCTCAGATACAGGCTGACAAAGCGCGCCTGAGGCAAGACAGAAAACAAGAGCAAGCCGAGAAAAACGATATCCGCTGTGACCGGAAAGAACTGCATCACGATCGGAGCCGCCACCGCCGCAAGGATTCCTGATGCCGTAGATCAGTCGCCTGGCGCATTCGCAACAGGTCCTGAACCATCCGAGCGGGATGGTTCAGGGTTTCTCCGAACCCCATTCCCACGTTCCTGCCTTTCTGAATGACTCCCTTTGCCCAACGGCCGACCTGTGAAACCATTTAGAACCAGCACACCTATAAAGAATTGCAGTTAGTTTTCAATTTTGCCAATTTTGGCAATGGAGCCTGCACTGAGGCGCGCCGAAGTGGCAATTTTGGCAATCCCGCCGAGTCACTTACTATTCAATCCGACAAAGCCGGTGGCGGGGGCCGACATGCTAAAGTGTTAGCGATTTGATTGGCAATCCATTCACCGGAGCTGCTCGATGAACTTCCTCTTGCGTACTTGTGTCCGCCTCGCGTTATTTGCTCTTGCACTGCTTCCCGGTTTGCCCGCACAAGCTCATGTTGTCCGCGTGGAGGTCACTTCCCGCAGTGACATTCAGGATGGCAAACCGTTTGGATCTGCCGGGACATACGAAAAAATTACCGGGCGCGTTTACTTTGCCGTAAATCCCGCTGGACTGCACAACCGGCAGATTGTCGATATTGACAAGGCTCCGCGCAATACCCAGGGCGAAGTTGAATTTTCATCTGACTTTTATCTCCTTCGTCCCAAAGACATGAGCAAAGGCAATGATGCCGTGCTCTTTGAAGTTTCCAATCGAGGTGGAAGGGGAATTCTGCGCCTGGTCAACGGGGGAGGGCCGTCGTCGGAATTTGGAGACGGCTTCCTGATGCGCCAAGGCTTTACCGTAGCGTGGCTCGGATGGCAATACGACCTTGCGGATCAGAATCAAAACGTACGTTTCACTGCGCCGGTCGCTCTCGAGGGCAGCAATTCAATTCATGGCCTGGTGCGCTCCGACTTCACTCCCGCAGTGAAACGCGATGATATGCCGCTGGGCCACATCTTGCTCGGCCCGGCCGGCGGCCAAAGCTATGCTGTGGATGATCCGTCGAGTTCGCTGAATGTTTTGACAGTACGCGACACGCCCACAGGCGTCCGGCAGACCGTTCCCCGCAATCAGTGGAGCTTCGGCCATCAGGTGGACGGGAAGCTGGTCGACGATCCTCACTACGTCCATCTTAATACCAGCTTCCTTCCCGGCAGGATTTACGAAATTGTTTACACGTCAAAAGACCCGGCGGTCACAGGTGTCGGCTTGGCGGCGGTGCGTGATTTTCTTTCGTATCTTAAGCATGACCCGCAGGCCATCGCTCCGGTACATCGTGCCTATGCCGTAGGCATCTCTCAAAGCGGCCGCTATCTGCGCCATTTTCTCTATCAGGACTTCAACATCGACGAGCAGGATCGCCAGGTGATGGACGGTGTGCTTTCCCATGTAGCGGGCGCCGGTCGCGGAAGTTTCAACCACCGCTTCGCCCAGCCTTCGCGCGATGCCCAGCCGATGTCGAGTATCTTTTTTCCAACCGATCTCTTTCCCTTTACTGATCTTCCGGAAAAAGATCCTGAGACTGGCGAAACCGCAGGTTTGCTCGACGCAGCCGCCAAGTCCCACACTGCCCCTAAAATCTTTTACACCAACACGTCCTATGAATATTGGGGCCGTGCTGCTGCGCTGATTCACACTTCTCCTGATGGCAAGGCCGATGCCCGCATTCCAGATAACGTTCGCATCTACTTCCTTGCCGGACTGCAGCACTTCTCCGCGGGATTTCCACCACAAAAGAGCACCCAGGGCAATCCTGATTCGACCGCGCAGCAACGGCACAATCCCAATCCCATCCGCTGGTATTGGCGAGCGCTGATCACCGACATGGATGAATGGGTGAAAAACAACGTGACGCCTCCCGCCAGCACCTATCCTAAAGTTGCGGATGGCACCCTGGTTCCTTTGAACAAGTGGAAGTTTCCCGAAATTTCAGGGGTGAACAAGCCTCACGAATTCAATCTCGCTTACCACTTGGATTTTGGTCCGCAGTGGAAGCAGGGAATCATCGCGAATGAGCCTCCCAAGGTGGGCAAGGCATTCGTTCTGCTGGTGCCTCAATCGGATGCCGACGGCAATGATCTTGGCGGAGTGCGTCTGCCGGAGCTGCAGGTTCCGCTTGCCACGTATACGGGATGGAATCTGCGTGATCCCAGCATCGGCGCACCCGATCAGCGCCTGAGCTTTCTCGGATCGTTTATTCCCTTGGCTAAGACAGCGGAAGAGCGGAAAAAGTCGGGAGACCCGAGGGTCTCGATCGCTGAACGCTACACATCGCGCGAGCAATACCTGACAAAGTTCGAAGAAGCGGCAAAAAAGTTGGTCCAGCAGCGATTTATCTTGCAAGAAGACTTGCCGGAGATTCGCCAGCGGGGACAACAGGAATGGGATGAGGTGGTGGGACATTAGAAACTCGAATACCAGCAACATGCTGTTGTGTTCTGGTTGACAAGCAATAGATATTCGTATACTATTCGCTTAGTAGGCTTCATCAAAAGCCTAAACAATCCGGGGTCATTCGCGATGACTGAAACTCTCGTGGCTATTCTTTAGATACTCTAAGTGTGTCTGAGGGAATGCTGACGAGATGGGAATCCCCCCCACCCCTTTATTAGGGTAATTATATACTTGACGTACCCTAACTTTTCCTGTACTCTTGAGACATGGAAAACCTCAAGACACTCCACGAAGCAATCATACACTTCAGCGATTTCGAGAACTGCAAGGCTGTCATGGTGCTATTGCGCTGGCCCG
>DASZFU010000129.1:0-23638 GCA_035939495.1 Candidatus Angelobacter sp. | reverse complement strand
GATCGAGTGAGTTGTGCACTTGATATTCTGCAAGTTCAGGAGCAATGTCTCTTCAAATAAGAATGTCAACAGAACCATCTGGCTTACAAACTCGCTTATGCACGCCGAAGTATAGTATGAAGACTAATCCCAATAGCATAGGGATCTTCTATCTAGCAAATCGAATTTGTCTATGAATACAATTCGCAAAAAAAAATGCAATCGCAGCCGTTAGGGAAATATTCCGTAAGAAGCTGGGGAGATAAAGCCACGTAATTCAAGTTTTAGGCAAACCACTGGTTTGACCAGTGCGACTTGAAAAGATTTGAGGCGGCCCAACTCATCAAGCCGCCCGCTCTGCGGGGGGTATCTGACTGATTTTGTAGTTATTTTCTATTGGCATAGCTTCCCTCTATTCCTTATATACGCTTCTTGGGCTTCTCTCAGTTGCTCAATTTGGTTAGCTTAAATCTGAAAGCAATCGAAATCGAAAGGCAGAGTAATGGAAAAGAAGCAACTTACCACCGCAGCAGGACGCCCTATAGGAGACAACCAGCATTCTCTTACTGTCGGCCCGCGCGGTCCCGTCGTTTTTGAAGATTTTCTTCTATTTGAAAAGATGGCCCATTTCAACCGTGAACGGATTCCTGAGCGCGTGGTCCATGCAAAAGGGTCTGGAGCCTATGGAAGTTTTATTTGTACAAACGAAAACATGCCAAAGTACACCAGTGCCCGGCTTTTCTCGAATATTGGCAAACGTACACCGGTATTTGTCCGCTTCTCCACGGTGGGCGGGGAGAAAGGCTCGGCCGATACGGAACGCGACCCGCGCGGATTTGCTGTAAAGTTCTATACCGAAGAGGGTAATTGGGACATGGTAGGCAATAACACGCCCATCTTCTTTATCCGTGATCCGCTGAAATTCAGCGATTTCATTCATACCCAGAAACGCGATCCGCAGACCAACCTCAAGTCGCCCACCATGATGTGGGATTTCTGGTCTCTTTCACCGGAGTCGCTCCATCAAGTCACGATTCTCTTTTCCGACCGCGGCACGCCCGATGGCTACCGGCACATGGATGGCTTCAGCAGCCATACATTCAGCCTCATCAACTCCGAGAACGAGCTGTTCTATGTCAAGTGGCACTTCAAGACCCGGCAGGGGATCAGGAATTTCGTTCGCGAAGAAGCCGACGAGTTGAGAGGCAAAGATCCCGACTATGCACAACGCGACCTGTTCGAAGCCATCGAAAACGGTGATTTCCCCAAGTGGCATGTCTGCGTGCAGATCATGCCGGAGAAGGATGCGGAGAGCTATTACATCAATCCATTCGATCTCACCAAGGTCTGGCCCCATGGGGACTACCCTCTCATCGAGGTCGGTGAAATGGTGCTGGACCGGAACCCTGAGAACTATTTTGCTGAAGTGGAGCAAGCCGCATTCGAACCTAAGAATATTGTGCCTGGCATGGGATACTCGCCCGACAAGATGCTGCAAGCCCGGCTGATTTCTTATCCGGATGCTCATCGGTATCGCTTGGGCGTCAATTACGATTCGTTACCGGTCAACCGGCCAACCTGCCCAGTCCACACGTACCACCGCGACGGTGCAATGCGTTTTGACGGTAACTCCGGAGCAGCGCCCAATTATGAACCCAACAGCTTTGATGGGCCAGCAGAGAATTCCCTATATCGCGAGCGCCCACGCATCGTCGCCGGCGCTGTGGATCGCCATAATCATGGGCTGGACGATGACTACTACACTCAGCCCGGCAACCTGTTTCGTCTTATGAGTCCGGAAGAGCGTGAGCATCTTATCGGCAACATCGTGGCCAGCATGAAGGACGTACCGCAACATATCCAGGAACGCCAGATATGGCATTTTAAGCGAGCCGATCCTGCTTACGGAACCGGCATAGCACGGGGCCTTGGATGGGAACCCGATGGCCTCAAGCGTATCAGACTTGAGGAAGTTACGACTGTTTAATTGGAGGCAGAGATGAAAAATTGCTTTGGCACGATCTATCCTGATCTCCAACAGATTCAGTTCGGAGAAACAGCAAAGGGAAAGGTTTTTCAGATTTGCATTAATAGCCTGGGGGCAAGTCATCGGGACCGCAAGCTTGATATGGATCTGAATGCCTGGGACCACTGTCAGCAGTGTGATGACTTCCGCAGTTGCTATGACTTTTCAACAGCAAAGTTGCAGATGCAACGCGTGCTGCTGGATTTCTAAGGAGCCGGCCTGGCGCCGCGAGGTGACGGGCTGGCTATTTAATTGTTATTGCTCGCAAATGAGGGCTGGATTTGCCGCACAACTATCTCACGTTGCTGATTGAGCATGTCTACCAGATGATCGCGCAGCTTTTTTCTGGCCCGTGACAATCGTGACATGACAGTTCCGGGAGGAATGCCAAGATGCTGGGCAATATCTCGATAGGCCATTTCGTTAATGTCAGCCAGCAGAAGCACCTCTCGAAATTCAGGGGGCAGCTTCGCAATTGCCTGCTGAACAAGTTCTGCTTCCGCATGCCGAATCAGAATTCTCTCGGGATTATCGCCCGGGTTGACTACATCTTCTTCATGCTCTCCGCACAATTCCCTCTGTTTCTTGACCGCAATGCGAGCGTTAAGGAATGTATTGCGCAGGATTGTGAATATCCATGCGTTAAAGTTCGTGCCCTGACGGAACGAACCAAAGGCTTTCAGCGCCTTGGTTAAGCTCTCCTGGACCAGGTCGCTCGCCTCGTCGGAATTGCCACTGAGCGAGCGGGCGAAGCCATGCAAGCGGTCCAGCAAGGGCAAAGCGAGCTTTCCAAAATCGTCGATTGTAAGAGCGTTCACATGTCCTCCCAATAAGTGTCTGAGCCGGTTCTTTCTCTGGATGAACTGCACAAGGGCGCTACTGAACGGGTATTGGGCAAACGTGCATACACGTCCAGTTGCACTTCTCCGGAAGAGAAAAATCAATTGGTCCTGCTGAAGGCTATCGAGCTCTCGAAATTCAGCGAGTATCTGAACTCAACCGCATACACAGTGGAAGATTGACGTGGGTTTCTATGTATATGGCTTTTCCTGGCCCTGCGACCTGTTTTTCAGTATAGGAATTTCCGATCAATAGGTAAACACACTTAATCCAATAATACCTATAGGGAATTTCTATCGACAGCTATTTGTTGTACCGGCAGCGGAAAAAACATTATGGAACTTCACCAGTTAAAGTATTTTTGCGCCATTGTCCGGTCTGGCAGTTTCACCCGCGCTGCAGAGCAACTGGGCATCGCCCAGCCATCGTTATCACAGCAGATTCGGGTGCTCGAGAAATCTGTTGGCGCACCATTGTTCGAGCGGCTCGCGCGCTCGGTCCGCCTTACCACGCACGGGGAAACTTTAAGTAAATCGGCGCCCGATATTCTTCAGCGTGTGGCGGAGGCCGAGGCCTCGCTGGCCAGCCTGCAGGAAGGTGTGGGAGGAAGGCTTCGAGTCGGGGTGATTCCAACCATCATGCCTTACTTGATTGCGCCCCGTGTCAAGTCATTTCTGGGAAAATTTCCCGATGTTGATTTGCAATTTACCGAAGACACGACATCGCAATTGATCGAACAGGTTAAGGCAGGTGATCTCGACATCGTAGTAGCTGGACTGCCCATTCGTAATCCGGACATTATTTGCAGTGAACTGTTCCGGGAGCGATTGTTCCTGGCTGTTGCTCTTCGCCATCCCCTGGCCCAACAGCCCAACGTACACCTGCAACATATCCAGAACGAACGTTTTCTGTTGCTGAAAGAAGGTCATTGCTTGCGCGACGACGTCCTCACGGCTTGCAACCGGGCCAAGGCCGAGCTTCACTCTGTGTTCGAAACAAACCAACTGGAGAGCATATTCCAGCTTGTCCGGTCGAATTTTGGGCTGACTTTGATACCGGCAATGGCTAAAGGATATGCAACCGGCTGCACGCTGATTCCGCTCAGCTTGGACGTCTTCAGGCGGGTCGGCTATCTTCGCGTGCGACGGCACCCGGTCAGCAGGTCCATGAGGGCATTCACCGATTGGCTGCGGACACTGAAAGAAACCAACAAACTTGAAGGTTAAGAAGCCGGGAAGGTGTTCAGCGGCGAATTTAATCTGCCAACAGTACGCCTGCGATCATGAGTGCTGTAAAAACCCCCAGAGCCAGCACACACGGAGAGGAGACAAGCTGCCGTAGTCGGAACCATGCAGCCCTTCTTTCCAAAGGCATGATTTCATCATCGAAATCAGGATCGAGGTAGGCAATCTCCTGCAAGATCGATACCTCTTGAACGCGAATTGACATTAGTTTTTTCCCGTACCTGGCATCACCAGGATTCGTGCGCAACGAACTGCCCGCGATTGCTCAGGCCGCTCCGAAATTGACCGCGAAGGCCCACTTCGCTCTAAGGCAAGCGATCTCAGGAACTCGAAGAGATCAAGCTGCAGTGTCAGAAAGCGAATCAATTTTTTGGAGAATTGGCGAACGTACCCAGTCACGCCTGAACGCTGCTTTTCCAAAATGAGGCGGTTGTATCTCCTGCTCTCGCCTGCGTTGGATTGACTCCGAGTCCGCACAAGCCTCAATTTTTCTCCGTTGGATGGCATAATCTTTATCTATGTCGCGGTACGACGGAAAAGGAGAACACATTCGTTCCGATGGCTCCCATCTATATCGGCGCCCAAACCCACGATCTCTCTTATGTCGAGACCTACTCCCTGGGCTATGCTGGTTCCATAGCGAGGATCGGCTTCGTAAGAATTTCTGATCTGCCGCTCCTGAATCGGCTGTGGAACGCTTCTCAAACTGGCAATGATGTTACTGACCAGCCTTCCACGTTCTCCTGAGTTCATCAGGCGAAAAAGATTGCCGGCCTGTGTGCAGGTATCGTTGTCCAGACCATGATCATGTCTTCCGAGCACTCCGCCAATGGTGCGGGGACGGTCACGATAGGTACGATCCCCAACAGGCCCTCCAAAGCTATTCGGCTGGTAATTTACGGCTTTCCCATCGTTATCGTCGAAACGCATCGAGCCATCCCGCTGGTAGTTGTACGCCGGGCACTGCGGACGATTGACCGGTAGTGCCGCGTAGTTGGCGCCAATCCTGTAACGCTGTGCATCGGAGTAGGAGACCAAACGTGCTTGCAGCATCTTGTCAGGCGAGTATCCCATGCCTGGCACGATATTTCCTGGATTGAATGCTGCCTGTTCAACTTCGGCAAAATAGTTTTCCGGGTTGCGGTTCAGTACCAGTTCTCCCACATCGATCAGCGGATAGTCACCTTGCGGCCACACCTTTGTGAGATCGAATGGGTTAAACGGACAGCTCCAGGTTTCCTTCTCGGGCATGACCTGCATGCAGACGCGCCATTTAGGAAAATTTCCCTGGGCGATTGCCGTATGCAGATCGCGCTGTGCATAATCGGGGTCCACGCTTCTCATCCGTTCAGCTTCTTCGCGCGTGAAACATTGAATGCCCTGCAAGGTCTTGAAGTGCCATTTCACGTAGAACAATTTGTTACGGAGATTGGTGAGGCTGAAGGCGTGACCGCCATAACCGTTCATGTGGCGATATCCATCAGGAATGCCACGATCGGAAAATAGGATAGTGACTTGGTGCAGCGACTCTGGCGAATGCGACCAGAAATCCCACATCGTCGCAGGCGACCTAAGATTGGTTTGCGGGTCACGCTTCTGCGCGTGAACCAGATCGCTGAATTTCAACGGATCACGAATGAAGAAGACCGGAGTGTTGCTACCGACGATGTCCCAGTTGCCTTGCTCCGTATAGAACTTGACCGCAAAACCTCGCGGGTCCTGTTCCATGTCGGCAGATGCCTTCTCGCCGACCATGGTAGAAAATCGCACAAAGACTTGCGTGTACTTGCCGGCCTGCGAAAAAAGCGAAGCCGTTGTGTACATGGCCATTTGCGGGTTCGTGCATACAAAATAACCGTATGCCCCAGAGCCTTTTGCATGAACAACCCGCTCTGGAATCCGCTCACGATTGAAGTGTGCCATTTTTTCAAACAGCAGGTGATCCTCAAAGACAATAGGACCCCGCGGACCCGCACTGAGGGAACGCTGGTTATCTCCTATCGGGCGTCCTGCCGTCGCTGTCAGTTCTCTATTGTGCATGTTTCTGGGTTAGATCATTAGGATTTGCGGCATAGACCAAGCACAACTGAAGTTTAGGCTCTCTCTTGAATTTGGATAAAGACAGGAACGGCAATGACGCTGATAGGAGATATCTATCAAGGAGATAAACGGGGAATAGATTCTCTTTTAATCTCGAAAAAGCTGGGTATCCAGTTTAGTGAGAGCGGGGTGGAAAATCTTTGAGATTGGCTTCTCTAGCTAAGTTGTTGAATTTACTGAGGATTAAATTCGAAGTTCGGAAATCGTCTCTCCGGGGTTGAGCAAAAAAGTTCTAAGATCGTCGCCTAGGGCGCACCATAGATTTGTGCGCCCTGCCGCCCCGCCTCAGCATCTGGGTTGACGGCTCGTCGCCTCAGCTATTCGGCGCGCAACGCAACCAGAAATGGCCGCCGCTGGCTATTCGCCGATACATGCTCTATGACGTTCTTCTGCACGAACTCGGGCATTTACAGATGATCGATGAAGACCGACGATCAGTCCGCCTTAGGTTCGCTCACGAAAAGTTAGCTCAGGCGTTCGCGGTGAAATGGCATAAGAGGCTGTGGCTGACGCCGTTTCCTCACCCGGATCCGGTTCACAACCCGCCGGGCGTAGACGAGGCGCGCGCTGCGGAAGAATTGCGATGATCAGGGCGTGCCCGGCACCAGAGGCCCTTGGACTCGAACCGACATTCAGCATGCGCCCCTAAGACTCAAGCGACTGATGATTCATCCAGTGGTGTTTGTGAAGCATTTCTCGCCCCATCCAATACTTCTCGTACTTTGCTGGCCAGTGCCGCTTGTGTAAAAGGCTTTTGGATAAAGTGAAACCCTATCTCGCTGATCTTGTGGTGCGTTATTCTGGCGTCTGTGTAACCCGACATGAAGAGCACCTTCATCCCTGGCTGCATCGACAAAAGGTGTTCGACAAGAGCAGGCCCGCCGACACCAGGCATCACAACATCGGTGAGGACCAAGTGGATCGCACCCTCATGCGCGGTAGCGACCCGAACCGCCTCCGTTGAGTCTCCCGCCGTCAGAACCTTATAACCACTCATCTCCAGCCACTCGCGCACGATTTCTCGTATCTGAATTGCATCCTCAACTACCAGGATAGTTTCTGATCCCTTGGGAGCGGAGGCAGACAGTCCTTCCAACTGCCGCAGGCCGGCAGTTTCTGTCACCCGCGGGAACAAAATCTCGAACGACGTTCCTCGGCCCAGCCCACTATGAACCGAGACGTACCCCCCACTTTGGCGGACGATGCCATAGACTGTTGCCAATCCCAGCCCCGTCCCCTGGCCGATTCCTTTGGTGGTGAAAAACGGCTCGAAGACGCGCGCTTGAGTCTCCTTGTCCATGCCGATTCCGGTGTCAGTCACTTTCAGGGCCACGTACGGGCCTGGCTTGGCCGCTCGTTCATCATTGAGGTCGCCCTCGGCAACGTTCACGTTCAACGTTTCAATAGTGAGCGTTCCGCCCTGGGGCATGGAATCGCGAGCATTGGTGGCTAGATTCAAAATCACCTGTATGATCTCGGTCGGGTCCGACTTCACCCGTCCTAAATCTGCCTCAAGATTCACTACCATTTCAATATCTTCGCCGATCAGACGACCCAGCATCTTGTCCGCATCGCGAATGACGGCATTTAAGTCCAACACCACCGGCTGCAACACTTGCTGTCGGGTGAAAGCAAGCAGCTGGTGTGTAAGCGCTGCGCCCGTCTTCGCTGCCCTCACAACCTCCAAAAGTCTCTTGTGGATGGAGTGGTCCGGTGTCAGTTCATCCAAGGAGAGTTCGGCATACCCAATAATGACTTGTAGAAGGCCGCTGAAGTCGTGGGCAATACCTCCAGCCAGCCGCCCCACAGCATCCATTTTTTGGGCCTGGCGGATCTGTTCTTCGCTCCTCCTGCGTTCCGATTCGTCGACGAGATAGCCATGAATTTCGATCAGCCTTTCATGTGGATCGAATACGCCGATGACTCTCGCAACGATCTGCAAAGGTTTTCCGTCTTTGCGGCGGAGCTCTTCTTCAAGATCGTCCAACTTCTTCCTTTCTTTTAGCCTTTCCAGGAATGCGTTGTACCTTTCACCGCCCCCAAAGAGTGAGACAATGCCCGCTTGTTTGGCCTCTTCTACTGTGGTGAACCCAAACATACGGGCGAAAGCCGCGTTGCACGCGAGAATCGTGCCACTAGGGCTCGCAATATAGTCACCAGCGCTATCCTGTTCAAACAGAGCGCGGTATCTTTCTTCGCTCTGGCGCAGCGCAAACTCAGCCCGCTTGCGATCGGAAATGTCGCGAATGTTGCATTGAATCACCCTCTCTCCATTTACTTGGTAGATATTGCTGACAAATTCAACCTCAATAAGCTGGCCCGACTTGGTTTCTAGCGGAAGGTCTTCATAGCGGATATATTCTCTTTGCTGCAATTCCTCAAAAGCTGCCCGGCTGGCCATGACGTCTTTGAAAGGGCCTACCTCCCAAAGTTTTTTGCCGAGAAACTCGTCATGCGAATGGCCCAGCATTTCTATCAAGAATGGATTCACGTCCGTTATCTGGCCCGTATTTGCATCCAAGATCAGAATGCCGTCCTTGGCGGTTTCAAAGAGCCGACGATAACGGACTTCGGACCAGCGTAATGCCTCTTGTGCCTTGTGGGGCTCCGTCGTGTCACGGATCACGCTACACACCAACATACCCTGTTCCGTCAGGACTGGACTTAGTCTTATCTCGATCGGGAATTCGGCTCCATCTTTACGCAGACCTCTTAGCTCCAATCCTGCTCCCATGGGCCGCAAGGTGGGGCTAGCCAAAAAGCCCGCCATGTGTTTTCGGTGCGGCTGTACAAAGCGTTCAGGGATTAAAACTTCGATTGGTTGTTGCAGTAACTCGTTCCTGGAATATCCAAAAAGCCTCTCCGCCTGCGAATTTACGAGGATGATTCGCCCTTCATGGTCCACAACCATCATTGCGTCAGGCGCAAAATCGAGGAGATTACTAACTGCAGCATCACTCAGCGGCAGGTTTTCCAAAGGCATGGCACTCCTCCGACAAGAAGGCTTCGGAGCCCTGTGTTGCCCTAAATTACATCATGAGGAACAGCAACAAATGCAAAAAAATCCATCTATAATAGGACGTGCCAAATTAGGTTCCCTTAATCAGAAGGATGAACTACACAGGATTCAGCTCTGGCCCCAGGTCTTTGTATACGAGCTTGATTCGATTCCTTTGCCATCTGCTAGGGCGGGTTCCGGGCACCGTTGTGGCGACCGTCGGGATTTTTCTGCCGTCTTTCCTGTTGATCGCGATCCTGGGTCCATGGGCGCCGTGGATGCGGAAATCGCAAGTGTTCGGTTCATTTTTTGACGGTGTAAACGCCGGCGCCTTGGCCCCGATGAACTTTCGATTTCAACCGGCTCTTACCTTGAATCTTCGCGTTGGCTTAGTTTCGACAGCTTGAAACGCGCGGATAGATTCCTCGAGCAACGCTTGCAGGTATTCTCCAACCTTGAGGGCGTCGGAAATCAGCGTGCTCAGGTCAATGCTTAAGAGGTTTTCCTGCAGTGCGGAAGCGATCACCTTGTTCAGAATGCGCGTTTCGGTAACCAGCAAGGGAATTGTATAACCCTGGTTTGCGCGATCTGTTCCGTGTACGGCTGCGGTACTGAAACATTCGGACGGCAACTGTTTGGCAGATGCTTCCAGAGCGTTCGCCAAGTCATTGAGCAAAAGAGGGAGGCGATCGATCCTCTCATTCTCGGTTATTGGAATCGACCCCAGTCTCTGATCGGCATTGACTTCCTTCAACCACCGCTGAATGATCTTGTCTGAGTTCTCCAGTACGATATCTGACACTCGCTTACATGGCGCCTGGTTACTGAGGCGCGGCTTTCGGGATCTTTCCTTAAGAGTGGCCACGAGCATCGAGATATCCGCCGGCTTGGTGAAGTAATCGTCCACCTGTTTTCGGATTGCCTCCAGCGCAGTTTGAAAGTCTGGATAGCCGGTCAGAATGAATGTAGCCGCGTGCGGCTGGACTCGCCGCATGGCGCTGACCAGGATGAAGCCATCCGCTGGACCACCAATGTTGAGGTCGGTTAGCAACACTTCGAATGGTTGATGATTGATGATCTCCAGCGCTTCCGGAACCGATGCCGCGACCGACACGTCGAATCCCTCCTGTTGAAGAATCGCTGGGAGCGTTAGCCGGATATTTTGTTCATCATCAACGAACAGCAATCGCGTTTTCGTGGGCCGCAAGGTGTCGTTACGCATCGTCATTTGCACTTAGATGAATGGTTTCTTGGATTGGCCGGAGTAGCTTCTATCGCTTTTGTCGTGGCATTTCTGTTGGTGCGAACGGCAGAAGCCGGAGCAACCTTCATCTGGCTCAGTTGTTACTCCGGCTTCAGCGCGATCTGCATGTTAGGCTTGGCCCTGCGGCTGCGGGGCCTGCGTGCCTCCATCCATCGAATGGCCCAAAGCGCACCGCGGTAAATCTGAACTGGCTCGCGTGAAATCGCGCAGACGGTATTTCGCACAAGCTGCAATCGTCCACCGGTCATGCGACGCTCAAAAGCATTGCCGCGATCAAAGTTTACGATCAAAGTCCCGCTTCCAAAATGATTCAAGCGGCAGCTTTCTTGATCGCCAGCCCTTTCACTACCAGCACCGAACAAGCCGCCCTCTGGATGATGGCCTAGGCCACGCTACGATGCAGGAACTTTGCTACGCCCTTGCGTTCATGCGAGGTCATCACGATAAGAGTAGCTCCCCATTCAGTAGCCACATTCAACTGTCCTGAGGTGAGGGCGAAGGGATCAGCGGCAAAAAAAGGCTTTTTGGGTGTGGCATTTTTCCGATTACTGTAGACCGTCCACATCGTCCACACGAAAGCCCTACAACGATTTGTCCGCGATTGGCGCAGTTCGTTCATTGCGCGAGACTGTTTCGTGGTTGGTGATCAGCGTTAAAGTCTTTAAGCCTTCCATGAAGGGTTGGGGGACGTCCAGCCCCCTTGATGACCACTACATCTTGTGGCTTGACACGGCTACAACCGGCTGGCATCATTATAGCGAATAAAAAACGAATGCGCACGCACATCAGGAAAATGACCTATGGAGACGACGAGACGACCTATGAATAATCTGAAGAATCAGGACTACCGGCTACACCCCTTCAGGGCTTCGACGCCATTGAAACTTTCATCCGCGCCTTTCTCCTCTGTGACGATCACCAACTCACCATCCTTGCCTTGTGGGTTGCCAATACCTGGTGCTTCTCCCGCTTCCACGCCATTCCCTACTTGGACGTCCGCTCTCCTGAACCCCAATGCGGGAAATCTCTCTGCCTTAGGCTGCTGGAGCTGCTTTCTTGTGAACCGGCCCTCGTGACCGCCGCCTCTTCTGGCACTCTCCTCCATAGATTGTTGGATAAAAGATCGCTCTCCGAGTTCAGGAAAAATATTTCTGAAATCAAAAAGAATGCAGACAATCCCAATCATCCCCGGTTTCCCATGACCTTCTTGATTGATGATTGTCACCACAGCTTCGGGCCTTCGGAAAGGCAGCCCATCGTTGCTCTTCTCAATTGCGGCGCAGACGTAAATGCCCGCTATTCCCATGGCCACGAGGAATATTTCGTCGCTGGCCCCAAAGCTTTTGCCGGCAACACTTCGTTGCCTGCATCGCTGGCTTCTCGCTGCATCCCCATCGTCCTCCACCGCAGGAAATTCTCTGATCAGCTCAACCGCTTTTTTCCCGACGAATTGCTCAGTCCTGCCAACGCTCTCAAGCAATGGCTGAAACACTGGGCCGATGAGATCTCTCCTCGGCTCCAGGAAACCAGGGACAAACCCATTCAACTGCCTTCCGCCCTCACTCCCCGGCAACAGCAATGTGCCGAACCCCTCCTCCGCATCGCCAACATGATTGGCGGCTCCTGGCCGGCCAGGGCCCGTGCCGCCCTCATGGCCGCTTTCGGCGTCGCCGAGTACGGCCATCAGGTTCAAGTCCTCAGGGACATCCGCGATCTCTTCCTGGTCAACAACCAACCCGAAAAACTTCCCACGCGTGACGTCCTTTCTTATTTACGCAACCTCGAAGATCGCCCTTGGAGCAGGTGGGCCAGTAACTCGCGCAATCATCTCAGTAATCTTCTCCGTCCCTTCGGAATTTTCAGCTGTGACATCAAAGTGGATGGAGCATCGCTGAAGGGCTATCGCTTGCAGGATTTCCAGGATGCGTGGGAACGCTATGCCGGTCCGGTCGCCACCAGTCGCGAGCGCGAAAACTCGGTCGCGACCGGTTAACTTCATTTAATTCAAGGGCTTGCGCGACGTCGCGACCTTCGAAGGCTCCGAAACAAATGAACCCGCGAGTAGCGGAGCGAACGGCTAAACCTTTGCCCACTCAGAAGAGCACTTTCGGCATCGTTGGCGGCTACGGCGCAACGGGAACAGCCGTCGTTGCCGAGCTCATGAAGTCAGGTGACAGCGACCTTCTCATCGGTGGGCGTGACCCGGCCGATCCTGAGAATGGATTTAGCAGCACACACCAGGCAGTGTGATTTTTACTTCGCAACCGGCAATATCAAGTCGGTTTTGAAGATGTAGCGTGCCGCCATGGGATTCGACGATCTGGCGACTGACCAGCAACCCGATTCCTGAGCCGCGTTCTTTCGTGGTGTAAAAAGGAACAAACAGGTTTTCCGTCCTTGCCAGGCCGATACCCCGGTCGCGAATCCAAAGCTTGAGGTCGGATTTGTCCACCTCCCAGGAAACTGTCACTGCGTCCGGTGTAGTTACAGGTTGCTCGCGCATCAACACCGCTTCGACGGCATTTTTCAGAAGGTTTATCAGGGCCTGCTCAAACAAATCTGGATCGACCTGGATTTCCATTTCCGGACCGGGGAGCGCCACGATCTGCAGTCTGGCTTCCAGATTGATCACACGGTGAAGAAGCTGAGAAAGATTTAAAATGCGGCGCACCGGGGGCGGCAGTTGAGCCAGCTTGGCATAGCCTTGAAGGAACCTGTTCAAGGATTCGGCCCGGCTTCCGATGACGTCCAGCCCATGCCTGAAGTTATTGCGCGCGCTCTCGGGCAACTCACCGTCAAGAGGAATGCGCGACAGTGTGCGGGCAATCGATTTAATGGGTGTCAGAGAATTGTTGATCTCATGCCCGAGCACACGGATGATGCGCTGCCATGCCAGGCGCTCTTCTGTCCGCAGAGCTTCCGAAGCTTCTGAAAGCAGGACTAGGCGATGGCGAATGCCATGCTGTCGAAAGAAGGCAGTGCGGATAATCCAGCGCTTTTCGAGTCCGGCCGAGACTCGTGAGATGGTGGTCACTGGACGATCATCGAGCAGGTCATTGATACCAAGTTCGCGCGCCGCGAAACCCAATATATGCTCTGTCGTCTTCCCCAGAAAGGCCTCGCCAGCGCGATTCACAAGGCGCACGATGCCGTCCGGAGAGAATGCCAGAACCACAGCCTCGACCTCGGCCATTACCTGCTTGAGCAGGTTAGCACTCTCTATGGTTGCCAGCCGCTCGGTTTCCAGAGCGCGAGCCAGATCGTTGATCTCGATGGCCAGATCGCCGAGCGGGTCCCCGGGCGTGGCCTGGAGAGCGCGAAAAGAAAAGTCCTCGTCTCTCATCGCGGCGACCACATTGGAAAGAACCCGGAGCGAGTGCACAACTCCCTCGCTTGCCCAAAAACTCAGCCCTGCCCACAACCCGAGAACCAGAACCGAAAATTCAATCTCGTGGTCAAGCGCATAATCCCGGCCCCACACAAAGGCCAGAGACAGGATGACACCGGGAAGCCCGGCAGCCAGAATGGAAAGCAAAAGTTTGCGACCGAACGGAGCGGTCAGATTGACGCGAAATTTACCGCTTTTCTTTCCGAGCCGAGTCAGGGACATACAGGCCGTATTTCTCCATCCGACGGTAGAACGATCCTCGACTGAGCCCCAATACTTCAGCCGCCTGGCTCACATTTCCGCTGTAACGGGCCAGGGCTTTGCTGATCAACAGCGATTCAACTTCCTCCAAACTCATGTCGGAAAGGTCCACTGGACGTGGACGGCCAGAGGGATGAAGGCCCAGATCGCCCGACTCGATGGTTTCTTTCTGGCTCATGATGACCGTTCGTTCGACCATGTGATCAAGCTCCCTCACATTGCCGGGCCAATCATAGTCAGACAATTTCTGAACGGCCTCAAGGGAAAAGCTTCGCGCCGACTTTCCGTACTTGGCGACGTACTTCGCCAGGAAATGTTCCGCAAGCGCAGGAATATCTTCGCGGCGTTCCCGCAGCGGCGGTATGTGGATCTCGACCGTGTTCAACCGGAACAATAGATCTTCGCGGAACCGTCCCGCGGCACACTCGGCCATCAGATCGGCATTGGAAGCCGAAATCACGCGAACATCCACCTTGCGGGTGCGCGACGACCCCACTCGCTCCATCTCCCCGACTTCCAAAACGCGCAATAGCTTGGCTTGCTGGCGGAAAGGAACATTGGCGATCTCATCGAGAAAAAGCGTGCCACTATCGGCCATTTCAAAGCGACCAATCCGGTCGGCCCGGGCGTCAGTATAGGCTCCTTTCACGTGGCCGAACAATTCGCTTTCAAACGTGCCTTCGGGCAGGCCGCCGGTGTTCACCGCAATCAATGGCCGATGGGCGCGCAGCGAAACGGCATGTAGCATCTGCGCGACAACTTCCTTGCCGGTGCCGTGCTCGCCATTGATGAGCACATTGGCATCGGAAGGTCCAACCATGGCGACCGCCTCGACCACCGGTTGCATGGCCGGAGCTTTAGCAATGAAGGCCGGGCGTCCCTCTCCGCGAAATAACCTGTTCTCTGCTTCCAGCCGCTGCCCCAGGCGATGGGCCCTGTAGAGTTCAGCATGGGTCCGCAAGATACCGACCAGGCGGTCGTCGTCCCAGGGCTTTTGAATGAAATCACGGGCTCCCCCGCGCACGGCCTCGACCGCAAGGCCAATATTGCCCCATGCAGTCATAACAATGACCGGGACCTGGTTATCTATTTGACGGATCTTGTGAAGAAGATCCATGCCTTCGGTGCCAGAGGTTGTATCGCGGGCATAGTTGAGATCGAGAAGAAGGATGTCGTACTCGCGCAATCCGATCGATTCAAGCACCACACGAGGAGAACGCACGGCGTCGACTTCGAACCCTTCCGCTCCCAGCAGCATCTTGAGAGCGTCGAGCACCGCCGACTGATCATCGGCAACCAATATCCGATAGGGTTTGTCTGAAGTGCCCATGAGCCAGTCGTTGTCCGTTCCTAAACCGTGGTTCCAGATGCCCGAAAAGAAATCTCGCAAAGATATGACCGCCGGGCCGCTGGTGATACTTACGCCTGCATGCTGGTTACTCATTTCTCAGCACCGCCATAGGCTCAATTGATGCAGCACGATACGCGGTTATCCCGCTGGCCGCCATAGCGGCAAAACTCATAAGTGCGACAGCGATGCCAAGTACGCTGAGAGTGCTTGATTGGACGGCACCATTATAGAACATGCTCTTGAACAGCCGGGAGACGATCACACACCCGATCAATCCAAAAGCCATGCCGATCGAGATCAGTCGTAGACCTTGAGCGACGATCAGCAAAACCACGCCGGAACGGCTGCTTCCGACGGCCATGCGTAAGGCAATCTCTCGCACGCGCTGGCTGACTTGATAGCTCAAAAGCCCATAGACTCCTGTGACGGTCAGCAGCAACGCAAAAGCCGAGAACACCATGGTAAACGAGGCGTAAAAGCGAGGAAGTAGAAGAGAGCTACTGATGATCTGGGACATGGGATGGGCTGAAGCAAGAGGCAGATCGGGGTCGACCCCTGCAATCGAGCGGCGCGCCCCCTCGATACGATTTGCCTGGCTTCGGGTCCGCACCACGATTGAGGTCAGGAACAACTGGTTGGCGAATTTGATGATGTTGTTCGGGGTCTGCCGCAAGGGGATGAATAACGTTGGTGGAGCAGGATGGTCCAGCCCCGATTCCCGGATGTCGGCCAGAACGCCGATTATCAGACGGGGCATATCGGTAAGCTGCTGGCCGAGCTCTTCTCCGGCCTGCACGAACTGTCCCACCGCTGGTTGTTGAGGCCACCAAAGCCGGGCCATGGTTTCATTGATCATGGCGACCGGCGCTGCGTTGCCATCGTCAGCCTCTGAGAACTGTTTGCCGGCAACGGTTGATATGCGCATTACTTTGAAATAGTCTGGACTGACCATACGATACTCTGCTGCATTGATGACTTTGGCCTTGGCATCCATGGGATGCATCGGAAGATTCAACCCGCGTTCAAACGGGAGCCCTACCACACTGGCAACGGATTCGATATCAGGCAAATCATGAATCTGACTGCCTATCTTTTCGACCAATTGCGCAGTAGGCGGGGTGGACAAGTAGCGATTGGAATCGAGCGACACCTGCAGGACCATGACATGCTCGGGATCGAAACCTGGCGAAATGGCAATCAAAGCCATAAAGTTGTGCAACAACATGCCGGCACTTGCGAGGAGAATCAGCGTCAGCGTAGCCTGGGCGGTGATTAGGCCACGCGCCAAAAACATGTGGCCGGGCCCGGCGCTCACACTGTACGACGATTGACGCAATACCGCTGCCGGATCTGTCTTGAAGGCTTTCAAAGTCGGAGACAACCCCAAAACAAGAAACATGAAAACAACGATTGCCAAAGAAAAAAGGAGGACATTCTTGTCGATGCTTATGGGGACGGCCAGGGGAAGATCACCAGGAAAAATCCAGCGTACCAATGGAATACTTTCTTTGGCTAAAATGATTCCAAGTACTCCGCCTGGCACGACCAGCAAAAAACTATCGCTAAAGAAAGCCCCGAACCAGCCATTGCGGTTGCCTCCCAGTGCAGCACGTGTAGCAAACTCACGGCTCCTTGCCAAGGCCCTCACGATAATCAGCAAGGTTGTATTGGTTGCCGCAATGAGAAGAACGAATCCGACCGCTGCTAACAAGAGAGAAAGGTTCTTCCTGACCCCGGCGGTCATGAATCCTTGAAAGCTGCTCATCGTCAAAATTACTTCACCAGGAGGCGTTTGAGGCGCATAAATCTTCCGGTAGATCTCCGACAATTGCTTCAATTCCTGGCGCGCCTGGTCCGGTGCGATCCCGTCTTTCAGACGAACAATGACCCGGTAATCATTTCCAGGGTTGGTTACGCTCCCCAGTTGCAGTGGAATCCACAAATCTGCTTCGGGATACGAGCGGAAATCGGGCGGTGTGATTCCCACGATGGTGTAGCTTTCGCCATTGACTCGGAACTGATGACCTAGGGCGCCTGGGTCTTTGTTGAAATCCTTTACCCATAATCCATAACCCAGAACTACCGCGTGCGCTCCGCCTGGCTGGTCCTCTTGTAAAGTAAATGATCTGCCCATCGGTACTGTGCCCAGAGTGCGAAGGAATCCTTCCGACACGCGAAGAGCTTTTACATACTGAGGAGAGCCGAATCCCGAAAGATTGACGCCGGCATTGACAGGATCGAGGGCCGCAACTTCGCGAAACGACAAGGCCCGGTCCTTTACCAACGTAAATGCGGGCGCCGAGATATCATCCGATGACTGGCCATGACGCCCGGACCAGTGCAACATCATCAGATGGTTGGCGTCCGGATATGGGAGCGAACGCAAGAGCACTGCATTAAAAACGCTGAATACGAGAGTGTTCGCTGCAATTCCCAGGGTAATGGTCAATGTGGTAATAAGAGCGAAGGTTTTATGCTTCCACAACGAACGCAATGAACATCTTAGATTCAGCAGCAGCGTTCGCATCGTGTCCTCTATTGTCCTTTCTCTCGATATAAATCTCGCACTGCTCCACAAATAAACGAACAACGATCATTACATGAAACTACGCAATTTAACTGCCATAGAAACTGCAAAGTAAACCGGCAATATTTTGAAATGGTTAGACTACATGGCAGCTTAGATATGAAACTACTACCTGTCCACTAGTAGAAAACAACCGTCCACTCGTGGACAGGTTCCTGTTTGGTGGGAGAATTTCGGTTTTCAATTAAGGTCGATCTCCAAGATATTTTTACGGCTTTGTCATCTGATGAGGCGCCACGAAAGGCTAGGGGCTTTGGGAATAAGCTGGCGCGGAGTGAGAGCCTGTCCTGAGGCGAGAGGAAGGAGACCCCGATAACGTGTCTGTCTGAGTCGTTGATCCTGGGTATTCAACCGAAATTACGCGAGCGCCGGGATAAGCCTTGCCATCCTCTTAATCCTTGCTTAATCCTTGCTTTGTGAAAAACACGCGTAGAACACCTTCGCGTCTGCGCTTAAACCCGAAAGATTTATCAGGGTCTCCTTCGGCTCGCCTCAGGACAGGCTTCTACTCCGCCCCCCCTGCCGCTACGTCTGTCTATCAAAATGCCGATCTGCGCCAACGTGACGGATGCCCAGCGATTGCGCCGCAAAAACATTGTCCACTGATGGACGGTCGTTTTCTAACCGTGGACAGGTACCGGGCTCGAATGATTCAGAAACCCTAATTTAATCCTGCCCCCAGGCCATCAATTCTGAATGGATGCCATCGAAGTTCTAATGATTCGCGCTGTGTAAGTCATTGATTTTTTCACCATGTGTCCGTTGCCGAACAGCCGGTTTCTAGAACCGGACATATCGCGCCAGGGTCCCCGGACTTTCCACTTTGAAGCATTCGAGTATGGCACGCGCTTTGCAAGTTTCCAGAACGGGCTCCAACGACGATTTTCAATATTAAAAAACTCTAGGAGAGAAAAATGGCTCACATATTGAAGCTTCAAATGCTCAAATCCGAGACCACTGAGTGGGATGCCGAATTTGCCCTTGCCAGCACCGCAAGCGGCGTCTGCTCTGGTACCAGCGTGGTATGCGGTCCCCAACCTTTTCATTTTGAGTAAGGCCGGATTAAGCTCTGGCGCAATGTCGAATCCCATTTACCACGACACGACTAATAACCGAAGCAGTTGGCTGTATGTGAGGAGCAAGAAAATGCGGAGCAGGCCAAATCCGATTTATCGACTGTTGAATAAGGATTACCCTGAGACTTTCGACAGCTACACACCCGACAAGAAGGACTTTCACGACGTCGTATCCGCGAAGCTCCCTGCCGGATGGGAAATCAGCCGCCGCGATATCTGGTTCCATTGCTCATCCGGTCAAAACGCCATGCCGCTGCAGGGATGGAAGATTCATATCTCGGCAACCTTGGCCCATGCACATGAAATCATCGACCGGGTCAGCGCGATCCTTCTTGCGCATCTGGACACAAATTTCAAATTTGTGTTGGATGTGCCGATGCTGTCCTTGTTGAATGGGAAAAATTGGTCGCGAGGTGGCTCGGGCAAATTCATCACGATTTATCCACCTGGCAATGCACGTTTCCTTGAGCTTATCGAAGAGATCCACGTTGCTACAAACGGGCTAACCGGGCCATACATTCTTTCCGACCACCGATACAAAGATAGCAACGTGGTTTATTACCGCTATGGAGGCATGCGCCTTTACGAAGTTCTCAATATCAAGGGAGAAAGAACGCCAATGCTGCTTGGGCCAGGAGGGCTGCCTGTACCCGACCAGCGATGCGCCTATCCTGTAACCCCGTCATGGGTAGATGCGCCCGTGCCGTTCAATGGAACTTCGAACGAGGGAGAAGATGGCCACAAGATCGGTAATGGCAGATACACAATCGAGACCGTTGTAGGCCATTCGAATGCCGGAGGCGTATACAAGGCATTCGACCAACTTACGAATACGAGAGTGATCATCAAAGAAGCCCGGCCTCATGTGAGCGCAAGCTCTGATGGCTATGATGCCATCGACTTGCTCAAGAAAGAACATCGCCTGCTCTGCTTGCTGAGTGACACCGGCATTTCCCCGCGGCCGGTTGATCTCTTCCAGGAGTGGGAACACTGGTTTTTGGTGGAAGAGTACATAGAAGGCACGTTGATGAGCAACCATTCGGCTGCACATAACGTTCTGCTCAGCACGAGGCCGGAACCGGAAGACTATCAGAGATGGTATGGAATCTTCCGCAAATTGTGTATCAGCTTGGCCAGGATCAGCGACATTCTGCAAAGCCGTAACATCGTATTTGCCGATCTTTCTACCTATAACCTTATTGTTGCTTCCGGCAAGAATGAACTTAAAGTCATCGATTTCGAAGCAGCATACCAACCGGGCATAGATCCGCCAAGCTCGGTCTACACTCCTGGATTCACGTCGCCGGAAAGACTTTCAGGCGGCACTGCCGGCTTCGAAGACGACCGATACTCAGTGGGCGCCGTACTGATGGCTTACCTGTTTCCGTTCAACGGTTTGTTTCATCTGAAACCCCATGCCAAGGCTGGCATCATGGCGGCGATTCAGCAGGATGCACGTTTGCCGCTAAGCACAGCAGAGATGATTCTTGATCTTCTCGGCGACGATCCTACCCGGCGTCCAACTCCTGCGGACATGTCACAGGTTTTGCAGGCGACGCCGGTCTGCTGCGGGCCTACCGCTGGCAATGAGACACAACCACAAGATGGTCGAGAGATCATTGAAGGCATTCTGACTCATATCCACAACACCGCAAATTACACGCGTCGAGACCGGCTGTTTCCATCAGATCCAAAACTCTTTGCCACAAATCCGCTCAGCGTAGCACATGGTGTGGCAGGAGTGGCATATGCAGAACATAGGATCACAGGGAAGCTTCCCCAATCGATGATCAATTGGATCATGGGCCACTCCGTAAGCAATGACACATATCCCCCAGGCCTCTACATGGGGACGTCAGGAATTGCATGGACGCTGCTGGAAATGGGCGATTGGGATGAGGCGGCAAGGATTTTTCGGCTGAGTTCGAGTCATCCATTGCTGCACGACTCTGCCGATCTTTTCTATGGGTTGTCAGGATGGGGAATGGCTGCTCTCAGATTCTTCCTGGAGACAGAAAATGAGTCTTATCTGGACCAAGCCATTCAAGCGGGCAGGAAATTGCTCGAGACCTCAAGTTGCAGTGAGCGTGGACGCTGCTGGGGGCTTCCCAACAAAGCAACGCTTGGGCTGGCGCACGGCGCGAGTGGGATCGGCCTGTTTCTCCTCTATCTTTACCTTGCAACCGATGACGAACAGTTTTACATCGCGGGTCGCGAAGCCCTTGAATTTGACTTGAGCTTCGCTCAACCGACGCGTGACCACGGCCTAAGCTGGAGCCAGTCGGCAGAGATGCGGTCACCCTTATACCCCTACTGGCGGCTGGGCAGCGCCGGCGTTGGCATGGCAACGTTACGGTTCTACAGACTTCTGCAGGAGCCGCGTTACCTTTCAATCCTGGAAAAAATCTTTATCGACACGGATCGCAAATATGCGGTCCTACCGGGGGTATTTATGGGACTGTCAGGCATCGGAGAGTTTCTTCTCGACATGCATGACGTGTTCGGTGGAACCAGATATTTGCAAAGTGCGCACAAAGCGGCACAGGGCATCATGAACTTCCGTGTCGACCGCGCTGGCATTGCCTTCCCTGGAGAAATGCTTTCACGTCTGAGCTGTGACTATGGGACGGGCAGCGCCGGCATCGCTCTTTTTCTCAATCGCCTTCAAGGCCATCAGATCGGCAACTTCATGCTCGATGCTTTGTTTCAGAAACGTGGCCTTGGAGAGCAAAGCCTCGAAACGGAATCTTCCGTGCTATTGCAGGCGGAATAAATACTCGAGTTTTTCAATCAACGGATATGACCGAAGCTTTCAAGTGAGTCTCACAACCACGAAGAACCATTTAAGAAAACAGGAGCTAGACATGCAACCGATCATTCAGAATGACAATGTAAGTTCCATTTGGATCGTGAGCAAGCACCCACTGGTCGCCAGGTATTTGCTGGAAGTGCTGGCCAGGGACCCACAGGTGCGCCCGAACTGGGTGCAGGCGACCATTCCGGCACAAAATGAGTTGGGGGATCATCCTGTGTTCGTCTTCGACAACAGCGGATTGGATATTCCAGTCGCGCGTTATGCCCAAAACCTGAACCAGATCACGGATGTCAAATTCATTGTTCTAGGCAACCGGCTCGAGGTGCACAGTATTTGTCAACTCCTCTGCCTGGGCATTCATGGATTTCTCACTTACGATCAAGTGAACGAATCCCTCTTGCTGGCCGTGAGAGCCGTGCAGAGTGGTGGAATGTGGGTAGATTCGCGGGTTCTGCAAAAGTATATGCGGTTGACCAAGCGCGATAAGGAATCGCTGGCCTCTCCCTCGGATGACGGTCTGACGGCACGCGAAGAAGAGATTCTGCACTTTACCCAGCAGCGGCTATCGAACAAAGAGATTGCTTCCCTGCTGAATATCGAAGTAAGCACTGTCAAGTTTCATCTCTCGAATATCTTCTCCAAGTTGCAGATTGCAAGCAGGTCGGATTTGTGGCAGGATTCCATGCCACGGATAGCGATGCTGCCCTTCGCAAAGCATGACACGTCGGCGACAACTCTGGATAAAGGGAGCGAATTCCGCGCAGACGCCAATTGACAGCCTGAGACTAGTGATTGAACCAACGATTTTTCTGAGACCATAAGAGGGCTAAAGTCATGAGTCTGGATCTTCGCAATATCGATGGGAAGTGGCTAGCGTTGCAAGTAAGGGCTACCTGGGAAATCCGTAGCGCCTATGCTTTGAAAGAACATGGATATGAGGGCCTTCTGCCTCTCTATCCGCAAAAGCGCAGGTGGTCTGACAGAACCAAGTTAGTCGATGTACCGCTGTTCCCCGGATATTTGTTCCTGCGTTTCGATGCGAGCAATCACACGCCAGTCCTTTCGATTCCAGGTATCCTCCGCTTTGTAGGTACAGGAAACGCTCCTATTCCAGTAGAAGACTCGGAGATTGAAGCCCTGCAACGGGCAACCCAGGCTGTAGTTAACTACGGTCCATGCGCCTTCCTGGAGGTAGGACAAGAAGTAGAAGTCCGCAACGGGCCTCTTGTGGGGCTGAGGGGAAGGATCATGCGATTCAAAAACAAACTGCGCTTGATTATCTCGGTGACCCTCCTGAGAAAATCCGTCTTCGTAGAGATTGATAGTTACGAAGTCACCGCCGTAAGCCGGCCTACCACATCACCATTAATGACTCACGGCCTGGAACTGGAAGGATGTGCCACGCCAGCTTAGGATGGCCAATTACGTAACAGCAGAAGCCGTTGGGTACAAAACCGGGGTAGAACACCTCGTATCTGCAATTTAGCCCTAAAACGCTATCGGTCTCCTTCGGCTCGCCTCAGGACAAGCTCTCACTCCCGCGCCAATCTTATTCGTAGCTGTGAAGTTTCTTGCCGCGCTGCGTTTGATTGGATGACTACGACAGCTCCCCTCGACCGCGTACACTGTGGTTGCTTTTAAGACCAAGAGCTCGGAGGACGAAAGGAGCTGTCTATGAAGATTATAGGGTGTGATTTTCATCCGAGCTT
>DASZFU010000128.1:0-21877 GCA_035939495.1 Candidatus Angelobacter sp. | reverse complement strand
TTTCTCTTCCCACGCCGGCAGATTCCGAATCTTCTCTCTAAGAGTCGTTGCGCCTTGTTTCTTCCAATCAGCCAAGATGGCCCGGGGGAACTTGGCCCAGGATGCAGCCACTTGTATGGCTGTGGCCAGAACCTCATCGTGTTCGACGACTCGCAGCGCGCCCACCCGTTGCTGAAGATTGATTCCCGAATATTCTGCGCCGGTCAGCACAATCTCTTGGCCGATAGCGTCGCCCATGCGATAGGCAAACAGCACTGCCGCGTTTTGCGCTACGAGCGGGCTTTGTTGATTGCTGGGAAAAGAGTAGGTTCCCGTCTGGTTGTACACGCAGGCATCGCAGTATTGGCTGGTGAGCCACGCAGTTCCTTTGGCATCTCCTTCCAAAGCAGCTATTACCGGAATTTCCAACTCCATCAACAGATGTTGAAAATCTTCGCCTTCGGCAACAGTTGATTCCATCTCTGGTAGAAAGCCGGGGTACTCACTCGCCAACACGATGGCCTTGCAGGCGCTTTGACGAGCCTCTTCAAAAACACGGCCCAAATCGACAACCAGTTCTTTCCTCTCTAGCTTCTGGTTGCCAACACCGAACTTGATCACCAGCACGCCTTCTGCGGGGCGACCCAGATGGATGTGCTCAGCGGGCGAAGCAAGTTGTTCCACCTTTGCTGAATCAGCATGATCTTGGTTCTCTGAAAACTCGATACACGAAAACTCTTGGACTACGCCGGCCAGGTGACGTGTCAGGTTCTGTTTCAACAAACGCAACGCTTCTTGCGATTTCGCCGCCAACGTTGATGCCAGATGCTCTGCAAAGGTCTCAACTTGGGCTCCGGATACGATCGGGCAGGTCCAGCCTTTGGCTTGCAGTTGCTTACCGGTTACTGCTGTTGATCCATACAAGAATTCCTGGGCCTGCACGGCACCAAAGCGCTCGCTGAACAGGATGGCTTCTTTAGTGGTGGGATAAAAATGTCTCGATGGATCCGTATACCCATAGCTCGCATCTTCGTTGCACACCATGAAGTCGCACAGAGCTGCGGCGAGCATGGCTGCGCCCTGAGCATCCCCTTGCAGGACAGCGATCACGGGGCTAGGGAAGGTCACTAGAGTCAGATAAAACCCTTGCGTGACAGCTTGGTTATAGTCTTCTCTTCCACCGCGCTCTAAGTGCTCGAGACCCCGGAACAGCACTACCTTAACTGAAACTTCCTGCTGCACCCGTTCGAGAGCCTGCAGCAAGTGGGCAATTACGTCTTTTGTTTGTGCATTGCTATCGGTGATTTGGATGGAGAATATGCCATTGCCATCATCAAACAACCGCACAGAAGAAACAGCGGCTTCCGCGCTCTCCTCGAACCGGCCAAGCAGTGCATTTGAAAGTTTGATCGCGGGCCTTTCCGAAGACACCACCGCCATCGCAGAAGCGATGCCCGGCGCAGCCAACGAAATAGCCGCTCGCTTCTTCTTCTCGACTGGCACAGGGGCCGACGGCTTATCCGCAATCAATATGATTTCTTTGCGGGCTCGTGGCGCAGAAATGGTTTCGTTGGGTACCATCGGGTCTGCTGCTGTCTCAACGACTGGCCCAACAACATTCAGCGACACCTGCTGCCAGCTTGCACCCCTCATCTGCGCCACAATGTTTCCGCTCTTATCACACAGATCGATATCCAGCCTGATAACCTTGTCTTCAGCTTCGTTGACCGGCGCGTAACATACCCAGGCAAACATCTCCGGCGGGCAAGACGATACGATTCGCAACGATTCCACCGCAAACGGCAACCGTTCAGACCCGCCGTCGATCAATCCGATTGCAGCCTGTAAGACGCTATCGATCAAGCTGGGATGCAGAAGATATTCGCTTGAGGTGTTCTCCACAGTCTTCGGCAGCTCCAGTTGAGCCAGCAACTGGTTGTTTCCCCGATACATCACTTTGATTCCCTGCAACGTCGGTCCGTAGGCAAGTCCGATCCGGGCACAGGTTGCGTATACGCTGCCCGGCTCCAGGTAGCCTTGATCCGTCTGCCGCTTGAGTTGTTCGAGATCAAGCCTGGGCGGTGTGGTGAGATTGCTCCAGATCGCGCTGCCTTGGCAATGGATGACTTCTTCATCCGCCTCCTGGCTGTAAATCTCGTAGTCGATCTGGTCAGCTTTGTTGGCCAGTAATGCGATGCTGATCTGCTTATTCTGAGTAACGATGACCGGCTGTGCCCACACTACATTGCGCAGCTCTAAGGCCATTTCTGGAGAAGTTTTTGCAGCTTTCTCGACCGCGACCCGCGCCATTTCAAGATAGGCCGCCACCGGAAGGGTCTTTTGGCCGTCCACTTGATAGTCTTTCAGGAAAAATTCTTCCCCAGTAAACGTCGAGCTGTAGCATTGCTGGCTTAGATCGGACGTGTTGCTGTGAAGTAAGGGATGAAGAACTGCTGTCGTGGCGCCTTTGTCAGCATGTTCGGCAACTGCCGTCTCGATCCAGTAGCGTTCTCTGGCGAAAGGATAGGCAGGCAGGCTAATGCGCTGAGGTTTTGATTGGCCGTATAGCTTACTCCAATCCAGTTCCAGGCCCTTGACCCATAGATCGAGCAGCTTGGAGAGTTTTTGGTTAGCGATCCATTTATCGATTGTTTGTTGCAGGTCGGCATCAGTATTGAATAATGACAGGGCTTCTTTGTCGTGCTTCACCTGTCCTTGATATAAGTCTTCGATTCCTGGCCGGTCTGCCACATAGGCTTGGAGCTTTTCCACCAGTTGTTCGACCGAGCTCACCACCAGGCCCAGCCTCTCTTCCATCGACTCTCGACCTACTTGCAGGGTGTATGCCATGGATGCCAAGTCAATGGTTCTACCTGAGCAAATTACCGATTCTTTTTCCTCACGGATATAGGCCAGCAGATCACAGGCTTTTTGCTTCAGTTGAGCCATGTTTCTGGCTGAGAGGACGATGATGCTCTTAGTATTTTCAACGTGAGCTACACGCTTCAAAACCTCTGGAGCCTGATATTCCTGCACGATAACATGGGCATTCGATCCACCTGCGCCGAAAGACGATATGCCTGCGATGCGCGGTACCTCTTGCATCACACCATTGACTTCGCGCAATGGACGCTCCCATTTTTCCAGGCTCTTTTGCACTTTGAAGGGAGTTTGGCCGAAGTCGATTTCGGGATTAGGAATATCGGAATGAAGAGACGGCGCCAGTTGTTCGTATTTCAACTGGAGCAATACCTTGGTCAGCCCGGCGATACCGGCAGCCGATTCGCAATGGCCGATGTTGGACTTGAGCGATCCGATCGAACAAAATTGCTGCTTTTCGCTTGTTTCTTTAAAGGCCTTGGTTAGGCCGGCAATTTCAATCGGATCGCCCAGAGCAGTTCCGGTCCCGTGAGCCTCGACATAACTTACCTGTTCCGCAGTAACCTTCGCGCGTTCCAAAGCTAGCGATACCAGCTTGGCTTGGGCCTGGGGATTGGGAACGGTGTAGCCATGTGTCCTGCCTCCGGCGTTGATGGCACTGCCCTTGATGACGGCATAGATATGGTCTCCATCCAGTTGAGCCTGCTGCAAAGGCTTTAGAACAACCGCGCCTACCCCCTCAGCATCGACCAGTCCATCGGCCTGCTCTCCGAAGGCTTTGCATTGATTGCCGCTGGACAACATCGTCATCTCGGCCAGCGTTACATAATGGACCGGATCAATAATCAGATTGACTCCACCGGCGATGGCACATGTACTCAAGCCGCTATAGATGCTTTCAAGGGCGACGTGAATGGCGGTCAGCGATGAAGAGCAGGCTGTATCCACGGCCATGGAAGGACCTTGGAAATTGAAGAGATAAGAAACTCTGTTGGCGATGGAAGCATGAGCGGGCTGGAGTGTATATCTGGAATTCATCACCCCAACAAAGACGCCAATTTTTTCGGGCTTACCTAAATTTTCGGGCGTGTAACCAGCATCTTCTATGGCATGGTAGCAAGCTTCCAGGAACAGCCTCTCTTGCGGATCCATGCGTTTGGCTTCTTTAGGAGATATCTTGAAAAACGACGGATCGAATTGATCGATGCCATCGATGAAGCCACCCCACTTGGTATATATCTTTCCAGCTTTGCCTTTCTCCGGGGCAAAATATTTTTCCCAATCCCAGCGATCCTTGGGTATCTCCGTAATGCAATTGACGCCCTTGGATAGATTCATCCACAATTCTTTCAAGCTATTTGAGCGTGGATATCGGCCGCTCAAGCCAATGATAGCGACATCAACAATATGCTGGGGCAGAGCAGCAGAACCTGGTGTTGTTATGAGAGCCGGCTGCTCGCTTGCCGGCAGCTCTGGCGATATTTTTTGTTCTGGAGTAACAACGCTCGCTGACAATCGAGAACTTCTTCTCTTCTTTGATGTGCTTTGGGTTGATGTGCTTTGGGGCGAACTTACGGTCGACTGAACGGAGGCCACCGGCGACGCCTGGGATGCAGTATCGGTGATTGACAGCACTGCGGCCAGCTCTTGCTTCTTGTTTTCCAGGAAGTAATCCACCAACCCATTGATGCTCTGGACCTCAAAAAACAGTGTGCCTGCGATATCTGAAAATATCTGACGCAACCGATACGTGAGCTGGCCGATCAAAATGGAATCCAGACCATATTCGGCAAATGACCGGCGTGGCTCTATCTGATCGGGCCGCATCTTCAAAGTCGAAGCGACCAGGTTTTGGAAATAAGAAAGACTCTTTTCCCGCAATGTTTCTTCAACACCGGAAGATGACTTCTTTGGGGCAGCCGGAATTATGATTGCCGGGGTAGACGATACTTGCTCCAGGGTCACAACCGGCTTTAGCTCCGGCTGTTTTGTGAGCGGCTGCCGCACCCATCCGTTGCTGCAGGCAGCGATAATCTGCTGCCCGAACTCATGGGCCGGTTGGGCAGGGAAGAAGATTGATTCGAAGCCTTCTTCGGTAAGAATCTCCTGCCATTTCCCGGGCGACAATCCCGGGCTTCCGGGCAGGCGTAGCGCCGTATCCTCATGCAACCACCATCCCTCTAGCAAGCCGAAGGTCAAATGAGTAAACAATGACCAAGACCCGATTTCATTGAGTAGAAGAATTCCCTGATTCTTCAACGTGGCTTTGGCATTGCGCAACGTTTCCCTGATGCTTGGCGTCGCGTGCAATACATTGGTGGCAATCACCACGTCATAGTGATCTGGTTCGATGGATTGCATTGCCAGCGGCTTGGAAACGTCAAAGATTACCGTAGTCAATGCAGGGAACTGTGGTTGATATTGCTCCTCGGCATGCATCAGGAATGCTTTGGAGAGGTCGGTATAGCAATACTCGTCAATAGGCAACCGTTGCAACAGCGGCAATAACTTAATGGTTGTACCGCCTGTACCCGCGCCGATTTCCAAAACGCGAAGCCTGCGCTCCTTATTCCAATGCAACTGATGATCGACCCATGCCGACAGAGTATCGCCGAGCACTTCATTGAAATAGTCCGCTACTCGATTTCCACGGTAAATGCCTTCAACCAACCGTATGGATGAATCTGGAAACATTACATCCGTTGCGAGTTGTTTACCGCTCAGAATCGCGGGCAATGCCTTCAAACATGCTTCCAAAAGCGCAATCTGTGCCTGTAGATCAGGATTGGCCGACCATTCGGATTTTTTTGCTTCCCACACAGGCCACAAATCGGCGAGCGCCCGGACTGCGGGAGTGACTGTGAAATCCTGACCAAGCAACTCTCGTTGTTGCAGATAGTAGATGCTGCTGCTGAGCCAGCGCTCATAAAACGGCGCAGGTTGTTTGCCCAACCGCAGGTCAGAGAATCGATGGATCCCCTGCTGGAAAAGCCCTAAAGACATCAAACTGGATGCGAGTAACTCTGCCAGGAGTGGATCCGATATGGTGATTTGTGGTGTTTCTTTCAGGCATTCCAGTTTGTTGGCCGCAACTTCCTGGACCAGATTCTGCGGTACTTCTGGAAATTTCGCTACAGAACCTTGGGAGTAGTAAGTCAGCTCGTGCGACAAATCAAGGTCATGGAGAGACAGAGCGTCGATCGTTTTGATGAAACCCATCTGGCTCAGCTCAGAGCTAAGAAATGTCTGTAATACCTCCATACCCTCTTGGGGTTCAATGGAGCCAATCCCTTTACTCTCCATCGCTTTGTTGTAAGACTCCCCAGCTACTATGCCTACTCGGCCCCAATATCCCCAGTTCATGATTTTTACCGGATAGGCACGTTGCTGCTGTATCTTTTGCGCAAAGCTGTCTTTGAAAGTGCAGCCCGCGGCATAGTTGGCCTGGCCGGGTGCTTTTATAAAAGACATGATGGAGGAAAAGAAGAGCATGAAATCCAGCTCTTGCCTGGCAAAAACGCGCTCCAGATTCACGCTGATATCTACTTTGGCAGACAAACTGGTCCGGAATTTCGACTCTTCCATTTGAGCAAGGCTTTGATCCTGCAGAACCAATGCAGAATGCACAACACCATGAATCGCCGGATAGCTCTCCAAAATTCTTTCGAATGCTCTCTGCAAAGAATCCAATTTGGTGGCGTCTGCTGAGATATATAGAGGAGCCTTACCTGGGCGAGTCAATGAGTTGATCTTCGCTTCTATCGTGGCGTTGTATTCGCGCCGGCCAATCCAGACCACACTGGCCTGGTAATTTTCAATCATGAACCGGCTCCATACTTCTCCAAGACCGCCCGCTCCACCGATGACGACATAAACGCCGTTTTGCCTGTAATGGACAGGAGCCAACGGTGGTTGGAATGGCACATGCACAAATTCCTGTGAGAACCATTCGCTTTGGCGACAGGCTAAACCGTTGCCCCGTTTATCCGCGGGCATTGACAAGCATTCACCAGCAGTTACTGATTCCAGTGACTCCACATCAAGCAAACTCAAGTCCCAATGGGGATACTCTTTCGCGAGGCTGCCTACTAATCCGAATATCGCAGCATGGGTTGGTTGGATTCGCTCAGTTTTTTTCACCTGCTGTGTTTTACCAGTAATGATGGTCCAGCGCAGCTCTTTATCTCCGTACCCTAAATGCAACAGAGCTTTGACAATACGAAAAACAGCCAGCACTCCAAACTCTTGATGCTCAATGACCCGATCGTCATTTTCTTCTTTAGATCGATCACCGGATGTCGCGACATCAGGCGCAATCCAGAGCAACTGGTCGAATGAGCAGTCTTTTAGCTTCGTTTGAATGACATCAGTCGTTGAAGCAGTGGGTAACTGCAATAAGCAGGCGTTTGGATGCGATTGCTGAACCCAGTCCAGATGAGTTAGATCCCCGCCCAAGAGCAGCACTCTCTGCGATCCCGGAAGAATTACTTTGGGATAACTTGCGTAGCGAGCTGGGTTCCAGACTGGAACAAATGAATATAGTCCAGGCTGGATTTCCTGCAGCGGTATAAGCGATTGGCTTTCCTCGTTTTTAAGCTCGCGAGAGGAAAATCCTTTCATCTGGACACAGACATTCCCGCTCTCATCGCACAAATCGATATCAAGTTTGATAACTTGATCGCCCGCCTGACTGCCTGGCGTGTTACGGACCCAAGCGACCATCTCTCGGGTGCACGGGGCAATGATTCGCAACGATTCCAGTGCGAAGGGCAGCCGGGTCTGCTTGAAGAGATTGGATCCATCGTCGATCACTCCCGCAGTTGCCTGCAGAGCGCCATCCATTAAACTCGGATGCAAAACAAAATCTTCCCATGTTTCTTCTACTGCTCTCGGCAGACACAGGTGCGCCAATGCTTGCCCACTCGCGCGATGAACGGCAGTGATTGCCTGAAGAGAGGGTCCATGGACAAGACCAACACGGGCAAACCCGGCGTATATGGTGCTCGGCTCCAGCCGGCCCTGTCCCAGTTGTTGCTTGCGTTGCGAGAGATTAAGTTTGGCCGGCACTGGAGCATCACTCCAGACGGCTTGACCGTGGCAATGTACGATCTCCTGGTCTCCATCCTGACTGAAAATCTCGAAGTCGATTTGTTCATCGTCGTTCACCAGCAAAGAGATGCTGATCTGCTTGGTCTCGCTAACGATGATTGGTTGGGCCCAGACCGTGTTGCGCAACTCCAAGAACGTCGATTCAGGCCGCCCTGGCCATGATTGCTCGATTGCGGCCCGTGCCATTTCCAGATAAGCCACTCCCGGAAGCATCCGGTTGCCGCCCACCCGATGCTCGGCCAGGAAAAACTCCTCGCCGCTGAACTGCGAAGTGTATCTCTGCTCCCCTACTCGCGAGCTGTTCGTCTGCACCAGCGGATGCAGCACTCTTCCTCGGCCCGCTGCTTCCTTCCTCTCTCCTTTTTCCTCAAACGGCTCCACCCAGTGACGTTCGCCGGCAAACGGATAGGTTGGCAAGCTTACTCGGCGGGGCTTCTCTCCTTCCAGATAAATCTGGCTCCAATCGATCTCTACCCCTTTTGTCCAGAGATCAAGCAGTTTTGCCCATTTGCCTTTTCTCAACCAATTTTCTAACGCCGCAACCAGGTCTTCGTCGCCGCTGAATGCTGCCGCCATGTCGCGGTTCTTCTTTACTTCACCGCTATAAAGCTCTTCAATTTCCTGTTCTCCCTGCGCATACTTCTTCAGTTTTTCCGCAACCTCGCCGATCGTCTCTGCCGTAAGCCCCAGCCGGTGCTCCATCCCTTCACGCCCGACCTGCAGCGTGTATGCCATGTCCCACAGATCTTCCGGCCCCAGCCTCTGTAGCTCGATTGCTTCCAGCAACTGCGTTGCCTGCTTACGCAACTGTTCCTCAGTCTTCGCCGATAACAGTATTGCCGCTGTTCCTTCCCGCCTGCCTTTTCTTTCTTCTGCTATGTACTCTTCCACTACGACATGCGCGTTCGCCCCGCCGGCTCCAAACGAGGAAATTCCCGCGATCCTCGGGTATTCGCGTAAGCTTCCATCCACCTCAAGTTGGGGACGCTTCCATTCTTCAAGCTTGTGCTGCACCGCAAATGGCGTCTCCCCAAAATTGATGTTGGTGTTCGGGTGCTCCGAATGCAGAGAAGGCACCAACTGGGCGTGCTTCATCTGCAGCAGCACCTTGGTGAGTCCGGCAATTCCGGCTGCCCCTTCGCAATGGCCAACGTTGGACTTCACCGAGCCGATCGCACAATACTGCTTGTCGGCCGTGTGTTTCCTGAAGGCCTTGGTTAGCCCCGCAACCTCAATTGGATCACCGAGCGAAGTTCCTGTGCCATGCGCCTCAATGCAAGTGACAATCCGTGGGCTGATTCCAGCGGTTTTGCAGGCTTGCTCGATCAACTCCGCCTGCGCATTCGGACTCGGAGCAAAATAACTTCTGGTTTTCCCGGATTGATTGATGGCTGTCGCTTGAATCACTCCATAAATATGGTCACCGTCAGCCAGAGCGTCCGGCAAAGTTTTTAGGACAACAGCTCCTACTCCCTCGCCGGGTACATATCCATCGCTGTTCTCTCCGAAGGCTTTACATTGCCCCTTGGGTGAGGCCATTTTCAGGCGAGCCAACATCAAATACTTGTTGGGATGAAGAGTCAGATTGACACCACCAGCAATGGCTGAACCGCATTCTCCACGTTTCAAACTTTGGCAGGCCAGATGGATTGCGGTCAGCGACGAAGAACACATCGTGTCGACTGCGATGCTGGGGCCGCGGAAGTTACAGAAATAAGAAATTCGGTTCGCTATCGATGCCGGGCTGCCAAGGATATCTCCGCGAAAGAGGTTGTACTCCTCAAACATGAGTCCAACGTAGACCCCGACCGGTTGTTCGATTCCAGTTGCCCCGTTTCGATTTAAAGTTCGTGGCGTGTAGCCGGCATCTTCCACCGCTGAATAGACGCACTGCAGGAAGACTCGCTCCTGGGGATCCATCATCTCGGCTTCACGGGGAGTGATATTGAAGAATGTTGGATCAAACTGATCAAATCCTTCTACAAACCCACCCCACTTACCATAGGTCTTCCCTAACTTGTTGCGTTCTTCGTCGAAGTACAACCGATAGTTCCAGCGATTGCCGGGGATTTCCTCGATGCAATCCCTTCCGTTGCGGAGATTATCCCAGAATTCATGCATGTTACGTGCCTGGGGGAACCGGCAGGAAAGGCCGATGATGGCGATGTTTTCTCCCTTATCCTGTTGGCGAAGCTCGCTTTCCCGCGAAGTAGCCAGACTGGGGCCGTTATCCCTCGATACATGACAAGATGCATTCGAGTTCTCTTGCCCGGCGTTACTCCCCAGCAGGCAGGTAAGCTTTTCAGAATGGGACTCGACAAAATACTGCGCCATAGCTGCAAGATTCGGATATTCGAAATAGAGTGTTTTCGATAACCAGCCCAGTGATTTTTCGAGTTGGTTGGTCATCTGCAAGATAGCCCGAACTCCGAAGACCTCGATAGGCGCATTTGCATCAATGCTTTGCACCGAAGAGTTGGTTACCGATGAAAGCACCTTCTTGAGGTGTGCTGTGACCTTGTCAAGCAAAGAACCCGAAAACGACTTTTCTGAACGGTTCGCCATAAGAAATAAGTAATGAAGCTGTTTGATGGAACCTATTTATTTAGAATCGAATGCTGATTCGATGGAGTTTGTGAGGATGTGCCAGCCAACAGGGCACGGCAATAAGCCGTGCCCCCTTCTTCGTCACCGCTGTTTGTATCTCTCAGCGTCATGCATGCGCTTGTGTTTCATTCGGTCCGCCGAACCAACCGGGCTTTGGGCGCAATAGACGCCCGTGACTCCCGTGTGGTCACCCACAAAAACTGAGCTTTCGTCGCAGGTAATCGAACGGCCGCCATTCCCGCTCATGGTATTCGAGTTAGGCGGGAAGAAAACCACATGCACATGACCCAGCCCTCGGATTCCGTCACCGGTATTGTTGGTGATCACAGATCCCGCAACATCCACATCGCCACCCGCGGTAGCGTCGATTCCAGTACCATTGTTGTCTGTAATCTGGATATTACCGGCAGAGCCGAAGCCTAGCAGAGTGGAGTTGTCGTCAACCCGAACACCGGCGCTGAAGGGATCCCCAGATCCATTGCTGCTGATCGTGTTGTTATTGAACAGGGCGACGTGTCCTGAAAAAATGCCCAGTCCTGCGAACCCATTCCCGGATATCACGTTAGCTTGAGGAGGATTAGCGGGTACCCCGAACATTTGCAGCGAGCTTGCGTTCTCGACGTCGACGCCAATAACGAAATTGTTCTGTATCGAGTTCGGCGCGGTGAATTGTCCAGACGAACCGTTAAAAAAGCTAAATCCGTCGAAGTTACCAGTCACAGTCATATTTTGGAAGGATCCGCGGGAACGTGTCAGCGTCACGCCATTACCACCATTATTAGAGAGCTGGCTGTTCGTCATATTCACCAGGCTGTCGGTAATGCTGACACCGTCGCCTGCGTTGTCATGTACAGAAGAACTGTCGATTGTGACCTCGGAGTTACGACCAATCGCGATGCCCCGGTTGCCACCGCTTACATCAAGGTTGCTGAGAAAAATTGCGGTCGATCCCTGGATGGTGAAAGTATCCCCGTTAGGGCCCGCGGCACTGGTAACAGCCGCGGTTCCATTTGTGCCCGTGATTGTCAGACGCTGGCGGTCTGCGATGTTGACATTGCCTGAACATGGATGGCCCGAAACAATGAGAACCTGGTTTGGACCGGTTACATCCAGCGAGTTGATGGCGGGTTGGATGGCACTGAATGCTCCCTGTGTTTGCCCACCGCAGTCAACGGTGACCTGCTTAACCGAAGCAGCCAATGAACATGTGAGAAGGAACATGAAAATAATTGTTGCTGCGTACCGGCTAACAGGCCGCAGACTACGGTACTTACTCTGGTGCATAGTTTTTCTCCTGGTCCAAGCTTTGTACTTGTATGTAGTTTTTGATTTATCTCGGCTAGCTGGGGAGCCGAGCGTGAGAATGGGGAAGCTCCCTAAGACGTACATCAACATGCAAGCGATTTACAGGCTGACGGAAAAATCCTTGGATGGTTAGTATTCGTTTGAGCAGTTCTCTTTGCTAGGGTTGTCTTACAAACGCAAATTCTGCGTGCTGGTATTTCTCCTTATTAATGAGCCCTTCAAGGCGGGAGAGCAGATCATAGAGAGCCTGAGGGACTCCGAGGTTGTACATGAAATATGGAATTCCTGCGTCGTAATTGCCCAGGAATTCAACCTCGATCTCGCCGTTTTCAAGGGGGGTATATTGCCAGCTATTGTGCATTTCTGTTATCCGGAAACAGCATGAATCTTGGGGAACCTTGTCTGGCAGAGCGGTAATCTTTACCAGCATGGCTTTACTTTGGGGATCTTGTAAGAATTGTGTCTTGACTACCAGATCTCTGGGAGAAAACGGATGAGGAAATTCCACACGGAAAAACTGCACATAATATTGGCTTTGTGGATTCCACTGTTCCAGGACTTCTCCGCTCATACAACCTGGGACCCAATCTGAGCAAGCTTCGGCGCTTGTATCCCTCATTGCCGCAACTACACGATTCAACGTGGTTTTGATTCGCGTAACAGCTTTGAATTGCTTTCGGGTGGCGCCAGGCGATTTCAAGGAGTAAACCTTGACCCCATCTTTTTCCCCCACGAACTCCCATTTCTTCGATCCAGAATATTTCCAGGCAAAGTGCGCTATGACAAGCATCACTACGATAAGCGCGCTTCCAAAAGCCGCGATCTTTGCAAGTTTGCGAAATATTCTTCTTGGTCGAGCCGTTGTGTTCTCTTTTGTCATTTTGTGCCTCTTGATTTGAGCGTTGTGCTCATGATTAATCGCGGAAATTTGATTTGCCACACCGCCGTATTCCCGCGCGACCGGCGGATCAATGATTGGCCAGAAATACATCGAAGCAGAATCCGCTATTGGACGTGAGCGTCAAAGGCCACAGTCTGCACGCGCCCAGACCGCTTGATTTGTACAAAGATGCGGTAGTCTCCCGCGTGAGGAAATCCGTAGGGAAAACTAAGTTCCGACGGCAGCTTACTGGAAGATCGCGCCATCTCCATCGCCATTGCCATAGTCGGGCCGCCAGGCGCAGGCTGTGTCATAAGGCCGGCTTGCGCCAGGTCGAGCGCTGCCATCGATACGGAACCGTTGGGGTGAATGTGCGCAAAGACGCTCAGATCAGAGCAGACGATTTCGGCGTGTCCCGCCATGCCCATATAGGGTTCCAAGTCGCGGGCTGGTAAACCGTCTTTCCCTTCCACACGGAATTTGAAACTTGCCGGCGAGTTAGCTTTCAAAGGAAGATCGTCCCGTTCCCATACGATGCGGGCTTCATCGGGAAGCCGTGCGATCGTGGTTTCTAAGAGAGGAGTCGTCAATCGATCTCCCGTCCAATCCGAGTCATCTCCCGAGAGAGGGCTGCCGGCGATGTGAGGCAGATCCATATCGGCTACGAGCGTCCACGGAAAGCCGTTTTTATCTACGATGTCAGCGAAGAGTTGATATTTTCCCGCAGGCATCTCTGGAAGTCTCACGGCAAATGAGCCATCCTCAGCTCGATCTGGATGCAGGTGCCACATCTTCTCCATGCCCGGCATTCCAATGAGAAACAGATGCATGACATGGCCGTGATCTGGAATCACTTCTTCCATCTTCACTTCACGGGTTGTCCGTCCCATGCCGGCGACCGGAACCAGGAGTTGCGTGGCAGGACGGATCACAAGCCGGTTGCCATCCATGAGCTTGGTTTCAGCTCGGGGTGGCTTGAGAAGTTCGACGCTACGGTTATATGTGGACGCTTCCTCATTCCACAACGCCCGGTTCAGATAAAGGAGAACAACCGCCACCATCATCACAATCGCCATGACAGTCCATGAGCGCCGCTTATTCGCGGCCTGCGGATTCTCGCCCGGAGTAACAGTGCAATAGCGAATAATTGCTCCGGAGATTGGCACCACACTGAGCGTCAACAGGACAAGAAACAACGCTCCCAGCGAACGCATTCCCTGGCTCATCGACAGCGCTTGCCTGGCAAACGACGCAACCGGAACGGAGAGTTGCGCTTTGCCTTTGGCGCCATCGACATCGATTCGTACTTGCAGAGCGCCAAACTCCATGAACCACAAGTTGCTGACGAAGAATTGAGGATCATCCTTCGACCGCCGCGCTACATCAGGAATCGATGGAAGGTTCGAGCCCGGCCCGGTCAGGCGCAGGAGAACGACCTGAACGTTTTGCACGTCCGGCGAGGCGCTGCGCACCTGCATCTCAGCAATGCCGGGAACGACTTGCGGCAGGCGTACGGTCACAAAAAGGTGATACGGCCCAGCATCGCCCTCATAATAGACGTCGGGGCTGCCAACATGGGCATGGGCAAAGCCGCTCGCGATAAGGACAAAGAGAATACTCAATATCTTTTTCATACAGATTATTTCCTCCAGCATGAAGAACAGGACAGGCAGCAGCCATCCTTATTTATCTGCGGACCCGCCGCATCCAGTCGCCCCATCCCAGGCCGAGACGAGTCGTCACAATTGCAACCACGAGCGCCGTCAACATAGTCAGCATGAAAGCGCCAAGCGTGCTTTCTGCAACTTCGAATTTATTGGGGTCGTACAAGAATCCCGCTGGGTCGAAATAAGAAAAGTAAGCAGTTCCAAAAACCCAGTTCCTCGAGGTCTGCGATACCAGGAAATTGGCGAAAGGCCACTGCACGGCGAGGAAACTAAGAATGAAAGCCGGCCCAATGCAAGCAGCCTTGGTCCACGACGACCGGTGCTCCAGCCTTTGCAACAACAGGTCTGCGATCAAAGCCGGAACAATCAGCAGTAACGGAAATTGAAGAGGGATCAGATGGGTCACGTTGTGGTACACCGGCCCCAGTTTCGGCTGTGCGGGAATGAGCGGCAACAGCCACTCTGATGCCAGCGTGATTGTGGTGTAAGAGGCAGCTACGATCGTGCAGCCCCATTTGTGCACCGAACCGCGCCCAGTGGCAATCATCATCGTAGGAATCGACAAAGCAACCGCCAGGTAGCACTGGGCCGTATGCATGTTCGAGCGAAAGACAAAGGGTATGATCAGGACCAAAGTGAGCGCCATGCATATCGAGCCTACGATTATGAAGAGCAATGCCAGTCGCCGGCGCAACACCTCGTGGGAGCGGCTGATAATGCTGGCCATCCAGATCATCGCGCCGATCTTGGTTGCGAAGTAGCCGAGAGACAACAAGCCATGCGGCGGAGTTACGAGCTGCACATCCAGCCCATAAGCGTTGTGCCACCAGTTATCAAAGGGCGCTGAGGCCAGCATCGCAAGACTGCCCCAGATCGCGATAAACGCTCCACCTGGCCCGCGAAGACCCAGGACACGCACGGCGGCATCACGCGCCTCAGAGTCGCGGGAAAGCGTCGTGGTCAAGATCGCATAGATACTGGCGATTCCAACCAGAATGCCCCCAGACTGAACCAGGATGTGCGGCGGCGTCCAAAAAGTATCGCGGCCAATCGACATGTGCCATGCGAAATCCCATATTCCGCCGATCAGGCTGATGGTGATGCCAGTTACCATGAGGCAGATAGTCCAGGGAATCGAAACAGCCTCAACCGCAGTAACTACCAGCGAACGGCTATGCATCGGCAATGCTGTTGGAATGGTTTGTGCATGTGACATAAAGGCAAACCTCGTTTTACAAATGGAAATGGATAATGGAGTGTGGATTTATCGTGTTGATGAGTAGTTAAGAAAGCATTGGAAGCAGAAGCCGGATCAGATCCTGATTTTCTTCCACCTGCCATCGGCCCAAATGGCAGTAATGACCACAGTTGCAATCGCGCCATAGGCCATGTTCACGATCCAAATCGGCAAAAGACCATAATGTAAATGGGGCCCGACAACCCAAACTAAGGGCAGAAAAAAGATCCATTGCATGATGAATGAAACCATAAGAACCCGATTGCCGTCGCCAACGCTGAATAAGGTGTAGGCAAAAACCCAGATGAGACTCCCCACCCCCGCTGTAGCGCCCACCAGTTGCATTGGTATGACGGCAATCGAAATCGCATGAGGATCAGAGAGAAAAATCGAAAGAAACAAGCGTGGAAATAGAACAAGCGGAAGCCCCAGTAAGGTGATCCCAATGACGCCCAGCTTCGCCGAATCCCATCCCCACTGAGCAGCACCGGTAAGGTCTCCCTCACCTACCGTTTTTGAGACCAAGGTTGCAGAGGCCATACCCAGGGACGTTGCCAAGATTAACAACACTAGAGACATTCTGACCAAAACGTTGGCAGCTGCCAACTCGACTGTTCCTACTTGTCCAACCAGCCATAGAAACACCAGATAGCTGGCGGAAAAGAAAAACTCCTGGAAAGTAGCAGGCACGCCCAATTTGATAATACGGACCAGGAGATCCCCATTGGGTCTGGCCTTCAAGAAGCCGTCTTTCCGGAAACGGAAGAAACAAATCGCACAATTGATGATGATGCCTGCGAAAAGAGAAAAAACTGTGCCGATTGCCGCTCCTGTAGCTCCCAGAGCGGGCGCGCCGAAATGTCCAAAAATGAAAATGTAATTCAGGAAAACATTCAGACAACCCATGAACAGGATGATTGACAGATACACTTTCGGCCTTTCCACGCCAGCCCAGTGACCTTGGAAGGCGGCATGCATTCCCTCTGCGATAATGGCGATGTATAGAGTCCGAAGAAATGGAATGCCTATCCTGGTTATTTCCGGATCAGAGGAAATCATCGAGAAGAAATATGGAGTAAGCAAATAACAGATGATCGTCAGAGGGAGTCCCACAGCCAGTGCGATCAACAGGCCTCCGTTGAGCGGCAAACATCTGGGCTCCCCGGAACCTTCGCCTCTTCTGCGCGCGACCAGCCCTTGCACTGCCGGTCCAAGGCCCGAGACAAAGGCCAAAATAAGCGTGTTGCTAAAGACCGACAATCCCACTGCTGCAATGGCGTGGTTCCCCAATCTTCCAACCATGGCAAGGTCAATCAATGACATCACCAGCGCCGAACTTAGAGCGATGGCGATTGGGAATGCCAACTTGGAAATGGTTTTGACTCGATCTGCGGTGAGCATGAAAAATCCTCCGCTCATCAAGAAAAGAAATCTTGATCGTATGAATCTTGGTTATGGGTAAAAAAGGGCCTTGGATCTCAATCGGCGCCGACTACGGCGCGACTTGGAGTATGTTCCGCAATATAGGCAAAGTAACTCTCAAGTAGCTTTTGACTGATTTGTGGGCGCTCGATGCCTGCAGCTTCCACAATCCTCATTGTTTCCTCAGAATCGAACTGCGGCCATACCACGCGGTTCTCCGGCAATTGGTCGGGGAAAGATCCGATATGACGCGACAAGGCATTGCCCGGATCACTGGACACCTGGGCTCTCCACTCTTCGTAAGAAACTCTTTGTACGGAAGGATCGAACATTTGAAGATAATCCAACATTTCTCTTCCCGTAGTGCCGTGCGGCGTCGTCAAATTGAATACACGGCCGAAAAATTCGTGCCTCTTCGATATCGCAACAATCGCACCACTCACATAATCTACGGGTATGACGTGGAGTTCATCATGAACTTCACCATCTGGAACACACTCTGACTGGATGCACCCGCGAATAAAGGAAGGGACGAAATCTTCCAAGTTGGTCAGTCCCGTTGAGGAGTCTCCCATGATCGTACCTGGCCGGTAAGTTACAACCGGGATGCCTCTGGAGCCGGCGCTGGCAACCAATTTTTCAGCGACCCATTTGCTCTGAACATAGCCATCCGACAGATTCGGAGCACTGGGGAGCGGATCGTTATCGGTGATGACCGGCCGCCACTCTTCCGGTTCTTGAGCCAAAACTACTGATAATGTTGAAACATAGTGGAACGACTTACTACGTCCGAAACTTGCCATGCGCAGCAACGTTTCAGTGCTGGCTACATTCGCGGCTTTATGCCAACTGTACGGATAATAGAAGTTTATGGCAGCGCCGATGTGGTAAATGACATCAATGCTGTTAGCCAACTCCTCAAACTTGCTTTGAGTGAGACCAATCAGGGGACTAGTGAGATCGCCCAGAACAGGCACAATGCGTTCTCTGAAAGAGGCATTCCAAAGACCGAGGGACTTCATGCGTTCCTCGATCTTTTTGTATCCCGCGCCGGCAGAAGCAGCCCGCACCAGGCAATGAATGTTGGCGTGTGTCTCGACTAACAGATCGGAGAGCAGGAAAGCACCGAGGAATCCGGTGGCCCCGGTTAGAAATGCATTCTTCATCTCTCCCGGTTTGCCGTTGGTCCGGAGCACTATAGTTGGGTCCAGGATCGCTTCATGATCCAGATCGGGCGCTGCCTGATCGGCACCTATGTCTGACGTTTCACCAGATTCAACGACCGCCGCGAGCTTGGCCAGAGTCGATGCAGTAAACAATGTCTGAAGCTTCGCGTGCAGTCCTTGCTGCCTCATCCGCTCAATCAATCTCACGGCGAGGAGTGAATGGCCGCCCAATTCGAAGAAGTTATCATTGGCTCCGATCTTCTCCGGAGCCAGGTTCAATACCTGGGCCCAGATCTTGGCCAATTGTTTTTCCGTGTCGTTGCGCGGAGCTACATATTCCTGGGCTGATGCTATCTTCACCTGCATCCGCGACAACGCTTTGCGGTCGACCTTGCCGTTCGGATTCAACGGAATGGCTGCCAGGCTAACGAACGCGGCAGGCATCATATATTCAGGCAGCGCCTGCAACATATGCCCACGGAGTTCCTCGTGAGATAGTTGGACGAGGCGGTCGCCTTCCGTGCCTTTGGCACAGTAGAAGGCGATCAATTGGATATCGGCTCCCTGGCCCTGTGTTACCACGGCGCTGTCCTGTATCTCCAGATGTTGATTGAGTTGGGCTTCGATCTCGCCGGTTTCAATGCGGAATCCGCGTATTTTGACTTGGGTGTCGATTCTACCCAGATATTGGATGTTGCCATCATCCAGCCAACGCGCCAGGTCGCCGGTCTTATACATGCGCGTGCCCGGCTGGAATGGATTGGCGACAAACTTTTCCTGCGTCAATTTTGCGCGGTTCAGGTACCCCCGAGCCAGACCGTCGCCGGCGATGTGCAACTCGCCAGGCATCCCAATCGGTTGAAGGCGATTGTGTTGGTCGAGAATGTGAATCTGAATGTTATCGATTGGAGCCCCGATCGGAACAAAGGGATAGCTCAACCGTGAGCAATCATAAGCCGTTACATCGATGGCTGCCTCGGTTGGACCATATAAGTTGTGCAGTACGGCATTGGGGAATTTTGTCTTGTAGTCATCAACGCATTTCTTATCTAAAGCTTCTCCACTGCAAAATATCTGTCTCACGCCACCACAACCTACAGCCGCATTTTCCAGGAAGGTACGCAACATGGATGGGACAAAATGCAGTGTTGTTACCTTCACTTTGTTGATGAGGTTTTCCAGATAATCAACATCCTTATGACCGCCGGGAGCGGCAAAGACAACTGCAGCGCCCGCCATCATAGGCCAGAAAAACTCCCACACCGAAACATCGAAGCTATAAGGCGTTTTCTGCACTACAACATCACGTTCATCCAGGCGGTAGCATTTCTGCATCCAGTTAATTCGGTTTACCAGAGCCCTGTGCTCCACCAACACGCCTTTGGGTTTGCCGGTCGAACCTGAGGTATAGATCACATAACAGGCATGGTTAGGCTTCACATCGTGCTGCAACTCGACATTCTTTGCTCGTAAAGCAGCAGCATTCTTGCTGATCTCCGGCCACTGCTTATCTAAGATGATCAACTTCACGTCAGGTACCAGAGATCTTATTTTGCTCTTGAATCTCTCCTGCGTGAGCACAATTTCCGCCTGGCTATCCTCCAGCATGTAGGCCAGCCTGTCGTCAGGATAGACAGGATCAAGGGGTAGATAGGCGCCGCCGGCCTGCACCGTTCCCATGATCCCGATCATCATCTCCGGTGATCTCTCAAGGCAAAGCCCAACCACGCTCTCCGGCTTCACTCCTTGCGATTGCAGATACAAAGCGAGGTCCGTAGTCTTAGAGTGGAGTTCCAGATAACTCAATTCCTGATCGCCAAATACAACCGCGCTTTTCTCCGGATTGCCTGCGACCTGCTCGACAAACAAGTCATGAATGCATTTATCTTTGGGGTAGTTGGCGCGAGTATCGTTGTAACCTGTCAATAGTTGCTGCTTCTCCGCTTGCCCTAGATAGTCAAGATCACGGATTTTGGCCGTGGGCGTCGTGGCGATGGCCCGGCACAACGCGACGAAATGCTCGGTCATGCGCGCAATGGTTTGGGGCTTGTACAACGCTGTGTTGTATTCAATCACCCCCTCCATCCCGTCCGGGGTTTCTGCAAAAGCGACTGTTAAATCAAATTTGCTGATGCCGTTGTCCAAGGCATAAATTGGAAAGCGCTCGTCCAGCGTTCCCATATCGGCATTCTGCAAGACAACCATCACTTGAAATATTGGAGTAATCGCAAGGTTGCGCTGAGGCCGCACCATGTCTACTACTTTCTCAAACGGCGCGTCCTGATGTTCGTACGCCTCAAGACAAGTGGTCTTTACCTGCGACAGGAGTGCAGAAAACGTATCGTCTCCCTCGATCCGGCTGCGCAGAGCCAGCGTATCGACAAACATCCCAATCAGGTTTTCAGCCTCCGCATACTGCCGGTTAGACATGGGGCTTCCTATGCAAATATCGTTTTGACCAGAATAGCGATACAGCAAAACTTTGAAGGCGGTCAGCAGGATCATGAAAAGCGTGCCGCCCTTGTGTTCGGCCAGGCCTTTGAGCTTGTCTGCCAGTTGCCTATCAAACACAAACTGTTGGTTCGCTCCAGCAAAGGTTTGTACACTCGGCCTGGGGTAATCTGTCGCCAGATCCAAGCTCTCCGCAACCCCGGCTAATTTCTTTTGCCAATAAGCCAGTTGCTGCTTCAGTACTCCGCCCTCTTCCAGCCATTTTCTTTGCCACACGCTGTAGTCAACGTACTGAATCGGCAGTGACGCCAACATAGGCTGCCGGCCTTGCCGGAAGGCTTCCATAATCACGCCCAACTCTTTGGTCAACACCCCGATGGACCAGCCATCGCTGACGATGTGGTGCATATTGAGAATGAGAATGTGTTTTTGCTCCGACACCTTGATGACCTTGCCCCGGAAGAGCGGGCCGCGGGCCAGGTCGAAGGGCGCTGCAACGTCGGCCTCACATATCTCTTTGGCTTTGTTGTCGCGTTCTTCCTGGCTCAGGTAATGGTCCAGGTCGATGCGTTCGAGTTTGAAATCGAACTTATCCAGGATCACCTGCTGGGCCTGGCCTTCGTAGCTGGGGAACACAGTACGCAGATTCTCGTGCCGCGAGATGATCACATTGAATGCCTGTTCCAGTTGGTTGATATCCAGCTCGCCATTGATCGTAATCGCTACAGGAACGTTGTATCCGGCGCTCTCGGGATTGAGCTGATGGATGAACCACAACCTTTCTTGAGCAAAGCTCAACGGCAACCGCTCGAAAGCTGAACGATCAACCGGCCGGATGGGAGGAATTTCGCTCTTGTCTGCGGTTGCGATCAGCTCGGCCAACTGGGCAACGCTGTTACGTTCAAAGATGGCCTTCAGTGGCAAATCAATGTCCATCTGGCTGCGAATCTTGGCGATGAGTTGAGCGGCCAACAGCGAGTGTCCGCCTAACTGGAAGAAGTTGTCATTGAACCCTATTTTCTCCGGCGCCAGATTCAGCACCTGCGACCATATCTCGACCAGTTGCCGCTCCTGTTCGTTGCGCGGCGCTGCATACTCCTGCGCCGATTCGATGGCCACATCCATCTGCGCCAGCGCGCGCCGGTCCACCTTCCCGTTCGGATTCAACGGTATC
>DASZFU010000127.1:0-14514 GCA_035939495.1 Candidatus Angelobacter sp. | reverse complement strand
CTAAACATTCTCGGGGTCCTTCACTCCGCGCCGATCATCGTTGTGGTTGTGAGGTTCCTTGCTGCGCTACGTTCAGGATGACATTTTGGGGGGGAAGGGCCGCAGAAAATAAGACATCTCGTGCAAAGTAAGTGACATTGGACTTTGCCCCTGCCCACCGCAACCCTCACCGGGAATTTCCGCAGGCGCATAGCTCTTGTCGTCAGGTAAGAAAGAAGGGTATCCATCTGGTTGAATGCTGGTTCACCTGAGGGCCAATACCTTCGCCCTTCCACCTCTTTAATTTTATTCCCGGCACAATGCCGCAAATCGACTACAATTGCGGCGACATTTTTTTCCACGCTTCGTTCGGGGGGTGGATCAATGAAAGATCTCCGGATTGCGATATCTCTCGCAAGTGCCATGTTCATTGGCGCAGCCGCTCCGGCGTGCGGGCAAGGGCCGGCAACGAATCGGGTTGGTGATACTTCGCAAATCAAAGATGCCAGTGCTGTGACGTTCAACGGCATCAACCTGGTGGCGGAAATTACCAAAGGCCTGAATTCCAGGAAGGCCAGACCAGGGGACGAAGTAAAGGCCCGAGTAACCCAGGATGTCATGGTCAAGGGACTGATTGTGCTGCCCAGGGAATCGCAACTGGTAGGCCGTGTGACCGAAGCCAAAGCACACAGCAAAGAAGACCCTGAAGCGCGGCTGGGCATCATCTTCGACAAAGCGCTGCTGAAAAATGGAAAGCAAATCGAACTGAGCGCGATCGTGCAGGCGCTGGCGCCTCCGTTTGCCCGGCCGGCCTTCATCAATGAATCGGATCCGCTGATTGTGGAGGCCAACGAGCGCAGCACAAAAATGACGCCCCATCTCGATTCCGGAACCAATCGCAACATCACCGATTCAAGCGTCAGGTCGGCTGAGCCGAAAGCCAAGCTTGGCAAGGATGGAAACATCGCCCCGGCCTCAGCTGCTCCGTGGTCCCCTGGTTCCAGGCTGGGAAGCGGCAGCCACGGAATCTTTGGTTTGCCGAATTTAGCGCTTAGTGCCGGTAACCAGCCGGCCATTACCTCCATCAAAAGTGATATCAAACTCGAAACCGGCACACAATTAGTGCTGAAGGTAATCGGTCTTGATCGGTAATTTTCGGAGGATTGCAACATGAAGAACTGCTCTGCCTGCCTCGTTCTATCAGTGGCTCTCCTGATCGGAGCCAAGGAAGCTGCTGCAGTTCGTTCGGTCACAGACACCAGTCCCGTGACCAAGCTGGAGACCGGAACATGCCTGGTCGTCGAACTCAGCAAATCCCTCAACGCAAAAAAATTGCAACCTGGCGATAAAGTTACAGCAAAAGTCACCCAGGCAGTGGTTGTAAACGGTAAGGTGGTAATCCCGCGAGGAGCCAAGCTGGTTGGCAACGTGACCGAAACAAAGGCCCGCAGCAAAGAAAATCCCGAATCCCGGCTGGGCGTTGTTTTTGCCAAAGCTCTTTTGAAAAATGGCGCTGAAATATCGTTAGACGCTGTGGTGCAGGCGCTGGGTCCAGCTCAACGGTCTCGTGTCGATCTACCTGATCCCATGCTGCCACCTCAAATTGGACCTGACAATTCCGGTGGCGTACCACAACCCATGGGCGCCGGACGGCAGGGCGCGACAGGAAATTCCAGAGGTAGCTACAACGCCCCTCCAACTCAGCCCGTTTCTGTGGCCATGGCGCCCCGCGTTTCGGCTGGAACCATTCCTAATCAAAAGGAAGGTCTGCAGGAAAATGGGCTGCTAGGCTCCGGCAGCCGAGGCGTCTTCAGTTTGCCCGGGTTGAAGTTGAAGTTCACAGGAGCGGCACAGATTCCAGTGATCACCTCTGTTAGAGACGACATCAAATTGGAGAGTGGCGTCCAAATGGTTTTAAGGGTCGCGCGATAACTCGACCGGCACCCCCTATTGTCCTCACGTAACTTGTTGATGCACAATCCCCGTGGCACTCTCTTCTGGGCCTTTGCCGGTAGCGTTAGTGTGTCAATGAATCCCGCAAAATCAAGCTACATTCCGCGTGTTTGGTTTGGGATATTCCTGCTCGTGGCTGCCACTCTTACCGCAGCCCAGTCCTGGAAACCTCTTGGACCCGACGGCGGAGATGTCCGCAGCCTCGCCTACGACGCAAACAATCCCGACCACATCTTTTTGGGCACGAGTTCCGGGACTCTCTTTGTGTCGACCGATGGAGGAGCGAACTGGTCACGTCTGGCACATCTGGGTAGCGCTTTTGATCTGGTGTTGGACCATATCGTTTTAGATCCTTCCGATACACAAACAATCTTTGTTTCTGCCTGGAGCGCAGAGTCTTCCACGACCGGTGATCTGTTTCGCAGCAAAGACGGTGGCCAGACATGGGAGCTATTGCAGGACATGCACGGACGGTCGGTCCGCGCAGTGGCCCTTGCGCCTTCCGACCCGAAGATCCTTGTGGCGGGCACGCTGGAAGGCGTTTTTCGCAGCAGCGACGGCGGAAACACCTGGCAGCGAATCTCGCCCGAAGATCACGCCGAGATCAAGAACCTGGCCTCAGTTGCAATCGATCCGGTGAACCCCGAGGTTATTTATGCAGGGACCTGGCATCTGCCATGGAAAACCGAGGACGGCGGCAAGACCTGGCACAGCATTAAGAAGGGCGTAATCGAAGATTCGGATGTTTTTTCGATCATCGTCGATCCAGCGAATCCATCTCTTGTTTTTGCCAGCGCATGTTCGGGCATTTATAAGAGTGAATTCGCAGGCGAGCTTTTCCATAAGATCCAGGGAATACCTTTTTCCGCCCGGCGCACGCGCGTACTGCGCATGGATCCGAGCCATCACAATGTGATCTATGCCGGCACGACAGAGGGCCTATGGAAGACCGCCGATGCGGGCGCTAGCTGGAAGCGCATGACAGGAGCCAACATCGTCGTCAACGATGTTCTGGTCGATCCGCGCAACCCTTTGCGCATTCTGCTGGCCACAGATCGCGGCGGCGTGCTGGCCAGCGCCGATGCCGGCGCAAGCTTTATCGCTTCCAATCGCGGTTTTACGCACCGTCAGGTGGCTTCCTTGCTGGCGGACCACAGTGACAGCGCGGTGATCTACGCAGGTTTGCTGAATGACAGGGAATTTGGCGGTGTTTTTGTCTCGCGTGATTCCGGGCAAAGTTGGAAACAATTGAATGACGGCCTGGGAGACAGGGACGTCCTCGTACTCCGGCAGAGTGAAGATGGCTCGGTCGTCGCCGGAACCAATCGCGGAATCTTCGTTTTGAAACCGGGGGAAGAACATTGGCAATCGCTGAATAACCTTGAGATAGAAAAAAAGCCGGCAGGAAGGCGTGTGCAACAGAAGTCATTGGTTCGCCTGGTAGCCGCGAGCGAACTTGCGGCACGCATCGACGGCCTGGAGATCGGCCCAAAGAAATGGTATGCCTTGACATCGAGAGGCCTGCTCCTGAGCGACGACCAAGGCGGAACCTGGCGTCGTGGACTTTTGCCGGCGGTGAAAGATCTGGTTGGAATTTCCGTGGCGGGTCCGGCGGTAATTGTTGCGACCCGCAGAGACGTAATCGTTTCTCTCGATTCAGGCGCTAGCTGGTACACCTGCACGCATATCGATTCCGCCAGCCTGATCAACGGCGTTTTATTAGACCATGATGGCAACATCTGGGTCGGAGCCCGCGAAGGCGCATTTCGAAGTACGGATGCAGGCGACACCTGGCAATTCATGAGCACGCTCAAGCTCTCGAATATCGTCTCCATCCAATACGACAGCGAAACCCGCAGGTTCCTTGCAAGCTCATCGGCTTCCACCGGAATCTTCGAGAGCACAGACAACGGACATTCATGGCATCGCGCCGATTCAGGCTGGCATATCCGTGATTTTCGTTCCGTGCACGGACGTTTGATTGCCGCGACAACCTTCGATGGCGTGGTCATTCAACCTGACTCGGCGACGGCAACACGTGAACTCTCCCAAACCTCGGAGAGAGGGAACAAATAGTCGAAACAGATTGATGGTTGTTTTGCAAATGACCGTGTCCACCGGCTTCCCGAAAAGTGTTTGCGAAGCGAAGACCTTGAGAAACCTTGCGTTTCTTTGTTTTGCCGGAAGGACAAAGCTTCCGATTGGGCGTAAAAAGTACATAGTCCATCACGTCAACTTCTCCTAAACGCATGAAATTAAAGCCCTTCAATTGGGTACCCGCTTGCAAAAACCAAGGTTAGCATTTGTTCCCCCACAAATTGCCAAGGAGTAGCACGGCTATGAAATCCAATTGGCTGAGGTTGTTTTTTGTTCCGGCATTGGCGTGCTCATTACTTTCGGCGATCGGGTGCAACGGCGTGGGTGCGCAGGCAGGTTCCCCAAGACAAGACAATCAGGCTTCCCAGAATCTGCCGTTTTCCGGAAATCAAACGCTGGTTGTGCCGAAGGGTACAGCCATTTATGTGCGCCTGGAACATGCGATCTCCAGCAACACAGCGCAACCGGGAGACAGCTTTTCGGCGGTCCTAGACGAGCCTCTGGAAGTAGAAGGACAGACGGTCGTCCCCCAAGGCACCAAGATCAGCGGACACGTCGTGGCCGCGAGCGAATCCGGACGTCTGCATAATGCCGGGTATCTGCGTCTCACGCTTTCATCGTTGAGTCTGAACGGAAAAGAGGTTCCGCTTCAAACCTCCAGTATTTTTGTACGAGGCGGCAGCTACAAGAACCGGAACCTGGCATACATCGGCGGAGGAGCCGGCGGGGGCGCACTGATTGGAGCACTCGTAGGAGGCGGAAAGGGAGCGCTTATCGGTTCAGCCATCGGCGCAGCCGGCGGCACCACCGCTGCCTATGCAACCGGTAAAAAAGAGGTAGGATTTTCCGCGGAGCGCCGCATCGGCTTCCGCTTGGCCGAGTCACTGAGCATCGGCTAGTGAATTCCCAGCTGACTAAACACAAAGCTCCAGACATCCAGATCATCTTCCATTATTTTTCCCACTGGCTTGCCAATGCCGTGGCCTGCCTTGGTATCGACGCGCAGCAGGATCGGGCGATCAGGTCCGTTGAGCGCCTGGGCCTGGAGCAGAGCCGCCATCTTTTTCGCGTGCATCGGATCGACGCGGGTATCGCTATCCGCAGTCATGAAAAATACCGCAGGATAAACCGTCCCCGGCTTTACATGCTGGTAGGGAGAATAAGCGTAGATCCAGTCAAACTGCTTGGGGTCCTCGGCAGTGCCGTATTCGGGTATCCATAGCTTGGCGATCTGAAATTTCTGGTAACGCAGCATGTCGAGCAGAGGAACCTGGCAGACCACAGCCCTGAAAAGATCGGGACGCTGCGTGAGCACAGCTCCCATGAGCAAACCGCCATTGCTGCCTCCCTGAATTGCCAGGTGGTCTTTATCGGTATATTTCTGGGCGATGAGATACTCGGCCGCTGCGATAAAGTCGTCAAAGACGTTTTGTTTCTTATCGAGCATGCCGGCGCGGTGCCACTCTTCGCCAAATTCGTTGCCGCCACGGAGTTGCACATCGGCATAAACTCCGCCATGTTCCAGCAGCAACAGCATGGCGTTGCGGTTGAACGCCGGGGTGCGGCCCAAATTAAATCCGCCATAACCGGAAAGCAGGACCGGGTTCCTGCTGTTTAATTTCAAGCCTCGTTTGTGGACCACGAACATCGGAACACGTGTCCCATCTTTGGAATTGAACCAGAGTTGCTTGACCTCGTACTGGCGGGCATCGATGTCGGTATTTACCCTCATCCACTCGGCTGTCGTCTTGCCGTCGAGGCTAACCTGGTAAACCGTGAAGGGAAGGGCGTAAGAGGTGAAGCCGAAGAACCCCTCAGTGCCATTCCAATCCCCGCTGAGCCCCCCGATGGAGCCCAGGCCAGGCATCGGTACATCGCCGACAAGCTGGCCATTGAGGTCATAAACCGAGAGTGAGGAAATAGCGTTCTTGAAATATTGGACAAACAGCCTGCGGCCAATGATGTTGGAATTCTCAATCACCCTGTCGGATTGAGGAACAATTTCTTTCCAGTTGGCGCGCTCCGGTTTGGCGCATGGCACTTTGAAAACTCTCTCGCGAGGAGCGTCTTCGTTCGTGGTGATATAAATGTTTCCATCGTAGAGCGAGCCAATATACTGGAAGTCCTTGCCGCTGGTGATGGTTACGAATTTGCTGTTGGCATCGGCCAGGTCTTTGAGCAGCAGTTCGCTCTTCGTCCAGCCCTCAGAGATATGGACCAGCAGCCACCGGCCGTCTTCCGAGATCGTGACATTGGGCCAATGTTCCGGATCAAGTCCTTCGCCAAAGATCAAGGGGTCCTTCGATCCGTTCTCATTGCCTGGGACGCCCAACTGATGAAAGAAAACATGCCGGTTGTAAAGCTCCTGCCCGGCCGGCACATCGCCACGACGTGGATACCGCGTGTAATAAAAGCCGGAATTGTTTGGCAGCCAGGCCACACTGGCGCCCCGGGTGCGATCGAGCTGCTCTGACAGGAGCTTGCCACTGTCCGTCTCGATCACTCTCAGCGTGCTAAGTTCCGACCCGTTGGGCGACGTGCCATAAGCCACGTATTTGCCGTCATGGTTCGGGAACCACCAATCCAGGGCAATCGTCCCATCAGGAGCGAGAGCATTTACGTCCACCAGGGTGCGGTCTTTCCCGTGCAATCCCTCGCGCACATAGATGATCGGCTGGTTCTGATGTCCTTCGCGGCGGGTGGAAAAGTAATAATGTCCCCTGACTCTAGGCGTCCCCACGCTGCCGATGGTCACCAATTGCTCGATACGAGGACGTAACTTGTCGCGTCCTGGAACTGCATCCAGGATCTGCCTCGTATAGGCGTTTTGCTCTTCCACAAAGCGCTGGGTGTCGGGCGATGTGCTGTTTTCCAGCCACCGATACGGGTCGGTAACTTTATGCCCATGGTAATCGTCGATAACGTTTTCAACTTTGGCTTTCGGTGGCGAAGTCATTTTTGAAGGTGGATTTGCAACGAGCTTTTGTCCTTGAGCGATGCACGCCAAACAAACCAGCACCACGCTCATCCGAACCAAGGTGGACATGAGTACCTCACAACATGAAGATTGTAAATTGCGAGCAGCTTTAAAAAGACGGTTCACACCACGAGTTGTCACGTCCAAATTTTATGCTCCCATAGTATTAAGAGCCTAGCAGAAAGGCTGACAGTAGTGGCGTCATTTTGTGTGCAGACCTGTGGCGGAAAAGGGTGCGAGAACCCGAAACTCTCTTTAAATTAAAGACCATTATTGCCTCAAAGCCAAAAAGGACGGGCGCTCCATCCTTCACGCCCCGTTGTGAAAGGGGTGGGGACTGTTCAGCCGGTGACTCAGTCAGTCTTTACCGCAAATCCGAAGCATGATATTGTGAATAAGTTCGTCTATCCACTCCTCAGTAGCTCAATGGCAGAGCATCCGGCTGTTAACCGGAGGGTTGTAGGTTCGAGTCCTACCTGAGGAGCCATTCTTTTCAGGCACTTGCAGAATCTGCCTGCTCATTCCGAAAAACTTGGTGGGGTTTTTGGTGGGACTTACCTCTACTTTGAAGCCTTCGATTTCGACTTCCAATTGTGGTCCGCAACGGCTTGTATCTGCACCATGAAAGAAACTTGTTGGTCATGCGTGAGCGCACGCCAATCTCGTGCGATCAATGCAACTTCAGGCGCTAGATCAATCAGTTTAGCGTTACCGTCTGCTTCAAGGCTGACCATGACGCCATAATCGTTGTATATCCGGTCTTCGATGCTGAAAAGCTGCAACTTGGCAGCAGGTGCATCTACGATCTGACAGATTGAGGCGAGTTCATCGTCTGTAGGATGTGCTTCTCCCAGGATGATCCTACGCAGGTGCTCATAATTGAGACCTGTCCTCGACTCCAGGTCTCGCACGGTCAAGTCTGTTTTAGCCATTTGGCTCCGAAGAACGATTGCGAGTTTCTTGCTCTTTTGTTTCCGGCGCTGAAACCGCGCGTTCGCTTCTACGGGTTCTTTTATTGGTTTCTTCGGCATATCTCAAATGATACACCAATAAGAGTGTATAAACACTTTTTTCAGTTGACTTTCCACTGATATCAGTGTATATTAACAATTACTGGTGGATGAACTGCCAGTGTTCGTAAAAAGCAAGTAAACAGAACCACTGAGAGAGCAGTGAATTCGGTGAATTTTCTTCTCAAAGGTTAACCAAATGCAGATGATGACAGTGGTACAAGCTGCTCACGAATTGGCAGTTGCGGAAGTAACAATACGTGCATGGCTTGGACAGCGGAAGATCAGTTACGTAAGGATAGGGCGGGCAATCCGCGTTCCATCAAGTGAAATCGAACGATTTATCGAAGCAGGCACGGTGCCTGCCAAGAAGGGCTAAGGGTTATGAGCGTCTACAAGCGCGGGAAGAACGGTACGTACTATTACGATTTTGAGTTTGCGGGTCAGCGGATCAAGGAATCAAGCAAGAGCCGATCCAAGACCATCGCAATCGAAGCGGAACGCAAACGCAGGCGTGAACTCGAAGAAGGATTCAACGGGGTTGGAAAGCGTGTCCAGCCCAAGCTGTTCAAGATTGCGGCAGAGAACTGTCTGGCACAAAAAGCGCACACACTTGCACCCCGCAGTCTGTTAATCGAAAGAACGAACTTGAAACACATTCTGCCCGTATTAGGCAAACTATTGTTGACCGACATTGGCTCTGATTCGGTTGCCTCATATCAACGGCAGCGGCTCAAAGAATTTGCTTCCCCGAAGACGGTAAATCTTGAGGTTGGCACGATTCGCGCTATCCTGCGCCGTAACAAGCAGTGGGCGAATATCCAGCAAGACGTTCGGATGTTGCTAACCCGTGATGACGTGGGACGTGCGATTTCGCCTGACGAAGAGCAAAGGATTAAAGTCGCTTGCCTAAAGAGTCGGTCACGTTCTCTTTATACAATTGTGGTTCTGACTCTAAACACGGGCCTTCGATCCTCCGATGTGCGGCTGTTGACTTGGGCGCAAATTGACTTGGATTCCAATCTTCTCACGGTGGGCAAAAGCAAGACCAAGTACAGCAGTGGAAGAGTTATTGCCCTCAACCAGGAAGCGGAAGCCGTGCTTCGAATCTGGGTACATCAATTTCCGAACCGCGAAGGCCATCATTACCTGTTTCCCCGCGAACGGTATGGAGCATCCGGGGATGCTTTCGACGCCTGCGCATACCATACCGATCCTACCAAACCCATCGGTAGCTTTAAGAAAGCGTGGCAAGCTGCCAAGAAGAAAGCATCTGTGGCCTGCCGCTTCCATGACTTGAGACACACAGCCTGTACAAGGGTGCTCGACGCGGGTGGCTCATTCGCTGTCTTATCTTCGATCATGGGATGGAGTCCAGCGACCACGGTTCGCATGGTGAAGCGATATGGACATATTGGCCACGAAGCGCAAAGGCAGGCGTTAGTAGCTATATGCAAGCCGCAGATGCAAGAAACCAACATGGCTGAAAAGCCTCTGACCCGCCAGGGATTGATTCAATAGATGCGGCTGAACACTTGCAGCCTTAAGAGTTGAAAGAATGGGGATTGACCTAAAGCTGGGCAATCCCCTTATTCAGTTACTGCACACCTGCGGTATTGAGGGGAACAGGAGTGCCGATAATGCCCCATTCAGCATTGGAAGTGCCGAGGGTTTTGGAAAAATAAAATGCGGCTGGTCTAAGGGGATCGTATGGAGCAACAATGGCTCTCCCGAATCGCCAGAGGTGTTGTCCACATACACAATCAGAGCGTCTTGTGGACGCTACCATGTCAATATCTGTGCAGATTGATTACGTACAGAATAGAGCGTTATCTGAAAAGATGGCATCCCAAAGTGACGGATTCCAATCTATCGCTGGCAGCGTGACTCTGGCAAAATATGACGCAGAGGCTTGCTTGATCCCACCGGCAAGTGGGATACCCTTTTATGCCGGTGTGTATGGGGAAAGCGAAGGATGAGAAACTTTCGTGAAATCACATTGGTTGGCGTACTGGTCCTTGCAAGTTTGGCGACAGCCGGGGAGACGGCTACGCTGAAGAAGTTGTATGAGCAGCATCGATGGTTCGAACTACGCGAGGCGCTAAAGAGCCACAAGGAAGCTCCGGCGTTGTATTTGGGCGCCGTCGCTTCGGCATTCAACGACGTCAAGGGAGCAGAGAAGTATCTGAACCGGGCGATTGAGCTTGCACCCAACTCCGATGACGCGGCCGAGGCACATGAGATGCTCGGGTACCTCTACGCACGTTCGGGCAGATACCACGACGTGGTTCAGCAGCTTGACTTGATACGAAAGATCAGGCCAGGACGTGCCGACGTCGAGAATGTTCGAACGATTTACGCTGCATTCAGCCAACACCCAGACCAATCTGTCGCAAGATACCGGCCAACCCTGCTTCACGCCGATGTCAGCAAAGCAGGTGTGGTGCTCCCGGTCTCGATCCACGGCAAGACGGTGCACTGGCTGCTTGACACAGACTTCAATCTGCCTGCGATGAGCGAGTCCGAAGCGCGTTTGCTGGGAGTTACGGTTGACGAAGTTTCCGCCCAAGTCGAGGATTCTGCCGGAGGTGCAACGAAGGTGCGTACGGCATTTGTGGATGAACTTGCCATTGGCGATATACACCTCCAAAACGTCTCTTTTTTGATTGTGCCGGATTCCCAGCCGCCCATGGATGGACTACCGCCAGGCAGCAGAGGTCTTGTTGGTTTTCCAATTGCATTTGCGCTACGGTCCATCGGATGGAAATCAGATGGAACATTTGAGATAGGGTTTGCGCTTCGCCGTGACGCGAACTCTGAAAGAAACCTGTTCTTCGATGGGATTAGCCCAGTGACCCGCGTGAAGAGTGAAGGCAAGGAACTCGATTTCATTTTGGATACGGGCAACGTGGCAGGCACGCAACTGTGGAGACGGTTTGCCGACGACTTTGCCACTCTAATGAAACAGCGTGGGACCAAGAGCAAACAAACAGTAACCGAGGTTAGCGGCTCGAATGAAAGAGAAATCACAGTTCTTCCCGAGATACAGTTACGAGTCGGAGGATTAGACACGATGTTGCGGCCCGCATCGGTTTTCTCGAAGCCCGTGGGGGATGAGTTTCATCACGGACTCCTCGGTATGGATGTGTTCAGCCAGGCACGAGAAGTGCGCATTGATTTTCGATCCATGACGTTCGAACTCCGGCCGTAAGTCGCCAGCACGGCGACGACCCCCCAGACGGGCTTCGCATCCCGCGTTCTCTGGTGATCGCGTGAGCCCTCCTGCAACTCGCAGCAAGGTTACTTCTTTTCCTCTGGTTTCGCGGTAGGCGGCATGAGTCCGTTCAAACGCAGATACATGGCCGCCATCCCGTAGTGGTCTGCCCAACTGCTGGCCAAAGACACAAACGCCCAGGCCCGGGCCCGCGGCTTGCCGTCCGACCAGGTGATGTTCTCATTCAGCTTGGAGTCATCGGCCTTTGCCAGCGCCGAATCGCAGAATTCAAACGAAGCCTTCAACGCGGCCACCAGCTTGTCCTTGGCTTCGGTATCTTTCAGTTCTTCGATCTTCGGTCGCGGAACATCGCCCACGTTGGAACAGAAGAAGTAGTTGCCGGAGACGATGTGGGCAGCCAGATGACCGAAGGTCATCTGTTCAGGTGTAGGTTTGTAGCCGAACTTGTCAGCCGGCATCTCGCCAAAAGCCGCGATCATGTTTTTCTCCCGGCCTGCGAGCATCGTGCGCAGAGCATCAGAGACTGGCGACTTGGTTTGTGCCAGAGCAGCCGTACACAGAAGAACAATGCAACCCAAAAGAAAACGCTTCATGAATCCTCCATTCGTCACAACGAAGGATAAACTGGCATTTGCCACACGTCCATAGGTGGAGCGCAGAGATTAAACCCATTCAGGCGTCTGCGGTGGTTTCGTTAAGAGTCGTCTCAAAAATTGGTTCCATGCCCGTAAATTGAGTTCATGAGATAAGTTGGAGCAGAAGAAGTTAGCTGCCGGAGCGGAAAAGCCACGTCGGCCCCGAAAGCGAATGCAGTTCCAATCCTCAATTAATATTAAGTGGAAGCTCATCGGAGGAGTTCATGGCCGTGTTGATTGACGCTATCGACGTCAAGCGCAAGACTTTTTTTGAGTTTGAAAACATTCCCTTCTGTTGCCTGGAAGCAGAGGTGAACACACCCACCGCTCGTGGTGGCCAGACCCTGGTGCGCCTGAAGATGCGCAACCTTCTGACCAACGCAGTCTTTGAGAAGTCATTCAAGGCCAGCGATAAGTTCAAGGAGGCAGACCTACAGTCGGTCCCGGCCTCCTATCTCTACAGCGATGGCGACGGTTCTCACTTTCTGGACCAGGAAAGCTTTGAGACCCTCACCCTTACCGATGAGATGGTCGGGGATGCCTTGGACTTCCTGATCGAAGGCGCATTGATTCAGTTGCGCAAGTACAACGGCAATCCTATCGGGCTGGATCTGCCGATGTTCGTTGAGCTAAACGTTGCCCACACGGAACCTGGAGTACGGGGCGACTCCTCGAGCGGGAGCGTGACCAAGCCGGCTAAGCTGGAGACCGGCCTGGAGATCCGCGTCCCCCTCTTCATCAAAGAAGGAGAAAAGGTGAAAGTGTCGACCGAAAGCCGGGAGTTTGCCGGACGGGCATGAGGTTCCAAGTTTAATTTCCCATAAGCGGATTTGAACGAAGCCGCTGGCGCGGCGGACGCTTCGCGTGGTACTACTCCGACACTTTGGGCAGTCTGAGATAGGGTGAATCGCAGAGAAGGAGGTTCTCTGTGATTCATCTACGCAAAGATCATGCTCGAAGAACTCGATCGCCGCAACTACGCTCAGACCACCCATCGATTGCTACCTTCGCACCGTCGAACATTTCGCCCAGTACTTCAACTGTTCTCCCAATAAATTGGGTCCGGACCACAAATCATGCATCGATCCACACGGGCTCGCATCGAATCCGCTAGGAGGAAGTGTTATGCAAGCTGCTGTCGTTCCCGCTGTAAGTAGTTCGTGGCAGGTCAAAGACGTTCCGCAACCTCAGCCCGGACCGAATCAAGTGCTCGTGAAGATGCATGCAAGCGGCATCTGCTACACCGACGTACATCAAACACTCGGACACTTGCCCGGGCCATTCCCCCGGATCCTCGGCCACGAGCCGGTCGGGGAGATCGCTGCCGTGGCTCCCGACGTCACCACGCGAAAGGTCGGCGACCGTGTGGGTACCGCTTGGATTCAATCCACTTGCGGGCGCTGCGAATGGTGCCAGCGTGGCCGCAGAATGTTCTGTCCCTATCTGAAGGGGACAGGGATTGAGGCACAAGGTGGACACGCCGAATACATGCTGATGAATGCCGACGCAACCTACCTTATTCCCGACAAGGTTTCCTATGAGCAGGCAGCGCCCATCTTCTGCGCTGGTTACACGGTCTATAGCGGGCTCCGCTGGGCCGACCCCCAGCCGCATGAGCGCGTGGCCGTGCTCGGGATCGGCGGCCTTGGGCACTTAGCAGTGCAATACGCGAAGGCCGCAGGTTTCGAGACCATCGCAGTTTCGCATTCTCCCGATAAAGACAAGATGATCCGCGATCTCGGTGCAGATGAGGTTGTCCGTGACGGAAAGAGCCTTGCGGCAGCGGGGGGCGCAGACGTAATCCTCAGTACCTCAAACTCGACCAAGTCGATGGTGGACAGCATACAGGGATTACGACCCGACGGACGGCTTGTCACGATGGGCGCCGACGCGGAGCCACTTTCGGTCTCGCTGATGGATCTCATCGGAAAACGCATTCGAATTATTGGCAGCCAGCAGAACGGCCCCGAGTATCTGTACGAAGCGCTTGATTTCGTAGCGCAAGGAAAAGTGAAAACGATTGTCGAGACGTACCCATTGGCACAGGCACCGAAGGCCTACGACCGTGTTGCCGAGGGCAAGGCCCGGTTTCGCGCCGTCCTGACAATGTAAGCGCCGATTGGCGAAGAAGGCACGATAGACGATCAACTGAGGGCGGCCCTAGGCATGAACATTCCGCAGCTTGCGATCCATGCTGTACCCAATGGTGAAAAAGCCGTTGAAGCACTTGTTGATTTGACGGAGAGAACAATGCTCGATCACATGATTCTGACTGTCAGTAACGTCGAACGTTCGTTGGCGTTCTATAAGGCGGCCTTGAAGCCTCTGAATATCGAGTTCTTTCTACCCTACAAGGGCGAAGGCGGTCATCCTGATCTGTGGGGATTTGGCGATGGTAAGAGGGCGTTCTTCTGGATCAAGCAAGGGAAACCTGATCCAGCCTCCATTCACTGGGGGTTCGTGGCCGAAAACAATAGTAAGGTCGACGAATTCTACAAGGCGGCAATATCCGCTGGTGCCAGGGACAATATTTCACCGCGGGCACGAGTGGAATACTATCCGGGATACTACGCCGCCGATGTATTTGACCCGGACGGGTATTCGTTCGAAGTCGTCCATAAAAGCTAG
>DASZFU010000126.1:0-3130 GCA_035939495.1 Candidatus Angelobacter sp. | reverse complement strand
CCGGGCCAACCACTGGAGTTTGTGCATTTTCCGAATGAGGGTATGGTGTCCCTTGTAATTGCGACCCAAGATGGAAAGACTGTGGAAGTAGGGGAGGTCGGCAGGGAAGGGTTTGCAGGGACCCAGGCGGCGGTGGGCATCAACACGAACCAGGTGCGTGAGATCGTACAAATCGCAGGAGACGGTTTCAGGGTGAGAATTGACGTATTACAAAACGTCTTGCAATCAGCTCCAGATCTTCAGCGAATTCTGACCCGCTATGCAGTGGTTCAGGGGATGCAATTCGCACAAACCGCCGCGTGTAATCGGCTCCACAATATTGAACAGCGCCTCGCGCGCTGGCTACTCATTACTCAGGACAGAGTGGATTCCGCGACCCTCGCCATCACCCACGATTTCCTTGCGACGATGCTGGGGACGGATCGGCCCACCGTAAGCTTGGCAGCCGGTATTTTGCAGGATAAACAGATTATCGAGTACACGCGTGGCGCAGTGCAGATTCTGAGCCGCGCGAAACTCGAAGACTGCAGCTGCGAGTGTTACGGAGTTATCCAACAATATAATCAAGAGATTGGGCTGAAATAATCGTCGACAGTGTAGGATATCCTACAGACAGGCGTCGCCCTTCCAAATTAAATTGACTTTGAGGTGTCTCTTGGCTGCGACGGTCAAAGAACGCAAAAAGGTAAAGGCTGCCGCTTTCGATGCACGCCCCACGATGGCCAAGCAGCGCGGCAAAACACTGCCAGAGGGATTGACGAAGGTAACAGATATCGGTATACCAAGAACCCCCGTTACAAGAATCCGGTTTTTTGATCCCAGCACCTTTTTGACGCATGCCGGCATAGGCAGGACCCTGGTCGATCTTAAAAAGAGTCAGGTTGTCTTTTCACAGGGAGACCAGGCGGAAAATATTTTTTATATCCAGAGCGGCAAGCTCAAGCTCAGCGTGATCTCCTCAAATGGCAAGGAAGCGACCATTGCCTTACTGGGCGCGGGAGACTTTGTAGGGGAGGAATGCGTCGCCACTTCCCAGCCGTTGCGCATGGCGACCGCAGCGGCAGTTACCGAGAGCGTGGTACTCCAAATCGACAAACAAGAGATGGTACGCGCGCTCCATGAGCAACATTCCCTCTCCGACATTTTCGTTGCCTATCTGCTGTCCCGCAACATTCGCGTTCAAGAGGACTTGGTTGATCAGCTTTTTAATTCGAGTGAAAAGCGCCTGGCCCGGGCCCTATTGCTGCTCGCCCAATTTGGCAAGGAAGGCACACCGGAGACAGTGATTCCCAAAATAAGCCAGGAAACGCTGGCGGAGATGGTGGGCACAACCCGCTCGCGGGTAAACTTCTTTATGAATCGCTTTCGCAAGCTGGGGTTTATTGAATACAACGGCAAACTCCTGGTCCACCGCTCGCTCCTGAGCGTAGTCCTTCATGACTGATTGATTCCTTCTGGCCGAACCTTCAGAAAACAACCGTGGTAAACGATGCTGGTTGCAATTCGCCTGGCGGCGAATGGGCTTCGGGCTGGTCCGGCAAAGGCTGCACTCGACAAGCTGTCTGTTTGACATCCCAAGCGAGGCCGAGTACCCGCAGCAGATAGATGCCGTACCAGTTTGGATCGAACTCGTACCAGGCAAGACCATGACGGGCTGATTGGGGATGAGCATGGTGATTATTGTGCCAGCCCTCGCCAAAGCTCAGGAGGGCGACCCAGAAGCTGTTCCGGGAACTGTCTCTGGTTTGAAAGCGCCGCGATCCCCACATGTGTGTAGCGGAATTTACGAGCCAGGTCCCATGCAGGCCAACTACTGTGCGCAGGAAGATTCCCCACGTCAAATACGGAAATCCGCCCACCGCAAACAGCACGATTCCCAGGACCGTAATTGGAATCCAATGCCATTGGCTGATCCAGACGTGGAATTTGTCTTTGCGAAGATCGGGGACATAGGGAAGAAGCTCGGGCGCATTGTTCTGCAGCGCCTTCCCGGTTATGATCCAGCCCATGTGGGACCAGAAGCCGCCATCGCGAGGAGAATGCGGGTCGCCTTCCTTATCGGTGTTCTGATGATGGACTCGATGTATTGCAACCCAGAAAATCGGGCCCCCTTCAAGGGCCAGCGTGGCGCAGATCACCAGGGCGTACTCCATCCATTTCGAAGTCTTGTAACCTCGGTGCGTGAGCAGTCGATGGTAGCCAATGCCGATGCCGAGGCTTACAGAAGCCCACCACAAGAGAACTGCGAGCGCCAAGGCTTGCCAAGTGAAGAGAAACAACGCAGCGACAGCGCCGATATGAAAGATGATCAGAAAGAAGGCGGTGATCCATGTGATGGGCTGCGTAAATGTACGATCATGTTGTGAGAGGGTCATGGTCCTCACTGCCTTCTAAATTCTTCCCTGTTACTGCACTCGATGGACTGGCGATCCGGCGATCGGCTTTGGCCATATGTCCGCCGTTGGCGAGAGTGTCCGCATTCTCTCTTGAGGATTCCGCCATCCGAGGTTTCGCCATGAGAGCCCTGACCGCCGAGAGCGCGGTCTTCGACGATTGTTTGCGCGCGTACTTCTTTGGCATAATGCCAATGATGGCAAAACGATCGCGATAGTGCAGTTCAATTCAGGACATAACGAGCCGGCAGTGGCAAACAATTGCGATTGAGAGCTCCGGGACAGTTTGCCTATTTCTTCTTTCCTAACAGCCCGCCCACCAAGCCACCCAAACCCTGTTGACTCAGTTGCTGCTTTGGTTGAAGTGAAGTGACCAGGCCGCTGCTTACCATACTGCCAACATCCGGTACGAAGACCGGTGAAGATGTGGTTCCCTGGATCATGAAAGGGATGGCTCCTTTGCCACTGTCGCCGCTGTGCCCAAGAATGCCTGAAGCCATCCCTCCCAGCATGCTGCCCTGGCCGGGATTCGCCAGGGTGGCCATCATGTGAAAGTCGAGTGCGTTGTTGGCGGCAATGGTTCCTCGCCCGGTCATTGTCCCTATCGTGGGGACAATCAGTTTCAAGTTGTCCGCCCGGATACCATCTGGTGCAATGCGGAGGTTCGAACTAAGCATCTGTATGAGCGTGTCTGATCCACCCTTCAGCCCAGTCAGGGCAGATAACGCGGACATCTT
>DASZFU010000125.1:0-5030 GCA_035939495.1 Candidatus Angelobacter sp. | reverse complement strand
CTCGAACAGTTGCTTAACCGAGGCATTCCGAGTCTGGTCACCACAAGCGGAGAGAAGATCAGACTCCCTGCAACCGTCTATGAAATCCTCAAGAGAGCTGTAGCGCTGATGGCAGGTGGTAAAGCTGTATCTTTGATTCCTGATAACAAAGCGGTTACTACGCAAAGAGCCGCCGACATTCTGGGCATGTCGAGGCCTTTTTTCGTCAAGCTGCTTGAAGCAGGTGCGATGGCTCATCATCGGGTTGGCAATCAAAGGCGCGTCTACTTGCACGATGTTTTGCAATATGCGCACAAGAGAGAACAGGAGCGACAAGCTTCCCTCAACCGACTCGCTCGTCATGCCTTTGATACTGGGCTGTATGAGAAGAATAAATTTCCTGAGGGTGGCCAGGACGAGTGAGGGCACGACTTTCCGTTGTTCTTGATGCCTGCGTCCTGATTCCAATGCCATTAGCAGACACACTCCTGCGGCTCGCAGCTGGACCTCAACTGTATCTGCCAAAATGGACAGATCGAATCATGGCTGAGGTAAGCCGCAATTTGCAGGAGAATTTTGACCTCACCTCCGAGCAGGCCGCTTATAGAGAACGCGAAATTCGGCGACATTTCCCCGAAGCATGGGTTGAAGGGTATGAAGATCTGATCCCCTCGATGACCAACAATCAGAAAGACCGTCATGTGCTCGCGGCGGCCGTGCGCGCTGATGCAGGGCTCATCGTTACTTACAATGCTAAAGATTTTCCACAAGCTGCTATTTCGCCGTATTCAATTACAGTTCAAGGTCCGAGCACATTCCTAACTACTCTGTATCACATTGATTCGAACTCCGTGATGCAGTCGATTGAAGAGCAAGCAGCTGCGATCAACAAATCAGTCCAGTATGTTCTGAATCGCCTGAGAATCAACGTTCCTCATTTTGTCGATAAACTGCAACTCAAATAAGACCAGATTCCATTTGTGTTGATTCTCCAATCACGCCATTGATGACTGTGCTGATCCTGCGGACTGAGTGGCAGTCGCGCTACGTCCCAGGACGCTGGCGACAGACAGCCATCCAGTAACGTTGGCGGTCGTACGAAACATGTCGGGAATGGTATCGATTGCGAGTAGTATGCCGACTCCTGCTACTGGAATGTTTGCTGACGCAAGCACTGGGGCCATGACGATGATCGATCCTCCGGGAATACCGGGAGCCGTGAGGCTGGTGGCGATGACGGTAACGACGACGGTTGCAAGCTGCACCGGATGCAGTACAACACCATACAGTTTCGCCAGGAACAACACACCGATGATTTGGGCCATCGGGGCGCCTGCACGAAATATGGAAGCCGCAATGGGCAGAAAGAAATTCTGGATTTCTTCAGGGAGACCCAGTCCAACCCGTACGCCTTCATAGGCCGCGGGCAGCGACGCCAGCGAAGAACGCGAGGTGAAAGCAACCGCCTGTGCCGGTAGTGATGCCTTTGTAAAACGTGAGAGGGATACGCGTCCAAACAGCAGCGTCGTGGGATACAAGATGAGCAAGATAAACGCAGTACAAGCTCCCGAGAAAATGGCGATGTAGTAAGCGAGAGCGCCCACCGCTGCGATTCCCAGGCGGGCTGCAAGTGGAACGGCGAGAGCGAATACACCGATAGGCGCGAGCTTCAGGACATAGCTCACCAACCCCAGAAATGCGTCCCTGATCCCCTGGAAGAACTGGACCACGACTGCACGGCGCTGGGACTCAACCTGGGTAAGCGCCAAACCGAAACCGATGGAGACAACGATGAGCGGCAGCAGCGCACCCTCGGCAGCCGCCTTGAACACGTTGGCCGGCACCAGATCGATGAACCATTGCGCAATTGAGGGATATGAAGCTTGGCTGGCTGAGGGAGCAAATGCCTTTTCGGTGAGCGAGGAAACCACATTCTTGTCGAGGTTGAGACGTGAAAACAAAGTCCAGGAAACGGCCAGGCCAGCCAAGGCAGATGCCACCAAGATGATCAAAATAAGCGCAAGCGCGCGTCCACCAAGCTTGCCCATCTTGCGCGGGCTTCCCCCGGATGCAGTCCCAGCTATGAGGCCGGAGAATACAATCGGAATTACGGCCAGACGAATGGCGTTGACGAATATCGCCCCCACCGGGTCAAGAAAACCGGGGATGCGGGCGAGCCAGCCTGAATGGCTGGAGGAAATCCCCACGCCGAGAAGCAGTCCGGCAACCAACCCGATGGCAACACGAAGAATGAGCGACATGCTAAGGGGCACCTCGTGGGCTTTCATCTTACAAGTCCTTTTTAAAGCAGAATAGACCTTTCACACTGATATCTTTTGCAAATCCTGAGATCCTCTTTTCGCCCTGAGATGTTCCAGCAACGTGCTGTTCCAGCAACGTGATTGACAACCCAATCAGTAATGGCTACAGTGACGCGCACTCACTCATTTCAACTCGATGAGGCTTGCGCCTCAATACCAGATGGAGGGCTTTATGAAGTACCCATTTTGTTACAAAGGGTTTGTGTGCTTTGCTGGCTTGGCGCTGTTCGCGGCTGCATATCAGGCGCAGGCTGACGAGCGTCGCCTGCAAGTAACTCAAGTCCAGGTTGATACCGTTGCCAAAACCCTAACGATCTCGGTTTCGCATCTCGAGAAAACCACGCACCTGGGGGCGCCAAAAGTGCGGCTGGCAGGCTCGCCGCTGGTGGTTACGAACTCAGTCGTCAACATTGGCCCGCACACAGGGGTTATTACAGCAAGCCTTCCCTCGCCAGTTCCAACAGGCTCGTTTTTGCTCGAAGTTGCCTGGGGAGACGATCGCGATGACGCCGAGCACACCTTCTCGCTAACCATCGGCATAGTAGGCCCTCCCGGACCACAGGGACCTCAAGGCCCACAAGGACCGGCTGGTTCTCAGGGCACGCAAGGTCCTCAGGGACCTCAAGGAGTACAAGGGCCACAAGGACCGCAGGGCCCGGCAGGTTCATCTTCCGGTGGGCCGCCTTTTGTATGGGTATGCACGCCGGCGTTCTACCCTTTGTCGGGCAGCAACAGCCGGGCGGATTTGTATGTCTTTAACGGAAGCGTTTCCACCGCCAATATCGCCATCCACATCCTGGATAAAGACGGAAACAACCTGGCCGGCGTGGCCATTCCGGGAACATCTCCGGTGGTGAACTACCCGGGCCAAACCGGCAGCGCCACTGAGGCCCTTGCATCACTCAATACCAAGATCTTGACTTGGGTTTTTCCAACGGATTCGCCCGAAGGTGGTCCCAATGTTTCAGCCAGCATACAGGTCGTTTCCGACCAGCCAACGGTTGTGGGCTCGAACTTTCAATTTGGTCCGTTTATTCCGCGCCCGTGCGGCTTGTTACCCAGGTAGCAGCTAATCGCGGTGCGCATTTTTCTCAGCAGAGTCTCCGCTTTCGGTTACTCACCCTGGCGGAGTATCCTAACTTGATTGGGTATTGGCATAACTGTTAATGATCCACATTCTTTCATCGCGTTACCATCAAGAGTTCTCGGGTCTAATTGAGGGCGTTCGGTTTGGGATTGCGGCAGACCGGGATTCGCATTCTTCCGCGCCCTTAGGTCCGGTGCTCCTAATAAAGGCGGTAACAATTACTCTGAAGTACTTTGTTCGCTTGCGAACCTTCCGGTTGCTGTTTTGGAAAACACAATCCCCTGAGTACCTTTGGTATGGAGTCCAAATTGCCGATGATCCTGCCCATCCCGGAACGTTGTGGTCAATTGCAGAAAGCGATGAGGAACTAACGGCGGTCGCGCGTCTTCTTAAGACGGAGCAGTTATCTGTATTTCTCTTCAACGAAGAGGGCATCAATGTAGCCTCCGCCAGAATGAGAATCCGCTTTGCCGAACCTAACGGCATCAGCATAATTACTGAGGCAAAGCCTGCGCCTGAAGGAACTTCGACGCACTCCCACACGTTTATAGAGTCTTTGTTGGCCCCAGGGAGTTCGATGAAATTGCATGAAGCCACTCCGGCAGAGCCATGTGAATGGAGAGAGGTGCAAGCGAGATTGCTTACCCAGCGCTTAAGTTCCTGTGACTTGGCGATGATGACGGGTGAGGAAGGAGATCAGCAAGAGCTGTTGGCAGAATGGCTCATGGACGCCCTAGGTGCGCCCGTTTCCGTTCGAAATCCGATAGTCCATGAGCAGAAAGGCCGTCCGCGTGAACTATCCGACCTACTGCTTAGTCATGAATATGGCTCGTTTCTTTTGGAATCGAAGGCACTGGCGATTATCGCACGCGATGTTCTTCCTGATCGTCTCACCCTTCGAAGACAGGTGCTCAAGCACTTGAATAAAGCAATAAGTCAGCTTACTGGAGCTTGCGCGAACATCCGTCGTGGTTTACGCATTACTGACCAAGTAGGACGTGATCTCGCGATGACTCGGGATCAGCCAATTCATTGCATAGTTTTAGTTCCGGACCTCGACATAATCGCAGACTGCGATATGCTGGTCCCTAAACTCAGTTTATCTATATTGCAAAAGGCGAAGGGTTTTTTAAACCTGCTTGATATCGTCGAACTGCGCCGTCTTGTCCACAACGCTAGACACATGGCGAGCAATAGCAAACTGCTCACGCCTATCATGGCATTCGACGGAATTCTCCTGAAGCGGTTCGAATTGATCAGCACACAGCGGACGCCCGATGTCCGCTTCAGCATGACGCTTGGTACTCCCAACGATCATTGAATTCGCTTTCAACTAATTTACTCCGTCACAATCGTCGCCAAAGACTATTCAGATGCTGTCGTCTCCGCCAAGATCGTCAGGTTACAGGCGTTCGCAACAATTGAATTTTGTAGGCCAGCGTGAGTAGCACCTGTTCTGAAGCACCGAGCGGGCGTGCTAATATTCACTCTTCCGGAGGAACTTGTGAACAAACGACTTTGGAATTGGCGGCTGTGGGTGGGATTCGTCGTCAGCTTGCTCGCATTCCTGATTTATGTGTTGCTTCTTCAACGGACGCGCTCCATCTTTTGGGGAAGCCTGGCGCTCTTCGTGGTTTCAGCAG
>DASZFU010000124.1:0-13926 GCA_035939495.1 Candidatus Angelobacter sp. | reverse complement strand
GACGAAGTTCGGGCTGTCAAGTAATTCGCGATAGACCGGAACGATCTTGGGATCCAATTCGGCGGGCTGTCCCATAAGGACCGGGGATTAACTTCTGAAGGTGATCTGTAACAAAACTCAAAAAAGTCACAGCCTCTGAGGCCGTTCTGTGGCCGCAGAATTCCCTACCCGCGTCCACGAGCTGCCGGTTAGACAACAATGGCAATGACGAGATCTGCCTACTCCTTTTCCAAAGCCTTCCGCGCCACCTCAAGTTCTTTGCGCCTGGCCGGATCAACTTTGGGAAAAGCAAGTTTCAGGCTCGTTAGCGTCTCGATGATGGCTGATCCCACCACTAAATGGGTAAACCACTTGTGGTCGGCGGGGACAACGTACCAAGGGCAATCTGGCGTGGCTGTGTGGCGGATCACGTCTTCATAGGCTTCCATGTAATCGTCCCAGCACTTTCGTTCGCGTACGTCATTCTCTGAGAACTTCCAGTTCTTCTCCGGCTCCTCAAGCCGTTTCAGAAAACGCCGTTTTTGCTCTTCTTTCGAGACATGGAGAAAAAACTTGCGAATAACCACGCCGTTCCGGGTGAGGTAAGCTTCTTGATTTCGGATGTCTTCAAACCGTTCTTTCCATGTATGTTTGGTCACCAGTTCGGGAGGCAGATGCTGCTTTTCAAAAAATTCAGGGTGTACCCGTACAACCAGAACTTCTTCGTAGTAAGAACGGTTAAAGATCCCGATGTGTCCACGCTCCGGAAGGTGCCGCGTGGTTCGCCACAGAAAATCATGGTTCAGCTCTTCAGTAGAAGGCGCCTTGAAGCTGACAACGTGGCAACCTTGAGGATTCACCCCCGACATTACATGCTTGATGGTACTGTCTTTGCCGGCAGCGTCCATGGCTTGAAATATGAGTAGAACCGCCCACTGGTCTTGCGCATAAAGTTTCTCCTGCATGTCATTCACTTTGGCAATACTCTGTTGCAGAAGCGTCTCTGCCGTCTCCCGGGAATGTATCCCCAAAGTGTTTGCGGGATCATACTTTTTCAGCTTGAACGACTTGCCATGCTCGATACGGAAGGGATTAGAAAGCCGCGAGGCCTGTTTGTGAATGTTCATGTAGCTTATTTGACCGCACTACCGGAACAAAATACAAACGAAATCATTTTTCTCGCGGTCACAGCACCCGTGCATCTGAACCATAGATGATCTTCAGGGGAACTAAATGAAGCTTTTCAGAAATCTGCTGCTATCAGCATTTCTGCTCCTATCTGGGCAGGCATCACAGGTTCCTGCTCAAACTCCGGTAGAGGGGCTTCGAGCAATCCAAACCTATATATCGTCGTCATGGGATATCCTCACGCGCTCCATGACCAGGTGCGATTCTGTGGTCGATCCCAAGATAAGTGCGCCATCGGTGCTTTATCTACCATCAGACTTCCCTACCCCGGCTTCCGTAGAACAGTTGCAGCGGAACTGCAAAGTTGAGGTTAAGCATCTGCCGACGGCAGTAACGCGTCCGGGAGAAATTGATCCCGAAAAAGTTCAGCCGGCCGGATTGTTATTTCTCGAGCAAAACTATGTGGTGCCCGGTGGCCGGTTCAACGAAATGTACGGCTGGGATAGCTATTTCATCATCTTGGGACTGCTGCGCGATAGCCGGATCGAGCTGGCGCAAGGGATGGTAAATAATTTTTTCTTCGAGATTGCACACTACGGAACCGTCCTGAATGCCAACCGGACATATTACCTGACTCGCTCCCAGCCTCCTTTTTTGACCTCCATGATTCTTGCCGTCTACGACAAAGGCCCCGGCCAAGCCTGGTTAGCTACTGCTTATGCTGCCGCCGAAAAGGACTACCAGATGTGGACTCGCGCCCCACATCTGGCCGGCAACACTGGCTTATCGCGCTACTACGATTTTGGCAATGGGCCTGTTCCCGAAGGATTGAAGGACGAATCGGGATATTACCGCCGTGTTGCTGCGTACTTTCTTGAACATCCCTCCAGCACTCCTGTGCTTGTCGAAAGCCATGATGGAAACCCAGGTTCCTCGGAACCAAATGAAAATGCCATCGGCCCCATGTTCAAGCTCCAGTTGTGCGAGATGGCAGCTTCAGGAGAGAAGTGTGAACCGATGAAGAAGCTTTCCTTATCGCGCGACTTCTATAAAGGCGACCGCGCTATGCGCGAGTCGGGCTTCGATATTTCGTTTCGCTTTGGGCCATACAGTGCCGAGACTCATCATTATGCTCCCGTGTGCCTGAACAGCCTTTTATATAAGACTGAAAAGGACCTCGAACATATGAGCCAGCTCTTAGGCAAGAGCCAGGAGGCCGCGAAGTGGAGAAAACGAGCGCAGCTTCGCAAGCAACGAATCAACCAGTTTCTCTGGGACAGAAAGCGGGGATTATTCTTCGACTACAATTTTGAAACCGGTAAGCGCTCTCAGTATGAATATGGAACTACGCTGTATCCACTTTGGGCAGGATTGGCGAGTCGCGAGCAAGCCCTGGCTGTTCGGAAAAACCTTGGCATTTTTGAACAGGCAGGCGGGTTGGCGATGAGCCGCACCGGGAGCGGCGTGCAATGGGACTTTCCCTATGGCTGGGCGCCCATTCAGTTGCTCGGCGTGAAAGGTCTGCGTCGCTATGGCTTTAATGCAGATGCTGACCGCATTTCATATAAGTTTCTTTCCATGGTGATCGAGAATTTTCAGCGTGACGGAACCATCCGCGAAAAATACAACGTCGTAGCAAGATCATCGGAAACCAAAGTTGCCACCGGCTACCACTCCAATGAAGTTGGCTTTGGCTGGACCAATGGCGTGTTTCTGGAGCTGCTGAGCGACCTGCCGGCAAAATCCATCAAGTCTCCGATCGGCGAGCAATAGCAAAATCACGTCATATTCTGCGTCCTCCGCTGTCTCTGCGCCTTCTACGGTGGATTTTTGATTTTGACTTCCTTCGAGTTCCGTCGTGACCCTCTGTATTACTCATCTTGAAAATCTTGTCTTTCCTGTAAAGAATTTCTTTGCTTTTCCGTTCGTGTCCTTGGGTTTCTCTTCGTGTTCCTTCGCGGTCAAGATGTTGGTTTTCCTTTGCGGCCTTCGCGTCCTTTGCGGTGGAATTCTTGGTTTTCGCTCCGCAATCCTGTGTTCACGCCCGCAGCTCGCGCCAGAGACATTGAATTTGCACAGAAAGGGGAAGACAATATCTAAAGACAGCCAGAAGAGGAGGTGCTATGTACCGCATCTTAGTTTGTGCTCTGCTGCTCTTATCAGCCCCTCTTGCTCTGAACCAGGAGCCACAACAGCCAGGTAACAGCCGGCCACCTTACACCACACCACCAACATTTCCAGAGAATCGGCCCCAAAATGCGCCGCCACTGGCAGTACCACCGGACCAGGTACCGGCTGCCAGTTCCGACATTCAGGACCAACTTCAACGAAGCCTGAGAAAAGATCCCGATCTAAAAGACGCTCAAGTGCAGACCCGGGTCACCGATGAAACCATCACCCTCAAAGGAACGGTTCAAGACGACATCCAGCACCAGAAAATCCTGCAACTTGTTCAAACCTACGCGGGCAAGCGCAAAATCGTGGACGACCTGGTGGTGAAACAAAAATCCTAAGGCACAGTGGGAGGTCAAACGAAAGTATCGAGAACACTAGGCAGAGTATTTAGGTTTGGGCCAATGATCTCTCTAGGCCTGAGGGATTTCTGTGGTCCAAGGTAGGTTAGGGTGCCTCACCCTTCACGTTCTTCGTGAAGGGTGGGTTGTCCTACTCATGCGAAAGCCCATTCAGATATTCGCTGATTTCCTTGTACGGCTTGTCCCCCGATTGCGATGCGCCGTTCCTTGATGTGCTGGGAGGCTCAGAGCCGACGAAGTTTCTGCTGACTCGTAGGAGCGCGCCACTCGCCTTGTCCCATACCATGATCCTGCATTCCCACCGATAGGCTCCTCCTCCGGAGCCGCCGTAGTGGCCGATCCTGTGTTCGTCCCACCACAGCGCGGCCACTGAGCCTACGTCTTCAGGGCGGTTAGGCTTTAGCTCCTTCGAAAGATCAGCAAGAACAGGATCAATTTTGTTGTTTTTCATATTGATGGGGATTAGCTTGCCTTTGAGAGGCTGGCTCTCATTGGCTGGTGCGTCGGCACGGTTTGATGAAGCTACTGCGAGGTAGTCGGCAAAGTGTACCTGAAAAGGCCGAACTGTCATAAGTGGCCCGCCAATCCAGACGCCCGCAGGCACAGCGCCGGCCAGCACGCCGACGATGCCCCACCGGGCTTTTTGCCAGTCCTTCATGTTGCCCACGATCCCCAGGAGCGATATCTCGATAACACAGATACCGATTCCTACCGCCCATCCTGCGAGCGAACTCGACGTGTTTAAATTGCCTGCGTAAATACCCCCGATGATACATGGCGCAAGGAACAGCAAAAAAGCTAGAAAGCCACCCACACGTTTCATAGATGTCTCCCACCAGAGCAAGACTCTCCCGGCTACGGAAATCGCTCTTGAACTTTAAGTTGAGATTTAAGCAGAGCGTACAACAAGTACAAGCCCCAGGCAAGTCACTAATGTCACTAATGTCATGAATGCTTATACAGATGCCGAGGACGACTTTGCTTTGTACTGCTCATAGCGTGAATCAACAGTCCCAATCAAATTGGCCGGATTCTTGCGCCAGGTGGCTTCGAGGTCCTTGCTGTATCCATAAATGGCCCAGGGCACACGGGCTGCAAACTCGGACATCAGCTCGGTTACCTGCTTTTCCTTCATGGAAACCTCAATGTGCTGCTTGTGTCGTCCATAAACAATGACCGAATAGGTCTTGCCGGTGGGAATCATGTTGACAGAATGCTTCGTTACCTTCTTATAAACCCAGGCCAGATCGCCAATAGGCGAAACCCAGGTCGAAAACAGGCTCTTATTCACCAGCCACGACCCGGTAACTTCCAGGTTCCCGTATTTCTTTTTCGGTCCGAGCCGCTGCTGCTCGATCTCCAGGGAAAGCTGCTCGGTGTTTCCATAGACAGAGAGGTGTTTCCAGACTGGAGTGGTTTGCAGTTCCCCATACCGGCGAATGGCCTTGCTGCAATTCCAAACACCCAATAAGAAGACCAGAGAAACAATGAGCACCGGCCAGAAATCACGTGAAAAATTAATGTCGCTAATGTTGGCCATCGCAAGCGCGATTCCACCGATCACGATAATTCCGTTGACGACCAGGAGATTTCGATTGGCCCTCCTGGCCTCCCCTTCTACCCAAGATGCCATATTGCCTCACTTATATTGAGGGGAGCTTATCACGATTTCGAAGAAGTTGAGACCAGGAAAATCATCCTAGATCATATAAATCCGTCGGAAGATTAAGTTCAGCAATTTACGAATTAAAAATTAAGAATTACAAATCCCCATCAGCATTTTTCAGTGAAAACCAGTGGTAAATTCCCATCCGCGTTCATCCGCGCAAATCCGCGGTAGGCCCATTGGTTTTCAAATTTGAAATTAGAAATTCCCTGGCAGTTTCCATGGTTTCTGGAGACTTTTGTACTGTGGCTCTGGCAGTTGGACCAGGATCGGCCTGCGCGATGGGTCGAGCCAGGCAAGGACCGTCTCAAGATCCGTCTGCGACATGGCGGTGCAGCCGACTGTCGTATTTTCCGGACGAAGCCAGATATGCAGAAAAATGCATGATCCGGCGCCCGGAGTCGCTGCCCGCGCCTTGTTCGCAGCATTGTGATCCACAACGATTCCCCACTGATAACGCTCGTCGGCCAGCAGCATATGCTCCGAACTATTCCAGTCGGGCGAAACCGTACCACGGTCCACAATCCGGTTATAAAACTTGGAGCTTGGATCGTCGACGCACTCCACCGTCTTCGTTACTGCGATGTAAGGCATTTTCCAGGCAGATGGTTGAGTCGATGCATAGCCAAAGGTGGCGCTAAGACGAAACATTCCGGCCGGTGCTTTGCCATCGCCTTCTTTCTTGATTGGACCGGAAGCCTTCGGAGCCGGGCGAATCCCACTGCCCCACCCAAGTCCGCTCTTGCCCACGACTACGTTGACAGATTGGCCAACGGCTTTCCAGCGATCGCGAGCGTTTTCACGCTCATAACGTTGGAGCTGTCCATGCACTGCATCCCAATCGGAGGTTGTGACTACCAGGAGCTGAGTTGAGCGTTGAACCTGGGCAGTCGCATGCGGGCAACAAGTGAGAATTAAAGCGAAGTAGAGAAATTTGGAAAAGTGTAAGCGGAACATCAAATTGCGTCTTCAGGTCGCCGAGTGGCTCTTACGGATCCCATTCTTCGCGGAAGAGGCGAAGGATGGGATTACCACCAATCGCTCGACTATTTCTTGGTGACTCGCTTAAGCGCGAGTTTGAAAGTTACTTTGACCCCATTGGTCTGCTCCCGGATGGTCTCGCCGGTCAGCTCATTCTCGGTGACTTGCGCACTCGAATGATACTGGGCGTCGTCAACGGTAACATCGAAGGTCACTTTATTGCCATCCACTACGCCATTGTCGATGTTGAAGCCCTGCTCCTCTTCGCTAGGCCCGCCAGTGCCGGTCAGTTTCTTGCCGTCCTGGGCCAGGATCAGAAAGACAGGCTGGGACTGTGTCTCGCCGGACTCGTTCTTAATTGTGACTGCGCCTTGCCACTTCCCGGTAACAGGACCTGGTGTGCTTGCCATAATAGGGCATAGAAAGCTCAGAACCACCGCAAAAACAACCAACGCCTTCATGATCTTGTGTTGCAACATCGTGGGCTCCTCCGGGGCCGTAATATGCCAAGTGAGAGGATAACAGAAATTTTATTAAGTTTCCTCCACGACATAAACTTGAAGCACAACCGCCCGGCTATGTTGGAAAAGAAAGAATACTGGCGTGCTACCATGTATCTCATGAACAGGATCATTACCCTGGCGCTCTTGGTTTTTTCCATCCAGATCATTGGTGTACGGGCCGTTGCCCAGTCGAGTTGCGACCATCCTAAGAATGACTTCGATGGTCTCTATTGCCTGAACAAGGTTTGGATTGAGGCCGACAAGAACATGAATGAAGTTTACAAAAAGCTGGCCCTCAAACTGGATACCAACGGCAAGGCCGCGCTCAAAAAAGGACAGCTCTCATGGATCTCATCGCGCAATAATGCCTGCTCCAAGGCCGATCCGAAAGAAGGATTCTTTGTAAACCTGGAGTGCGCCACCAACACGACGATTGAACGCACGAAGTTTCTCGAAGATCGCTATCGCGAATGCGTCAGCGCCGGCTGCATGAACAGCAAACTCTAACGTAAGGATCAGCAACCAAAGAACCAATCGTTACTTTTGGTTCTTCTCCGGTTCTTTCTGGCCGGACTGCTGGTTCTGGCTCTCAGGTTTCTTCACCTGAAGCATCAACGGCCGTTCAATCGTTGTACAAGTCGTAATGCTTTCCAATTGAGGGTTTGGGCCCGACGAGAAGTTGTAGCTTTGAATTGCAAGACAAGTCCCACTCACCGCGAGATTATTCCTTCCAGCGTAGATTCCCTTATCAAAAGACATTTGTGGCCATTTGCGCTGCGTCCCTGATTTTTGGGCAGGAAGCAAGAGCGCTGGTCGTAGCCAGTCGGATTTCGTCTCCGGCTTTTTCGCGCCGTCTGGCTGAGATGTCGCTTGGGCCGTTGCGTTCCCTGTGGCCGTCTTCTGTTCAGCCGGTGGAGTATTCGAGTCTTTGGATTGAGCGCTTTGGGCCGGCGCCATGCTTTGCGCCGATTGGCCGGCCGCGGCGAGCGAAACCATGCCGGCAAGGCAGAGAGCAGGAATGCTTGGAATCCGCATAAGAAGCTCCTCTTACACAAAAGATTTTACGCTAAATTCGTAAAAGCCATTCAAAAAAATTCCTTCCAGTACCACACCTCTTCGTCCCAGACATTAATTCAGACCGGTTTTGCACAGACTCCCCTGCCGCGAAACTAAAAAACAAATGAGGAGAAGCATTGCTAATGTTGCTCTTTCTATAAACTATGAGTTGTTTTTTTACTTCAAATCACTCATGCAAACCGCGCATTCAATGAGGCTTTTCGAATCTCACTGTTTTTTCCTTTTCTCAGCGAAAAAAATTAGGCAAATAACAAGTTGACTGGTTCTTCAACTGGTTGACAAAAATACTTTAGCAGCTAGAATACCGCTTCGTCCTTCAATAACTTTTATTTCCGCCATGAGCAGCCCCCCAACATTGCCAAGCGTTCTTCTGCAGACTGATTTTACGGAACTCACCTTACATGCTCGCGGCAAAGTGCGCGATCTTTACAGCCTCAACGGACATTTGTTGTTTGTGGCGACCGACCGGATTTCAGCCTTCGATTACATTCTGGCTACGGGCATTCCAGACAAGGGACGGGTGCTGACTCAGCTCTCGCTTTTCTGGTTTGATTTCCTGAAAGACCTGGTGAGCAATCATCTGGTTACAGCCGATGTCGCCAAATATCCTCCCGTGCTGCAGAAATATGCCGATCAGCTCCAGGGCCGCTCCATGCTCGTGAACAAGGCCCAGATGGTGGACATCGAATGTGTCGTTCGCGGATATCTTTCCGGCTCCGGATGGAAGGAATACCAGCAGAATGGCAGCGTATGTGGCATCCAGCTTCCTCAAGGCTTGAAGGAGTCCGATAAGCTGCCGGAACCGATTTTTACTCCCGCAACCAAAGCCCTCAGCGGTCACGACGAAAACATTTCATTTGCTGAAATGTGTAAACGCATCGATCCTGAGTTGGCGAGGAAATTGCGGGAATTGAGTTTGGAGATTTACAGGAAGGCTGCCGATTATGCAGCCACTCGTGGAATTATCATTGCAGATACGAAGTTCGAATTCGGTCAAACAGCTCAGGGCTTGGTGCTCGCCGATGAGGTCCTTACACCAGATTCTTCCCGCTTCTGGCCGGCTGATAAATACCAGCCGGGCAGGACCCAAGAGTCTTACGACAAACAATTTGTTCGCGACTATCTGGAAACAATCCACTGGAACAAACAACCTCCTGCTCCGTCATTGCCGGATGATGTCACTCGGAAGACCAGCGAGAAATACATTCAGGCCTATCGAGTTCTGGCGCGGCAGGAATTACCGGCAGGATAAGATTACTGAAACAGCATGAACGTACTCGACTGGGTCGTGCTTGCAATTGTGCTGCTTTCCGTACTGCTTGCCGTTGCTCAGGGTTTCTTCTTTGAAGTTATTTCGTTGGTTGGAACGGTAGTTGGATATGTGCTCGCAGCCTGGGGCTATGGACGCCTTGCCCCCTGGTTTTTGCCGTATGTGAAATCGCCGGCAATCGCCGATCTGGCTGCTTTTTTATCGATTTTTGTCGCAGTCGTTCTTCTGGCAGGCGCAACTGCCCGGATTGTCCGCTGGGCAATTCGAGAAGTGGGGCTGCGTTGGGTTGATCGGTTTCTTGGTGGCGTGTTCGGGCTGGTGAGGGGCTTGATCGTCGTCACCGTGGGGGTGTTGGCTCTTACTGCGTTTGCTCCCGAGTCTCGTGAGCTTTCTGAGTCGTCTCTGGCGAAATACCTGCTGGTGCCGGGAAGAGGGGTAAGTTGGCTGGCTCCTTCGGTCATGCGTCAAAAATTCCGGGAAGGTGTGGCCCGATTGCGCCAGGGAACCGCACAAATGGGCTCGGGGAAGCCCGAAAACTAAAAATTTTCAGCGGTCGAAAGTGAGGAATCTGTGAAGGACCAGCTCGAAGCTCTCGTAGCGCAGATGTACACCAGCGGTATTCTCTATTCAGAAGCTGTGCGGGAATTTAAGAAGCGTTTTATCACGAATGTTCTTGAGCAGAATAAGGGCAATCAATGCAAAGCCGCCCGGGAATTGGGAATGCATCGCAATACTCTCAGCCGCACCATTGCTGAACTTAAATTGGATATGCGGGAGTTCCGCGAAGGTTTGCGGAGGCCCGTACGGAGCGAGAAACCGGTACCGGTTGAGAAGAAGGCCGCCCGTTAGTCCTGCGATCGTGGGTCACTTTTTATCAAAAGTGACCCACGATCGAACAAAATTCTCGTAACAGCTTGCATGACGGCCTAAGGTGACAACTCTGGCTTCATCTTCCGAAGAACAATCTTCTACCCGTATGTCTGCCTTCGTGGCCCCTGGCTTCCACTGGGACCGTGCGGACGCCTACCTGTTCGATATCGATGGTACGCTGGTGCGCAGCCGCGATCCTGTACACTACTTCGCTTTCCAACACGCGACCCGCCACGTCTTTGGGCTGGACGCAACCATGGATGGCGTGCCCGTTCAAGGCAACACCGACGTTGGCATCCTGCGGGCTGTGCTTCAAAAAAAAGGACTGGCCAATCATCAGATTGACGCGGGCCTGCCGCAGTTAGTGGAGCACATGTGTGCCGAAGTCAGGCGCAACGCCTCGCAAATGTCTCCTGAACTCTGCCCTTCGATCCGCGAATTGGTTTCCTTGCTTCATTCTCAAGGGAAGTTACTCGGAGCAGCCTCGGGAAACCTGGAGACCATTGGATGGCTCAAACTCGAAAGAGCTGGCCTCCGCCACATGTTTGCCTTTGGCTCCTTCTCGCACCCGCTTGAGTTCCGCGCCGACATTTTCCGCCAGGGAGTAGAGGCCGCCCGGCGGCGGTTGGGTCTGAGTGCCACGGTCTATGCCGTTGGTGACACTCCGGCAGACATTGAAGCGGCGGGAGTGGTTGGGATACCAATCATCGCCGTGGCCACCGGCAGTTTTCAATTTGACCAACTACTCGCACTGCAACCCGACGCTTGCTTCAGATGCGCCACCGACATGCTCAAAAATACCCCAACTAACAATTGTTGAAGCAACTGCAACTTTTAGGGTACGAGCCCACATGCGAAGCGGTCAACGACTGTGCCTGCTGGTAGGGACCGATCAGACTTGAATCCGAACGCCACAGTCTGTGCCGCTGGAGACACTCCCGCTGACATTGAGGCAGCTAGAGCGGTTGGCATGCCGATCACCGCATGGACGACCGGCAGCTTCCAGTTTGATCAATTACTCGCGCTACATCCGGACGCCTGTTTCAATCGTTTTCCCGCCTGTAGGCTAGACATTGATTAATTTGTGAGCAAACGTTCGTATCACAAGTGGGATCCGCCGACGTATTCGTAGGGAAAGGTTCTGAACAGAGTGGTCTCGGTTGTCCGCCATTTAGAAGCCGTACTGTTTCTTGATTGAGCTCAAGTTTTTTGCCGAGATTTCCCTTTAAGTTCATCTGTCGATTTTCAAATGCTGCAAAGTTCATAATGTTCCTCTCCTGTAATTCTCATTGAAGATTTCAAAACAATTTAAACTGCACCGTGCGTGAATTCGAACTTCTAACTCCTGATCTCAGGGGTAGCTTATCTCCACTCTCCTTGAAGCTGAAATGCTGCCCAATAGTATGGGGAGCGGTGATTCTTCCGCTTCCACATCTGAACTTGCGCGACCCGCAAGGCGGCGGCGGGAGGCATGTGCTCCACTTCCATGGCTCGGTAGAACCGCTCCATCAACTCGGCCGTGACTATGTCTGAAACTTCCCAGAGGCTGGCCACCACCCGCGTTGCACCCGCGTACATAAAGCCTCGGGTTAGCCCCACAATGCCCTCCCCGCTGATCTCCTTTCCAAGGCCGGTTTCACACGCGCTCAATACCACCAGATCAACGGGCAAATGAAGGTTGTAAATATCCTGCAGTTCCAGGAAGCCGTTCTCGGGCCGGCCGTTCTCATCTACCAGGGAGAGCACCAGTCCAGAGAACTCCGGATGCTCACCGTCGAGCAGGCCGTGGGTAGCAAAGTGAACGATGCGATATTGCGCGAGCTCCGGGCTAATGGCTGTTGCCCGGTTTGCCTTGAAATCAAGAACTTTGCTCACCTTGCCACGTGTAATGGCCGTGATGGCTTCCGCCTCCCGCCGGCTGAAACGCAATCGTGGTAACGACCGACCGCCGGCGCTCACGTCAGCCACGGAACGGCTCAGATGATCGAGCGGGACAGACGCTGCCTGTGAAACATCTGCTTTGCTGTTGCGGACCGGAAGCCCGGATCTTCGCACGCGAATGTCGTCTTGGGCAAAGACAGGATCGGCGAACACCGCCAGTGCCTTGGGCGGCGGTATTCGTCCACTCGCTGCTCGTCTTAGAGCCCTCAACACCGATGCTGAGGGAAGATTTACTATCTCGTGCTCCGCGACCAAGGGCACTCCATTGCCTTGCGGTACCGGCAACGCCGCAAACGGAATGTATTGCAGAGCGCCATCGCTTACGATGAGTAACCGTCGTCCATTGCCTCTTATCGGTTCGTCAACCGGCTCCAATACGAGCTTAGACAGCTTGGCAGCCTCATGATCGAATTCATCTGCCAGTTGCGACAATCGTAACTCCCTCTGGGCAACCGTCTCGCCTTTCACGTACCGGTTGCGGGCCGTCAACAGATTGTAGACAAGGCGTACCTCGTTCTCGATTTCCGATCGCTTTGCTAATTCAAAGCCCTTGACCGCGGTTTGGGTGAGTGCAAAAACGTAGCTCCGTTCCGTGCCCAAAGAATATTCGAGTAACGTGGTATTACTGTCGAGCAAGTCATGCTGCGCGTCTTGCACGCTCAAAGTCGGAGGCTGGGTCAGTTCGCGATAATTAGGATTGCTTGCTCGAAGCTGGTCCTCCAGGTCTTTGTACTTCGAAAGCAGCTCTGCCGTCTCCTCGCTGAGAGCGGCCAGTTGTGCATCTGAATGTTTCCCGCTGAGCAGGCGTGCGCGCTGCTCCGATTTAGCTGCCAGCAACTGTTGGAAAGAACTGGCACGTGCAGCCAGGGAAGGATCGACGTTTAACCGAACATCAACATGGGCAGTCGTAAGCGTTTCCAGCAGCGTCCGCGCCCGGAAACGTTCAAGCACCTGAAAAGCAAGCTCCGGATGATTCTGCGCAACGAGCAACTCGATAAAATCTTTATAGTAGGCGGCATGGCTGGCGCGGAAACCGGAGCGAAGTTCATCCCGGCCACCGAGGCGAGAGGTCTGGTCCTCCAGTGCATTCAACGCCCGCTCATACAACAGGGCCGCTTCCTCTGGCCGGTTCTGGCGGCCCATGGCACGAGCCAAAGACGCCAATACTTCCGCGTGCGCCGTCGTTCCTTGGCCATATTTCTCCAAAATGCTTAAAGCCTGGCGGTAACAGCCTTCGGCTTTCGACAACTCTCCGCGATCGGCTAACGAATTTCCTAACTCGCCCAGAATCGAAGCAACCAACCGTGTACCGGGAGCGAGTTTCTCCTGGATCGCCAGTGCCTGGCGCTGCAACTCCTCGCCCTTGACTGCATCGCCACCCTCACGAATTACCTTACCCAGGCTGCTGAGGCCCCACGCAACGTAAGTACTTCCGGGGACAATCTTTTCCCAGAGGGCCAGCGCGCTTCGATAATATGATTCGGCACGCGCCCTGTCGCCACGTTCAGCGAAGAGCTCTCCCAGGGAGCGGAGACCTCGCGCAACATACAAGCTGCCGGGGACCACTTTTTCCCAGAGGATCAGAGCGTGCTGGTAATACCCTTCAGCTTTGTCCAGGTCGCTGCGGTCCTGGCTGATCCTGCCGAGGTCAAAGAGGCTGTTGGCCTCTTCCAGAGTACCGGGAGCAAGCCTTTGCCTGATCTCCAGCACCTCACGATGATATCTTTCGGCTTTGAGCAGATCGCCACGCGCCTGCGCTACCTGACCGAGACTTCTGAGGCTGATTGCGATCTGCCGCTCGGAGCCGATTTCCTGCCTTATGGTCAAAGCCCGCTGGTGGTAGTCCTGAGCGGCGTCCAGGTCGCCTCGTGAAGACGCAAGATCACCAAGAGAAGAAAGACTCCATGCAAGACGTTCGGTTCCCGGCCCGAGTCTCTCCCGTATTTTCACCGCCAGCAGCGCTTGTTCCTCGGCCCG
>DASZFU010000123.1:0-75771 GCA_035939495.1 Candidatus Angelobacter sp. | reverse complement strand
ATAAACGCGGGTAGAACACCTCGTATCTGTAATTAAGCCCTAAACATTCCCGGGGTCCTTCACTCCGCGCCGATCATGAGTGTAGTCGTGAGGTTCCTTGCTGCGCTACGTTCAGGATGACATTGGAGAATAGCGCCGCAGAAAACGAGACATCTCGTGCAAAGTAAGTGACATTATCCTTTAGCCCCCCTTTAGCTCCGACTGTTTGCGGGCTGACTGCTGAGTGCTGAGTGCTATTTTTCAAAAACCACGATGTGCTGCAAAGGAAGCGTCTCCACGGTCCGCACGCGGGTTAGCTTAACTTCTTTCATCTCTTTCTCGAGTTGCTCAACAGTCATCTTGTGGACTTCCTTGATCCGCACTTTGGGATCTTCTTTGCGATATTCCACGAAAACCATGCGTCCACCCGGTTTGAGGGCCTGGCGAATCCTGGTCATGACTTCGAATGGATAGGAAAGCTCGTGATAAACGTCCACCATCAGCACAACGTCGACTGCGTTTGCCGGCAGGTTTGGATCGCTCTCAGTTCCCTTTATGACTTCCACGTTGGTAATTTTCTGTTCAGTCGCGCGTTCCTTAAGGGCTTTGATCATCTCATCCTGAATATCAACGGCCAGCACTTTGCCGGTCTTGCCGACCTTGGGTGCGATCCGAAAAGTGTAGAAGCCTGATCCCGCGCCCACATCGGCGACCACCTCGCCGCCTTTGAGGTCAAGGGCCTGAAGCACAATTGCCGGGCGCTCTTCGTCTTGACGCTGCGGACGATCCAGCCAGGCGATACCTCCCGGTCCCATCACTTGCGCGATTTCCCGGCCCATGTAGAACTTGCCGGTACCATTCGGATCATGGACGTCGCGATGCTCATAAGCAGGCTGGGTCGAAGAAGCTTGAGTTGAGGAACTCGCGGCCTGCCCGAGGGCCAGATAGCTGCTCTGCGCACCCAGCAGGACGAACATAATCGTCGCAATTACACCGATCACCCAACGTTTGCGAAGAACCATCATGCTTGACTCCTATCCGGCGCCAACTGCGGCAATACTTCGCCAATGGCGCCTCGCAACACTGCATCGGCGAGATCATCGAAAGGCGTAGGTTCTCCGTTCACGATCACTACGCGTGCGCGCGCAGCTCGGGCTGCAGGCACCGCATGGGCGACCGGATACACCGAGAGGCTCGTGCCCACGGCCAGCAACAAGTCGGCCTCTTCCGCGGAACGCAGGGCGCGGGCGATCACCTCGGGAACCAAAGCTTGGCCAAATGAGATGGTCGCGCTCTTCAGGATTCCTCCACATTCCTTACACGGCGGGTCTTCTTCACCGGCCCGCACCCGGTCGAGCACCGGTTGCATTGGGCCCCGCCAGGGGCAGCTCATGCATACAACGTCATGCATGGTTCCGTGAACTTCAATCACCTTCTGCGCTGAGTTTCCGGCAAGCTGGTGCAGTCCATCAATGTTTTGAGTGACCAGCGCGTGCAGCCGCCCGCTCCTCTCCAAGGCAACCAGGGCGAGATGTCCGGCATTTGGTTTAGCGTTCCATGCCGGATGCGTGATACGGCTCTGCCATGCCAGCCTGCGGACTTCAGGATCGGCCATGTAATAACGGATATCAGAGAGCTTTTCGGACTTGGGGTTCTTGGTCCAAAGACCTTGCGGTCCTCGAAAATCCGGGATGCCCGACTCCGTCGAGATGCCCGCCCCGGTAAGCACCACAACGCGTTTCGATTGCTCAATCCATTCGCGCGCGACTTGGATGCGTTCGTTCATACATTTACGACGATATCAAAGATCGGTGAGTCATGATAAACCCGCCGCTAAGGAGGCTTCTAGCTTCTGGCTACTAGCTGCTAGCCGGAAGTTTCCATTGGACGTGGTTTGTTGAATTTTGTGAATTCGCCGCTACTGAGGCTTCCATCTGCTGGCGCTTTTCTTGCCATATCTGGTCGTCATCCCAAGTGCCTGCACGCGCGTCGCCGAGGTTAGGCAGGAGGGACCTTGCGTTAGAAGATGGGCTACTTATTTATCATGGATTACGTTGTTACCCTGCCGGCTGTAGCCATTTCGGATGCTTAAGGTGCCAGTCCGTCGCCTCCTGGTAGGCTCTGGCCACCGCCAGCATCTCGGCTTCGCCGAAAAGTTTGCCGATAAAGGTTAGGCTGGTGGGATTGCCCTTTTCGTTGAAGCCATGTGGGACAATCACGCATGGATGACCGGTAAGATTGGTTACCTCTGTATTGAGTGTCGCGATCGGGTTGGGTGTGTAGTCGGCATAGTCAAAGGGTACGACATAGACATCCACATCTGCCATCAACTGCGCCATCTGCTGCATCAGGAGAGTCCGCACACGATTGGCATTGATGTATTCCTCCGCAGGCAGCAAGCGTAGGGAGTTCTGCCGGGCCACGCGGTCCTGGCGTATCAGTTGTTCTGGCTGGGTCTTTACCGGATCCCTCAGGGCTGCATTCCCCTCGCCATAGATGATGGCGGTGAGCAACGCCGAGATGTCGGACGTGGCGCGCTCCGGCAGCGATATTTCGATGAGCTTGATCCCGAGGCTGCGAAGCTTTTCGAGCGCTGCAGCATCATTGGTGTCGACCTGTGGGGTCTGCCGGGTGTCGGAAAAGGCAGCCTTCAGATAGCCGACGCGCAGCTTGTGAATGTCGAGATTTGCATCCCAGTTGAATGGCACGTCCACCAGGGAGAGGTCCTGGTTGTCTATTCCTTGGATGGCATTGAGCACCAGCGCACAATCTTCCACGCTGCGGCACATAGGGCCAATCTTATCTAGGCTCCAGCTCAAGGTCATGAAACCGTAACGGCTCACGCGGCCAAACGTGGGACGCAGCCCGGTCACACCGCAGATCCCCGAAGGCTCCACAATCGATCCGCCAGTCTCGGTGCCGATGGAGAAGCCAACCAGTCCGGCGGCAGTCGCGGAACCTGGCCCGGCGGACGATCCTTGAGAACCCATCGTGAGGTCCCAGGGATTCTTTGTTTGTCCTCCAAACCAGACATCGTCGAGCGCCAGTTCGCCGGTCGCCAGCTTGGCCACAAGCACGGCGCCGGCATCGTGCAAGCGCGAGACGACAGTTCCATCCACATCGATAATGCGATTCTTGAATGGCGCTGCGCCCCAGGTCGTTGGATATCCTTTTACCGCGCACAGGTCCTTCACGCCCCAGGGAATTCCGTGCAGCGGTCCACGATATCGTCCAGCGGCAATCTCGCGATCGGCGTTCTGGGCTTGGCGCTTGGCCAACTCCTCGGTAATGGTTACGACGCAAGTCAGCTTGGGATCGTAGCGTTTAATGCGATCCAGGTACATCTCAGCGAGTTCAACCGATCTGACCTGTTTAGTGCGGATCAGTTCGGCGAGCTGGGTGACCGGCCAAAAAGCAACGTCTTCCAGATTCTTGGGCCGTGTCACACGGGGTGGAGCGCTCTTTCGAAAAGCTTTCTTAGTGCGATCAATCTTCATGCCCGGAGTCGCCGGGTTAAAGTAGAAGGGTGGTGCAACACTGTTATCGAGCTGGATCTGTCGAAGTTTTTCGTAGGTCATCACGTTGCGATTCACGCCCTCCAGCATTCGGTCAAGCTGCTGGTCGGTAAACGTCAACCCGGATGCGGCAGCCGCGGTGCGCAGCATGTCCTTGGTAATCGTTGCAGATTTGCGTTCTTGAAGGGTTCCCCACAACACGCTGGGAAAAACCGTTGTAGCCAAACCGAGGCTGGAAAAATAGGAAAGGAATAAACGGCGATTAGGCATGATTGTGATGTCGCTCCAGGCGAGACATCATACGCGTGAGCTTCGTCCTTCGCCAACCAGCGTCATCCTTGAAGGATCAACCCAAAATGACTATCATGACTATAATTGTCAGAACTGCCAACGAGGTGTCTCATGAGTGCTCATACGTGGACAGTTGCAGAGGCTAAGGCGAAGTTTAGTGAAGTGATCGATAAAGCGCAGTCCGATGGTCCTCAAACGATTACGCGGAACGGGCGCACAACGGCTGTTATTGTGGCTGCTGAGGAATGGGAGCGTAAGACAAAGCGGAAAGGCAACCTGGCAGAATTCTTCGCCGCGTCCCCTCTGCGTGGATCGGGTGTACAAATCAAGCGGCTGCGCGGTGGTTTGCGCAAGGTAAAACTATGAGCTTCCTGCTTGATACCAACGTTGTTTCGGAATGGATGAAACCGCAACCCGATCCCGGCGTAGTCACTTGGCTTGCAACCGTCGATGAAGATCGCGTTTTTATGAGCGCAGTAACTCTCACTGAAGTGCGTTACGGGATAGAACGGATGGCACTGGGTCGCCGCCGTAACCGGCTTAAAGATTGGCTGCAGCATGAGTTGCCTCTCAGGTTTGAAGGTCGTATTCTGCCCGTCGATGTGATCGTAGCCGACGCCAGTGGCAAAATCGTAGCGCGTAGCGAACAGGTTGGCCGTCCCATGGGGGCGATTGACGCATTTATCGCAGCTACTGCCGAAGTGCATCACCTGATGCTGGTAACCAGAAACGAATCTGATTTCAAAGCCGTACTGAAGACCACTCTAAACCCTTGGATGCGATAATGGACCCCAGCGCCCACGTAGATACCTTCGCGCGCGACCACTTGCCACCCGCCGAGCTATGGCCCGTAATCGACAATGCCGGGCTTGACTATCCCTGTCAACTCAATGCCGCAGTGGAGTTGCTCGACCGGATGGTGGAAGGCGGTTTTGGCGGCCGTCCGTGCTTGCGAAGCAACGCAGTTGTATGGAGCTATCAGGAACTGCTCGATCAAGCCAATCGCATTGCCAACGTGCTGGTTCGTGATCTTGGACTCAAGCCGGGCGAGCGAGTGTTGCTGCGGGATGCCAATACGCCCATGCTGGCCGCCTGTTGGTTTGCTGTTCTAAAAGCCGGTGGCATTGTGGTGGCAACCATGCCGCAGTTGCGTGCCCAGGAACTGACCCACATTATCAACAAAGCCAAAATCAAATATGCGCTTTGCGCCCAGGAATTTTCCGACGAGATGGAAAAGGCGCAACGCTCTGCATCCTGCCTCGAAATGCTGGTGCTTTTTCTCACAGAAAACAGCGATGGACTGGAGGCGCGAGCCAGACAACATTCCTCGTCTTTTAGCAATGTAATGACTTCCCACGACGATGTGGCGCTCATTGCCTTTAGTTCCGGCACCACCGGTGAGGCTAAAGCCACGATGCACTTCCATCGTGATTTGCTGGCGACCTGCGACAGCTTTGCAAAACATGTGCTGAAAGCCGGTCCCAACGATATCTTTTGCGGAAGCCCGCCATTGGGCTTCACTTTCGGCCTGGGTGGATTGCTGCTCTTTCCCATGCGCGTTGGGGCTTCCACATTCCTGCTGCCCAAGGTGACTGCGGAAAATCTCCTGCAGACGATTGAGCAGCAGCGATGCAGCCTGCTTTTTACTGCGCCGCGTCTCTACCGTGTGATGGCAGAGCTTGTGCCGCGTTTTGATCTCTCCTCGCTCAAGAAATGCGTCTCTGCGGGCGAGACCCTGCCGCTGCCTGTCTTTGAAGCCTGGAAGCGAGCTACCGGCATCAAGATCATCGATGGCATCGGTTCGACCGAAATGCTGCACATCTTTATTGCTGCCGAGGGCGAGGACATCCGCCCCGGCGCAACCGGCAAACCCGTGCCCGGTTACCAGGCAATGGTGATCGACGAGCAAGGCCGTCCCATGCTCCCGAATACCGTTGGACGGCTGGCAGTGCGCGGCCCTACAGGCTGCCGCTATCTCGATGCTCCCTGGCAGCAAAAGCAATACGTGCAAAATGGGTGGAACATCACCGGCGATGCCTATCGCATGGATGAGCAAGGATACTTCTGGTATGTGGCCCGCACTGACGACCTGATTATCAGCTCCGGCTACAAAATCTCAGGACCGGAAGTTGAGGCCACATTGCTCGGCCATCCAGAGGTATTGGAATGCGCCGTGATTGGTTCTCCTGACCAGGAGCGGGGCCAGATCGTGAAGGCCTTTGTGGTGTTGCGCGACGCAACCACCGCCAACGAGGCCACCGGCCGCGAACTCCAGGATTATGTCAAAGCCCGGATTGCTCCCTACAAGTATCCACGCGCCATCGAATTCGTGACCGAGCTGCCGCGCACAGCCACCGGCAAGATCCAGCGCTTCCGCTTAAGGCATGAGAGCTAATATGCAGTGAGCGTCTTTGGTGTTTGCTTGCTTTTTTCTTCTTCTTGCGGGGAAGTATTTCATCGCCTTCGCGCACCGGTTCCCTTCCGGTCAATTCCTTGATAAAAGTTCCAAACTAACGTGGGGGCGCTTCGGTTCACGTTCTTGTGAGGCTAGCCGAAAACAAGCTATTTGACAGTTCGCTTAATATTCGCCTATATTCGGGTATGCTGCTCAAATTTTCCGAAGTAACTTTAAATCTTCATTAGGAGGAGGCAATTTATGTCACTAGGTGCGGATCTTTTACCTGAATTTGACCGCGAGATGGCCGGGGCGCGGAAAACCCTTGAACGAGTTCCAGAAGGCAAGTTTTCGTGGAAGCCTCACGAAAAATCGGGATCCTTGGGCTGGTTAGCAGGGCATCTTGCAAATATTCCTTCATGGGCTACGATCACCGTTAAGCAGGATTCACTCGATATGGCGCCCGGAGGCAAGCCTGCGGAACCGCCGCCAAGTCCAAAATCAACTAAGGAATTATTGGAGACGTTTGACAAAGGTGTTGCCGAGGGGCGGGCAGCACTGGCAGGCGCGAGCGATGCTCACCTTGCGAAGCCCTGGTCGCTGTTGAATAACGGAGCCACCATCCTCAGTATGCCTCGCATTGAGTGTCTGCGAACCTGGGTGTTGAACCATCTGATTCATCATCGCGCCCAGCTCGGCGTTTACCTGCGCTTAAATGACATTCCCGTACCCGCCATTTACGGCCCTTCGGCGGATGAGGGTGGTATGTAACTCGCCATCTATTCGTATAATCGATTGCGATGGCAAAAACGAGAATCGGCCTGCGCTCGAAAACCCTGCGCCAGCACGCCGGCCAGCTACTCATCATGGGCCTGGAAGGCCAGGCCCTGAGTGGCAAGCTGCGCAGCACGCTCAGGTCACTTCAGCCCGGCGGCGTGATTTTATTTGCGCGCAACATTGAATCGCCCGTACAGACATGGAAGTTGTTGCGTGATTGTCAGTCCGCAACCGATCAGTCCCTGTTTCTGTGTGTAGACATGGAAGGGGGCACCGTGGACCGGCTGAAAAAAGTGATCGCGCCGGCGCCCTCGGTCGAGAACGTTTTCGCTACCGGGATGGCAAAACTGTTTCGTTTGCACGGTAACATCATTGGACTTGAAGCACGCGCCCTGGGTTTTAACACCGATTTCGCTCCTGTTCTCGACCTCAAACTCGAAGCATCCCGCCCGGTGTTGACTTCGCGCACAACCTCGGCCGACCCTCAACAGGTGGTCCATTATGCCGAAGAGTTTTTGGCGGGACTCAAAGATGCAAAGGTCCTGGGATGCGGCAAGCACTTTCCTGGATTGGGGGAAGCCAATCTCGACAGCCATGACGAGATGCCGGTTGTAAAAAAAACATGGAAAAAGGCATGGGCTGAAGATCTTATGCCCTACCGGCTGCTACGGCGGAATTTGCCGTTCGTCATGGTAGCTCATGCGGCTTACCCGGCTATTTCTAAAGATCAATTACCCGCATCACTCTCCAGCAAATGGATGAAGGGTATTTTGCGGGACAAGGTCGGGTATAAAGGCATTATCGTTTCCGACGATCTGGAAATGGGCGGGGTACTCGCTTCCGGCTCAATCGAGCAAGTTGCAGTTGAAACCCTGCGTGCCGGGGCCGACATGTTTTTGGTATGTCAAAGCCTCGACCCCAACCCGGAGTTGCCCGTACGCGCCTACGAAGCCATAGTGCGGGAGGCGGAACGGGACCATCGTTTTGCTGCCCACGTAACCCAAGCCGCTACACGAGTCTTGAAGTTCAAGCAGCGCTCGACTGAGTTAAAAGCATTTGCACCTCGACCGCAGGCAAAAGTTATTGAAAAGATCAGGGACCTTGTTCAGGATTTTGCCACGATGGTTGGCGAGATCGTTGCCGTGGAGAATCAGGCTTGATCGTCGCTGGAGTCATGAGTGGAACTTCGGCGGATGGGATTGATGTATGCATCGCCAGTATCTCCGGCCGGCGTTCCGGTCTGCGGTTGAAGCTTTTAGGACACGAACACGTCGCTTATCCCAAAGCTGTCCGTGCGGCGGTGCTGCAGGCAATGAATGCGGCCAATATCAGTGTTGCCGAGCTTTCCCGATTAAATTTTGTTCTGGGAGAGCTCTACGCAGGAGCCGTGAAAAAGGCGCAACATCGCACCAGGATACCCAAGCTGGATCTGATTGGCTGCCACGGCCAAACCATCTACCACCAGGGCAACGCTGCTCCGTATCTGGGGAAAAGAATCTCCTGCACCTGGCAAACCGGGGAAGGCGCCATCCTCGCTGCTCGATTGAAAACACCGGTGGTCTCCGATTTTCGTCCCGCTGATTTGGCTGCTGGAGGCAAGGGAGCCCCGTTGGCGCCATTCCTGGATTATGCCGTTTTTTGCAACCGAGAGGCTGGCCGGATTGTCCAAAATATCGGCGGAATTGCCAACCTCACCGCAATTCCTCCTGCGGCCAAACCAGAGCAAGTCCTGGCCTTTGATACGGGACCCGGCAACATGGTCATCGACCAACTCATGCAGATTCTCTTTAAGCAGCCGTATGATCGCAATGGCGAAGTCGCCAGACGAGGACGGGTGCTTGAGCCGGTGCTTGGCGAACTCCAGGAGCTTTCATTCTTTCATCAAAAACCGCCCAAGACCGCTGGACGCGAGCAATTTGGCGCGGCTTATACAAAGGCGTTCCTGAACAGGTGCGGCAAAGCAGCACGCGAAGATGTGATTGCCACCGCCACTGCGCTCACCGCACACTCGATCGTTGCTGCACTCAAGCGCTATGTCTTTCGAAGAGGCAAGTTCTGCGACTACGTTGTTTCCGGGGGTGGCACACGCAATCGGACGCTGATGCGGATGTTGGAAGCGGAAATAGAAAAGCTCGAGTTGAAGTTCGGCTATTCCGATGAATTCGGTGTTCCCAGCCAGGCAAAAGAGGCGCTGGCATTTGCTCTGCTGGCCTATCAGACCTGGCATCGTCAACCGGGCAATATCCCTTCAGCTACCGGGGCACGTTGTCCGGCGGTTCTGGGTAAGATTTCGTATGGCTAGCTGCTGGCCCTGAGCTTCTAGCTGCTAGCTCTTGTTATCCTAAGAGACGTAACAGCTCGAACTATTCTGCTTGCGAGGGGATTGCAAGAACTGAAGACTCCCTTTCTTACTAATAAAGGTCAGAGCCCAAAAGTAAGTGACGTTAGGCTAAAGTGGTCTCACTAACGAGCCATTGCCCGAACCCGAATCGGATGACGATGAAAACACGCATCAGGGCACGTCGCAAATGTCTTTTGCTGGCGGTGCTTGTGTTCTGCGTTTCCTGCGGAAAACTGCCCGATGCCAACACCATCGTGGTGATCATCGAGAACAGCCCGCCCAACCTTGATCCTCGGGTGGCGAGCGATGCGCAAGGCCAACTGATTAGTGAGTTGATCTTCGATTCACTCGTTCGCAAGGACGAACACTTCAACCTGAAACCCGCGGTGGCTGAAAGTTGGGAGATGCCCGATCCGCAAACGTATGTGTTTCATCTCCGGCACGGCATCCAATTTCACGATGGGCGACCGTTGTTGGCCAAAGATGTGAAATGGACGCTGGACACGGTGCGCGGCGGCACGATGGAGACCATCAAGGGCGCCGCCTATGAGCTGGTGGACCGGGTTGAAGCGCCCGATGATTTCACTTTGACCATACACACAGCAGAACCCTATGCTCCACTTCTCTGGAACCTTAGCGAAGGGGCTTTTGGTATTGTGCCTTTCGGGAGCGGCAATGACTTCAATGGCAATCCGATTGGCTCCGGCCCGTACCGGTTGGTACGCTCCGTTCCCGACAGCGAGGTGGTTCTTGAACGCAATGAGACTTATTGGGGCAATCATCCCCCGATCAAGCGCATACGCTTCAACGTAGTGCCAGATGGCTCCACGCGGGCACTGGAGCTACGCAAAGGCAGCGCCGACATCGCCATTAACTCTCTCACGCCGGATACCGTTGGCGCGCTCCAGCATGAAAGGAATCTCGAAGTATTGCGTCATCCCGGGACGTCCCTGGCTTATCTGGCATTTAATCTGCGCGATCCGATCCTTCAGGATGTCCGGGTGCGGCAGGCTTTGGCCTATGCGATCGATCGCGGCCCCATGCTGCATTATCTCTTCCGCGATTCCGGACGCCTGGCCGACAGTGTTCTTCCTCCCGAGCATTGGGCATTTAACCCCGATGTTGCCCACTACCCCCACGAACCAGCCAAAGCAGATGCGCTATTGGACTCAGCGGGTCACCGGCGCGGCACAGATGGCGTACGCTTTCATCTCACGATGAAGATTTCAACGGAAGAAACTTCCGGCCTGATCGCCGCAGTTCTGCAACAACAACTGCGCAGCGTGGGCATCGCACTGGATATCCGCCGCTTTGAATCTGCGACGTTGTACAGCGATGTGCTCAAAGGGTCGTTTCAGCTCTACTCTCTGCGCTGGGTGGGTTATAGCAACCAGGATCCCGATTTTTTCGAAGATGCCTTTCACTCGGCCAGCTTTCCTCCCAAGCGGGCGAACCGGGGCCGCTACTCCAACCCCGAAGTAGATCGTCTGGTTGAGGAGGGCCGCAGGACAGCCGATCAGCAAAGGCGCAAGCAGATTTACGGGGAGGTCCAACGCATTCTGGCCCGCGACCTGCCGTATATCAATTTGTGGTACATGGACAATGTGCTGGTTCATTCAACCCGAGTGCAAAATCTGCAACTGGGACCGTCGGCGGACTATAACTTTCTGACTAGCGCTTCGCTGAAGCCTTGAACATTGTTCCTATTTGGCTGTTTTTCCGGCGACGGATTCGACCGCTTGAGGTAACATTCGCTTCAACGATTCAAAGTCCATTGAATCGTTCTCGGCAAGCGCTTGATTAATCTCATCGGGAAATGCGGCTGTGTAGTTAACGGCTGCTCGAACTCTATCTTCTGTCCATTCCAGATGCCTAGCCACTTCTGATATGTCGCCCTTGTAGCTGCGTACGAGAAGCATGATCTCCCACACCGCGAGCGTGCTTCCTTGGATATAGGCCTGCCGCCTAATGGGAGAATCACGAAAATCGATGAACGCGAATTCCGACCGCCTCAAGACTTCCTCCACAAGACGCACACTCGTATGATGTTACTATCAAGACTCGGCTTCTATGCAGATCCTTTTTGTTGGCGACATCTTTGGCAGCCCCGGACGCAAGATCTTTCGCGATCATTTGCCCCATCTGGTCGAGACTCACAGAGTTGAGTTGGTCATTGCCAATGCCGAAAATGCCGCCGGGGGCTTTGGCCTGACTCCCGCGCTTGCTGAAGAGCTTCTGGAACTTGGCTGCGATGTGCTCACCACCGGCAATCATATTTGGGACAAGCGGGAGATCATCGACTATTTCAAATCTGCGAATGGCGATCCCAACGGGCGCGCGCGTCGAGTCTTGCGTCCGGCAAACTATTCCGAAGCCGTTCCCGGGGTCGGATTATTTGAGGGGACGACCAAGACCGGCCAGCGCTATGCCGTCATCAATCTGCAGGGACGGGTCTTTATGCAAAATGCGGATGATCCGTTCCGCAAAGTCGATGAACTTTTGAAGCAGGTCACGAGCAAGATCATCGTCGTAGACCTCCATGCAGAAGCCACCTCGGAAAAAATCGCGATGGGATGGTATCTGGATGGCCGCGTTACTGCGGTTCTGGGCACTCATACACATGTGCCCACGGCCGATACCCGCATCCTGCCCAAAGGCACAGCGTATCAGACGGATGTGGGAATGACGGGCCCTTATGACAGCGTGATTGGCGTTCAAAAAGAGCAGATCATTCACAGATTTCTTACCGGCCTTCCCAGCCGTTTCGAAGCGGCCAAAGACGATCCTCGCTTCTGCGCCGTACTCATCGAGTGTGATCAGGAGAGCGGCCGGGCGCATTCGATCAAGCGAATCATGCTCCAAGAATAAAAAAGGCAGCCAGCAGAGGCTGCCTTTTTGATCTTACTCTTCCGTTATGGTCTTTTCCTGGCAGTGGAATGGCGCACAGGCGGCTTCGCCGGGGTACTGGGCTTTGCTCCGGGCAGATCACCCTTTTCCATGGTGAACATGAAGGGTTCCGGTGTATAGGCAGTCAGGACGCCTACGACATCCACCGTTGTCCCTGGAGCCGGCGGACGGAGCACCGGTTTTTCCAGCTTGACGGTGAGGTCGGCCTTTTTGGCCTCTTTGTTCTCATCTGTGAGCGCAGCCTGGACGCTGTCTTTGGTCGCAGAGATGACGTTCACTGAAAGTTTTAGCTTGACCTCTGCGCCTTCAGCGTTCTTTTGTTTTGCCAGTATTGCCTGCCAGACCTTGTCGGCAGCCTCCTTGTTGGCGGGGGAACAACCGACGTGAGCAAGGATAAACTCCCGATCGCTGAACGAGAGCTGGTCCGGGTCGTTCTCTTTGACGGCCTGTACTGCGAAATCGCACGGTGTGGGGGCCAGCGTAATCGATTTGGCGAAACCGTCAGGTGGCGCATTCCGTGTGGCAGCAGCGGCTACAATCTGGTCCCATCCATCCGGCTTGCCATGATACTTCTGGTACTTCGCCTTGGCGTACTTTGCAATGACCTGCACTGTTTGAGGATTGTTTCCGGCCAGGTTAATGGCCTTGGCTGCGTACCAGAAGCCATCCGGATCCATTGGGTTCGCTTCCAGTTCGGCAATGGAAAGCTGATACACATCCTGCATGTTCGTCGCATCAAGTTGCACACCTTGGATCGCTTTCAAGTAATAGTTCTTGGCGCTGGCATAGTCTTTGGCCTGCAGCGCGCCAAATCCGGCTGCTCCATTGAAAACAACCGTCATCTGGCTTTTGGCCTTTTCAAAATCGGCATCGGATGTCCCTTCGGGCTTCTTCCATGCCGGCAGTAGCTGCATGCCTTTTTCGGCGCTCGCGCGCGCGGCGGCCGCTGATTCGGCTGTGCCTTTACTCCTCTCAATTGCGGTATTCAGCGCCAGGCATTGGACATCGTTGGGATTGTCCCTCAACATCAGGCTGCATACTTGCTGAAGGTTCTGGAGATCGCCTGCAGCCTGATACGCCGCCCGGGCCTGCTCTAAAGCTTCGGTCTTCATGATGGTGTTGGGATACTGCTGGAGAAAGGCCATCATGGCCGCAGCTTTCTGTTTTGGGTCCTGGGTATTGAGAGCCGCTATATAGGCGTTATACTCAGCCGGATCCTTAATCTGCTTCTGCCCTGCAGGTTGATCCTGCCCTGCGGTTGCCTGGGGAAACATGCTTCCTTGCGTCATGATTGCCATGGTGGCGAGCACCAGCGTGACAAGCGCCTTGTTCATGAATTGCTCCTTCGTCCGACACTGCCTATTTTGACTGTCCCTGACACTAAACAGACACTATCCCATAAATCCAGAGGTCACGGATTATAAAAGACTAACCCATGATTTGGCCAAGCTGACTCCAAAAAATAATAAATTTCTCAATATCGGTAAGAACACTGCTCTTATGAGATTGTTTTATCCCTTGCCAGTCAAGAAAAATCGAAAGATGGACGTCCCGCTGCGTAGTGGCTTATCTCGCATTTTACAATTTATAGAAAAAGGCAGCCTCCAAAGGGCTGCCTTAAAGAGCATTCAGAAATCTCTAGGCTTTACGTTTGCGACCTGTCTGTGAGTGGTGGACGGTCTTCTTCGGTCCCGGCTTGGCGCCTGGCACATCACCTTTGTCCATGATGAACATGAACGGCTCGGGACTGTAGCTGGAGAGCACCCCCACAACGTCCACTGTCGAACCGGGGGCTGGGGGACGTAGAACCGGCTTCTCCAGATTGACAGTCAGATCGGCTTTCTTGTCCTTCTGGTTTTCCTCGGTGAGCGCCACCTGGAGGCTGTTCTTTGTAGACGAGATCACCAGGACGGCTGGCAATTTCAACTTGACCTCTGTCTCACCATTCTTTTGTTTGCTCTGAAGCTCCTGCCACACTTTGTCAGCAGCCTCTTTGTTGGCGGGCGAACAATTAGCATGGGACAGAATGAATTCCCGGTCACTGAAGTTGAGCGTGCTGGGATCATTCTTTTTCACTACATCGACAGCGACCTCGCAAGGAGTCGGTCTGGCTTTTATAGACGCGCTGAGATTGTCAGGCGGAGCCTTTTGAGTAGCAGCCCCGGCAACCAACTGGTCCCATCCATCATTGCTGCCAGTGTAGTTTCTGTATTTGACTTTTGCGTAGTCGCTGATGCCTTTGACCGTACCAGCATCGTTGCCGGCAAGACTTATGGCCTTGGCAGCATACCAAAAGCCATTGAGATCGACGGGATTCGATTCCAGATCGGCAATAGCAAGCTGAAACATGTCTTGCAGATTGGTGGGATCAAGCTCTATGGCCTTCATGTAGTACTTCTTGGCCGTCGCATAATCCTTGCTTTGGAGTGCGCAAAAACCAGCCGCACCGTTAAAAATATCGGCCATCTGGGTCTTCAGCTTTTCAAACTCGTCGTCGGACATGCCTTCCTGCTTAGGCCAGGCCGGCAGTGCCTGCAAACCTTTTTGGGAATCCTCGCAGACATCCTTCAACGCCGGGGCACTCCCGCCGGTCGCTTCGGCGCGGGCAAATGCAGTCACAATGGCCCGCGCACGAATATGGTTCGGATTTTCCTGCAGGATGGCCCGCGCCGCCTCTTTGACCTTTGCCGGATTATTCGCTTTCTGGTAAGCCGCCATCGCGTTTTCCTGTGCGTCCAGTCTTACAACGCTTTGGGGATACTGCTTCAGATAGGCATCCAGGGCGGCGGCTTTTTGCGCGGGATCTTGAGTGTTCATAGCGGCTACATAGGCGTTGTATTCGGCTGGATCTTTTATCTGTTTGTTGCTGGCCTGATCCTGGCCCGCGTTGCCGGCCGGATTCTGGCTCGTGCTACCAGCCGGGTTTTGGCCCGTCCCTTGCGCCATTACGGCCGTCGCTGCGAGCGCCAGCACAAATGTGACAAGCACTTTATTCATGAAATTGCTCCTTGATACTGCCAATAATTTAGAGGGAACCCTGATCTCTTTTAGACTCCGTTTTGGAGTTTCTGAGTGCCGATCCTACCTAGAACTAACCCTCTAATCTGGGCAAATGACGTCCCAAAAATGGTAGTTGTCTACCAATCAGATGCACAGCCTCTTTTCATCGTTACCTGGGCTGATGGCAAATTGTTAAGCACCTCTTCCAACTCGACCCGTTCAACGCAAGACAACGGTAAATCGTTGGATAATGAATGCTTAAAGGTTGTTGTAAGCATTATAGCGTCAGGAGGATTCTGTGAACCATGGTCTTTCAGGGCGCACAGCCCTGGTCACTGGAGGAGGCCGAGGGATAGGGGTGGCAATTGCTCGCAAGCTGGCCAGCTTGGGAGCCACAACAATTATCTGCGGCCGCAACCGCGCCCGCCTGGACCAGGCAGCCAGCGAGATTCCATGTGAGTCTATGGTGTGCGATGTTGCTGATTGGAGTTCGGTCGCAAGGCTGGCTGACCGCGTTCGAGAGACCTTTAGCCGGCTCGACATCCTGGTCAATAATGCTGGAATCGGCGCCTTTAGCGGCCCCCTTCATGAAATGCCGCTGGAAGCCTGGGAGGCCGTACAAAATACCAATCTGCGGGGCGTTTTTTATATGGTCCGGGCGTTTACGCCCATGATGATCGCTACCGGCCGCGGCGACATCATCAATATCTCCTCGATTGCCGGAAAGAATGCCCTGCCAAATGGCGCCGCCTATGCTGCCTCCAAGTGGGGGCTGAATGGTCTATCTTATTCGCTTGCCGAGGAGTTACGACGGCACAAGATACGAGTGTCGGTGATTTGCCCAGGCTCGACTCACACTGGGCTTTCACCCCATGAAGGCAAGGACCCCAACAAGATGCTCCAACCTGAGGACGTGGCTCACGTCGTGGCCATGCTTGTTACCCAAGCACCGCAGTCATTTGCCAGCGAAGTGGTACTGCGACCGACGGAAAAACCGTGAGGAATCGGGTGATCGGGGGATCAGTTCATCGGGTGATCTGGCTCGGAAGCTTGAATGGTACTAGTCTTCAGATCACCCGATGATCCGATCACCCGATTTCTCGATGTTCACCAACAACTGTTCTTTGCGATAAACCAGATTGCTGGCGTTGAAGGTGGCCAGTTCAAAGCCGTGGCCGTGGGTGATGGCATCTGTGGGGCAGGCTTCGACACAGTAGCCACAGAAAATGCAGCGGTTGTAGTCGATGTTGTAAACCTTGGCGTAACGCTCAGCGCCGCTGATTCTGTTCTCTTCGGTATTGTCGGCAGCCTCGATGTAAATACAGTTGGACGGACACGCAGCGGCGCACAAAAAGCAGGCCACGCACTTCTCCAGGCCATTCTCATCGCGCTGCAAAACGTGCAGACCGCGGAAGCGCTCCTGGAAAACAGCGCCCTTGTTGGGCAACTTCTTGTTGGGATAATCCTCGACTACAGTAGGAGCAAACATCTCCCTGAAAGTAACCGACATCCCTTTGGCTATGCCCGCAATATCGCGAATGATTGACATGAAATCAGTATAACGAGTCGGCGTGAGATTGGGAAAGGGCCCTTGGCTCCCCCTGCTCGTCCATACGTCGTGTTCTCTTGTTTCGACCAGTAGATGCTCTCTTCACTTGCATCTTCGGTGATCGAGTGGACTGATCAACACCTCAGCGCGGACCCCAATTTGCTGTACCGCTTACATATCATGTTCAGCGAAAGCGGCCGGGAACGCCTCCCATGACTTCATAGACCCGAGTTCGCTGCTCAATGAGTCCAATCAAAATTGAAAGTTTAGGACAAAAATATGCCAGTCCAGATTGGGAAGATCAGCGTCGAAGAAACCGCATTTCCCGGTACCAAAATGGGATATACTTTTGGGCCGACTCAACCGCGAGGAGGCGTCATGTACAGCCAATCCATTCTGCGTCGAATACTTGCCGGATTGTTTCTTTTGCTGTGTCTTATGCATTTTGCCGCAGCGCAAGCGGGGCAACCCATATTCGTGAATCCCCCGAACATCAACTACAACGGGGCAACGGTCGATCTCACGGGGACCAAAGCGACCATCACCTGGGCCGGCTTTACCAACGTGGTGACCAATGTTTACACCGCAACTTACGCGGGGAAAACTTATCCGCCTTCTTATGCTCCGCCCACGTTGCGCGTCAATCCGGGCAGCACGTTGCAGTTGAATCTCACCAACGCGCTCGACAACACTCTGTACCAATGTTTCCAGCCCCATGAACAGCCCTACACGAACCTCCACTATCACGGTACAGAGGTTAGCCCGCTGTCTCCGGGAGACGACGTCTTCATCACAGTGCTCTCGGGCAACTCATTCCTCTACAAGGTTCCTGTACCCACGGGCCATCCCGATGGAATGTTCTGGTATCACCCGCATCCGCATGGCTGCAGCTTCGGGCAAGTCAACAACGGCATGTCCGGGGCGTTGATTATCGGAGATCTGCTGGCCGACCAGTTTCCTTTGCTCGCCGGGACTCCGGAGAAAGTTCTGCTGGTGAAGGATGGCAATCCCAGCCCCAACCTGCCATTTACGATTACGGTGAATGGCTTGAAAAACCCGCTGATGAACATCGATGAAAATACGTTGCAGTTCTTCCGTATCGCCAACGTAGGCACAGATACGTTTTACAACATTGCCATCTGTCCCGTGGCAGGTTGTTCGAATCTGGTGCGGGCCTGGATCATCGCCGTGGATGGGTTTGTGCTCAACCAACCGATTCTCCTCGACAACAACACCGGTTGGCTGTTGGCGCCTGCAGCGCGGGTGGAAATGGTGGTTGACGGACCACCGCCGGGAACGTACCTGATCCAGTCCAACTTCCTTGGCTCAAATGTCACGTTGGCTACATTGGTGTCCACCGCTAATGCTACGGCCCAGCAGGCGACAGCCGCACAACTGAACAGCTTGCAACAACCCCCGGCCAACCGCGCAGCGTTGTATCCGTCCGACCAGGATTTTGCAGGAGCAACGGGTGACAGTTGTACCTATTTCACGCAACAGGTGCCCGGCTGCACATTCAATTTTACTGAGAGCAACGGTAACTTCTTCATCAACGGGCATCTCTATGACGCTAACCACTTGGATGTAAGCTGTCCTTTGGGCAGCAAGAACAACTGGACGCTGTGTAATCAAACCCCCGAAGACCACGCTTTTCATCTTCACCAGATACACTTCAGGGTCAACGATATTGACGGGAAGGCAATACCGGCCCCCATTCGCGACACCGTGGACATGCCGCATCAAATCGATTCCAAAACTCCCAGCAAGGTGCACCTTACGGCGGCCTTCATCAACCCCATCATCCTGGGCGAGTTCGTGCTCCATTGCCACATCCTGGCCCACGAAGATCTCGGCATGATGCAGAACATCCAAATCTGCAGGAAGGAGGATCTGAATTGCCCTCCTCCCCTTCCTCCAGCAGCCTCGATCGTCACTAGGCCATCCCATAAGATGGACGGCATGGTGAAACCGGGGAACAGATGAAGGTGCTTCCTATTTATCACGGCGCGAAAAACCCGGAGATATCCAGTACGAGATGCGATGGGTCCGGCACGAATGCGCTCACAGAACCATTGGCTGTGGGAACAATCGCCATGTTGGAGGTGATCGCGCCATCTCCGGCATTCAGTGTAGAGACGAGCGGCTGCGTTGCACCTTGTGGCCAAAGAGTCAGGAAGCCGAGCGGGCCAGGGGGAACAACCGTCGCATTCAAAACATAGGATTGGGCTGCCGTGGGAGTTCCGCAGCCGCTCGCGCCAACATTTATGTCGAGTGTCCCTGTGAAGGGTGGAGACCCTGCAGGGTTTCGAGTGTCCTTGACCCGGCACGGAGTGATAGGGAAGAACGATAACCCACCAGGACCGGAGGGCGCGAAGTAGCCGTTGATATCAATGACCAGATCGGAGTCATTGGTAACAAACACAGAGATATCGCCATTCGTACCTGCCGGCACGATCGCGGCATTTGCGGTGACCTTTCCAGTGGAAGCATTGAGAGTTGAGACAAGGGGTTGAGTCTGTCCGGCGGGCCAAGTGGTCAGGAAGTCCAGCTTGCCGGCTTTTGGTACTGAAGTGAAATTGAGGGAATAGGCTTGTGCGGTCGAAGGCAGGTTGCAGGAACTTGAAAGAATGGGGAATATCCGGGCCGCATTAGCAACCAGAGAAGGTCCACCCAGTGGCCCTGTTGCCAAGCGAGTATCAACAATCCGGCAGGGTGGCAAAGAATAAAACGACAGAGCGGAAGGAGTTGATGCAGCCGGCACGAAATAGCCGTTGATGTCGAGGATGAATTCAGTATCGTCCGTCGCAAAGGCGCAAACGGCTCCACTTGTGCCCGCAGGCACGATGGCCGCCGCGGCCTTGATGCGTCCATCGGAATTGAGCGTGGAGGTTGCCGGCAGGTCTTGTCCGCACGGGTACATCGTCAAGAAGGCAAGCTTCGCTTTTGGCACAACGGTTATGTTGATGGAGTACGCCAGCGCGCTCAAAGGTATCCCGCAGGCGCTATTGGGAATCGTGAAACCCCGAATGGTGTTTCCTCCCAAGAACGGTGCGCCAAATGGACCGGCAGGATTGCGTGTATCGGCAACACGGCAGGGCCTTACCGGAACAAAGCGGAGGCCATGAATGATGTTGGTCGGATCACTAGCGCTATGAGTCGAGCTGTCACCGCCGCCGATGAGAGTAACCGTGTTAGTGACGTTGTCCGGCGCAGTGAAATCTATGCTTGCGGTTAAAGCAATGGCCGGATAGCTGGCGCCTGGTGCAAGCAAGTCAGATCGCGAACAAACCACAGATGGAGTAGGCACGTTGGAGCAACTCCAGCCCGGTGCAACAACAGAGGTCGCTGTCAGGCCCGAGGGCAGGTTATCGGTCACCGTAACAGTGCCGGTAGTTGACGGCTGCCCCACGTTGCTGACGGTGATGGTGTAGGTACCGGTCCGCCCGGTGATGAATGGATCGGGCGTGTGGGATTCGACGATGGAAAGTACGGGTGCATTATTGATAATGGTGCCATCGAGCGCACGGCTGTTCGCGTTGTTGCTTCCCTCACCGAAAACGTCGACGATGTTGAAGACTTGGTTGACCGGTACGATGGGATCTACTTTTACGGTCAGAGTGATCGGGGGATAGCTCTTGCCGGCAGGTAACGGGTCTGCCCGCGTGCATCTTAGGTCGGTCCCGATTGAGCAGATCCAGCCGGGGCCTCCGACGCTCTGGACTGTCATAACGGAAGGGACGATGTCCCTTGCGGTCACGGTCCCAATGGTGGCGGCGGTCCCGGCATTGTTCACGGTAATCGTGTAGGTTCCGGTCTGGCCCACGGTGAAGTTGCCCAAATGAGATTTCGTGATCGTAAGGACCGGCGCATCAACAACAGTAGTATCGAAGACGTCGTGGCCAACCGGATCACCGCCACCATCGACCGAGGCTAGGTTGGCCACGATACCGCCTGGGTTGGTCACATTCACGGTGAGGGTTATCTCGGGATAGCTGGCGCTCGGAGCCAGGGCGTCAGACCGCGTACAAGTCAGAGCGGTAAAGGGTGGTGCTGGACAACTCCAACCCACGCCGCTCATCGCGGTTGCAGTGAAGGCCTGGGGAAGTGCGTCCATCACCCTGACTGTGCCGATAGTTGCGGCAGTCCCAGTGTTGCTGACTTTGATGGTATAGGTCCCCGTTTGTCCATCAGTGAAGTTGCCCAGGTGGGACTTGGCAATCGAAAGAATCGGCGAATTGAAGAATGTGGTATCGAAAGCGTCGTGGGAAATTGGATCTCCACCTCCGCTGACCGTAGCCCGGTTGATGGCCGAGGTCCCCGCGCCGCCTACACTTACGGTCACTGTCATCGCCGGATAACTCGCACCTGCCGCCAAGGCGTCAGACCGGGTACAGGTCAGAGTCGTTACGGGCGGTGCTGTGCAGTTCCACCCCGCGCCGCTCACCGCAGTTGCGGTCAGGGCGAAAGGAAGCGGATCGGTCACGGTCACCGTTCCGAAGGTGTCTCCCGTGCCCGTGTTGCTGACTGTGATGTTATAAGTTCCTGTTTGTCCCACGGTAAAGAGGCCTGTATGGGTCTTGGTAATGGCGAGAGTCGGCGCCTTGATCACGGTATTATCATTCACTAAAATCAGGTCCGCATCGCCCCCGCCCGTTACACCTGCGAAGTTGCTCACAAAGGTGGTGCCTCCGTTTATGCTGACAGTCATGATCACAGGAGGATAGCTGCTGTTGGGAGCCAGCGCATCGGAGCGTGTACAAGTCACCGGCCGGGACGTTAACGACGGGCAATTCCAGCCGGTTCCGCCAAGCGCGGTTGCCGTCAACCCGAGAGGCACGAAATCTTCCACAGTGACCAGCCCTGTGGTGGGCACGGTCCCTGTGTTGCTCACTGAGATCGTATAGGAGCCGGTCTGACCCGCGATGAAGGGGTTAGGGGTGTGCGATTGAGTGATGGCCAAGGTCGGCACATTGATCACACCCAAATCGTTGACGAAATGAAAACCAGGATCGCCCCCGCCAACCACGGTTGCCATATTGTTCACAGTTGCCTGGCCGGAAGCGTTGGGGGAGAGATTGCCGATGCTTACGGTCAAAGTAATCGGTGGATAGGTGTTGCCTGGGGCCAGGGAATCCGAGCGCGTGCAGGTCACCGGAGTAAGCGAGCAACTCCAACCGTCGCCGGTCAGGGAAACTGCGGTGATACTGCCCGGCAGCGGATCATTCATGGTTACCGTTCCCAACGTTGCGACCTGACCGGCATTGCCAACAGTGATCGTGTAAACGCCCGGCTGCCCCAAGGTGAAGTTGCCTGCGTGGGATTTTGTTATGGTCAGGGTGGCGGAGACTATATTGGCGGAATCTTTAGCGCTGTCGTTGCTGGTGTTGAACTCGCCTCCACCGCCAACCGTCACCACGTTGGTAACTGCTGGTCCTCCACCGTTCACGCTTACGGTGACAGAGATTGCTGGATAGCTTGCGCCCGCAGCCAGCGCATCCGACCGTGTGCAGGTCAGCGATATGGCGCCGGAACAGGTCCAGCCGTTGCCGCTGATGGCTGTAGCCGTCAAGCCGGAGGGCAGCGAGTCGGAGACCGTCACGGTTCCCGAAGTTGATGCATGTCCCGCATTGCGTACGCTAATGGTGTAGGCGCCGGCTTGGCCTACGGTGAATGCGGAGGGCGCGTGAGAGATGGAGACCGTGAGATCGGGAGAAGGATTGATGCTGGTGGGATCGGTGGCAGTATTGTTATTGGGGTTGGCGTCGTCAAGACCGGTAACGGTTCCGGTATTGATCACGGAGGCCGGAGCGTCGTCTGCTACATGCACCGTCAGAATCACCGGCGGATAGCTGGCTCCCGCGGCCAGAAAATCGTTACGCGAACACGACACTGTTTGTAGATTGCATCGCCAGAGCTGGCCATCCGCGGAAACCATGGAAACGACGGTAAGGCCGGCGGGAAGAACATCGGTGACTGTCACTGGGCCGTTGAGGAACCCGGCACCCTGATTGGTTACGGTCAGGAGATACTGAGCATTGTCCTGAGACTGGTTGAAGTTGCCGGTGTGTGTGATGGTTAAGCTCAGGTCCGGTGGCGCGGGCACAATGCGGATGGCATCGGTGGCTGTGTTGTTCAGGGGGTTGGCGTCGCCACCACCCGCTACCGTAGCCGTATTGACCACAAATTCCGGAGCATTTTTCGCTACGCTCACAGTCAGAGTGATCGATGGGTAAGCTGCGCCGGCGGCCAGAACATCGCTGCGCGTACAGCTTACCGGCGGACCCAGAAGGCATGTCCATCCCGTGCCGCTGGCGGACGAGGCGCCGAGCCCGGCTGGCAGCGTGTCGCTTACCGTCACCGCTGTGCCGTCGGTAGGTGACAGACCGGTGTTGGTAACTGCCAGGGTATAGATGCCGGTTTGGCCGAAAAAGAACTGGCCGGTATGGGTCTTGATCAATGCCAAGTCAATACTCTTTTGAATTACAGTTGTCACATCGGTGGCGGTATCGTTCAACGTATTCTTCTCGCCGCCGCCCGACACCGTGACCGAATTGGTGACCGAGCCCGGCGCATCGGCCGCGACGTTGACGGTCACCGTGATCGCTGGATAACTTCCACTCGCCGCCAGTGCGTCGCTGCGAGTGCAACTGACGGGCGGGCCAAGGACGCAGGTCCAGCCAGCGCCGCCGACTGCGGTTGCGATGAGTTTGGCCGGCAGCGAGTCGGTCACGGTAACGGGTGTCCCGTCGGTTGCCTTGCCGCCACTGTTCGTCACGATCATGGTGTAGGTTGCGCCCGACTGGCCCTGGGTAAAGTTGCCGGCATGCGTCTTGGTCACCGTGAGGTCAGGCACGCCGCAACTGGGGAACCTGAAGCTGGCAATGCGTGTATTCCAGTTGAAACTACCGCTGGTGCTCATGTACTCGGTGGTGTACCAAAAAGTGCAATCGTCAACCGGGTCCACTTGTATGGCGCTGTAGTCGCCCCATCGCGTAAGCCCGAACTCTTGCGAACCAGTGCCGGCGATGATGCTGGTTTCCGCGCCCATGGTGTTCGCAGGATCACCCGCCAGCCTTCCGGTAAAGGAAATAGACGGAAATATGGTGTCGCTGGATACGCTGTAACCGAGTGCCATGTCTCCGCTGGCGTCCATGGCGATGCTGCCCATCCAACGGAAACTGGAGTCGGGAGCGAAGGTTGATTGCTGGACAACCGTAGGCGTGCCGTTGGGATTCTGGACTTCATACCAGCGAATTCCGCTGCCAGCGTCAACGCCTACCGAGTGGTTGACAACCAGGGATTCGTGGTCTCCGAAGTTGCGATAAGCCAGCCGGTGCATTAATCGGTCGGCCAGTGAATCCAGCCGGGTGGAGTCACCCGGCGGCTGCGGCACGCAACTGCTACTGCCGTTGCACAGCGGAGTGAAGGGCGCCACCGGTATGACGATGGGACCGGTGAAGGTGGAATTGGCCGGGTTCGCAAAATCCACATGAAATCGAAACAGGTTCAGGGAATTGGCGCCAAAGTTCATCAAGAAATTCGGTGAACCTGCGGGGGGCGGTATAAGGCCATCCAGGTCCGAAGGCAGCAAGCCTCCCACCGACGAACCCTGCTGGAAACATATCTGGGTTGCCGTCCGTCCGTTGAGCATGGCATTGCGGTCGTAAGCGCAGACATCCGAGCCCAGAAAAGTTTGCAAAACGACATCAAACATGTTGAATGTCACATAGTAAGCATCGGGCCAGGCTCCCATTTTGGGATAATCATCCAAATTGGAATAACTAAACACATAACGGTTAAAGGGGCCGGTGGCATCGGATGTGGTAGATACTGCGACGCATTGGGAATAAGGCCCGAACCCCCTGTTGATCGCGAACTGGCTGAAGACCCAGCGATCCGCCAATTTGTCATAGACAACGATGGGATCGCCCTCATTAAGAATTTCGCAATCTCCACCGAAGCCCGTCCAAAGGGTATTGCCGTTTACGGGACCAAGAATCATTTTGCTGGTTGTCTTGTCGAACACGGCAAAAGAAGTATTCACCCACTGCACGTACTGGGTAAGGCCGACCGCACCGTTGGTATCGGGCGGCGCACCCACAATCGAGAAGCCGGTTGTCCCCTGGCCAAGCCCCTCAACGTTATTGATAACAGTGGGGCCGAGGGCAGGGGCTTCCGAAGGCATGGTCTTCTGGAGCGCCGAGTCTGGCTCTTCGGCGGGTTTTAGCCCCTGTGGCAATGGAATGAGGCGAAGCTCGTCGGCTTCATGTGGTTGCTCTTGTGGCGCTGCCGGCGCTTTCCGGGCCAAATCGCGGAGTGGAGGAGAGACATCATGCTTCACTTCCTGCCTGGTAATCAGTATCTGGCCCGACGCAGGCAAAGCCAAGCTCACAATCAGTAAAACTATGGCTGAAACAATCAGCTTGATGCGTAAACGCCTTGAAGAAAACAGACGGATGAAGGAACGTGAACCCTTCTGTTTCAAGAGCTCTCTCTTTCGGAGTTTTCCCAAAAAAGGAATGGCATTTTCACAGAGGCCCAATGGGCTTGCTGCGTTCATGAAACCAGGTTCCATTTTTCACCTGCCTTTGGCATTTGAGCGCTCGATGCACACCGGCTCGATGGTCTATGACCACCCAACTATTGGGCGCTCCCGCTGTCTTTCTTCTTTTTTTCTTCTTTCTTCGCGCGTTCTCCGCCATCCTTGGGGAACTCCACTTCTTTGCCGGTATGGGTCTTGACCGCTTCGCAAATGGATTTGTACTGGTTCTTGTCCATGCGCAAGACTAAGTTCTTTGGAACGTTCTGCTCGTGAAAATCAATGTAGAGCCAGTGGCTCTTGGATTTTGTCATCATGACGATAGCGCCGGCCCCCAGCGAAGCCGCCATCACGATCGCGCCCTGGGCCACGCGGTGTTTCTTGGTGTACTCATAGGAAACCTTGTCAAGCTGGTTGTAGGGAATGGTCATGAAGTCCTTATCGGCTACACGCACTACCATTTCCTTGCTGTTGTCGCTGAAAGTCAGCGTCGCATCGGTTTGTTTCCCTTTCGCGTCCGTTACTTTCACGCCGCGAAAGGTCGCATCGGCAGCCGCTTTTGATGTTGAATTGCCCGCCTGGCTGGCGGTTTCTTGTTGCGCCGGGGTAGTGCACTCCGCCGGCGTCCACGGTCCGAGAATGCTTGAAAAACTGAACAGGCAAAGGATGGATACGAACTTCCGCACAGACTTCATGGTGTTCTCCGTTCCGTAGTTAAATTGAACTGGACGAAAAGGTGTAGCCGTTACACGCACGATTGTTCACGACAGTCCAATTGCTTTGGCGTTGAACCTATTTCCAGCTACACTCGTACTGGCTTCAGCTCGCCAAAAACGACAAAAAAACCTGCGCTTGTTTAGCAAATGGTGTAGCTCGACATCATCAGAGGCAACAGCAACAGGGCTAAAGAGGCCACCTTTACAAGGTTTTATCTGCACAACTAAAGTTTCCTTCGCTAGCTTGGGACAATTTCTTCGGGCGCACTCTGTCGAAAATCATTTTTAAGTACGCTCCGCTTCGCTGCGCGCAAGCTTGCGGCGCAAGGAAATGGTTCGTTGCTTTGGTACCCAGCATTTATGAGCCAGCCTAGGCGCAAGCGCCCACGCTGGTCGCTGAACATCGATACAAACAAAGGGACTTATCTGGACACAGAGTTGGGAAATGGGTTGGGCGATGCTGGAGCTTATGGCAAAACGCCTTACCGTGAAACGGAAAAGGCGTAAAACTCAACAGGCTCCGCCTGGCCACTCGCTCGCAGGCCGAAGAGTGCCACCACATAATCGTCTCTCTTGAGCAGTTGCGCCGGAATGTTCAATGCAATCGCCTTTTCATTGTCTTGAACCTGCTGGCTCTTCAACCCGGCTATGCGCTTGATAGATTTCCCTCCTGCAGTCTTAATAACAGCTTCATACGAGGGATAGCGGTCCTGCTCCAATTCCAATACCAGCACTATGGAGGACCGTACTGCAGTCAGTGGCAGTGTGGGAGGCTCATGGCCCGTTCGCAGGACACCAGGCGAAAGCATGATGGAAATTGTAGGAATATCGTGAGACAGTAACTGCGAAAGCGGTATTTCCACGTGCGTATCGCGTGGAGCCGTACTGTGATTCGCTGCCTGTTGCCGTGCGATGTCCAATTGGCGTTGAAGTTCTGTTTGTGCAGACTGCGTCCTCTTCAGTTCATCGCACAAGTGCCTGTTCTGTACCGCCACAGCCGCTATCAGGCCAGCCATCAACAGACCCGCCGCAATCAAGGGAAATTTGATTGCAGGGCGCTGCATCCAGTGGCCTGCTTTCTGCCGGTTTTCCCATGCGCGACCTTGTGTCCTAACGGCTCCCATTTGCTCGCGCATCCCGGAATTCATCAATATCTTTGCAAATTCAACCCGCTCCCGCCTCCTTGGAGAATTCATGAACCTCGTCGTAAATTTTTGCTGTAAGTCCCGTGACAATTCTCCACGCACGTAGGCATCGATCAAATCGCTTTCAGCAGTATTGAGCGCTTCCCAAGCTTCATCGTGGACGAAGTGCTCTTCTGCCAGGCGTTCCATCTCCTGCTCGGGAAGGTCGCCTAGAAGATACCGGATCAGGATGTCTTTATTCTCAGGTTCCACGTAATGTACTGTCCTCCGGAGATGAAAGCCGACCGGCGATCTTCACTCTGGCGCCCGGCTTGCCAGGCCCGAGCATTTTGCGCAACAACTCTCAATCTTGCTTCGCAGGCGGGCGACCCGTTTGGAAAGAGTGCCCGTACTGATTCCCAGTTCCTCCGCAAATCTGCTTCTGAGTTGCTCCAGGTTGCAGTTTTCATTCGGGTAATATCGAAAAATCATCACCCGTTCATTGGATATCAGGCCCCGCATGCACTTCAAGAAACACTCGACTCTGCGCTCTCTATCAATCTTGTTGATGATACTGTCTTCCGGGCTTGCTTCTTTCACTGGCCAGCCATCGGGAGTCATAGGGTGTACGGTTTTAGCGGTCCTTTTTGAAATTTCCTTCCTTATATTTCGAGCGAAGCCCAGGGCCAGGATCGGCAGATCTTCAATCGTGTACTCATCCGGTTTTTTTGAAATCCGGTCCAGCGCCTCGTCCGCAAGCTCTGCTGCCTCCGCATAGTGACCAAAGCTTTCGAAATAAGTCACGAGCTTCAGCTGTAGCTTGCCATATTGTTGCCACGCAACTTCAGGATTTGGATCTAAGCGCGCCAGGAGCCGCATGAAATCGTCTGAGTTGGCATTGCGTTTTTGGATTCCCATCAGCTCAAGTTCTCTGCTCTCAAATTGAAGGACCGCGCCACTCAGGATGGGATGGCTGTGAGCATTGGCCGCCAGTTTGCACTTGAATGCGCCGGTAGTCAAGGTAGTATTGTCCCTTGTGTAGTATTGTCCCTTGCAATCGCTCATGGCGTGCTCAATCACGCTAAGGTTCGGGGGATAGAATGAAAGATCGAAGTTTGAGGAACTGGCTAACGTTGGCGGCTATGATGCCCTTACTGCTGGCGTGCCCAGCAGTGGCACAAAGTAACGGCGGCGCGGCCTCGCCAGGACTTCCCCTCCCTCCCAGTCCAATCCAGCCAGGAATAGTTGTTGAAGCCGTGAGCCAAAAGTCGGTGGCTGAAAAGGCAGGACTCCAAAATGGAGATGTGCTCTTGCGCTGGACGCGCAGTGAAACCAAGGGCACCCTCGAATCCCCGTTTGAGTTGTCTCGGACAGAAACCGAACAGGGGCCTATTGGAACTGTTGTGCTTGAGGGCCTGCGCGGTGCGGAGACCCAGGTTTGGTCTTTGGCGCCGGGAGAATGGGGCTTGACGGTACGTCCGAATCTTAACGGCGCTTTTCTGACTTTGTACCAGGAAGGACAGGAACTCGCCACCGCAGGTAAGGTGATCGAAGGCGCGGAGCGCTGGCGGAGGCTCGCTGGGCAGCTTTCCGGTTCTTCCATTCCCTGGCTATCGGCTTGGTTGTTCTTCCAGGCTGCTGACGTGCTGGTAGTGGCGCGGCGATGGAAGGAAGCGGATGATGCCTATCAATTCGCGTTGCAACAGGCAGAGAAAACCGACCCAAGAATTGCCTATCAATTGTTGCAAGCCTGGGCTAGGTCGTATGCGCGACGGAGTGATTGGGCCAATGCCGAAAAGTACTTTCAACAGTCCATCGCGGAGAGCCGCAGGGCGGGTGGAGGAGAACTTGGAGTTGCGTCAAGTTTGGCTGCTTTGGGAGGTACGTTCGGGCTGCGCGGAGATGTGAACAAGTCAGAAGAGTACTATCGGCAAGCCCTGGATATCCGGGAGAAACTCGCGCCGGGGAGTCTTGAGGTTGCCAAGAGTCTCAACAATCTGGGGATTGCCGCCATGGACCGAGGGAACCTGCCGAAGGCGGAGGAGTACTATCGGCAAGCCCTTGGTATCCGGGAGAAGCTGGCTCCCGACAGCGTTGATGTAGCCGCAAGTTTCAACAATCTGGGGATTGTCGCCTCGCAACGGGGAGATCAGGCGAAGGCGGAGGAGTACTTCCTTCAAGCCTTGGATATCCGAAAGAAACTGACGCCTGGGAGTCTTGAGGTTGCTTCAAATCTCAACAATCTGGGGATTGCGGCCAGTGAACGGGGAGATCCAGCCAAGGCAGAGGAGTACTACCGCCAAGCTCTGGAAATCAAACAGAAGCTGGTACCGGGGAGCCTTACTGTTGCAGGGACTCTCAACAATCTGGGGAGTGCAACATGGAAACAAGGAGAATTGGCGACGGCGGAGAAGTACTACCGCCAGGCCCTCGACATCCAACAGAAACTGGCGCCGGGCGGCCTGGATATTGCCAAAAGTTTCATCAATCTCGGGACTATAGCTCTTGACCGGGGAGAGTTGACAAAGGCGGAGGAGTACTATCGCGAGGCCCTCGATATCCAACAGAAGCTGGCGCCAGGGAGTCTAGATGTTGCCGCGAGTTTCCATACGATTGCGGATGTAGCCAGTGACCAGGGAGATCTCGCAAAAGCAGAGGAGTATTATCGCCTGGCTTTAGCTATCCAACAGAAACTGGCTCCTGAGAGCCTGGATCTTGCCGCAAGTCTCAACAACCTGGGGACTCTAGCTCGTGACCGGGGAGAGTTGGCGAAAGCGGAAGAATACTACCGCCAAGCTCTCGACATGAAACGGAAACTGGCTCCTGAGAGTCTGGATGTTGCGCGAAGTCTCAACAATGTCGGGGAAATAGTCTTTGACCGGGGAGAGTTCGCAAAGGCGGAGGAACACTTCCGCCAAGCACTGAACATCCAGCAGAAACTGGCCCCGGAAAGCCTTGATACGGCATTGAGCTTCCAATGCCTGGGTGAATCGGCGCGTCGGTCCGGCGATTTGGGAAAAGCTGAAGCGTACCAGCGGCAAGCATTGGCTATCCGGGAGAAACTGGCGCCGGGGAGCCTGGCACATGCCGAATCATTGGCGGCGGTTGCTGCGATTCTGCGCGAGACGCAGCAGGTGGACATGGCCGCTCAATTGTACGCACAGGCGATCAATACGCTGGAAGAGCAAACCGCTCATTTGGGTGGATCGGAAGAGCTTCGTTCCGGCTTTCGCGCCAGGCATTCTTCCATTTACGGAGACTATATTGATTTGCTGCTGTCGCAAAGGCAGCCCGAGCTTGCTTTTGAGGCGTTGGAGAGGTCGAGGGCCCAAGGGTTGATCTCCATGCTGAACGCCGCGCGTATCGACGTTCACAACGGGGTTGACGCTGGCTTGCTTGCGCGAAAGCGGTCGCTGTCAGCCGATCTCCAGGCAAAATCAAATCGGCGCATCGAACTGCTCACCGGCTCGCATAGCAAAGACCAGATCGCCACGGTGGAGAATGAGATCGCGAAACTGAGGGGGCAAACTCAGGAGGCAGAAGAGCAGATCCGTGCCAAAAGTCCCGGCTATGCCGCATTAACTCACCCACTATCGTTAAGCACGAAAGAATTGCAGCAGTTGCTGGATCCGGAAACAGTTCTGCTGGAATACTTCCTGGGAGAGGAGCGGAGTCATCTATTTGTTCTGACTTCGGAATCGCTGCGCTCCTATGAACTCGCCAAAGGGGCGGAGATCGAAAAAGCAGCGCGGCGCGTCCATGATCTGCTCACGGCGCGGGTTCGCAAGATCAAGGGGGAAACAGAGCAGGAGCGGATTCGCCGCCGAAGGAAAGAGAATGCCGAGTACCCCCAGGCAGTACTCGATCTGAGCACGAAAGTATTGGCCCCGGTGCCGATGCCGCCGGGCAAGAAGCACATGTTGATCGTTGCGGACGGAGCCCTACAGTACATTCCATTTGCAGCGTTGCCCACGCCAGTGGCATGGAACACCAAGAAACAAAGCGCTCTCCCAGGTCAGCAACCGCTGGTTGCGAACTATGACATAGTCGGGTTGCCCTCAGCCCAGACCTTGGCGGTGCTCCGGCAACAAGTGAGCGGCAGGCCCGAAGCGCCCAAGGCAGTGGCCGTGCTGGCAGATCCAGTCTTTGCTGCGAACGATGTGCGGATCAAGGCCCCACGAAATGGCCACGCCCAGAAAGAGGGGCCCACGCCTGATCTGGAAAACAAGGGCCTTAAAGACAAAATCTCTTCGCCCGATTCCCGGTCTACCGAGCGGCTGACGCGCTCTTTGGGGGATGTCGGCCGCTCATCGGAAGGCCAACTTCATCTGCCTCGACTCTCTTTCAGCCGGCAAGAGGCCAAAGATATTGTAAGCGCCGTGCCAGCCGGACAGGCGCTGGAGGCCCTGGATTTCAAGGCCAGCAGGCAAACGGCCACCAGTCCGGAATTAGCGCAATATCGAATCGTTCACTTCGCAACCCACGGCGTGCTCGACAGCGTGCATCCCGAACTCTCAGGTTTAGTGTTGTCAATGGTCGATGAGCAGGGCGAGAGGCAGAATGGCTTTCTGGATCTGGAGGATGTCTACAACCTGAACCTTCCGGTGGATTTGGTAGTGTTGAGTGCATGCGAGACGGGATTGGGAAAAGAGATTCACGGCGAAGGACTCATCGGTCTGACGCGAGGGTTTATGTATGCGGGAGCAGCGCGCGTGGTAGCAAGCCTGTGGGAGGTAGATGATATGGCCGCCGGCGAGCTGATGGGGCGCTTTTACCAAGCCATGGAGAAGCAAGGAATGAGACCAGCGGCGGCTTTGCGACACGCACAGATCCAAATGTGGAAGCAGACGCGATGGAGCTCACCTTACTACTGGGCTGCATTCCAGATGCAAGGGGAATGGAGATGATCCACTGCGGATAATAAGAACAATTCCCGATCTTCATTGACCGCACCACCGGCTCCACTTCAGACAAAGTTTCACCTATTGCCAATACCGGTCTCTCAACTCCGTTTGTTTATTCACCAGTGGAATCTCCTCTCCGGCAATGAAAACATGTTTCACATCGGTTTTCACGTCCAGAGGATCGCCATTGGCAACTACGACGTTCGCCATTTTGCCTACGTCGAGGGAGCCTAGCTGCTGGTCCACTCCCCATATTTGCGCTGGATTAATGGTGATCGCTTTAAGGGCTTCTTCGTAAGGAAGCCCGAAGGCCACAGCGTAACCGGCGGCGTAGGGAAGATTTCGGACCTGATGGGCATCGTAAGAGGCAAACGCTATCTTGATTCCGTGCCGCACCATTTCGGCGGGCAACCTGAAGACTGCGTCGTAACGCTCGTATTCTTTGGGGTCTTCGTAGATTGGGCCAACGATCACAGGAAAACCAGAGGCTGCAATCTTATCGAGCAGGCGAGTTGAATGCATTGCGTGGTTCAAGATGACTTTCAAGTGAAATTCATGGGCCAAGTCGAGGGCAGTTTCTATATCGTTGGGTTCTTCAGCGGCCAGTACAACCGGCTTTTGTCCGTGGAGGTAAGGTAGGAGCGACTCAAGCTTCAAGTCCTTCTTAGGAGGAGGCTCGTGCTTCTTCCCGCTGCCCGGTTTCTTTTTCCCGTAGTCCGCCATCTTCTGCTCGTAGTTCTGGGCGTCGAGAAAGGCCTGGCGAAGCTGGGCTGCCATGCCCATGCGGGTCTGCGGAAATTTGGCGTGCTCGAAGCTCTCATTGCGCCGCTGGCTTCCTGTGAAATTCAGGGGCAAAGCGATGTCCCGAACCATCAGCATTTCGTTGGCGGAACGTCCGGCAAGCTGAATGAACGAATCCTGGCCCGGAAGCGTGTCACCGGCGGAGGGCGCGACAATAGCGTTGGTAATGCCATTGATCCGGGTCACAGGGATCAACGTAGTTTCTGCGTGAAAAGCGTCGTAGACATGCATGTGGGGCATGATCTCATCGCTCTCTTCCACCAGATCGACCGTCGAACGGTCCGCCGCTACCTCAATCAAACCAAGGTGCGTCTCGGAATCGATCAAGCCCGGATAAACTGTCATTCCAGTTGCATCGATCACCCTTGCGCCCGGCGGTATTGCAGTTGTGCCGGCCGCGCCCACAGCCGCGATCTTTCCGTTTTGAATGACCAGGATGCCGGTTTCGATCACGCCGTGGGTGATGGTCAGGAGCCTGCCTCCACGGAGCACCACAGTTCCACCCGAAGCTGCCGCTTCTTGGTTGGATGGTTGGGCCAGTGAAGCTGCTACAAGGAATAAAACAACCGCGAATCTCTTCAATTCCATTATTGCGTCTCCTTGTAATGAGTGAGACCCAAGCCGGGCAGAGAACGATCAAAATAGACGTCGCCATCAATCAGCACCTGGTCAACCAAGGCGGCTGATGACAGCGGATAGCTATTCCAGATGCTGATGTCGGCATCCTTGCCAACCTCAAGAGAGCCAACACGATCGTCGACGCCGATGATCCAGGCCGGATTCAAGGTAATCATCTTCAAGGCATCCTCTTCGCTCACGTTGCCGTAATGGATAATCTTGCCGGCCTCCTGGTTCAGGCGCCGCGTTACGTCTCCCGAGTCGCTTTTGATCGCGACCCGGACTCCCTTGTGCATGGAGATTGCGGCATTCCAGGGGATAGCATCCCAAGCTTCGTATTTGAATCCCCACCAATCAGGCCAGGTTGCAATCGCTACGCCGTTGGCGGCCATCTGGTCGGCTACTTTGTAGGCTTCCACAGCGTGATGGAAGGCGCGAATCTTGTAACCGAATTCCTTGGCAATTGCCATCTCGGTAAGAAATTCGTCGGCGCGGTAGCAGTGGATCTGCACCAGCAGCTTGCCGCGCAGCACGTCGGCCAGGGCTTCGAGCTTTAAATCTTTCTTGGGCATCTCGGCCTCTTTGTCGCCCTTCTTCACCTTGTCGTTGTATTCGTCCCAGTCGCGCATGTAATCGCGGGCTTCGGAGAAAGCCTGCCGCATGACTTCGAAGTTGCCCATGCGGGTGGAAGGCAATTGATTTTTTCCACCGTAAACGCGCTTCGGATTCTCGCCGCTGGCAAACTTGATCGACTGCGGTGCGCCTGGGAAGAGCAGTTGGTCACGCCCCAAACCATACTTATGCTTAATGACAATGGCCTGTCCGCCGATCATGTTGGCGGAGCCGTGAAGCAGCAGCGAGGTGGTCACGCCTCCGGCCAGCGCCCGGTAGATTCCTTTGTCGTTGTAGTCGAAAGCATCTTTCATCATCATGTGCGGCGTGATCGGGTTGGTGGCTTCGTTCACATCGTCATCAAGGGCGATATGTGAATGCGCGTCAATAATGCCCGGCATTACCCACTTGCCGGTGGCGTCGATCACCTTCGCTTTGGCCACTGCTGGCACGTCTTTTCCAATGGCTACGATTTTGCCGTTGTGAATGTAGATGCTGCCATTTTCAATCCGCCCATGCGTGACTGTCAGCAGAGTCCCGCCCCGGATCACTACGTCGTTGTTGGCAGTCGCAGATGATTGCGCGTCCTGCGAAACTGGGGACGGTGGTTGTGCCTGGGCCGCTGCAAATGCGCAAAGTAAAAAGCACGGCATCACCCAGAACGCGCGAAAGCGACGCATATGAGTTTTCTCCTTGGAAAGAAGTACGAACCGGATTCTATGGAACGAAATCAATGGGAGTCAACGAAAACGAAACCAACGGCAACGGCCCCGGACCGATTGTTATCATTGTTATCATGCTAAGGCGATGAGAGCTGTGGTGCAAAGGGTTAGACGCTGCCGGGTACTGGTGGAGAGCAAGACAGCAGGAGAAATCGGGACCGGCTTGTTAGTCCTGCTGGGCGTTGGCAAAACCGATACTGAGGCGGCAGCCGACTATCTGGCCGGCAAAGTCCTCGGGCTAAGGATTTTTGAAGATGCTGCCGAAAAGATGAACCTCTCCGTTCAAGACATAGGCGGCGAGGTGCTGGTCGTTTCCCAATTCACTTTGTACGGCGACGTGCGCCGGGGCAAGAGGCCATCGTTCGACGCGGCCGCCCGCCCCGAGGAGGCTCGCCGCTTATATGAACGTTTCACCGAAAAGATTCGATCTGCGGGCGTGCGCTGCGAAACCGGCCAGTTCCAGGCCATGATGGAAGTGGAGCTTACCAACAGTGGGCCAGTTACGATTTTGCTGGACAACGAGAAGGCGTTTTGAGGAACTGTTAACTGAGTAATCGGGGTATGTCCTTGGACTCAAAGGCGGAAAGGCATACCCTGTTACCGCCAGTTTTAATTTAGTGAACCGGAGTGTACGAATGGCAACATTTACGCCAGAGCAGAATGAACGGATCGTGCAAAAATTAGTGGAAAAGATAGGCACAAACAAAGCATGTCCGATGTGCGGTCGCAGCGGGTGGCTAGTCAACGATGGCTTGGTACTCTTAACCTTGCAGTCACCAGCACAGGCAGCAATCACGATTGGAGGCAAAGCCCTTCCAAGCCTAACGATCACCTGTACCACTTGCGGCAACACAGTATTCTTGAACGTTTTTACTTTGGGCCTTGGCGATGTGCTTGGAATGGTACCTGCACCGCCGGAAGGGGGCAAGTGATATGGCCACTCCTCCGCAGCCCCCAAATCGAGAATCAATTTACAGCACTTCACCCACAGCACCCACGATTTACTACGCACGCACCGATATCGTGATGGCACATTTTTCAGAGGATGAATTGGACTCGATAGCATCGAGCAGTGCGTCCATAAGTTTGGGCTTCTTTTGTTTGTGCGCTGGTGTGTTCTGCTCATTCTTGAGCGTCTTATTGAGTACTGATATCAAAGATGCTGTAAAACATGCTACGTGTACGGCAATCACCTTTGGTTCTGGAGTGCTAGCCGTCTTTTTCCTTTTCCTGTATTGGCACGATTCTAGAGCAGCAAGGAAGAGAATGACCGGGCTAAAGAAACGGTTTGGTAGTCCCCCAAAATTGGTATGACGCATCTATCCATTGTGTAATTTTTCTCACTTGACCTTAACGATTTGGTCCGCCACCTTTACTGCTTCTACTGCCGGGCGAACCTCATGCACCCGCACAATGTGTGCGCCCTTTAGCACCGAGGCAACTACAGTTGCCAAGGTCCCGAAGAGACGCTGATCAACAGGAGCGTCTTGTCCGTTGCGCGCCAGCGTTCGTCCAATGAATGATTTGCGCGATGTACCGGAAAGAAGAGGGAAGCCCAGTTCGAGCAAATTATCGAGCCCTGCCAGCAACGGATAGTTCTGCTCGAAGCTCTTCCCGAACCCGAAGCCTGGATCGAGCACGATGCGGGCTTGATCTATTCCATGCTCTACGGCACGCTTTGACCACTGCTCTAGATCGCATTTCACTTCATTCACGATGTCGGCAGATGACGGTAGGGTGCGCCATTCTTCCGGGCGTCCCCGGCTATGCATTAGAACGATGCCGCACTTGAGTTCGGCCACCGTTGAGATCATTTGCGGATCCCAGCGTAGTGCGCTGACGTCATTCACAATCTCGGCACCGGCGGAGACGCAAGCGGCCGCAACTTCGTGCTTATAAGTATCGACAGAGACAAGGGCGTTTGGGCGTTCTCTAAGCACATCTTCAATTACCGGCGCCACGCGCGCCCGTTCTTCGCCGGCCGGCAATCCAGTTCTGCCTGCCTTGCTTCCAGGCCGGGTGGATTCTCCACCGATGTCAACAATGTCGGCTCCTTCGTCCAGCATCTGCAAAGCGTGGGCGACGGCATGGCCGCGGGAAAGGAACTGCCCGCCATCCGAGAACGAATCCGGAGTAACATTCAGGATTCCCATCACCAGCGTGCGTCCGCCCAGTTCCAGTTTTCGGCGGCGTAGCTCCCAAATATAGGACGGTCGCTGCATGAGCGGATTGTATAATCTTCCAACTTCCATGCGCCGATCTCATGCAGCAATTGGGTTCGTTTGGCTTCTGCTTCAAGTTGTTGGTTTTGCCGCCGATCAGCCTGCAAAAAAAGACCTGGCCAAACAGATCCAGGCCATTATTCGGCAGCCGGGATTCTCACGCGCTCACTGGGGCATCGACGTCGTAGACCTGGAGACCGGCAAGGCCATCTTTGCCCTGAATCCCGATCATCTTTTTCTTCCCGCATCCAACGCCAAGCTTCTGGCTACCTCCGCCGCATTGGCCTTGGCAGGTCCTGAATACCGGTTTCATACAACCATCGAGACAACTGGAAAAATTGATACGAACGGGCGTCTTCTGGGCGACCTGGTGATTGTGGGAAGGGGCGATCCAAATATCTCCGGTCGTGTGATGCCCTATCAATTAAAGACCGAACGCATTTCTCCCCACACGCAGATTCTCGAGCAGTTGGCGGACCAGATCGTACAAAAAGGGGTCAAGATCGTAGATGGCGATTTAATCGGAGATGACAGCTATTACGCGGCTGAACGTTATGGAGAAGGCTGGGCCCACGATGATCTGCAATGGATCGATGGAGCACCGGTCTCAGCCCTCACATTTAATGACAATATTCTTTTCGTCAAGATCCAGCCAGCAGAAAAGGCCGGAGACAAGGCGCTGGTCACCGTTGATCCTCCAACCAACTACTATGAGCTGGACAATCGCATTCTGACGACTGCCGCCGGAATCGCGCGTAAGGTTGGGATTCACCGCGAACCCGGCTCCTATAAAGTCGTTCTGTGGGGCGCCATGCCACTGGATGACGCCGGCATGAACGAGGCGATTGCCATTGAGGATCCTGCCGAGTTCACGGCACAGGTTTTTCGTGCTTTACTCGAAGCTCGCGGCATTACGATCACTGGAAAAACCAGGGCAAGGCATGGCGAGTTAGCCCAGTTTTTCGACCAGCCACAGCCGCCAACCCCAGTGCTGGCTGCCCCTTCGGGACCTCCGGCGCAAATCCTTGCCGAACGTGTTTCGCTGCCATTGATTGAGGATGTCAGGGTAACCAACAAAACCAGCCAGAATCTTCATGCCGAACTGGACCTGCGCCTGATCGGACAACTGAAAGGCATTGGAGGCTCATTTGAAGGCGGCGCAGCCACGCTGAAGCAGTTTCTGCTTCAGGCTGGATTGACGGCAAACGAATTTTTTGTGCTCGATGGCTCTGGCCTCTCCCGCCGCGACTTGATTACGCCCGGCGCCATGGTTCACTTGCTTCTTTATGCCGCGCGCCAGCCTTGGGGAGCAGCCTTCGAACAGACATTGCCAGTGGCCGGGGTGGATGGCTCGCTGGCCGAGCGCTTTGTGAATACACCCGCGGGAGGGTTGGTCCATGCAAAGACCGGTACCCTCAGCCATGTAAACACTCTCTCTGGATACGGTCAGACCAGATCTGGCAAGCGATTTGTCTTTTCTATCTTCTGCAACAATCACGACCTTCCCTCAGCCAAAGTCGTGGCCGCCATCGATGCCATTATGGTGTTGGTGGTGACCGGCGGAGAGTCGGTTCAGAAGGCTCCCGAACAGTGAACGTGCGCAAGCCTTCGCGCGGCGGTCTCCGGGCAAAGCAGACCGCCGTCTGGTTGGTTTGGATCATTCGTTGATATAAAGTTTCCGGCTCATTAGTTCAGAGAACGGGCGGTGGGGTTCCAGTCGGACATATTGGCAAGGTAGTGTTCATTGCAGCGTTTGGTTCCATAGGCTGCGTTTGATCTGGCGTCAGATTCCTCAGAGTCTCCTGAGTAAGCGTCAAGTATCTTGCTTGTTTCATAGATATTGCCTCCTGACGTCCTTATCGGTCTTCGCGAACGGTACTTTAATAATGTGAGCGACAGTTCGAAACCCAGCACACATTTAACTTCAGAAAAACAGAAATTAGATCGCCTATTTTCAACAACTTAGACAAAAACCCTGCTGATGACGGCCGTAACCGGGACGCCTGCAAATTGACGGCAGTTTTCACAGGTTTGTCATTTGTGGCCATTGAAATCCCTCAAGTTTCTCCAACGAAATCCGAAAATATAAAAGTACTGGCCAAAACAGAGAAGAGAAATTGTTGCAATATCAGCGTAAATGCGGAGATTGGAGCAGGCAGATTCATCACACGATCCTGCGTATAGGCTTGCTGATGCTCCTCTTATCAGTGGCAACAATATCTGCGCTGGCTTTAGAGCCGATCAAGTCCATAAAACAGTATGTTCGAAATGACTGGACAGCCGCGGATGGATTACCACAAAACTCGGTCCTGGGAATACTTCAAACCCACGATAGCTATCTTTGGTTCGGCACCGAGGAAGGACTGGTTAGGTTTAATGGAACTCAGTTTGTCGTATTTGACAAGGCCACATATCCGGATTTGAAGAGCAATGCCATCCAGGTCCTGTTAGAGGACAAAAACGATCGAGCGTTGTGGCTTGGTACAGTTGACGGTGGGTTGACCCGTTATAGCGAAGGGCGATTCCAAACCTTTGGCGCGGAACAAGGAATTAACGGGAGCACGATCAATGCTCTGGCGCAGAGTAGCGATGGGACACTCTGGATTGGCTCCGATAAAGGTCTGGCGGCCTTGCAGTCAGGCCGCTTTCTAATATCCATTCGGCAGCAGCCGCTCCCAAAAGAACCTGTCAATGCCCTGGCGATCTCACCCGAGGGAACACTTTGGGTCGCGACCGCCAACCGTATTCTCACGATCAACCCAATGACCGGCCAAGTTTCAGAATTGCGAACGCCGTTTGGAGATCCTACTGCGCTGGTCTTTGATCATACAGGCAGCCTGTGGATAGGAACGGCCTCCCACGGCCTGTATCACTCTTCCAACGGAAAATTCATCCGCGTTCACGATCGACGACTGCAAGGTACGATACGCAGCATTTACCAGGACCGCGAAGACAGCCTATGGATAGGATCTGTTGAAAATGGACTGTGCAGGCTCCGTGACGATGACGTGCAGTGCTATACCGAGAAAGATGGGCTTACCAGTAATCACGTATTTTCAATCTATGAGGACCGCGAAGGAAGCCTTTGGGTTGGAACATTCACGGGCGGAGTCAACCGCTTCAAAGAGCGCCGGTTTACAACCTACGGCGATAGTCGTGGCCTTGCCAATGAAGCCGTCTTTGCGTTGTATCAGGGGCGTGATGGAAACATTTGGATAGGCGCCGAGCACGGGTTGGACCAGCTCAAGAACGATCAAATTACCTCTTATAGGCTCGGAAGTTCGTTTGCCAGCAACCTGGTCACAGCCATCGCTGAAGACCGCCCTGGAACATTATGGATTGGCACCACCGATGGATTGAAACAGTTTCGCAATGGCCAAGTGATCAGGTCCTTTCGAACGCAACAGGGGTTGGCCAATGACCGTATTTCTGCTCTTTATCAGGACCGCAGCGGGAATCTCTGGATCGGCTCTGGTGGACGGCAGGGAGGCCTGACGCGGTTTGCCAATGGAAAATTCACCTTATTTACAGAAAAGGACGGGTTAGCCACCAACCGGATCCGCAGCATCACCGAAGATCACAACGGGAATCTCTGGTTTGCCACTGCGGCAGGCATTACTGAGCTTAAAGATGGCAAATTTGCCAATTACCCTCTCTTCCCAACCCCCGACAAGGCTGTCGTCGGAGCAACGGCGACCTGCATTTACGAGGACTCCAACCATGATCTCTGGATTGGAAGCGTAGGAGCTGGTCTCAGCCGGATGAGAAATGGCAAGCTTACGTTTTACCAGCGCGAAAGCGGCCTTATCGACAATGAAATCTGGGGCATTCTCGAGGATCATCGTGGCTATTTGTGGATGACCTCAAATCGCGGACTGCTTCGGGTACGAAAGCAAGATTTAAATGATTTTGCCGATCAGAAAATTAATAGAATCCCTTTTGCTTCTTACGGGACTCAAGATGGGTTGGCAAACTCAGAGTTTAATGGCGGCTTTCAGGCAACAGCCTGGAAGACCTCCGACGGCAAGTTGTTATTTGCTTCTGTGAAAGGAGTAGTGGTAGTCGATTGGGAGCATTTCCTTGCAAATCCAACACCTCCTCCGTTGGTATTGGAAAGTGCATCCTTTGAGGGCAAACCGTTGCAGGAGGGAGCAGAGATTTCCGCCGGCGGCGAAAGGCTGGAATTTCATTTTGCCGCACTAAGCTTTTTCAGCCCCGAGAGCATTAACTACCAATTCAAGCTGGAAGGGTTCGACAAAGACTGGGTCAACGCAGGCACGCGGCACACTGCTTTCTATACCAATGTCCCCCCGGGAGCTTACCGTTTTCGGGTCATTGCTTCCAATCACGAGGGCACATGGAGCACCAAAGAATCTACAATTGATTTTGTCCTTAAGCCTCGCTTCTACCAAACCATCTGGTTTTACCTGGTTGCTGCCCTGAGTCTGATTTCACTTGGCATCGGAGTCAATGCTGTGCGCATCAGGCGGCTGCAGGCCACGGAAAACCGCTTGAAAGCGTTGGTGAATGAGCGTACCAGCGAATTACAGAACGCAAAAGAAGCTGCGGAATCAGCCAATCGCGCCAAGAGCGAATTCCTGGCCAACATGAGCCATGAAATTAGAACACCTCTCAACGGAGTTCTGGGAATGGTGGAACTAACCAGACAAACCAAGCTTACGCCCGAGCAACTTGATTTTCTGGAAACAGCCGGTAAATCCGGCAAGACGTTGCTTGCCATTGTCAACGAGATTCTTGACTTCTCTAGAGTAGATGCAGGCAAGTTGGAACTCGTCTCTGAAGCATTTGATCCGGCCAAGGTGATCGAGGAGTCCGTGGAGCTGCTGGCACTTCGCGCTCACGAGAAAAAGCTCAGGATCTTGTGCCATCTCTCTCCAGACCTGCCTCAATCTTTGGTGGGAGACCCTGGCCGGTTGAAACAAGTGTTGTTAAACCTGGTTGGAAATGCGATCAAATTTACGCCTTCCGGAGACGTTCTCATCTCGGCGGAGACGGCCAACATTGAAAGGGACGAAGCGCAACTTAAGTTCTGCATTGCCGATACAGGCATCGGCATCGCTCGCGAGCAGCATGAACTCATCTTTGAAGCATTCCGCCAGGTGGACAACTCCAGCACGCGTAAGTTCGGTGGTACCGGATTGGGACTGGCAATTGCAGCCCGCCTGGTTTCACTAATGCGCGGAGAGATCTGGGTAGAGAGTGAACCGGGCCGGGGGGCCAGATTTTATTGCACCGCAACCTTCAGATTGCCCTCCGCAGCTAGCAATGGGATGTATTCGGACCGGACAACGCAAAAAACGGACAACCCCAACCTGATCTCTCCCGGCATATCAGCGTATAGCAGCATTGAGAAAATGCATTCGGATACCAGAGAATGCGGCCCAGGATTGCATCATCGAAGAGCCTCGACGCCTTCGAGGCTCAGAATCTTGTTGGCTGAAGACAATGTCATTAACCAGAAGCTGGCAGTAAAACTTCTGGAAAGGCAAGGACACCAAGTTTTCGTCGCAGGCGATGGCAATGAGGCCCTGGAGATGCTCGCTCAATCAATTTTTGACGTTGTCCTCATGGATGTGCAGATGCCGGAACTGGATGGCCTGCAAGCGACGGCAATCATCCGGCAACGAGAACAGGAAACATCCGGTCATATTCCGATCATTGCCTTGACCGCGCACGCCATGAAAGGCGACCGGGAACGATGCCTGGAAGCCGGTATGGATGATTACATTGCCAAACCCATCAACCCTCAATTGCTGTACCAGACAATTGACCAGACCGTCTTGAGGCTCGAAAGGAACGCTGCAACGCTGCCCTCGGTTCAACCCGGCGTCTTGATTCAGCCGCTCGACCAGGGAAAAAGCGTAGTCCAGTAAGGTGTTTTCGATCACGCGCAGCCTGCACTGGCGCGCGAGCCGAAGTAACCCTGCACTCCTTGACTGTAGTCCATCCAACGCGAACTGCTGCTGGTTCATCCAATTTCAAGCGGTACACAATTATGAAATGTGCCTTCATTTCTTTAGGAATATTCTGTGTTTTCGTGTCTGCGATTGGATGCGCCAAGCCCAACCTCAGAGAGTCGCTTGCGAACATGCAGGCGCCGGAGGGCAGCCCCATGCTGCTGGCCATTTACGAGCCCTGGTTTGGGACCAAGGACCACATCAATGTTGGTTATTCCTGCCATGATCCCAATGCGCTGCGTCAGCAGATTGCCAAAGCGCGTGAATTGAATATTGGCGGCTTCGTGGTGAACTGGTATGGTCCGCGCAAGCAGTTTGAGGATCAGAGTTATGGCATTCTTCAGCAGGTGGCCAGCCAGAACAACTTCAAGGTGGCTGTCCAGTACGACGAGGCAGTCGACCATCCGGGATACTCGACTGACGCGGTGATCGTTGATATTCAATATCTTTACGACAAGTACATCAGCCGCAATGCCGGACCGTCGCGATCCGCTTATCTCCGTTACAACGGTAAACCGGTGATTTTCATTTTTCCAAAGGATGCCAGTACCGATTGGGATCGGGTGCGCCAGGTTACACAGTCCTGGCCCGATCCGCCCCTGTTGATTTACAAGGACGAGAGCGCCAAGTATCCTCGGGCTTTCGATGGTTATTATGCCTGGGTGCAACCCGGCAAGGCAGGCTGGTCGCCTGACGGCAGCAATTGGGGCGGCGACTATCTCGATAACTTTTATAACAACATGACCCAGCACCATCCCGACAAGATCGCCGTCGGAGCAGTTTGGCCCGGTTTTGACGACAGCAAGGCATCTTGGGGCCGAAATCGTAAAATTGCGAATAGGTGCGGAAGGACGTTTGAAGACGGATTGCACGTTTTCCGGCATTATTATGATATGCATAATGCCCCTCCGTATTTACTGATTGTGACCTGGAACGATTATGAAGAGGGCACCGCGATTGAACGTGGCATCAACCACTGTGACTCCGGGAACCAGGAAAACATCAGGGCAGGGGGCCAACAGTGAATCGAAAGGAATCTCATGCGAGTTCTGGTAACCGGTGGCGCAGGCTTTGTCGGCTCTCATCTCTGCGATGCCCTCGTGGCTGAAGGCCATCACGTAGTTTGCGTAGACAACCTGGTCACTGGCAGTACCCGCAATATAGAACAACTAAAGAACGAGTCGCGGTTCGAATTTATTCAGAAAAACGTCAACCAGCCCTACGATGTGGGCGCAGTGGACTACATCTTCCATTTTGCTTCCCCTGCAAGTCCGGTCGATTACCTCGAGCATGGCATCGAAACCCTGAGGGTGGGATCGCTCGGATCTTTCCATTCGCTCGATCTGGCCAAAAAATATCGGACTAAGTACCTGCTGGCCTCAACCTCTGAATGCTACGGTGATCCGCTGCAGCATCCGCAAAGCGAAAGCTACTGGGGCAACGTAAATCCAATTGGCCCCCGTTCTGTTTATGACGAGGCCAAACGCTTCGCCGAAGCCGTCACCATGGCGTATCTGCGGTATCACAAGGTCGATACGCGCATCGTTCGCATTTTCAACACCTATGGTCCGCGCCTGAAGTTAAATGATGGCCGGGTAATTTCCAACTTCATGAAGCAGGCTCTGCGCGGAGAACCGCTTACGGTCTATGGCAATGGGAATCAGACCCGCAGTTTTTGTTATATAAGCGACGAGGTTGAGGGCATTCTGAGACTCTCTCGCGGCGCTTTTCATGAGCCGGTCAACATTGGCAATCCAAGGGAATTTACGATTCGCGAATGTGCGCAACTGGTATTAAAAGTGACCGGTTCAAACAGCCCCATTGTCTCCAAGCCTCTGCCGCAGGATGATCCCAAGCAGCGCCGTCCGGACATCGCCAGGGCAAAAGAACTTCTCGGCTGGAGCCCCAAAGTTGATCTGGAGAGCGGACTCAAGCTTTCTCTTGAATATTTCCGGCAAGCTGTCCGGGAAAACTCCGTGGAGAGTGTAAGTGGCGATTGACAGCACCGAACCAATAGACACTCCGTATTCATAGGGGTAAGCCTCAACCCATTGCTGCCGAAGGACTTATCCACACCATCCTGTGAATTGCTTTTCGAATTCACACCTGTTTCCTGTGCCATTCAACAAACCTTTGCACCTCGGTGCCAAAAGACTTTGATCTCGCCGCCAGTCTTCAGGGGACGAGTCTCAGTGAGGATTAATCCCTCATCACGTAAACGATGTAACGCTCTATTCGTGATCCAGTGAAAGAACTGTCTCTCATGCTGGACCTCCAGTTGTCGCGAAAAGAAAACCTGTTCGCGATGCTCCTTGAAAAATGCCCTAAGCTTCGTAGCAGCCAACTGCTAACTCGAATCGTGGGGTGACACATCACTCGGGTCGCCACCACCTAGACCTAGGCTGTCGTTATCCTCTGGCACTCAATAAGCTCTCAGACCACGGTATTCTGCTCATCCGAACTTCGCCTTAATCCCAAAGAATCATTAGTGTTTTATCAGAAATCGCCCGCTAAGGCATTTTGCTGCTAACCAGAGATATAGTAACTATTTAGTTCACATTAGCGTGAATCAAAGGTAAAATCCTTACAAGAGTTTGGGGTACCATTTGTTTACGTTCGGGTAACCTTCCTTAAGTCCTAACAGCATTTTCGGGGAAGAAGTATCGTGACTACCGTTCCACCTTTCAAGGATTCCTCTCGAGAACTGATTGTAGAAGTTGCCCGAGCGCTAGAACCATACTTTCCAGATATTGCGCACACCTGGCGCGAGAAGCTGGTTGCCGAGTTCGGCTTCGATGGACGCGTGCTCGCTGCCCTTGAACGTCTTACGATGGGCGCCGGATGTTCTTATTTTTGCCACGGCGATTTTCCCGGCTTCCAGGAGAACCTGAGCTACTTCGGAACGCGGCTCGCCAAACTTCAGGTGGATACGCGTGCCGTCGCCCGCTCGTTTGAGATCTACCAGACCTCCTGTGATCCCTACCTGTCGGGCCTTTTTGCGGGACGCGAAGCTGAGGCCAAAGCAGCTCTGGAAATGCTCTCCTCGGTCGCCTTTGTGACGATCTCCGGGGCGTACTTCGATACCAAGACGTTGGAGTCCTCCGCGATGCTGGCGGTGTTGGACGCTGAGTTGGGCGCCGCCGATCTTGCCGTGCTGCTGCAAAGAGTCCTGGATATTACGACCCGGACGTTTCAGGCTTCCGTTGGTGCCGTGCTTCTGCGCGAACCTGATGCTGATTTTCTGCGCGTCGCATCATCTTCCGGATTCGGCGATCTTGGCCTCCCGGACGATTTCCGGATCACTGTGGGGGTCGGATTCTCCGGAAAAATCGCCGCTACGGGCGAATCCGCTATGGTGCTCGATACCAGCGCCGAGAACGGCAATCTTACCCCCCTGAATCGCGACAAGGCCAAATCGCTCTGGGGTGTGCCCCTCAAGGTAGAAGGCCAGACCATTGGAGTGGTGGTGATCGGCTTCAGCAAGCCCTATGAGTGGTTGCCGACCGAACGCGACCTTTTGCGCGCGATTGGCGACCGGACAGCATTGGCCATCGAACGCGCCCGCATGATCGACGCTTTGCGTGAACGCGAGCACCGGATTGCCGAGCTTTCCGCGCACCTACTGAGAGTGCAGGAGGATGAGCGCAAGCGCATCAGCCGCGAACTTCACGATGAAACCGGGCAGGCCCTGATGGTAATCCGGCTGTACCTGGGAATGATGGAGTCCGGCGCGCCAACTCACAAGGCCAAGATTCGTGAGACTGTGGAGGTGGTTGACCGCACCATTGAAGGGATCCGCCGCATCATTGGCAAGCTCTCGCCCTTGGTTCTTGAGGAGTTGGGACTTGTGGCTGCCCTACGCAAAGAAGCCAAGGATCTCACCCGGAACACCGGGGTAAAGACGAAGGTGCTGATCTCGGATGAAGTCGGGCGGCTGGATCCGGGGGCGGAACAGGCAATCTACAGAGTTGTCCAGGAGGCGCTCCACAATGTAGCCAAGCACTCCCAGGCCAAGAACGTTACCGTACAGGTTTCGCGGAAGGGCCCGAGAATCCAGGTGCTCGTGGAAGACGACGGCATAGGAATTCAGCCAAGGAGCAACTCGCGTGGCCACTCTTTTGGGCTATCTGGAATCAAAGAACGTATAGCCATGCTGGGCGGAATCTCGCGCGTTGTCTCCGCCAAAGGAAAAGGTACGCGTCTGGAGATTACCGTGCCCATCGGCGAGGCTGTCGCCGCAGAGTCTGCTCCATTGCACTCCGCGGCTCAGGCCGGAGCCAGGTTGAATTAGGTGAATTGAGGACCCCATGCCCAAGATCAAATGTTTGCTCGTGGACGACCACACGCTGTTTCGCCAGGGCGTACGCCGCCTGCTGGAGAGTGAAAGCGACTTTGAAGTGATTGCCGAAGCTGCCGATGGCGGTGAAGCGGTTGAAAAAGCCCGCGATACCCGCCCCGATATCGTGCTCATGGACATCGGTATGCAAGGCTTGTCGTCCTTTGAGGCGGCCCGCCAGATCAAGAAGAACCGTCCGGAGACCAAGATTCTCTTCCTGACCATGTATGACGACGAAGACTACCTGGTGCAATGCCTGGAGGTAGGCGCTTCTGGCTATGTCCTGAAAGACACGCCTGCTCCGCAGCTTCTTACGGCAGTCCGCGATGTCTATAAAGGAGGAAAATTCTTAAGTTCCCAGGTCCTGGGCAAGCTGGTTGAGGACTTCCGTTCGCGCGTCCGCGACAACACCCGCATGCGTCCCCGCATGTCAACCCTGACTCCACGGGAGCGCGAAATCCTGAAGCTGCTGGCCGAAGGCAACTCAGTCAAGGAAATTGCGGTGATTCTGGGATTGAGCGTCAAGACGGTCGAAGCTCATAAATTCAACCTGATGCGCAAACTCGATATCCACAACAAAGCGCAGTTGGTGACCTACGCGATTCAAAAGAAGATCATCAAGATCCCTGTCAACCAATAATCCCTTTTTCTGAAACCAACATTCCTTTTTTGGTAGAAACTCCCCGGCGAAAAGCCGGGGAGTTTTGTTTCTTGGCCGCTCTGTCTCTCACAAATCATTGCTCCCTTCCTGGGGCAACACACTTTGGCTGAACAAAAATGAGAGTAGAGCAAGAAAATGCTTGCATCCTGAAGGTTTTCAAAATAGAGTTCCGGGCCAACTGGTGTTCCAAGACTTTTGTATCAAGCTGCAAAACCGGCCCTAATAAAACGGGAACTCATTAAATTGCGGAAATTTCTTGGAGGCGGCATGAACTTTGCGAAAAACGCATTCCCTCTCACTCAGTTCATTTTGATATCTGCACTGTTGATCTTGTGCTCATCTTTGCTCGTAGCACAGGACGCAACCGGTCGAATCGTTGGCACCGTCACAGACCCCAGCGGCGCAGTGGTTCCCGGCGTGCATGTCGTGATCGCCAACACTGCGACCCGCGTTGTGCGAGAGACGAACACCGATGCCCATGGATATTACCAGGTACTGTCGTTGCCTATCGGCAGCTACACGGTCACGGCCGATCACAAAGGCTTCAAAGCCATCACGACCAGCGCTAACAATCTCGACATCAATCAATCGCTCAAGATTGATGTGCAACTTGCGATCGGATCAACCAATGAAATCGTCACTGTTGAAACCACGGCCACCACAGTAGAGACGATCGTTCCCACACTGGCAGCCACGGTTTCAAACCGCACGGTTCAGGACTTGCCGCTCAACGGACGCAACTCTCTCGACTTGGCCCTGCTGCAACCTGGCGTGGCGCCCGCCGACAATCCCGGTCAGGGAGGGGCAGCCAGCGCGAACACGGCGTTTAGCGTTTCCGGCGGACGAAACGATTCAACTACGTTCATTCTCGATGGCGGTAATAACAACAATCTTCTAAGTAATGGGGTTGTGTACAACCCCAATCCAGATACGATCCAGGAATTCAAGATCATTACCAGCAACTTTGAGGCTGAGTATGGCCGCAACGCGGGCGGTGTCGTCACTGTGGTGACTAAGTCCGGTACAAATTCTTTTCATGGGAGCGCCTTCGAATTCAATCGTAATGATGCTTACAATGCAAACCGCTACTTCAACAATGCCCAGATCCCGGCAAAACCAAGAAACGTTCTGAAACGCAACCAGTTTGGCGGCACGTTTGGCGGGCCTATTAAGAAAGATAAGCTGTTCTTCTTTGTTGGATATCAGGGCCAGCGGGAAAACCAACTCCTCAGTTCAGCATCGGTAACGCCATTGACGCTGGCAGAGACTCAAGGAGATTTTTCAGCTTCACCTCGCAAAGCTGCCATTGCAACATTTCTTCAGGCCCATCCTTTCTTCCAGCCGAACGCGGCTTTGGCGGCGCAAGGCATTATGGACCCAACAAAGATCGATCCAGTGGCGCAGGCTTATTTCAAGGCAGGGTTGATACCGATAGGGCCAACCTCCCAGATTTTCCAAAATGGGGCGCAGGACAATCGCGACGAGGTCACTGGAAAATTCGACTGGAACCCTTCGGAAAAGAACAACTTTAGCGTTCTGATGGGACGAACCCAAAACCCAACATTGAATCCGGCCAACGCTCCCGGCTATGGCACCACTACAGTCAATCACCGCCAGTTTCTCAATCTCGGTTACACACGCATTATCTCGCCTACGATGCTGAATGAGGTGCGGGTGACCGCACAGCGCAACGATAATCTTCAAGCTGTGCCAGCGTTCAGTAAACCCAAACCCAATGACTTGGGTATTGGCATTAACTCAGACAATCCCACAGGACCGACGCGTCTGGTTCTTGCCGGCTTGACAGTCGGTTTCAGCGTTCAGGGCCCAACTTCGCTGATCGACAACACGTTTGCCTATTCGGACACTTTTTCATGGACTCGCGGACGACACACCATGAAATTTGGCGGTAGCTTCTCCGCCTATGACAACAACACGTTGTTTGACTTCTTCATCAACGGCAGCTTTGGGTTCAGTACTCGCAATGGAGCCAAAGATACCCATGCGAACTTCCTATTGGGACTGCCACGCACCTATACGCAATTTCCTGCTGCTCCCTCCAATATTCGCAGCAAAGCAACTTATTTCTTCGCCCAAGATGAGTGGAAGATTGCAAACAACCTGACTTTGACTTATGGGTTGCGGTACGAATACAGCACACCAAAGCTCGATACCGCCGGGCGTTCCTTTTCCATCGTTCCCGGCCAGCGGTCCACCGTCTTCCCCAATGCCCCTGTCGGGCTTGTATTTCCAGGAGATGCAGGAGTGCCGACGGGAGCCAACTTTCCGGACAAGAATGATTTTGCTCCTCGCTTCGGCTTTGCCTGGCAACCCTTTAGAAATTCCAAGACCAGCATTCGTGGAGGGATGGGCGTCTTCTATGACATCCTTAAGGGCGAAGATAACTTGCAGTTCAATGGTCAGCCACCGTTTTTTGGCTTTGCATCGTTTACTTTTCCATCGGGGGTGGGAGCAGGTCCTTACACCTTCCTGACCAATCCTTTTACCTCTACGGGAAATCCAAATCCATTTCCGTCGCGGCCTCCTGATCACAACGTCAATATCACAAACACATTTGGATCATTTGGCGATGCCGGAGTGTTCTTCGTCGATCCACATCTTCGGACTCCCTATACCTTCCAATACAACTTGAGCATTCAGCAGGAACTTCCCAGCAAAATGATCGCGCAAGCCGCCTATGTGGGGACCTCTTCTCGTAAGCTGACAGCGCTAACTGATGTAAATCCATTTGATCCGAAGACTCTGAATACTCCAACTCCCCATCGCGTCCTGAACGAGACTCCTGGCAATACCGACAACAGCTTCAGCTTCCTGGAGGAATTCAGAAACGCAGCAAACGCCAACTACAATAGCCTGCAACTAAGCCTGACGAGGCAATCACCGTCGACTCTTCCATATTTGGGCACGGTGTATTTCACTCTTGCATACACGTATTCGCACAATATCGATAATGCTTCGGGATTCCGCGAGCGTACCAGTACAGTGCCGGTTTTTGCCCCCGGTCTTTTTCGGGCCTCGTCGGATTTTGACCTTCGACATGTGCTGGCCTTTTCGGGCGGATGGGACCTTCCGTTCAACCGTGGACCCAAGAGACTTGTTAAAGGATGGAGCCTCTATCCCATCATCACCTTCCGTACAGGTTATCCATTGTCAGTCAATGCTAACCTGGGGACGGCTCAGACAGAGCCTGGACCATCGGGGGCTGGGGATGGCGGACTCGCGAATGCCAACCTGATTGGTCCGGTCAGGTATTTTGACCCACACAATGTACAGAGCTTCAAAGGAAATGCCGGGGCATTCTTCTTCGATCCAACGGCATTCAGCAACGCCGCGCCTACCCCGCCGTATGGCACGCTGCCTCGCAATTTCTTGCGTGGACCCGGCCGTACAAACATGGACCTCGCGCTGGCAAAATCAACTCCGATCTATGGCGAAAGCGTCAGGCTTGAACTTCGAGCTGAGGCATTCAACATCTTTAACCACACCCAGTTCCTGAACCCTGATACCAATCCCGATAACACTACCTTCGGGCAGATCAGCAGCACCTATGATCCGCGCATCCTGCAGTTGGGAGTGCGGATAAAGTTCTAACGAGCGCCGAGAAGGAAAGATCAACTCAAGAGGCCGCGCAATTCGGTGCGGCCTTTAAATTAATCCTACTTCATGGCCGCCTCAAATGAGTTCAGCGCTTTCTGCAGAGACGCTTCGTTTTCCACATTCACGCCGACCGCGCACTTTGCGCACAGCCGTTGCTGCAACCAATAGAGCATTACACCGTAACCGAAACTCCTGCGCGGGGTTTTTCGTTGCGGACGAAGATTGAGTCTTGCGTTGGATCAGACTCGCATTCGATTGAAATCGTGGTTATCGGATAGTCGGGCGCGTCTGCCGGCAGGCTGGTAAAACGCACCCGGTACGGATCTTGCTGAAACTCTACCTTCTTCCCTGTTGCCAGCAGCCGGGCTGATTTCACTTTCGTCTGAAGGCCGCTCATGGCCACGGTTTCTCCCGGCCAATAATGCACGTGCATGTACAGCGTGTCTCCCTTGCGGGTAAAGCTGGAGTAGTTGTTGCGGCGCACCTGGCAGACATCCGATTGATAGAGGGCCTCACCGTTGCGGGCCATCCACTCTCCCACTTGGGTCAGCACCCGCACCGACTCTTCCGGAATTAAGCCATCCGGCTTCGGTCCGATATTCAGCAGGTAGTTGCCTTGATCGCGCACGCAGCTGATCAGGTTGCGAATGACTGTTCTGGGTGTCTTCCAGTTATCGTCGTTGCGCTGGTAGCCCCAGCTATCGTTGAGCGTCATGCAGGCTTCCCAGGCCTTGTCCTTGGCTGCCTCGATGCGCTGTTCCGGAGTCGCAAAGTCACCCGGCAAACCATTGCGGTTGTTCACGATGATGTCAGGCTGCAGTTCGAAGACCATTTTATTCATCCGTTCAGATTCCCACTGATCGGCCGTGAGAGGCCAGCGCACGTCATACCAGAGGACGTCGATCTTTCCGTAATTCGTCATGAGTTCGCGGATGAGTCCATGGGTGTATTCAACGAAGCGTTTGCGCGCCTCCTCATCCTTGGCGCAGCGTGCTCCATCAGGATGGTGCCAGTCCATCAGGGAATAGTAAAAGCCCACACGCAGCCCTTCGGCACGGGCAGCCTCAACATATTCACGCACCAGGTCGCGTCCCGGACCTTGTTTTGCAGCACAATAATTTGTGAGCTTGGTATCCCACTGGCAGAAGCCTTCATGATGCTTGGTGGTCATCACCATGTATTTCTGGCCGGCCTGACGGGCAAGTTTGGCCCAGGCGCGCGCCGCATTCGGCTTGGGATTGAAACGCTTGGCCAGCGGCTCGTACTCCGCGACAGGAATTCCTTCGTTCTCCATCACCCATTCGTGCCGGCCCAACACGCTATACAGGCCCCAATGGATGAACATGCCAAACCTGGCCTGATGCCACCATTGCATCCGGCGCGCACGGTCGGCGCGGACTTCGGCAGATTCGGAAGGCGCTTTGTCAGGGACTTGAGTTTGCAGAGGTGTGGTAGAAGTTTGGCCATAGACACCAGTGGCGGCTAGGGCACCGGTGGCACCGAGGGTTTTTAGAAAGTTACGTCGAGAGAATGAGCTCATTATGACTCCGCTGCTACAGGATCATTTGCCATCGAGCAAAAGCAATTTGTACTGATTTTGCTTGTGAAGTCAAAAACAGTACCGCCCTTTGAGGGCTAGTCCTCAAATCTTCAATATTCTTTAGACCAAATGTCTCACTTCAGAAAGTCTCCCCCATCTTTACTACACCTTATCCCCCTGTCATCCTGAACGAAGAGCGGTGAGAAATCTCAGAACTACGAAGCTGATCGGCGCGCAGTGAAGGACCCCGATAGAGTTTCGGTCTGACTGGCAGATACGAGGTGTTCTACCGGGTTTTGTTCGGTCTTCAGGCAAGATTTAAGGTCTCCTATACTTCGGCGATTTGGGTCGAATACCCCGTATCGGCGATTCAGCCTGACACGTCATCGGGGTCCCTTCTCTTCGTTCAGGGCAGGCTCTTCACTACGCGCCCTATCTTAATTCCCGAAGCTCAGATTCTCGCCGCGCTACGTTCAGGATGACAAGGGGTAAGGCGGCGCGAAAACCAAGCTCAATCCATCTGACAAACTCTAAAAGATAAACCTTGCCCCAAACTGCAACTGCCGGGGATTGCCGACAATCGAGGTGATCTTGCCTGCTTGTGTGTTTCCGATGGTTGCCGCACTGCCTGTAGGAGCTGCGAGGCTTTGAATATTAAATATATTGAATGCCTCGGCTCTGAGCTGTAGCTTTCTGCTCTCGCCCAGAGGCACGTTCTTGAATAACGAAACGTCCATGTTTACGACACGCGCGCTGCGCAAGCCGTTGCGGCTGAAATTTCCAAAAGAGCCAGCGGGAACAGCGAAAGCGCTGGGATCAAACCACTGGGCTGCTGTCTGGTTTCCGGGAATTGGATTGCCAATCAGATTGGGCCTTGCATAGCCGCTGAGCGTGCCGAAGTTCACGCCGGAAATGCTGGCCGGGTCTCCATTTACGTTCAGGTTAAAGGGCTGCCCGGAGCGCGCCTGGAAGATGTAGTTGGTCTGCAGGTTTCCGAAGAGCCACGACATCGGGCCGCCTTGCAACCAGCGCTTTCCTTGGCCAAAAGGCAGTTCGTAAACCGTGTACCAGGAAAAGAAGTGCGGCACGTCAAATCCCGAAACACTGTAATTCGAGCGCGGATCAAAATAGTTTTGCACCGAGGAGCCGTTCTGTCCTGCGCCATTCTCCACGCCGAAGTATCCGCTGCTGGTATCCAGGGATTTCGACCAGGTGTAGGAAATCAGCGTCATCAAGCCGCGCGAAAAATTGCGCTGGAACTTGACCTGGAGCGAGTTGTAGTTTCCATATCCGATCGACTGCGAGTAGTGAATGCTTGGCGGCACCCACGGAACCGCGCGAAGATTATCGACCGCAGCCGTGTTGCTGGCCGAGACTACCGGAGATGCGTTGGCGTTTCCAGTGTAGGCCATGTGTCCGTTCCGGCTTCCTACGTAGCCAACCGAGAGCAGCATGTCGTGTGATAGTTGCCGCTCGATGGCCAGATTCCACTGCTCCGACCAGGGATCTTTGTATCTTGGATCGTCAAAGAAGGTGCTTTGCAAGCTGTTCCACGGCGCAGCAGGCACTGGAGCGGTCAGGTTGCCCGCCGCTTGGTTGATGGGAACCAGAGGGAATCCCGGGGCGCCGGCATTCCCGGTGCTGTTTGGAGCTCCCGAAAATGCGCGGACCCAGGGCCACTGTGCTGCTTCAATGTCATTCTGAACGTATTGGCTGCGCGCCGATACGGTGTCCCAATAGATGCCGATCCCACCACGCACGACTGTGTTGCGCATCGGCTGCCAGGCAAAGCCAAAGCGAGGACCGTAATCGCTGTAGCCCGCGGGAGCCATGAAATTCTTGTCTCCCGTGAAGACGATATTTGCCTGATGGGGATCGGTAAAAAATCCGGCCGGCAAACAAGGATTCTGCGGGACAGCTCCACAGGTTGGGAGTGGCGAAGAGCCAATCAGCCATTGCTGGCGGAACAAGTCTAATCCATTGGAGAGCCGGTTATTGGCCATCGAGGGCGTGGTGGTGAAGTCCCAGCGCAGCCCGATGTTGAGAGTCAACGTTGGGAGAATCTTCCATTGATCTTCCCCATAAATCGAGTAGGTGGCCAGGCTGAAATTCACTTCACCGCCTGCAGGCAGCTCACCCGAAGAACTGGTTGGAAAACCCAGCAGCGCGCTCGCTAGCGACAGTCCGCCGCTTCCGCCAGTTGTGCCGGGGCACGGCGTCGAGGGGCATCCGGTAAGCGCTCCGCTGAAACCAAATGTCTGGAAGGTATTGATCTGGTCACGCGTCAGCCAGACATATTGGCCGCCAAACCTGAAATTGTGCTTTCCATGGATCCAATCGAGGTTTCCGGCAGCGCTCCAATCGGGATTATTCCGGATCGAATCGCCTCGGTTTCCGATCTCATTGGTGAACCACGGACTGGCCAGGGTTGCCACCAGTCCGTTGAATTGGTCAACGCTTAAGCCCAGGCTTTTCAGCTTATCGGTGCCGATGGTGGCTTTGGCCTGATTAAAATCGTAAGGCTTGCGTAAAACGCCGCCGCTCACATCGAGTATTAAATTGGAACGGAAGCTGTGCACCCACCCACCGCCGAAATTGTTAGCGTGATAATCAGAAGGTTGCTCTTCGACGGTGCCGATTACATGATCGAGATGATGCACGAGCATCTGGGAAAAGCGGAAAAAGACGCTGTCCCGGTCGCTGATATGGTGGTCAACCCGCGCCATCCAACTGTTCGCGTTATCGATCAGCGGACGGGTTTCAATGAAATTGTCGCCATTGGCAAGCGCCGCATTGGGAGCCAACAGGTAGGCTTGCAAGAATGATTGCATGGCCGGATTGATCAGCGAGGCCGGCAATTTCAGGCAGGGAGTCCCGGTCTGCGCCTGCTGTCCGGATGCGTTGGTCGGCAGTGGCTGTCCGAAAGCATCGCAGCGGAAGGGGTTCCGTTGAAACTTGCTGCCGTTTTTGAAGGTTGAAAAGGGATTGAAGATTTGTTTATTGCTGCTGGGAGTCAGCGTGAAGTCTCCGCTCAATTCTGCGGCGGTCGGTATGCGCGCCTCGTTTTGCGTCGGCTTGGAATAGCGCCAGCCTTCGTATCCAACGAAGAAGAACGTCTTGTTCCTGTGAATGGGACCTCCGAAGGTCCCACCGTATTCGTTTTGATGAAAGGGAGCAGCATCCACAGGAACATTGAGACCTGTTGTTGGATCAAGCCGCACGTCTTTGAAGCCGTCACGAGCATCGAAGACGTTGTTGCGCACGAACTCCCATCCCGATCCATGAAAACCGTTGCCACCGGACTTGGAAGCGACATTGACGACTCCGCCGAGAACGCCACCATACTCGGCTTTGTCGTTGTGGCTTTGGACTTTGAATTCATCGATCGAATCGATAATGGGCAGCACCCCATAGACCGGGCCGCGCAGATCAGTGTTGATAACTCCGTCGAGAAAATACAAGGTCGAGCGGTTGACCTGTCCATGGACAGCCGGCTTCGAAAAACTCGAACTGGGAATGGCGGAAATGCCTGCATCCTGTACACCCACGCTTGAGCCTTGAGCGGTAGAAACCGGCGTTGCACCGGGCGTGAGCGTCAGCAATTGCGTGAAATTACGGCCATTCAGCGGCAGATCATTGACTGCCTTTTCTGGAATCACCGTTCCCAGTTCCGACGACGACACCTGCAACATGGGAGCCTGCGCTGTCACCTCGACAACTTCCGTTACGCCCCCTACACCCAGTGTTACCGGCTGGGTCAGCGTCTGGTTCACACCCAGGTTGAAGGCTGCCGTCTCTATCTTCTTGAAACCCGCCATCTCAACCACCAGCACATACGTTCCAGGTTGAAGGTTGAGGAAGATGAAATAGCCACTGCTATTCGAGGTGGTAGTGTTGGTGATCTTCGTTCCTTGGTTGGTCACGCTAACCTTCGCGCCGGAAACCACCGCCCCTGAAGCATCGACGACTGTTCCATTCACCTCACCAGTGGCGGATTGAGCAACGAGAGCCGGACCCATAAGCAAAAGCACAAGCAGCAGAGATGCCGCAAAAGAATAGACAGGACGCATGGCCTTCCTCCTTGATCGCTGAGAAGACTCGGATGGACCTGGATTCGCTGTTCCGGGGGAAGTGCTTGAGCCCCTCACCCAAAGCACCGTTTTCAGCCAATCCAACCTAGGCTGGACATATAACATGGATTTTTGGATAAATTCAATAGGAAAAATCAATGTTTCATTTAATGAAATATTCTAACTGATGAAACGCTACGTATTTGACCAAAAGATCACGAAAGCACCGGCAAAAATCCAAACCCACCACGGAGACACTGAGACACGGAGAAAATCAAAAGCAATCAACCGCAGAGTACTCAGAAAACGCCAGAGAGGGATTTGGGGTAGTTGCGTCCTCTGGGGTTGCTCTTATCTGGGCCGGAAATTGTTTGTGTGCAAAAAAAATACCAGTTACAGCGGTTACACCGGTTACAACCCGCATGAATACCGGCGATTTCTGTTACCGGTTGTTACCGCTGTTACCTTTCGTCCCACCCTTTGTCCACCCTTTCCCTTCCTCACCCTTCGCTAAGAGCGCGAAGGAATGGGTCACCCATTTATAAATTTTCGACCCAATGGCGTTGCCAGAGGGATTTGAAGTCGCCGGCGTGGTAACCCTTATAAACCGGGTACCGTTTGGACCGGATGGCTTCCGGGCCGATCCCATAGGGTCGCAGGATGCGAGCCAGATCGATGGGCGTCATGGGATCCCCGTGGTGCCAGGTACTCCAAGGACGGCCGCGGAGGCCATTGAGGAACAGCAAGAGATTGCTGGTGGAAATTTTCGTGTCTCTAACCACGTCGAAGGCGAGGTGGATATCGGACAGCAGAAGGCGGAAATGACTTTGAGTTGAGTCGTGCTGAAAGAGTTTGATCAGAGCAGCGCGGGCCTGTTTGGGAAGATCACCGCCCATGAGATCGGCAGATGCAGCAGAGGTTCGACGCAATCCTGCTGGCGCGCATTGAGTTCGGCGGGCATGAGCTCGCGAGAGTAGGGAGCGGCGTTGGCGATGTCGGCGAACTTGTCGGCGGTCCATTGCTTGAGCCATGCAACCAGAGGCGCAGCTTCTTGGGTGGCATGCTCGATGAAGAAACGCGCAATGCCGGCATGAGGCTTGGCGGCTTCCAGGACCATGGGGATAGAGCGATCGTCAACTGCCGGCGGAAGTATGGCCATACCGGCAAAGGCTTTGGGACAGAAGACCTCAACCACCGAGGGTGGTGAAGGGGAACGCTGGACAAACTCATAAGTTCCACCACGCTGGCAGCCACTCACCAACAAGCCTCGCACCTTCTTATCGGAAGCGCCGAAGATGGTCTGGCATTCATCCAAGAGAACGGTGGGGCGGAGGTTGCCGATTTTGCGATGCAGGGCGCCGGCGCTGATGCCGGTGGCACACCAGGGATGGGCGCAGACGAGGTTGAGCAGTTGCAGACACAGCGACTTACCGGACTGTTTTTCACGAGAGGAGATGTTGAGATAAGGAGTTATTCTGGCGGCCGAAAAACAATGGGTATGGAGCGTCCACAGGGAAAGAACGGTTCGTTGTTGGGGGGTGCAGTCCAGGTACTGCTGGAAGAAGCCGGCGAGCCTTCCCAGCATTTGTTCCGGGGACACTGTTGCATGAGTTTCCTCAGCCGGGAGAAGGTGAGGCAAGGAAGCTATCTGCGGTGGAATAGCGAGATGTGGAACTAATTGTTGATGACTCATAGGATGATCCAAAAAAGCTTACCTGGGTAGGTTTTAAGGGTCGCGGGAGTGACTCGTCAAGCAGAAAATGAACGGAGGGAGAAAATATCACGAAATAATACGTAAGTTATTGATACAAAAGGAAATATAGTTCCAAAATAGAGATATTACTGTGGCAGGGATCGAAGACTTAATAGTAGCTCTATGGCCAGGGGCACTCTTGAACAGCAGAACTCACTACAGCGTAGCCTGACCACAAACAAAAAGCAAAAAGCACCACGGAGGCACAACATAGGGGAGCCACAACCAAAAACCGGTTCACCGCAAAGGACGCGAAGGCCGCAAAGGAAAACCAAAATCCTAACCACACATTCGCTCCGCTCAGTGCAGGCTCCGGAACACGAAGAGAAACCCAAGGACACTAAGGAAAAAATCAAAGAGATTCTTCGCGGGAAAACAAGATTTTCAAGGTTAGCAATGCAGCGTGGCGGATCCACAACGAAAAACCCAAAACCCGCCACGGAGACGCGTGTCCTCCGTGGTGGGTTTTGGTTTTGCCTTTATCATGATTCCAGTTTGAAGATTCTCTCCATCAGCATCCATTTTTCCCCTGGCTTGGCCCCCGGCAGAGCCTGTTGGAATTTCAACATCAACTGTTCCCATTCCTGCACACGCGGATTATCCCGGTCAGCCTTGGCTTTGGCTTCAAACGAAAAATTCCCGTTTACTTCCATCACCATGAACATGCGCGTGCCCAGCCGGTAAATCTCCAGATCCTCGATCCCTGCATCCTTGATGCTCCTGGTGATTTCAGGCCAGATCTTTTCGTGATGCTTTTCATACTCCGCAATCAGTTGGGGATCGTCTTTCAGATCGAGAGCCAGACAGTAACGCCGTTTCATTGGGCCTCGGCGGCCGCGATTGCAGCATCGGATACAGTCAGTGCAGTTCTCGGTTTGTAGCCGACAATCGCAAAATATATCACGTAGAGATAGCAGATCAAAGGAACGATGAATGCGAACTGAATGTTGCTGGCGTCGGAGATCCCGCCCATGACCGCCGGAACGATTGCACCGCCAATAATCGACATCACCAGCAGCGACGATCCGCGTTTGGTCAGCGGACCCAGGTTTTTCAAGCTCAGTGCGAAGATGGTCGGGAACATAATGGAGTTAAAGAATCCCACCAAAACAATGGCGAGTACCGAGATCATGCCGGAAGTAGCGGTTCCTATCACCACACAAGCCAGCGCTCCGGCGGCGAAGATCGAGAGCAACCGGGGAGCCGGTATACGTTTCATCATGGCCGAACCGGCGAATCGTCCGATCATGAATCCTGTCTGGTGAGCGATCAGGAAATTCGCTGCCATCTTTTCCGGCGTATCGGGCATAGTGTGCTTGACGAAGCGGATCACAAAGCTCCCCACTCCTACCTGTGCGCCGACATAGAAAAATTGCGCCACCACTCCTTTGACTAAATGCGGGTGCGCGAGAAGATTCTTCAAGCCCTTCCCGGAGCGGTCCCTTTCTTCTTGCACTTCCGGAAGGTGCGAGAAGAAGATGAGCGCCGCGACCAGAAGAAAAATTCCGGTGATCACCAAGTAGGGAATTCGAACCAAGCCGGCTTCGTAGTGGCGATAGCTGTTCAATTGCTGTGCGCTCATGGCGGCCAACTGCGCAGGCGTGTACTCAATGCCGGAAAGAATAAACATTGCACCCAGGGTTGGAACGAGCGCTGCGCCTACAGCGTTGAACGACTGGGCCAGATTCAGCCGGCCGGCCGAACTTTCAGGCGGACCAAGAATGGTTACATACGGATTCGCTCCAACTTCCAGAAAGGACTGCCCGGACGACATCACAAACAGAGCAAACAAAAAGAACCCATAAGCGCCAATGATGGATGCAGGAATAAACAGCAAGGCCCCCGTGGCGCAAATCAGTAATCCCGTCAGGATGCCCCCCTTGTACCCGATCTTCTCCATCAAAAGGCCGGCAGGCAATGCTCCGAGGAAATATCCGCCAAAGAAAGCCACCTGGATAAAGGAAGACTGGAAATCGGTAAGTCTGAAAGCCTTTTTCAAATGAGGAATCAGCACATCATTCAAGTTCACGCCGATCGCCCACAAAAAGAAAAGGCTGGTCACGAGAATGAAAGGCAGAAGATATTTTCGGTCCGTTAATGGTACAGATGGTTTCATCATCGTCTTTGGTTCCTAGTCATTCCAGCTTTAGCTTCTGCCGGTATCAGGGCACGGCTTTAGTGCTTGCGGAAAAGCGCATTTTCGCAGCCACCAGCGGGCTGCAGGGGCTAAAGCCCAATGTCACTTACTTTTGCGTTCATTTATCGCGACTCTCATCAAAGACCAGTGTCGCCCCTCCGGGGCTCAGCTACATTTTTTAATCATTTCCCAGGGTTCCGCTGCGCTCCACCCTGGGCTGAGATGTTGGCGCACCTCCGGTGCTTTGGTTCGTCGTGCTCCAAATTACTTCGACACCCCTAAAGTAAGTGACACTGGGCTAAAGCCCGATTGATCTTTAACCTCTTACGGCACGGCTTAAAGCCATGCCCTGATACCTTCAGAGGCTAAAGCCAAACTAGATTTCGACATCCTGCCGATTCATTATCAAGAGGTTTCTTCAATTATCCAATTACCAACTTACCCAACTACTCAATCATCTAGGTCAGCGCCCGGTCGAGATGCACATACCCGCCATCGACAAACCAGTGCTGGCCGGTAATATGACCGGCCTTTTCCGATAGCAGGAAAATTGCGGCTGCCGCGATCTCTTCCGCACAGGTCATTCGTTGCCCAAGCGGAATCTTCGAGCTGATGGTCTTCAACTTTACCTCCGGTTCGGGAAACGAGTTGAGCCATTGACGGTAGAGCGGTGTCATCACCTCCGCGGGAAGAATTGCATTGACCCGGATGCCATATGGCAACAGCTCTGCCGCCCATTCACGCGTAAGAGCCAGGATCGCTCCCTTCGCCGACGCATATCCTGAAGTGCCGCCCTGTCCGGTAACGGCAACTTTGGAGCTGATATTCACGATGGCCCCATGCGACTCTTTCAAATGCGGCAGGCAATAGTGCGCCATGGCATAAACGTGCAAAAGATTTCGTTGCAATGACGCTACAAATTCTTCCGGGCTGCCATGCTCCAGCCCCACGCGGTCATTGACACCCGCGTTGTTGACCAGACCATCCACCCGTCCGTATTTCTCGATCACTGTCTCAGTTGCCCGGCAGCATTCTTCGTGGGCGGACAGCTCTGCTTTGATCCAGGTTGCTTTGGCCCCCGCCTTGGCCAGCTCGTTTTCGATCTGTCTTCCTGCTTCCGCATCCCGATCAATCACAACTGGGATTGCGCCTTCTTCTGCGCAGGCGCGCGTGATGGCCGCGCCGATGCCTTTCGCTCCGCCGGTAACGACGATGACTTTGCCTTCAAGCCGTAATTGCATGGCGTGCAGCCCTTTGTCCGTAGAAGTGTGCGGCATTCAAGCCAAAGACTTTCTCGATCTCAACCCGGGGAAGATTGCCCAAATAATCTGCGACCAATGAGACCACCGCACCATAGCCAGCCGCCAGCAAACATACTGGCCAATCCGATCCAAACATAATCCGGTCAACGCCAAAAGCCTCGAAGACTACATCCAGGTAAGGCCTGAAATCGCCGCTGCGCCATTGTTCCCAATCGGCCTCTGTGACCATACCCGATACCTTGCAATAGACATTGGGGCTTTTTGCCAGGGCTCGCAGATCACGCTCCCATAGAGTGAGCTTTTTCTCTTTAATGGCAGGCTTAGCAAGATGGTCCAGCACAAAAAGCTGTTCCGGATACCTGGAAACCAACTCAATCGCCGCCGGCAACTGCTGAGGATAGATCAGGACGTCATAGGTAAAACCGAACTCCTTCAAAGCTTCAATTCCGCGCAGAAAACGTGGCCGCAGCATGAACTGATCGTCAGGCTCTGCTTGCACGATGTGGCGAAATCCGCGCAGTTTTGGGTACTTCGAGAAAAACTCCAGGCGTTCCGGCACATTGTCAGCACATAAATCAACCCAACCGACCACGCCCTGAATCGCGTCATTGTGTGAGGCAAGATCCAGCAGAAAAAGAGTTTCCGCCTCCGATTGATCAGCCTGTACCGCGATGCAGCCATCTATCTGGTTCGCGGCCAGTTCGGGAATGAGTTGCTGAGGAAGAAAATCCTGTTTCAGATCCGCCATCTCGTCGGTGATCCATTGGTCGCGAGATGGATTGTAGCGCCAGAAATGCTGGTGGGCATCGATTCTCATCGAAGATTCAGGAACCCGCCGTCAATGGGATAATCGCTTCCGGTAATGAACTGAGCCTGGCTGGAACAAAGGAAAAGGGCCAATGACGCCACTTCGCAAGGCATCCCCATACGTCCGATGGGCTGGGACCGTTCAAGCTTTTCGAACATCTCCTTTTCATGGCCGGGATAATTCTTCTCGACAAAGCTCTCAACAAATGGAGTGCGGACGCGGGCCGGGGAAATGCAGTTGCAACGGATGTTGTAGCTGAGATAATCCCTGGCCACGGAATAGGTCATGGCTACGACTGCGCCCTTGGTCATTGAATAGGCGAATCGATCCGGCAAACCCGCCCAACCGGCGATAGAAGCCATATTCAGGATCACGCCACTACTCTTGGCTTTCATGTGCTCGATGCAGGCCAACATGCAGTTGTAGGTGCCCTTCACGTTGATCTGGTAGGTTCGGTCAAAGTCTGCTTCAGTCGTCTCTTCCAGCTTGCCGACCATCGGGATGCCGGCGCTATTTACCAGGATGTCAATCGCTTCCTGCGAGACGATTTCGTCAAAAACTCTTTCGACCTCCCGCTGGAGTGAAACGTCGCAACCATGGGCTGTCGCGGCGCCGTGCAAATCACGGATTTTGGACGCCACACTCTCGGCCAGACGTTGGTTCACATCCAGAATGTGAACGCGCGCGCCATAGCCAGCAAACATCTCAGCGATGGCCTGCCCGATGCCGCTTGCCCCACCCGTCACTACCGCTACTTGTCCGTCGAGGCGGAAGATTCCGTCACTTTGGCCCAAATTATTCAGAGGGAGACTCCTCTCTTCCAGGGAATAAAGTCATCCTGAGCGAGCCTTTCGGCCTTGGTTCTGACTGCGCCGCTGGCCACCTGGCTTACCAGTTCCAGAATGTCTTCGCCAGCTTCTTCCACAGTCTGGTTGCCGTTGATGATCGATCCGGCATCCACATCGATGATGTCGTTCATGCGCTGGGCCAGCTCTGAGTTGGTGGAAATTTTGATCACAGGAGCAATCGGATTGCCGGTGGGAGTGCCCAAGCCAGTCGTGAACAAAACCACATTGGCCCCACCACCCACTTGCGCGGTCACTGACTCGACATCGTTCCCCGGAGTACACAAGAGATTCAACCCCGCCTCAGTGCAATATTCAGGAAAATCCAGGGCGGCCGTAACCGGCGATGTGCCACCCTTCTTGGCTGCGCCCGCTGACTTCATGGCATCGGTGATCAGTCCATCGCGAATGTTGCCGGGCGAAGGATTCATGTCGAAGCCGGAGCCAACTGCCTGCGCTCGCGTATTGTAATCGCGCATCAATTGTAAAAAGCGATCGGCAATCCCAGAACTGTTGGAGCGGTCCGCGAGCTCTTGCTCCACACCGCATAACTCTGGGAATTCCGACAAGATTGTTATGCCTCCAAGGGCTGCAATGAGGTCGGAAGTGTGTCCAATGGCAGGATTAGCGGAGATTCCTGAAAAGCCATCGGACCCGCCACACTGGAGCGCGACGGAAAGCTTCGAGAGCGACGCCGGCTGGCGCGTGCACTTGTCGGCTTCCACCAGGCCGAGAAAAGTCCGCTGAATGGCCTGGGAAATCATTGCGAATTCCGATCCGCTCTGTTGTTGCTCCAGCACGACCAGCGGCTTATTGAAGTTCGGGTTGCGCTTGAGGATCTCTTTTCGCAGAGACTCCACCTGCGCATTCTGGCAGCCCAGGCTCAGGATGGTCGCCCCGGCAACGTTGGGATGATGAATGTATCCGGCCAGCAAGCCAACCAGGCCGCCGGAGTCCTGGCGTGTGCCCCCACAACCGCCTTCGTGGGTAAGGAATTTAATGCCGTCGACGTTGCTGAAAATCTTTCTTTGCTGTTGGGTGATCTCCGGCCGTTCGACCTCCAACCGGCCAACGTCGTTGATCTTCCCTTGCCGGTGAAGCTCCACGAGTTTCGCTACGTGGTTGCGATACACCTGAGGCGCCGCATATCCCAGCTCTTCTTCAAATGCCTGCTTGAGGACAGCTACATTTCTGTTCTCGCAAAACACCAGTGGGATCACCAGCCAGTAATTTCGAGTGCCGACCTGCCCATCGGAGCGGTGATATCCGGCAAACGTCTGCGAGCGCCAACGCGAAACGTCCGGCGCATTCCATCCGAGCGTTGCCAGTTTTCTTTCAACCGTAGCTGCATCGTGACGAACGTTGCGGGTCGTAATCAGTTCGCCTTGTCCGATCGGTTCGATCGCTTTGCCGATGGTGATGCCATACATCACGACCGTATCGCTGGGCTGCAGAGTGGTGGTGGCAAATTTGTGTTTTGCCGGGACATCAGACGCCAGAAAGAATGTACGATCACCCGAGCCGGCTTCGTCGGATTTCTTGAGGTTGGTCAGCGCGACCAGAACGTTATCCTTGGGATGGATCTGGAGAAACTTGCGTCGCGGTTGGGTGACAGTTACTTTTGGAAATGGTTGAATGGTGACACTCACGACACGCTCCTTGAGATTCTTTGCTGCCGAGTCACCATGACATTATCCAATAATCAAGGTTTCATATTATGAAATATAATTTTCAACCATTGCGATGGCTATAGTGTCACGCTGGAAATGCCATGTCAAACCTTTTGCTGCCGGTCTTTCTGTAGTGGGCCACTTTCTCCGGAAGTGACTCACTACGTGTCTTTCTCCTGGCAGGTGATTGGGGCGGTTGTGCTGATTTTTGCCTGAGCATGTATGCCCGAAGCGCAAAATTCATCAGCCGTTGATAACCTTTTCCTTGCTCCTTGAAAAAGGCTATGATGTCGGAGTCCACCCGCAAAGTAATCTGTTGCTTGGGAACTCCGGATCCGGTCACTTCCCAAAGTTGTTCCGGAGTATCGACCCGAATCGCATTGACAAAAAATCCTTCACCCATTTTTGGAATCTCGGGCGCGTCATTTTCCGATTGCGTGACGATAGTAGTTTTCCTGTTCATTTTTATTGACCATCGTAGCTACAAACGTAGGGTACGATCAAATCTTTGTGTCAGCTCAAGATTTTTGAAAACTCTGTTTCAGCTGCTAAAATGCTATTCATCGTTTTCTGAGGAGAAGGCAAACTATGCGCCGAGCGCGCGAATCCAAAGCCGTACCCGTCGGCGTTGTCATGAAGGTTTTGAAGATCCTGGAGGCGCTTCACAGCAACCCCTCCGGCTTGCAGCTCAAGGAAATTGCCAGGCAGACGGCCATTAACAAGAGCACTGCTTACCGCTTTCTCGCTCATCTCCAGACAGAAGGCTACCTTTACCGCGATGATGCCGGGGCTTATGTGATTGGTCCCAAACTGGCGCGCATGGGTTCAGGAATTAATTTCGAGGAAAGCCTGCGCAAGATGGCCCGGCCTATTTTGCAAAAGCTTTGGGTGGCAACCGGCGAAACTGTCAATCTGGCGTTGCTCGACGGCCAGCAAATCCTTTATTTAGATGTGATTGAGAGTTCGCATACCTTCCGTTTAGCGTCGCAGACTGGAGTTCGGCGGCCGCTCTACTGCACCGCCCTGGGAAAAGCAATCCTTTCCCACCTGCCCGAAGAAGAAACAAAAGAATTAATCGGCTCGCTCACATTCGAGCGGCTCACCTCACGCACGCTCAACCAGCCCGCTAAGCTGAAAAAAGATTTGGTCAAAAGCCGCTTGCAGGGTTACGCGCTCGACAACGAAGAAGCAGTCTTGGGTGCTCGCTGTATCGCGGCGCCGATCTTCGATGCCAATCAAAAGGTAATTGGAGCAGCCAGTGTAAGCGGCCCACTCACGCGGATTACAACCGAAAAAGTTACGGCCTTTGGCGCGTTGGTCAAAGAGGCAGCACATTCCATTTCAGTCCGCCTTGGATATCAAAACAAGGCGTGAGTCTGGCTGGTAACATTCGTTCAGGTGTGCGAAACTGAAAACATCGCCATCGGGGCCTGTAGCTCAATGGTTAGAGCAGCAGACTCATAATCTGTTGGTTGGGGGTTCAAGTCCCTCCGGGCCCACCATGTCTTAGTTTTCAATTACTTACGTGCTACTGCCATCATTAATCAATGGGAGATTTGTCAAAAACCCCAAAGTAGACCAGTTCAGTGCATCCGTGGAACAGGTAACCCTTTTAAAGAACTTCAGCACTTCGTCATTAATTTTTCTGCTTCACGTGTGAAAAAGAATCAGCCAGAACCGCAGAAAGGATCAAGGACATTTCTGTCAAGGCGGACCAGGAACGATGGGATTAAAAACGAGCGAGAGAAGGTCAAAGGTGAATATTGCTAGAGAATCGGGTTATGAATGGCTCAGAAATTTCCATAGACCGTAAAGAAAGAGAATAAAGACGGCAGCCCTCAGAATAAGAAACTCTACTGCGCTAAACCATTCCGAGATTGTTTGTAACTTGCGCTGCGTCATGTTCCTTTTCTCCTAAAAAAGTCACATTAGCATAAGATGACAAAAAGAGCTTTTGTTGGGGGGCAAATCAGCTCTCAAAAAAGCCCCCCATCCTTGAAATTTAAATTTTGGCAACTTTGGCTTCTGAACAAGAAAAATCAGTCAAGCATTAATGAAAACAAGCATTTAACGAAAATGGAGTTCCCTTGGTCAGAGATCATGCTTAGACCAACCTGCTGAGTGGCAAAGAGGGCCGCTCTTGTCATAGCCTGTCAAAACACAACCTCTCATGCGAACAGATTTCTTTATCTGGTCTATATAACGTATCTACTAAATCGGTAACAGAACGCACAATCCTAGAAAGGCCTATTTTTGTTGACAAGGTAAGCTTTAGGTCTTACTTATTCTTCGGAACGCCAACACCGCATTGAGTCCACCAAAGGCAAAGGAATTTGAGAGAGCGAATTCGATTTCTGCGGGACGTGCCTGATTGGGGACGATATCCAGATCGCATTGGGGATCAGGTGTGGTGTAATTTGCAGTGGGTGGAATAATGCTTTCGCGCATCGCCATGACCGTTGCTACCGCTTCAATTCCTCCTGCGGCTCCCAACGCATGACCATGCATTGACTTGGTCGAACTCACCGCGAGCCGATCTGCGTGGGAGCCAAAAACCTCGCGGATGGCGCGGGTCTCAGTCTGATCATTGCCAGCCGTGCCGGTGCCGTGGGCGTTGACATAGCTGATTTGCTCGAGGCTGATCTGGGCATCCGACAAGGCTCCTCTCATGGCGGCGGCCGGGCCTGCGAAGGTGGGCGAAGTAATATGTCCCGCGTCCGACGACATTCCGAAGCCAACGATCTCTCCGTAGATTTTGGCTCCGCGTTCTACTGCGGTCTCCATCGGCTCAAGCACCAACATGGCTGCTCCTTCGCCCAGGATCAAACCTTTGCGATCTTTTGAGAATGGACGGCAGGTGTCGGTCGATACCACTCTCATCGCCTCCCAGGCTTTCAGGAGTCCAAAGCTAAACGGGGTTTCACTGCCTCCGGTAATCGCCGCTTGCACCTGGCCGCTGCGGACCATCCAGAAAGCCTGGCCCATAGCATGGTTGGCGGAGGAGCAGGCCGTCGAAATGGTATAAGCAGGGCCGGTGATCCCAAACTCCATCGAAATATGACTGGCTCCGGCATTGGCCATAGTTTTAGGAATGGTCAGGGGATGGACGCGATTCAAATTCTTCTGGTAGACAGATACGAAGCCGGCATCGGAGGTGGCCTGTCCCCCGATGCAAGAGCCGGTTACGATCGCGATTTTCCCGGCGAGTTCAGGAGTGATATTGAGGCCCGAATCGGCAATTGCCTGCCGCGCGGCGACCAGGGCGAATTGGGCAAAACGATCGAGCAGGTCGAGTTTCTCTGGCGTGAAGTGCTGTTCCGGAACAAAACCGCGCACCTCGGCTCCATTCTGGAAACGCAGCTTTGAAGTATCCAGCAACTGGATGGGACCGATGGCTGGTTTGCCTTGCGCAAGAGAAGACCAGGTGTCGGCGACATTGGTTCCGAGGGAGCAGATTACACCCATGCCGGTAATCACAACTCGCGCCGGAGAATGCCGCATCTTATTTCGGCGCGCCTTGCGGCGAGGAAGAGGATTCCGCCAGAAGCTCTTTCAGCTTCTCCACCAGGGCCGGCACGCTGGTAATGGAGTTCGCAAGCTCGTTGGAAACTGAAACATCAAATTCAGTCTCTACCTCGTAGATCAGGTTAATTGCGTCGAGCGAATCCAACCCCAGTTCCTCAAATGAGCTGTTGACCGACACCTGTTCGCGCGGCAGCCGCTTCGTAGAGGCGATTAAATCGAGTACTTTCTCAGTGATCTCGTCAGGCATAAGCAAGTGAATGGCCTAATTGAGTATACAGAAGAAGAGCCAGATGTGAGCCTTCTAGCCATATCAGCCCACAACCATTCCTCACGCCGCAGCCCGCACACCAGCAGTGCGGGATCGCGTCTGCCGGACGTGACCGTGATGTCCTCAATGGATGCCGCTTCGGTTATGACTTCGAGGGTTTGTCTTCCGGAATCCACAAGAAGCTGGCCTGCGGTGGCACGCTTCCTCCGGGACAAGCTAAGAAGCTGCATTCCTTGCCGGACTGCTGTAATTCGCGTTTGCCCTGGCCGCCCCGCGGTGTTGGAGCGCATCATCTTCGGAGACTGCGTGCTCCTCGTGCAAGGTTGCAGCCGTACTCTCGACATGATCAATTTTGAAAGATAAAGAAACTGCATTGAGCCAATTTGGGAATTCCAATGTCTATAGAAAAACTTAGGCAACAGGAAATTTTCTGCCCGCAAACATTATATAATCGCGCCCGCCGGAGAAACCTATACACAGGAGACCGCCAATCATGAAGACAGACAAATCCAGCAAATTGACACTCAATCAGGAAACTGTAAAGAATCTTACGGACAGGGATCCAGTTAGGAACGCAAATTTCACCCACAAATGCCAGCCATCGGTTGGGTTCCCAGTCTGCACTCCGGTTCGCGGGATCGACTAGTTTCCCATTTCGGGGATAGTCAAACCTCTAACGTTCAATCGAAGAAGATCTTCACATGGCCACTTCATCGAGTGGCCATGCGACATCCATTTGGCATCGGTGCCTTGTTGGACTTCTGGGGCGCCTCGCCGAGTTCGCTTCTAAGAATGCGGTGTCGGAACCAGCTTCAAACTCAAATTATCAAAAATAACCTACATGGCCGTTGCAATGCAGCCGCTAACGAGAGCCGTGTGAGAAGAGTCTATTTATCATTTCACCGCGCGCTGGGTGGAGATGAACGGGAGTGATGAGATGAAGACTTCGACTTGGAGTGGAATGTTATTCACGAGCCTGTTTCTGGCAATTGCCAGCGCCCAGCAGCCTGGCGTCCCGGCTGACGTCCAAAGCGCCATGGACCATTTCAACAAGGCGGCGTTGAGGGCCAACATGCGCTTCCTCGCCGACGACCTGCTGGAAGGGCGCGGTACGGGAACGCGCGGCCAGGAGATCGCTGCTCATTACGTCGCTGCCCAGTTCGAAGCTTTCGGTCTGGAGCCAGGCGGCGCCAACAGCAGCTACTTCCAACCGGTCCCTTTTCGCGAGGTCAAGACAGATGTTGCAAGATGCGAGGCTTCCATCACGCGCAACGGCAGGACCACGCGTCTCAAATGGGGAGAAGGTTTCCTGAATCCGGGGAATGCGCTGCAGACGGACATTTCGGTAGAGGCACCCCTGGTGTTCGTTGGCTTCGGCGTCGTCAACCCCGGCCGGGATTACGACAGCTACAAAGGCGTGGATGTGAAAGGGAAGATCATCGTCATATTGCCGGGGGCTCCGCCGAGTTTTCCAGCCGAAGAGCGCGCTCACTTCTCGTCGGGACTGGAAAAGGAGCGCCAGGCCGTCGCGCACGGGGCCGTTGGGATCATCTCACTGTGGACTCCACAGATGGAGCAGTCGCTTCCCTGGAGCCGCATGCCGAACCAGGTAGAATCGCCCCGGTATCGCTGGCTCGACAGCCAGGGCATGCCCAACGATACGTTCAGGGAGATTCGCGGAAGGGCCATATTGTCCGTGAAGGCAGCGGAAGAGCTACTGCAAGGTTCGGAGCAGCCCTTTGCGGAGGCCTTGAAAGCAGCGACGACCGGCACGCCTCGCTCATTCCCACTGGCGGCCACGGCGCGTTTGCACTCGGTCAGCCAACATCGCGCGGTCAACAGCCCAAACGTGGTGGGTATCTTGCGCGGATCAGACCGGGCGCTGGCGCAGGAGTACGTCGTCTACAGCGCACATACGGACCACATGGGGATCGGGAAGCCGATCGGCGGAGACCGGATTTATCACGGCGCAGTGGACGATGCGTCGGGCACCAGCGCCCTGATCGAGCTGGCCCGTGCTTATTCCAGCCTGAGCCAGCGGCCCGCTCGCTCCATCCTGTTTCTTGCGACTACGGCTGAGGAGCAAGGCTTGCTGGGCGCCGACTACTTCGCGCGCTTCCCCACCGTGCCGAAGAGCAACGTCGTGGCCGATATCAACATGGATGGTGCCAGCGTCTTTTATACCTTCAAGGATGTAGTGGGCGACGACCACAGCACGTTGGGAGATACCCTCGCTCAAGTCGCTGGCCAGTTAGGCCTGGAAGTCAGTCCGGATCCCATGCCGGAACAAAGTGGCTTCATCCGCGCCGATCACTACGCGTTCGTGCGCCAAGGCATTCCCGCGGTGAGCGTAGCTGAGGGACTGAAGGCAAAAGATCCCAAGGTAGATGGACGGAAATTCGTCGAGAACTGGATTGAGACTCGCTACCACGCGCCCAGCGACGACATGAACCAGCCGCTCAACTTCGATGCTACCCTCCAATATTTGCAGATCACTATGCTGGTGGGATATGACGTGGCCCAGCAGCACGAAAGACCTTCGTGGAAGCAGGGCGATTTCTTCGGGAACCTGTTTGGGAAGTAGCCCACATTGTTCTCTGGTGGCCATGCATTCTTCGGGCCCTCGTGACCACCCGGCTTGGGCCCCGGGGGGTTACTCAAATCCTGATCGATTCGGCAGAGCGCGTTCTTTGGATCAGAAAGACTTCAAGAGCCAGAGCATTTTGTTCATCTCGACACTCAAGAAATCCTTGCTACCGGGTCGCTCCGTGAGTTTGCAGAAACGCCGCAATCTCTGTTCGGTCGCCTTCCAGTGCCCAACCTAGCGAAGTGGCGTTAAATTGCTGGTCGCGTAAATTGAGGTTGGCGCCGTGGGTAACAAGGAACTCGACCATCGCCTGGTGTCCATTGATGGCCGCCCAGTGCAGTCCCGGAGCACCGAAGAAGCCACGGCAGTTGATGTCTGCTCCTTTTTCAAGAAGAAACTTAGCCACACTCACATGGCCATTCCGCGCAGCGATATAAAACGCCTCTGATACCAGTTCCTCATAGCTCTCCGGCGGCTGCTTCTTACCCCATTGGCCATTACCCAGGTCGCGCGAACGGGTCTGGCCAGCGTTGGGTTTCAAATGGTTGGATGACACCCAAAATGATTCAACCACGTTTTGCTTGCCTAAGCCGGCTGCGCACCACATATTCAGTTGAGACTGCGCGCCATGTGCCAGGAGGACTTCTGCCACCTCCCGGCTGCCCATGTTCGCAGCCCATTGCAGCGGAGTCATACCCCAGGTGAGTTCAGCATTGATGTCGGCCCCGGCCGTCAGGAGCAGTTCAGCAATCTCGCGGTGGTTCTTTTCCGCCGCCCAGTGCAGCGGAGATTTATCATAGGTGCCTTTGGAATTTGCCAACATTCGGTCAAGCCCGATGAGTTCACGGACTTTACTAACCTCGCCGCGCTCAGAGGCTTGGAGAATTTCCTCGACCGGAGTCATACAAACGATTCTAATCTTCTCCTCGTAGGGTTTCTAACACACTTCGATTTGATGATTGACAGTTCTTAAGTGCACTGTAGATGATTTTGTAACTGCGAAAGCCTCAAAGAACTGCGCAGTTCAACAGCTCTCTAGCTCCAAGCATCAACAGCTGACCCGACTGCTTGTGAGCAGCGGATTTCGGTGGTTAATTTGTACCTCTGGATTGGGCCCAGAAGGTCTGTCCAATCGTCGCTGCTCGTGATCTGTCTAGAATTGGTCTACTTACCAGAAGCCGATTTCGGAGGCGCGTCGTCGCAGTTTGACCTGGCCACAAATCAGGTTGCCCTGATTCTCCCCGCAAAGGGATAGCTTTTTTCACCCTCATTGAACTGGCAAGGCATAAAATCTTAGTTCGCGATGGCCAACTACAAAGCACTTTATGAGATTTTGAATCGGGCTGGCGTTCGAACTCCTCGCGATCTCGAACGCCTTAAACACAGGCCTCGCGGGAGTACTGGGCCGCCCACGGGGGTTTCCTCTATTGATTACGGCTGGGTTTCCGACCTTTTTGAGCAAACCAAGGTTAATCTTTCCGACGAAATTGATCGGCTCCAAGGTCTGAAGGGTTCAGTGGTCTGCTTCCCGTATGAGCCCGACCGAGTGACTGATTTCACTTTTCATGAGATTCGTGCCAAATATAGCTGCTACCTCCCGGATTTGAGCGTTCACGTTTGCGGAGCGTTGCTACAGCAGGAAACTGAGTCATCAGGGTATGAATACTTTGTCTACTACGACTATTTGTATCTCTTGCTTCGCCTCAAGCCGCTAATGATGCAGAATATGGCGACCGTAGTGCCGAGGCGATACGCTATTTACGACTGGCGATTCGATTATGGCAACACGCGAAAATCGATTCATGAAGTCTATGACCGGCAACAGGTCATTGATATTGATATTCTGAAGCCCCCCAATGTTCCCCACGTATTCCAAGGGAAGAAGGAAATCTCTGAGCTGTTGCCGGGCGCATTTGCTTTGCCCTATCTGGAGAAAATAGACCTTGAGCGGTATGTGGATATTGTTCAGAAGAATCGAGATCTATTTGCAAAGATATCAAACGAGTTCAGAAATTCACTTGAAAAGGAGGGCGGCGATTTCATTACCGCTTGGGTTCACGCGTACAACGATGCACTGGTAGACATTCAAATCGCGTACGAGAAAGCCGTGAAGGAGCTCAACAGGAATGGGATAAGCGCGACTGTGGGCCTTGCGATTACGGCGTTTTCCCTCTGGATGCCTGGATTGTCGGAAGCTGCTCGTGCGGCTTTAGCTGCGATAGGTTCAAGCAAGACAATAGCTGACGGTCTTGGATGGATCGGGGATCTTAGGCGACTTCCCGAAAGCCTTCGAGACAAAGCCGGTTGGTTGTTGTGGAAGTCACAGAGAAAGTGATCCCCAGCTGTAACTCGAAGCTGCCGGAGAAATGGGGTAACTTTAGATGGCCTAAGAATCCACGGGGATTTATCGCGCAAAGGGGCTCACCCGGAAGGCGTGGAAGAGAATCGCTGGGGAACGACTGCTAACGTTAACTGAACCTTGCTTACGTGCCATTGGGACCTCTTTTTGGCAGCCATCGCAATGCCAAGTCTAAGCTGCATACTCAAGTCATTGGTTCTGGATGAATTGTTGATAAACCGGAAATGCGGGCCAAAAAACGCTCTTCTGAGAAATGCCCAACGTCGCGAGTTGGCGGCAAAACGAGTGTAGATGATTTTGTAGTCGCAAAAGCCTCTAAGAACTCTACAGGTCAATAAATCTCAATTCGAGCAGACCTTCCAGATTTCACTCCGGAAAGCGCAAATATCTTCCGGGGCTTTTAGGGCGCCTGGCTTGGGCTCCGTGGGCCTACGGACGGTCGTTCAGTGTAAGAGTCTTAGAATATTAGAGGATATCAATTCCAGTTGCGCGGCTCGAAGGCGGTTGTATACAAATTTGTAGCTGCCGAATCCCCATAGAGCAGCAAAATTCCAGGAGGATCTCGCCCGTACAATTCTCACGACGCGGGCAGTTTTCCAGCGGCAGAACGGGACTGGCGTAGGCCACACCATCGGGAGTACGCGTTGTTTGCTAAACTCCGAAATCCTTTTCTTGGCTTTAATGCTCACGCGCCGTTGGGGATTTGACAGGAGTTCAAGCGCATGAATGTCAGGACCGCGCTTTATTGCCTGTAATTCTGTGTTGAATTATTGAAGACTTCCCAACGACTATTACCTTACCGGGTTAGCAGCAGCTAAGGATGGTTACGCTACAATGGCCGCGTGTACGGCAGTATCACTCTGACGACCGGATAGCTCATGAGCTTGCTGCTCAATCTGCCCCATCATTTTCCGGATTACACGAGGGTCCGAGAAGATCGTACCCCAGACCCCCAGTCTTACAGCTCGAGGAGCTTGAAATTCTTGCTTGCCAAAGTTAAAAGCTCTTCTGTTAAAACCAAAAGTGTAAATTCGCTTGCCAAAAAACCATAAGAAGTGAATTGCCAAAGCGGGCCACGTCAACGGATAAGAGCGATAGATATGTTGACCTGCCAACATGATCATTTTCTGATGAACGCGCTCGAGTTCCAATCGAAGGTCAGCCTGTAAATGGGAATCCGACTCGAGATGATCCTCGAACTTAGCCGCCGGCATGGATTTGCCTGAGAACTTCGCAAAGAGCCAAGTGAGAATCACGCGGGAAAAGGACAATTGGGGAGCAAAGAGAATCATTGCATTTATATGAGACTCGAGCTCGCGATAATGTGGATTATCAAAAGACC
>DASZFU010000122.1:0-4992 GCA_035939495.1 Candidatus Angelobacter sp. | reverse complement strand
GATCGACGTCGCTTCGGCAAAGGAACCCTACCTGGGATTGCGCCTGGTCCTCGATCCCGCCGTGGTGACTTCGACCATGGTGGAATCGGGGTTCGCTCAGCGACAGAACGATAGCGTCAAGGCCATTGCGGTCAGCAAACTTGATTCCGACCTGCTGAATGCCTGCCTGCGCCTACTGCGGCTGCTCGAGTTGCCCGAGCAATATCGGGTGCTGGGACCGCTCGTCATTCGCGAGATCATCTACCGGCTTCTCGCCGGCGAGCAGGGCCATCGGATGCGCCACCTCGCAACGATTGGCGGTCACGCCCATCGCATGGTTCGGGCCGTCCGAAAGTTGCGCGAGGATTTCGCCAAGCCGCTTCGTATTGAGGAAGTGGCGCGCGAGATTGGCATGAGCGTCTCCGGCTTTCACGCCCACTTTAAAGCAGTTACAGCCATGAGCCCGTTGCAGTTTCAGAAGGAACTCCGCCTTCAGGAAGCGCGGCGGCTCATGCTCGCCGAAAGTCTCGATGCGGCCGAGGCAGGCTTTCATGTCGGTTACGACGACGCTTCGCACTTCAGCCGCGAGTACAAACGCCATTTTGGCGATCCTCCTGTCCGCGACATCCAACACCTGCGAGAGCTGACCCTGATCACTGAGCCCGGCTTGAGGGACTCGGTCTAATCTGTAATCAGCAGGTCGTCGGTTCGAACGCCATTGCCGGTTCCATTTCGTAACAATCTAGTGCACCAAGTCCGTGACTGGTATAGCGGCGTTGCGATCAAAATGGGCCGCCGGCAAGGCGGTCCGAGCCGGACTGGCGGTAGGAGGAGGCATATCTGAATCGATACGTGACCGAGGAGCAACGCAGCCGCCGGCCCATTTTCATCGCAACCCTCCGGGCCGCGCGTCTTTCGGCCGGCTGCTTTGTCGCTCATCGGTCGAAGACCACAGCGGGTATTGTCCCTCTTCGCTTCGCGCATCCAGCCGAAATACGCGGCGCCGCCGCTATACCAGCCACGGACTTGGTGCACTAGTCTCAAACGAGTTGCGTAGGGTTCGCCGGGAGGTTTACCGCAACTCCGTGGATATTGATTGGGAGTCGGTCTAGCGCCCAGTTTTCCCTGGCTATCTCGTTACGAAAACATTGAGTCCGGTAAACGGTATTGCGGAGCAGCTTGTTAGAATGGTTAGAAAGCCAGTTGTGCCGGGCTTCGACGTAGCTTCGGACCCATGCTTTCTCATCACCCCCTTTTGCCGGCGGACTTTCCCGGAATTTACTCCGCAGCGCTTCTCGGATCCCACCAGAATGAAGGTAGCTATCCGAGATCACCAGAAAGGAGAGTGGCAACGTGAAACCGTTTTTTGTGAACCAATTGAAAGCCGGCTCCAGATAAGCCTTGTTGAACTGCTCGTTCTGCGCCTCTGCCATCAGCGGGTCACGTTCTCCGGCTTGTTTGAGCAGCTGATGGAACTTCTTGTCGGCGGCGAGAGTGCCTTTGCCGATTTGTGGAAGGTGAGTCGAGAGTTGATCGGCAAAAGCGCCTTTCTTAGCAATGTAACGTTTGAGCGCCTTTTCCAGATTTCCTCCGTCTTCAGTGAATCCGACCCCTAGCGTTACCTGTTTGCGACCATCTTTACCGTCGGCGTAGATGTAGACCGCGTGAGGTTTGCCATCTGGATGGCCAGTTTCGGCTACATTCAGCACGCGAAGAATAAGCGTCCGTACCTGTTGTTCATTTTCCATGGGTTTATGAATGCTGAAACCGAACGCTCTCAACCCCTTCGATCATTTCTAAGGCAAATTTAGCCGAATGACCGGGATCTTTAGCTGCCGCGTTTGGCTGGGTTCCGTCTCTTAACTTGGCCGCGAACTTACTGATATCGACCACTCTTTTGTCCGGATCCTTCCAATCTATTGGCACCTTCTTATCTCTATGGTCCTTTGAATAGTCTGACCCAGAGGCTGGATCAGGACGGTCGAAGCCGAAATGCAAGGTTTCCGGCTTTTGGTGAATGTTGACAGCCGTGACTTCGCCGGCAAACAGGCACAGCAAGACATTTTTTGACAAGCGTTCCATCCGCAGTGGCAAATTCGTCTCGTTTTCCTTGGCTTTGTACTCATCGACCAACAAACCGGGCCAGCCGGAGACGACATCGGACCGCAACAAGAAACCAGTCACAATTTCGTGTGGGTTTCGGACAAGACTTTTTGCATTGTTTGTGGCATGGCTCTGATCGCGTTGATGATCCACGAGCATGGCTCGCCCCACACTAAATGCGCCATCCAACAGACACTCAATCCATCGCCAATCGACCCAGAAAAAACGGATGGATTCCGGCGGGAGCATACGCTCATCAGGGACCAGGTAGGAAAACGGCACCCCATGCAACAGCGCCAAATCGGCGAACCACGTTGTCACCGTCTCCGGCAATGCCAAGTCCGTCTTCGACTTCTCATACGGCAAATGGGCCAGGAACCTTTCGGCCGTCTGCAACTGTTCTTCGTGGGCGTGGGCTCGTTTCCAGTTGAACAAATCGACGGCAACACCCGTCTTTTGCAGCGTCAACAAGCGACCAAGCTCCCAGGCGGCAGCATAGGAAACATCAAACATGCCGTCGTCTGTGTTGTAGCGCACCAATTCATCGGCGGAGCGGATGGGCAAATCAATGTCTTTTGATTTGTTTCCTCCCGGTGCCAATGGACCGTGGTACCAGGAAATAGTCTGGTTCCCCTGACGCAGGGTATGGGGGAGAGGAACGCACCCCCTTTTGAAATATGTTTCTGCAACAGCATTGGCGTTGCCATTCGATCCCTTGAGCGGAGGCAATCTTAACGTGCTGGACGAATCCGGGTCGAGATCGTACACGGAAAAGCTTTTCTTCTCCTGACTAATGAAGTACTGGTTGCTCCCGTCCTTGATCCACCAGTGATCCGCTTGTGCTTGTTTTTCGATCGTGGCCTTTTGATGAAGCGCATGCTTTGCATTGCTAAACCTGTCAAGAATGCTCTTCTGATCCGAGAGTTTTTGCTTTTGCTGGGTCGGGGCTGTGTCCAACGGGGCTGTGTCCAACGTCAACACGTGTTTCCCTGCTTGATTGAATACATTCAACTTGTTGCTGACAAGGTAGTAACGGTTTCCCAGGTCTGCGATTCGCCATTGACTGTACTCGCTGACCGTTACCGTCGCATCGAGAAGGGGGCGCCCACTCAGTGCAAATGCTGAGCGGATATCATCGTCAATCTGATTACCGTTCGTCTTTAGAGGCGTGACCTTGTCAGGAAAATGAAACAGGAGGTGATGGTTGAGGTGCGTGAGTAATCCCTTAAAGCTCCGCTTTGCGCTGACGCAGGCGAAACGCCAGCTTTTCAGGCTGATCAAACGGATCAAATCCGAGGACTGTGCTCCTTGATAATTAAATTCATTGCCATTATATCGACGCTCCAGTGAAACCAGGTGCACGATGCTCAGTCCTCCTGGCTTCGGCAGCCGGTTGCCAATAAGGACCGCCACTTCCTCTTTGTTCTGATTTTGGCGGACATGAGCCAGATACTTCAGCGCCTCTCTGGTCGGAATGATCTGTTCCAACAGCCCTTTGGGAACATCAATCACTGTAACTTGATCGTCATCGTGGTCACCTTTTTCCGTCGGCAACATCGGGAACTTCGACGATTGCGCTCTGGAGAGGTCACGGAGCATCAAGGAGAGTTCCTTCACCGCATCCGCACTCTTTTGGGGGGGATCCTGTATTTCCTCCTCCTCAAATAGCAGCAAAGCCAACCAGGGGACATTTTTGTCACCAGGGTCCGCCTGACGTTCCCAGGGCAAAGTGCTTCGCTTCAGGATAATATGAGGTAACACATTGGAGTGTTCGCCCAAACTCCCGGGGGGCGGAAACATATCCTGAACCTCCTGGGGATTCAGGGTAAAACGTGGGCCCAACACAGAAAATTGACGCGTTACCGGCGGAAATGATTCTGGAGGAATTTTACCGTCGGCTTTTATGGATTGCTCGACAGTGATAGAGTAATCTCCCGGCTCAAGACCGGGCTTGTGCCAATCGGTGAAACTCAGCTTAGTAGTCATTGTCGTTTGGCCAGGAAACCAGTGCCGGTGTTCGCGAACCCCAGGGCTTTGAACAGGAGGTCTCTTTTGTTGAGGAAATCGCTGCCTTTATCTCCTGTTGCTGCCTCCCGGGCGTTCTTCCCCTGTAAATCTTTATCCAAGAGCATCCATTCTTCCCACTTAAAAGCGTCCGGGATCCGTTCGGTCTCGTAGGGTTTTGGTTCGAATGGCGCCGTTGGCCGAGGCTCAGGAAATTTGGGCGGCCGGATTTCAAACCCGCACAGGGTCTTCTCGATCAAGGGCTTGTCATCATGGAGGTCCGGTAATCGTAAAAATTCCTTTTTTGCGTCGTCGGTAAATTGCGGTGCGCCCCACAGGGCAGCCGGCATGGCTTTCAGCACCGGCTCATACTCAAACGGTACCAATTCAACTTCCTTGTCTCCCTGCTTCGTGATCGTGATCGTATGCGTCGATTTCATCGACTCCACTCCCACGGGCCGAACCGCCACCGAGCGAGCTTCTGCGGGAATCGGTTTCCAAGTCTCCGGTTTCCCATCCTTATCGAGTTTGGCGACTTCCATCGCCTCGGTCGATGGAATCACTGAATTCGTCACCAGCACAAACTCCTTGGGATTCATGATCCAGCGCTCCTGAACCCCATCTTTGACCTGGCGAATCAACCCCTGTTGGACCGCGATGCCGCAGATTTGGTCATCCTTAGGTAAAAACGCCGTCTTGAAGTCTGTCCACTTAATCGGCGTGAGCTCTCTGGACGCCCCCTTTCCAAAGCTGACAGTGAAGGAAATGAACAACCAATGGATTCTGGCCTCACCTGAAAACTCTGGCCCCCACAGATGCAGGTCCGCCCCCAAATCAACGGTAATGGTGTTGCTGCCAAACAGGTCGAACGTATAGGAGGCCCCCAGATCGATATAGAGGCGCGCA